>JAKEET010000118.1 GCA_022616435.1 Gemmataceae bacterium
GAGAATGCCGTCGCGGATGAGCAGACCGGCCGCCTCGTTGGGCTTGGCGGGAAGCGGCCCGGCGCCTTTCAGTTTCTGCAGCCAGGCGTCGAAGCGTTTTTCGTCGGCGACGCCGCTCTTGCGGACCAGGTCGAGAAATTCATCGGTGGTGGCTGGAGCAGCCATTCAACTCATCCTACGGGTCGGCAGCCGGGTGCGCAACCACCCCGGTCGCAGAGGGGGAACCCGGCGCATACAACTATACGTTATCCTGGCGCGCCACGGGAGAAATTTTCATGCCGGCAACCAGGGCAACGTGGGAGATTGTGTAGGATTATTCTAGCGACACCGGCACGATCCGCGAACGGGATTTTTCACAAAGCGGAATCGATTCGCGAGATCGGCCGATCGTGCAGAGCGAATTCATTCTCGACTGCCGCCGACGTGTGATACGATGCAACCGGCATTCGGTCAGCCCTCACGTTGTGCCGGGCGCCGTCGCCGCGCTAAAACACTGACTCCTGACTCATGCTTCCCCTCCTGACGGCTCCCTGGGCTTTGGCGGCGCTCGCCGCGATACCGGCTCTCGCGGCCCTCTATTGGCTGCGCAACACCTGGCGCGAAGTTCCGGTTTCCAGTCTCATGCTGTGGCTGCACCACACCGAAGCGCAGGCCAGCGGGCTGCGGATGCGCCGGCTGGAAACGCCTCTGCTGTTCTTCCTCGAAATCGCCGCGCTGATCCTGCTGGCCAGCGCCGCCGTCGGCCCGCGCGTAGACACCGGTCAGGGACGCTGGCCGCTGGTGGTCGTGCTCGACGATTCCTTTTCCATGCTGGCCGGAGGCGACGAATCGCCACGGCGCTTGGCCGAGGCCGCGCTGCAGCGCGAGTTGCACTGGGGCGACGCCTACCCGGTCCGGTTCATCCTGGCGGGCGACACCGCCGTGGCCCTGGGCGACACGGTCTGGTCGTGGACCCAGGCCCAGCAAGCGCTGGAAGGTTGGCGCGGCCACGCCGCGGCCGCACGCCTGCCGGAAGCTGCCGCCCTGGCGAGCGAGCTGGCCGGCGACAAGGCCCGCATCCTGGTCGTCAGCGACCACGGCCCCGAGCACGAGCCCGGTGAGGGCCGCCTCGAATGGTGGTCGTTCGGCAAGCCGCGGCCGAATCTGGCGTTCATTAATGCGGCGCGCAGCACGCGCGACGGCGTGGACCGGTGCCTATTGGAGATCGCCAACTTCGAACCGCAGCGGCGCAGGGCGACGCTGGTCCTGCACTCCGCCCCGGCCAGGCAAGAAATCCATCGGGAGCAACTGACCTTTGACGCCGATGAAATCCGCCGCGTGACTCTACGGCTGCCCAAGGAATTGACCGCCGTGTCGGCGCGCCTGGATGACGATGCCCTGCCCTTCGACAACGAGGCGACCCTGGTGCGGGAAGAGGCGCCCGCGGTGCGCGTCGCGGTCCATGTGAAAAACGACGCCCTGCGGTTGCCGCTGGAGAAGGCGCTCGAAGCGACCGGCAGGACGGCGCCTCCGGGCGCTCAGCCGCAGCTTCTCATCACGGATGATCTCGATGACGTCCCCACGACCGCGGAGACGTGGCTCGTGCAGCTCCTGGCGGAAAAGGATGCCGATCCGTTCATCGGGCCGTTCGTCCTCGACCGGACGCATCCGTTGACGGACGGCCTGAATCTTGCCGGCGTCGTCTGGGGCGCCGGCAAGTCGCGCGAGCTGGCCGGCGCGCCCGTGATCCTCGCGGGCGGCGTGCCGCTGATTTCGGATGCCGAGGGCCTGGTCAATCAGCGTCACGTCCGCGTGCGGCTGCGGCCCGATCAATCGACGTTGCTCGAATCGCCGGCCTGGCCGGTGCTGATGTGGAACCTGGTCCACTGGCGGGCGACGGAGCTGCCGGGGGTGCGCCGCGCCAACATCCGCCTTGGGGAAGCAGTGCACGTGGCCGTGGCGCTGGGCGTGGAGAGCGTGGTTCACGCGTCGCCCGCGGGAGGCACCCGCGTGTTCCCGGTCGCGGCCCAGCGCGTGATGGTGAGGCCCGACGAGCCGGGACTGCACGAGATCGACGCTGAAACCGCGCGGCACCAGTTCGCGGTGAACGTGCTGCGGCGCGAAGAGTCCGACCTGACGAAATCGGTCACCGGCCGCTGGGGAACGTGGAGCGACGACGTCGCCACGGCCCCCGCGATCTACAACCTGGCGTGGATTCCGCTGCTGGTGGCGCTAGCGGTGTTGACACTGCACATGGCCCTTGCGGTGCGGGCGGGAAAGTGATGCGGCGCGCGCTCGGCGGTTCGCGCTTGGTATGTTCGTGATTTCGGGAAGGAGTTGGGCGATGGAAGCAGAACCGGTTGTAGGATTTCCGATGTTCTCCCTGGGCCTTGCCGTCTTGGGACTCATCGCGGTCGCCGGCATCTTCGGGTTGATCTACTGGATCTTGGGCAGAGGCAAGGACGATCAATCGACCGATTGAACGCCTCCCCTCGGGAGTGACCCATGGCAAGTTGGTTGATTATCGCGCTCGGCGGCGTCGTCGTTCTCGGCGGCGTGTTCTTCCTCATCTACTGGCTGGTCGGTTCGAGCAAGGACGAATGACGAGGGGGCACGTATGTTCTTCGGCGTGGGACTCGTGGAGCTGATCATCATCGGCGTTGTTGTCCTGGGCGGCGGCGGCTTCGTGCTCTATTACCTCCTGGGATCGGGCAAGGGCGACGAATAGTCCGATGGTCTTCCTTCATCCCATCTACCTGTTGCTCGCCGTGCCGCTGGCCGTCTCGCTGGCCGCGTGGGCGTTTCGTTCGCGCTGGTTGCTAATCCTCCGGGCCGTGACCCTGATCCTGATCGTGCTGGCGCTCGCCGGGTTGACGGTGCGCCTCCCGAGCCGGGCCGGAACGATTGTGGTCGTGGCCGACCGCAGCTTGTCGATGCCGCTCGACGCCGACAGCCAGCACAAGGAGGCGATCAAGGTGCTGCACGACGCGCTGGGCGCGGACGACCGGCTGGCGGTCGTGGCCTTTGGGCGTTCGCCCGCCCTGGAGCAAACGCCGGGCCAGGTCAAATTTCCCGGCTTCATCCACGACATCGGCCGCGACGGCTCGCAGTTGACCGAGGCCATGGAGACGGCCCTCGGCGCTATCCCGGTGGATGCACCGGGGCGGGTGCTGGTGCTCTCCGATGGCCGCTGGACCGGGCGTGAGCCGGCCGCCGTCGCCGCCCGCGCGGCGGCGCGCGGCATCGCCGTCGATTATCGCGCGTTGCAACGGCCGCTGGCGAACGACGTGGCCGTCGCGCGGCTGGACGCGCCCTCGTCCGTGGCGCCCGGCGAGTCGTTCCTGATCACGTCCTGGGTGTACGCGCCCAAGCGCCAAGAAATCGCCTATGAATTTCGGCGCGGCCAGGTCCGGCTGGCCGCGGGCGCGCGTTTGTTCGAGGCAGGTCTGAACCGGCTCACCTTCCGCGACCAGGCCGGCGAGCCGGGCACTCAGGGTTATGCCTTGAGCATCGCACCCAAAGAGGAAGACGCGGTCCCCGAAAACAACCACGCCCGGCTCCTGGTCGGCATCACGGGACAGCGGCCGATACTGGTGGTCACGTCGACGCCGCAATCCGGCTATCCGCTCCTGCTGCAACAAGGGGGCTTGAAGGTCAAGCCGGCGTCGCCGGACAAGTGCGACTGGACACTCGAAGACCTTTCGAAGTATGCGGCCGTCATCCTCGAAAACGTGCCGGCCGAGGCCGTCGGCCATCACGGCATGGAAACGCTCGCGGAATGGGTCAAGCAAACCGGCTCCGGGTTGATGATGACCGGCGGCCGCAGCTCGTATGGGCCGGGCGGCTACTTCAAGTCGCCGCTCGAGCCGATCATGCCGGTGTCGATGGAGCTGCGCCAGGAACATCGCAAGCTGTCGCTGGCCATCGTGGTGGCGCTCGATCGCTCCGGCAGCATGACGGCGCCGGTCGGCGGGGGCCGGGTCAAGATGGACCTCGCCAACCTCGGCACCGTCCAGGTGCTCGACCTGCTGTCGCCGTCCGACGAGCTGGGCGTGATCGCCATCGACAGCGCGCCGCACACGGTCCATGAGTTGTCGACGATCCAGCAGAAGGGGCCGATTCGCGACAAGATCCTGACCATCAACTCCCAGGGGGGCGGCATCTTCGTGTACGTGGCGCTCGAAGCGGCGCACAAGATGCTGCAACACGCCAAGGCGGGCACGCGCCACATCATCCTGTTCGCCGACGCCGCCGACGCCGAAGAACCCGGCCGATATGAAGAACTGCTCAAGACGCTGAAGTCCGAAAATATCACGGTGAGCGTCATCGGCCTGGGCAAGGAGGGCGACAAGGACGGCGCGCTCTTGAAGGACATCGCCGCCCGCGGCAACGGCCGGGTGTTCTTCACCGATCGCCCGGAGGACCTGCCGCGGCTGTTCGCGCAGGACACGTTCGTGGTGGCCCGCAGCTCGTTCCTCGACGAGCCGACGCCGATCAAGACGACGCCCGGCCTGCTGACGGTGGCCGGCAAGGATTTCGCGCCGCCGAACCTGGGCGGCTACAACCTGTGCTACCTGCGGCCGAGCGCCAACCTCGCCACGGTGACGCTCGACGAATACTCGGCCCCGGTGGTCGCGTCGTGGCAAGCCGGCTCGGGCCGCGTCCTCTGCTACACCGGCGAAGTGGACGGCAAGTACACCGGCGCCATGGCGCGCTGGAAGGACGTCGGCGACTTCTATTCGAGCCTGGCGCGCTGGACTGCCGGCCGCACCGTGAACCTTCCCAACGGCATGGTGCTGACGCAGGAGATGAAGAAGGGCCTGGCGCTCGTGCAACTACATCTGGACCCGGACCGGCAAACCGATCCGTTTCAGGCACTGCCCGAGGCCGTGACGTTGCGCGCCCTCTCCGAGAAGAAACCGCGCGTTGAAAAGTCGCGCCTCGCCTGGACCGCCGCCGATACGCTGGCCGTCGAAGTGCCGCTCTACGGCAGCGAGACGGCGTTGACCACGATCGATATCCCCGGCCACGGTCCAGTGCCGCTGTCTCCCGTGTGTTTGCCGTACTCGCCGGAGTTCGAGCCGGCGACGCAGACTTCCGAGCTCTTGAAGACTGCGGAAGCCTCCCCTGCCCTGCCCCGCGAAGCCAGCCGCTCCGGCTGGGGCGTGACGGCGCTGGAACGGCTCGCCAAGACCACCGGCGGCAAGGAACGCATCGACCTCGCCACCGCCTGGAAAGACATTCCCAAGCATCCCCGGCTTATCCCGCTGGCGGCCTGGCTGCTGGTCACGGCCGTCGTCGTCTTCCTGCTCGAAGTGCTCGAACGTTTGACCGGTTTGCTGTCGCGCGGCGGCCGCATCGTCTGGCGCACAAGCGGCCGACGCGCACCCACCGCGCCGCGTCCTTCAAAGACTGTCGCGGCGTCCGGCGTCCCGGCCGCCGTGCCGGCGGCCGAGGAACCCGTTCCGGCCGCGCGCGCACCGGCGAGAGCCGCCGAGGTCTCCGGCATCTTGCAGGCGCTGCAAGAAGTTCAAAAACGCCGCGGGCCGAAAAAGTAGGCCTGCACGTAGGACAGGACTCCGCTCCTGTCGGGGTCGGATCGAGACGGAGTCCCATCCGCCGGGCTGCGCCGCACTGCGATGCTCGTGATCCATGTTGGGCACCACTTTTCGCAGGCATCGGAACCCGATTGCTCAAAAATCCTTCAAACTCGAGCCGGACAAGGCCAAATGCGCTCGGGCACGGCGTTTGCTGTTGCAGAAGTGCCCTACTGACAGGAGGTGAACCATGAGAAGTTTCTTGGCTGTGTGCTTCGTTCTGGCCGCCGTGGTCCTGGGTGTCGGGTACTGGCGCGGCTGGTTTCTCGTCGATCGCGATCAGATTCGCGAGGATACCCAGAAAGCGGTCGAGCAAATCAAGGGGACCAGTGAAAAGATCAGCGACAAGATTCAGGATGATTAGCATCTTGATTCGCACGATGGGCAGCGGAACTCGCAAGAATTCGGCGGAACCGGAGCTCTTGCGCGCCCGCTGCCCGTTGCTTTTTGAGCGACCAAGTCCAGCGCGTGAAACCGGTTCGCCGTCCATGAAGTATCATTTCACATGGCGGACTCGTATGAACTACACATCGAACCGGCCAGGCCGCACGGCGCTGTCCTCCTCGCCGAGCCCACCCCCGACGACGCCGGCACGGCGCTCCTGATCCATCCACTGCCGGAACAACCCGGCCCGATCCGCTGGATGCTTCGCTTGTCGGGCAGGCTGATCGGCGGCATCTTCTCCATCCTGGAATGGTTGTTCGGCGCGCTGACCTTGATGGTCGGGCTGGCGGTGCTGGCCGCCCTGCCGGTCGTTCAGTTCCTGAGCCTCGGCTACCTGCTGGAAGCCGGCGCGCGCGTCGCCCGTTCCGGCCGGTTGCGCGACGGCTTCATCGGCGCCCGACTCGCCGCCCGCGTCGGCGGCGCGGCGGCGGCGAGTTGGCTCCTGCTCCTGCCCGTGCGGCTGATCGCGGGCATCGCCTACTCGGCCCAGGTCATCGAACCCGGCGGCGACACCGCCCGCGCCTGGCGCATCGGCCTGATCGTGTTGATTGCCTTCACGGCGCTCCACATTGTCGCCGCCTGTGCGCGCGGCGGCCGGCTCCGCTACTTCGTGTGGCCGTTCAACTTCGTCTGGCTGCTGCGACGCTTGTTCCGCGGCGGCTACTACACCGAAGCCCGCGACGCCACCTGGGATTTCGTGGCCTCGTTGCGGCTGCCGTACTACTTCTGGCTGGGCTTCCGAGGGTTCGTGGCGGCGTTCGCATGGCTGGTGATTCCCGTCACGTTGCTCGCGCTGGGCCGTGCCGTGCCGCTGCTCGGCTTCGTCGGCGCCCTGGCATTGGCGTGGGTGCTCCTCTACCTGCCGTTCCTGCAACTGCGGATGGCGACGGAGAACCGCCTCGCCGCCGCCTTCGAGCTCCGGCAAGCGCGGCGCGAGTTCTGCCGCGCCCCGTGGGCCTACAGCATTGCATTCGTCATCACGCTGGCGCTCGCCCTCCCCTTGTACTTGCTCAAGATCGAAGTGGTGCCTGCCGAGGCGGCGTGGCTGCCGAGCCTGATCTTCATCATGTTCATCTTCCCCGCCCGGCTGCTGACCGGCTGGGCGCTGTCCCGCGCCCGCCGCCGCGACACCTACCGCCACTGGTTCTTCCGCTGGACCGGCCGGCTGCCGTTCATCCCCGCGGCCTTGATCTATGTGCTGGTGCTGTACTTCACGCAATACACGAGCTGGAACGGCGTCTGGAGCCTGTACGAACAGCACGCGTTCCTCGTCCCGGTGCCGTTTTTTGGAATGTGATTTTCTTCAGCCACGGATCGAACACAGATGGAACACAGACAATAAAAGAACCAAGGATTGACTTCTTTTCTGTGTTTCATCTGTGTCAATCTGTGGCTAACTGAGGTCTCCGATGTGGTGGCGTGATCTGCTGTTTGTGAGTCTGGTCGGCGGCGGCCTGTTCGCGCTGGGCTACAACCTCATCCCGCCCAGGGAGCCGAAGCCGGTCACGACCTACGACGCGCCGAGCTACCAGGCCGCGGATTTTGTCTCCACCGTGGCCAAGGTGGATGCCTCGTTCCGAAACTACTGGGCCGAGTGGGACATCGCACCCGTGCCGCCGGCGTCCGATCTTGCCGTGGCGCGGCGGCTGGCGCTGGGACTGATGGGTACGGTGCCGTCGCTGGAAGAGATCCGCCAGTTTGAATCCTTGCCGGCCCACGAACGCATGCCGTGGTGGATCGACCACGTCCTGCAAGATCGCCGCTCCGCCGACTACCTCGCGGAACGCTTCGCCCGCGCGTTCGTCGGCACCGAAGGCGGCCCGTTTATCTTGTTCCGCCGGCGTCGCTTCGTCACCTGGCTCGGCGAACAGCTCCACCAGCATCGGCCGTACGATCAGATCGTCCGCGACCTCATCGCCACGCAGGGCCTGTGGACCGATCAGCCCGCGACCAACTTCGTCAGCGTCACCAGCCAGCAGCAGAAGAAGAACCAGCCCGATCCGATTCGCCTGGCCGGGCGGGTGACGCGGGCCTTCCTGGGCATCCGGCTGGATTGCGCCCAGTGCCACAACCACCCCTTCGCCGAGTGGAAACAGACCGACTTCCAGGCGCTGGCCGCGTTCTTCGGGCAGACGCATATCGGCTTCACCGGCGTCTACGACGGCGACGGCGAGTTCGAAGCGACCGAGCACAGCACCAACGAAACGCGGGTGGCGGCGCCGCGCGTGCCGTTCGCGGCAGAGCTGTTGCCGGAAGAGGGCAGCCGCCGTGAGCGCCTGGCCGCGTGGGCCGCCCATCCCAAGAACGGCCATTTTGCCCGCGCCGCCGTCAATCGCGTCTGGGCGCTGATGCTCGGCCGGCCGCTGGTCGAGCCGGTGGACAATATCGAAGCCGACGTCTGGGCCCCCGACGCCCTGCACATCCTGGCGGACGACTTCGCCGCCCACGGCTTCGACCTGCGCCGCCTGATCCGCATCATCGCCAGCACCGAAGTGTTCCGCCTCGACAGCGCCGCCGATCGCGACATCACCGAAGAAGACGACAAAGCCTGGGCCGCCTTCCCGCTGATCCGCCTGCGGCCCGAGCAGGTCGTCGGCAGTGTCATCCAGGCGTCATCGGTGACCACCATCGATCTCGATTCGCACATCATCACCCGCTTGATCCGGGCCGCGAACCAGAACGACTTCGTCAAACGCTATGGCGACAGCGGCGACGACGAATTCGACGGCCGCTCCGGCACGATCCCGCAGCGGCTCTTGATGATGAACGGCACGCTGATCCACGACCGCATCAAGGACGGCCTGTTCAACGCGACCGCGCGCATCGCCATGCTGGCCAAGGACGATCGCCACGCGGTCGACACCGCCTACCTGACCGTGCTGACGCGCCGGCCGACGCCGGAGGAAGCCGAGCACTTCACCCGGTCGCTGGCCGATCCCAGCCTGAGCCGGGCCCAGCATATGGAAGACCTGTTCTGGGCCCTCGTGAATTCCACGGAGTTCTCATGGAACCATTGACATCCCACACGCCGCCAGCCCACGCGGCGCCCTCTCACGCGGCGGCATCCCACGCGACCTTGCACCGCCGCCAGTTCCTGACCCGGTCCGGCCTGGCCGGCGCCTCGTGGCTGACCATGGCCGGCCATTTCCTGGCCCGGGCCGACGAAACTCGGGCCGACGAGGCGGCGCCGGCGCGCCGCCAAACCGCCCGCTCGATCATCGTCCTGTGGCTCGAAGGCGGCCCCAGCCAGCTCGAAACCTTCGATCCCCATCCCGGCACGAACATCGCCGCCGGCACCGGGGCCATCGACACCGCGGTCCGCGGCGTGCAACTGGCCCCCGGCCTGGAACGCACTGCCGGCGAAATGGCCTCCATCGCCCTGGTCCGCTCGATGGTCAGCCGCGAAGGCGATCACGAACGCGCCGCCTACACGATGAAGACCGGCTATCGCCCCGACCCGACGGTGGTCCATCCGTCGATCGGCGCGATCCTGTGCCATGAATTGCCGCAGGCCGGGACCGACATTCCGCGGCACGTGTCGATCCTGCCGGGCCAATGGCCGGCGCGCGGCGGCTTCCTCGGCAACCAGTTCGACGCCTTCCGCACCGGCGATCCGGCCGCCCCGGTCCCGGACACCGCCTCGCGACTGACCACATCCCGCGACGAAGCCCGGCTGCGCGACCTCGACGTCGTCGAACGAGCCTTCGCACGCCGCCGCCAGGCACGGGTAGACGCGACCTTGCACCGCGCCACCGTCGCCGCCGCCCGCCAGATGATGAGCTCCGAGCAGCTCCGCGCCTTCGACGTGTCGTCCGAGCCCATCGCCCTGCGCCGCGCCTACGGCGACACCCCGTTCGGCCGGGCCTGCCTGGCCGCCCGGCGTCTGACCGAAGTGGGCGTCCGCTGCGTCGAAGTCACCCTGTCCGGCTGGGACACGCACGCCAACAACCACGCCCTGTGCCAGAGCCAGCTCGAGATCCTCGATCCCGCCCTCAGCACCCTGGTCCGCGACCTCCGCGAGCGACAGTTGCTCGACCGCACCCTGGTCCTGTGTGCCGGCGAGTTCGGCCGCACCCCCAACGTCAACCTGGCCGGCGGCCGCGACCACTGGCCCAACGGCTTCAGCGTGGCCCTGGCGGGCGGCGGCATCCGCCCCGGCGCGGTCGTGGGTGCCACCGACCCCGAAGGCCGCCGCGACCCCGCCGACCCGGTCCCCGTCGCCGACCTGTTCGCGACCGTCCTGACCGCCGCCGGCATCGACATCACCCGCGTGAACCAAACGCCGATCGGCCGCACGGTGCGGTTCAGCGACGGCCGGCCGGTGGCGGCGTTATTGCGGGGCTGATTCCGGTGACGTGGCGCGTTGGCGCCGGCGCCGGCGATTTGGTTGACAGTGACGCTTCGACACGAGTTCGACATTGGATCAGAGCTTTATGGATAGAA
Source organism: Gemmataceae bacterium (assembly GCA_022616435.1). Classification (GTDB taxonomy): domain Bacteria; phylum Planctomycetota; class Planctomycetia; order Gemmatales; family Gemmataceae; genus JAKEET01. Next base: position 10,464 of record JAKEET010000118.1, read on the forward strand.
CGGCCATACCAACGGTGCGAGGACCACGGTGACCGCCCACATCAACAGATTCAGCAGGCCGCCGAAGCGGACGTAATCGCTGAAGCGATAGCCGCCCGGGCCGTAGACCATCAGGTTCGTTTGATAGCCGATCGGCGTGGCGAAGCCGCACGAGGCGGCGATCATGATCGCCATCACGAACGGCATGTGGCTGACGCCGAGGGTCCGGGCCGTGGCGATGGCGATGGGAAAGATCAGGACCGCGGCGGCGTTGTTGGTCATCGCCTCCGTGAACAGCATGGCCAGGCCATAGAGCAGGAACAGGGCGACCCACGGGTTGCCGCCGGCGGAACCGAGCACAGCCTCGGCAATCGAGCGAGCGGCGCCGGTGGTCTCGAGCGCCTTGCTGAGGCCTAAGGATGCCGCGATCACGATCAGGATCTGCCAGTCGACGTTGCGGCGGGCGATGGTCGCCGAGCAGCAGCCGGTGATGATCATGAACCCGGCCGCCAGCATCGCGGCGTTGAGCATGGTCAACCAGTCCAGGCTGGCGGCCAGGACCATGCCGCCCAGGATGGCCAGCGCGATCCACGATTTTTCATGGCGGGCGGGGGCCGAATCCTCGACACGGCTGACCAGGTAGAAATCGCGCGAGTTGCGATGCCGGGTCGCGAAGTCCGGGTGGGCCTCCAGGAGCAAGGTGTCGCCGGCCCGCAATTCGATGTCGCCCAGCTTCTTGTCCACCCGTTCGCCGTGGCGGGCCAGGGCGATGACCGCGGCGTTGTACACGGTGCGAAACCGGCCGGCGCGAATGGTCGTGCCCACCAGCGGGCAACTGCTCGAGACCACGGCCTCGATCAGGCAGCGGTGGGTGCGCGGCACGCTGAGCTTGAACACCTGGTCGGTCGCCGGCTTCAGGCCGCGAAACTTCTGCAGGTCAACCACCGACTCGACGATGCCGACGAACACCAGGCGGTCATTGGCTTGCAACCGCTCGTGCGGCCCGACGGCAGGGAGCACTTCCCCGTCGCGGTCGATTTCCGCGAGGTACAGCCCCGTCAGGTGCCGAAGCCCCGCCTGCTCGATGGTCTGGCCCACGAGCGGGCTGCTCGGATCGACCAGCATCTCGACGGTGTATTGCCGCGGGTCGTGCCGGTCGCTGAAGGCCGGTTGCCGATCGGGCAGCAGCCAGCGGGTGGTCACGAGCATGTAGATCAGGCCGGCCGCTGCGCACGGCAGCCCCACCCAGACCGGGTCGAACATTCGCAAGGGCTCTCCGAGCTCCCGCGCCATCAAGCCGCCGATGATGACGTTGGTGCTAGTGCCGATCAACGTGCACAGTCCGCCGAGGATGGTGGCGAAGCTCAACGGCATCATCACCTTGGAGAGGGCGATGCGGTGCTTCTTGGCCCAGTCGGCCACGATCGGCAGCATCATGGCGACCAGCGGCGTGTTGTTCATGAAGGCGCTCATGGACGCCATCGGGAAGATCAGCCGCGCCTGCGTCGCCAGCGGAGTATGGGGGTGACCGAGGACGCGTTGCGCCAGGAACGACATCGCCCCGGTTTCCCGAATCCCGGCGGCCACCACGAACAGCACCGCGACGGTGAGCATGCCCTCGTTGGCGAAGCCGTCGAGGGCATCCCGCTCATTCAGGATTCCCAGGGTCAAGAGCAGCGTCAGGGCGCCGGCCATCACCAGATCGGGGGTGATCCGGGTGAAGCCGAGCACGCCGATCACCAGCAGCACGATGCCGACCGTCGTCCACGCTTGCCATTCCATGTTCGACAGTGTACGAGTTCGACGGTTTGCGAGAACGGGACGCGAGCGCGTCAGCGTCGTGCCGAATTGGACTTTCCGGGTTTTTGACTTATAGTTGCGTGGAGCTGCTCCGAAAGTTCCCCTAGCAGATTCCTCATGAGCCATCAAACCGCCAGCGCCAAGCAATTCGGACCCTACGAGGTTCTCGAGAAACTCGGTCACGGCGGGACCGCGGTCGTCTATAAAGGCCGTCACAGCAAGACCGGGGCCGTCGTGGCCCTCAAGATCATGCCGGATTCGTCGATCGCGGATCCGACCATCGAGAAGCGTTTTCGCCGCGAGTTCGACATCGCCCGCAACCTGACCCATCCTCATCTGGTCCGGGCGATCGAATACGGCGAGATCGGCGACTACCTCTATCAAGCCCTGGAATTCGTCACCGGCAAGAACCTCGATCGCCGCGTCCGCGATGGCGGTCCCTTGCCGATGGCTGAAGCGGTGCGGATCTTCTCGCAAGTCACCGACGCCTTGCAGTGCCTGCACGACCACGGCGTCGTCCATCGCGACATCAAGCCGAGCAACATCATGCTCGAGGCGGACGGCGCCGCCAAGCTCGGCGACTTCGGCCTTCTCAAGAATGTCTCCGCCCAGGCCAGCGTGCTGACCCGTTCGCGGCAGAGCCTGGGCACCCTGGGTTACGGCGCCCCCGAGCAGTTCGAAGACGCCAAGCACATCGATCACCGCTGCGACCTGTATTCGCTGGCCGCGACGTTCTACACCGCGCTTACCGGACAGCTGCCGTTCGGCTCGGGCGGCAACCTCAAGATCCTGCGGCGCAAGCTGCTCAACCAGTTCGTGCCGCTGGGCGAGCTGGCCCAGGTCGATGCCGATCTTAATGAATTCATCTCGCGATCGCTGAACGCCAGGCCCCAACTGCGTCCGAATTCCTGCGCCGAGTTTGTCGCCTGCCTGGACCGCCAGCGCCTGCAGCTGGCCGCGAAGGGCTCGAAGGCGCGCGTCACACCGGTCCATGAGCCCAAGGATGAGCCCGACGATGAGCCCGACGACACCGCCAATCGCCGCCGCGCCGACCGCCGGCCGGTCGAGCTGGCCGCCACCTGCGAGCCCATGTTCGACAAGGGCCGGCAGAACTGGACCGCGGCCGTCGTCGATCTGTCGATGAACGGCCTGTGCTTGCGGGCCTCGTGCTCATTTCCGATCGACACGATCCTGCAGGTGCAATTGCAAACCACCGAAGATCCCAGCGAGGCCTGGCACCTGGTCCGCGTCCGCTGGGTCAAACCGTCAGCCCGTAAGACCTGGAACATCGGCTGTATCCTGCTCCACCCGCTGTCCGCGGCCCGCTTCGAGGCCATGCAAGAAGCGGGCGTGCCCAAGAAAGTCGTGTTCCACTCGGGCGAACCGGTGCAGGTCCCCGCGTAGGCACATCAAATGTCGATGATGACCTCCGCCTCCCACCCGTCCGCCGTCTGCTCCACGCGCAAGCCGTGATACGTGATCGCCTTCACCTCGTGTTCGAGCACATGGCGGTCCGGATCGAGCGGCTCGCCCCAGGCGGCGCCGGTCAAGCCCGCGTCGTTCACCTGGACTTCGAACGTGCCAAACAGCAGATGCGTGGCGTCGAAGTGGTAGAGCAGCTCCTTGAGCCAATCGAACAGCAGGTAGGCGCGGTCGTCCCCGGTCAGCACGATGTCGATCTTCTGTTCGGGACGAACGCTGGCGAGGTCCGGGACGATGGTCTCGAACAGCGCCTGGGCGCCCTCGGCGAACAGGGCGTTGAGCTCGGCGGCGCGGATGCGCAGTCCCAGGTCGGCGGTGTGCTCGAAGACCTCGTGCATGCCGTCATCTTAACACCGCAGGGTGGATTTCCAATCTGTCTGGCTCGCGCCTGATTCGGCCGAGGGTGTCCACACACGTCGTTTCGCGATATCCATACGACGAGGGACTGCCATGGCGCGCCACGACGAAACGGACGAAACGGACGAAACGGACGAAACCGACGAGAGCGACGACGCCCCCGGTTGGGACGCCATCGACGCCGCCTTGCGGCCCATCTACGGCGACCGCGAGCCGTACCACATCGGTACGGTCATTCCGTATGCCCTCGGCGGGCCTGATCCGATTCACGGCATCAGCGCCTACAAGAATGCCGAACCGGTCCCGCACTGGCATTTCGTGACCTATGGCTTCAGCGAGCTGTGGGCCAAGGAGTCCAGCGACCCCGACGTGAGCGGCTTCGGCTTCGAGCTGACCTTCCGCTCCACCTGCCAGGCCGAGGACGAGAAGCCGCCGAACTGGGCCTTCAACTTCCTGCAGAACCTCGGCCGCTACGTGTTCGAGACGGGCAACGGCTTCGGCGTCGGCCACACCATGCCGCTCAATGGCCCGATCCAAGAGGGGTCGCCCACGCGCATTCACGCCGTGAGCTTTGCTCTCGATCCGCAGCTGCCGCCGATCACGACACCCAATGGCCGCGTCGAGTTCCTGCAGATCGTCGGCTTGACGATGAATGAGCTGGAGGCGATCTCGTCGTGGAATGCCGCGGCCTTCCTGGAGCTGCGCAGCGGCGCTGACCCGTTCCTGCTCACCGACCTGAACCGCGCATCCTGGATGGCGGACACGGAGTTCGCCGCCGAGGTCGCCCGCCGCAGCAGGCAGGATGGCTCGTCGTGCGGTTGGCTGGCCATCGTCCTCGAGTGCGACACGAAAAGCGATCCCGTGTGCGTGCGCGTGCAGTCGATCGCGGTGGATAGCCTGAGGCGACGGATACTCGGCCGGCTCCCCTATGGCCGCGAACTGACCCTGAACGACAAGGATGCGACGGCGGTCTTCAAACCGGGAAAAGAATCCTCGCTGCGGCTGGTCGAGGACGCGGTCACGATCACCTTGCGGGACGATCACCTCGTCGAGTGGGCCGCCACGCTCCAGCCGCATGCCGGTCGCTATCCGATCCCCGGCCTGAAGGGCGTGGTGCTGGAGGTCCTCAGGACCGAGATTACCGACCAGGACGGCAAGGTGGTGGATGTGGTCGAATGAGGAGGCATACGACGTTGTCGCAGGCATAGGATGTAAGCTGCAATCGCGTGGAGCTCGTCAGACTTTGGAGGTTGACCCATGCCGCAATCGGAGAAAGACGCCGTCAAGAAGGTGGACAAGCACGTATCGCCCAAGGAATGTTTCATCTGGTTCATGGACAGTAAGCGCGGCTACGAGCCGATCCCCGGCACCGGCTGCGCTCACTGGATCGCTCACAAGAAAGGGTGGAACGGCGGCAAAGAAAGCAGCAACGGCTGCAAGAAGAACTTTCTGATTCGTGTCAAAGACGTCGTCAGCAAGTCGGGCAGCCAGGTCGCGGTCAAGGATGTGGCGGTCGGCAACGTCTGGGTGAACGACAAGCAGGACCACTGCGGACTGGTTTGCAAGGTCGATCCGCCCAAGGACCCCGCGAAGGACCCCAATCCGACGATCACCATCGAGCATTGTTCGAAAGCACAAGGCAAGGTCGCCATCAACCAATGGGGGACGGCGAACATCAAAGAAGGCAAGTTCTATAAGGGATGAGGATTCCGATCAGATCCCCGCGCCGCTCTCAAACGCCAGCGCCACGTCCAGCGGCAAGCGCATGTTGTCCTCGGCAAAGGCGTTCATGTCGTACTGGAGGATGTCGGCGGTGGCGGGCTGGTCGATGATGCGGCGGGTCCGTTCGACGCGGACCGTGCGCGGCCGGCTGAAATGGATCTGGTAGCCGCCGTTGGCCGGGTCGTGGCCGGCGGGCTGGACCTGGCCGCCGGTCGAGGTGGCGCGTGCGGCCAGCGTGTACGCGCCCGGCTCGGCGACTTCCCACAGGTATTCCCACATCGTCCATGAATACGGCGCCCGCGGCCCGATGAGCTGGGCCTCGGTCCACGATCGGCCGGCGTCGTGCGAAATCGCCACGCCCGCGACCGCGTCCGGCCCGGCCCAGGCCACGCCGAACAGCCGGTTGGTGCCGATGCCCAGCGTCTCGCCGGCGCGGGGCCGGATGATTTCGGACTTCACCGCCATCGGGCCGACGACCAGCGTCTCCTGGCCGCGGCCGGTAACGCGCTGGATCGTGTACTTCACGGTCTGGTAGTAGCCGCGAAACTGCTGTTCGACTGCGTCGATGCCCCTGAGCCATTTCACCGAGGCGACGCCGTACCATCCCGGAACCAGAAGCCGCAGCGGAAAGCCGTGGCTGGGCTCGAGCATTTCGCCGTTCATGCGATACGCCAGCAGGGTATCTTGATCGAGAGCCTTGTCGAGCGGCAAGCTACGGGCGAAGTTCATCGGCTGCGGATGATCGGCTTCCGTGCCGGTGTCGTGGCCTTCGAACACGATTTCGCGGGTCCCCGGCTTGAGGCCGGCCCGTTGCAGGACGACGTGCAACGGCACGCCGGTCCATTCCGCATGGCCGACGGCGCCGGCGCCCCACGGCACCCCGGCCTGCTTGGCGCTGAGGAACGAGCGGCCGTTGCCGGCGCATTCCATGGTGGCGAACACGGTGCGTTCGGGGAGGGCGGCGATGTCGTCGAAGGTCAGCTCCAGTGGCCGCTGGACGGCGCCGCCGACGCGGAGCCGCCAGCGATCCAGCGACAGTTCCGGCATGGCGAAGTGATTGCGCACGAAGAACAGGCGGTTGGGCGTGACCCAGCTCCGGACGTCGTCGATGGGCGTTTCGCTGTTTTCCGGAGCGGCGGTGACGAGCTTGCGGGATTCGTGCATGGGTCACTTCTTCTTCTCAATCACCCACAAGTGAATCTCGTATTCATCGCCGTCGTCGCCGGTGAACGCTTCGGTGCGGGTCGGACGCCAGTCGCCCATCAGGAAGCGGTGCGAGACGATGCGGCTGCCCGGCTTCAAGGTCTTTTGCAAGATGGGCCGCAAGCGCAGGTTGACGTCGTCGCCCATGTACAACAGCACCACGTCGGCGTCGGACACGTCCTTGATCTCGAGCGCGTCGCCATAGCGGAACTCGACCCGGTCGTCCAGCTTGTGTTCCTTGGCCTTGTCCTTACACTTCTTGAGGAGCTTTTCGTCGATGTCGATGCCCACGCCGCGCTTGGCGCCGAACTTCTCGACGGCGTGGAACACCATGACGCCGTCGCCGCAGCCGATGTCGTACACGGTGTCCTTCTTGGTGACCTTGCCGAGCTTGCACATCCTGTCGACCACGTCTTCCGGCGTCGGCACCCAGCGGATCTTGATCTTCTCTTTGTCGTACGCCTTGGTCAGGTCCACCGTCACCGGGCCCTTGGAATCGACCGGCACCTTGCGGGTGCGGGTGAACTTGGTGTAGTTGTTGGGCTCCCAGGTGCCGACCACGGTGTGGAACTTCTTTCCCTTGGGCGGGTTGCCGACGACAATCTTGCGTTCCGTGCCTTCGCCCTCGATCACCTTGCCGTTGACGGTGATCTCGGCGTCTTCCTCCGGTACGAGCACTTTGAGGACGAGCTTCTTGGCGCCCCCCGCAACCAGCGGGAGGGCGACCAGCGGGAGGGCGACCAGCAGACCGAGGAGGACGGCCAGACATAGACGACGATGCATGAGATTCTCCGCAGCGCTAGAGAGTCAACGAACGGGTCATGATTTCCGATTCCGTGATTATGGCAGTTCCGGGGGCGGGTGGAAACCAAATTCCGCGCCCCGCGCCCCGGTCGCACGCGGTCAGCTTTTCGCAGACGCCGCGGCAGGCCCGGCGGGGTCCGCGCCCGTCTGCACGTAGGTCTGGTGCAATTCGACCGGCACTGAGACCTTTCGCATCCGCAGGTTCAGCAGCTCCACACCCAGCGAGAACGCCATCGCAAAGTAGACGTAGCCCTTGGGCAGGTGAACATGCAGCCCTTCGGCGACCAACGATGTGCCAATCAGAATCAAGAATGACAGCGCCAGCATCTTCATCGTGGGATGGTGGTGGACGAAGTCCGCGATCGCGCCGGCGCAGAACAACATGACCACCACTGCGATAATCACCGCCGCGATCATGATCGTCAGTCCGACCCATGCGGCATCGGGCCGTGTTTGCACCATGCCGACAGCGGTGATGACGGAATCGAGCGAGAACACGATGTCGATCAGCACGATTTGCACGATGGTCATGCCGAAGGACGACGGCGCCGGCGGCGCTCCGGTCGCCTCGTTGCCTTCGAGCTTGTCGTGAATTTCGTAGGTCGCCTTGCCGATCAAGAACAGGCCGCCGACGAGCATGATCAGATCGCGGCCGCTCACGCCGTAGACATCATCGGGATCGCTGGTCCAGAAGCGCGGGAAGGTGAACAGGTCGCCGGTCAGTCCGACAATCCAGCCCAGAGTCAGCAGCAGCGCGATGCGCATGATCATGGCGAGCGACAGGCCGATGCGGCGGGCGCTGGCTTGCTGATGCTGAGGGAGCTTGCCGGCCAGGATCGCCAGGAAGACGATGTTGTCGATGCCGAGCACGATCTCGAGGGCGGTCAAGGTCGCCAGCGCGACCATGTTGTCCACGGTGAACAGCAGTTCCATTTGCGAGCACCTCCGAAACCCTTCTTCGCCGCTTGCGGCTTAGCGTTCACTGCAAACGTCACGATGCTGGCGCATCGCAGCGAACGCCAAGCCCCAGCGGCAGCCACGAGTATTGGACCATACCTTCTAGTCCTTGGCAAATGCGACGAGCGCTTCGACAAACTCGGCTTCCTTCTCGAACATCGGCAAATGTCCGCAGCCCTTGATGAGCTTCAGCTCCGCGTGCGGCAGGTGTTTCTTGTAGGCCTCGCCGTAGGCCGGCGGCACCAGGCGGTCGTCGTCGCCCCACAGGAGCAAGGTCGGGCACTGGACGCGCCGCAACCGCTCGGCCAGCTTCGGATCGTAGGGGCGCTCCCAGACGAGCCGGGCCAGCACGGTCATGGCTTGAAAGCCGCGGAGCATGGTTTGCTCGTCGACCTCTTTCTTGATGACCAGCGACGCCATGTAACCTTCGGGATCGTGAAACAACAGGCGGCGCAACGCGTCGCGGTCCTGCATGACGCGGAACAAGTCGGGCAGCGGCCGGCCTTCGACCCACAGGCCGGGGGCGTCGGCGATCCAGAGTTTCTTGACGCGCTCCGGCCAGCGCACGGCGAACTCGGCCGCGATCCAGCCGCCGAGGCTGACGCCGCCCAGGACGACTTCATCCAGGCCGAGCGCGTCGAGCAGCTCGACATAGTGGAATGCCATGTCTTCGACGGCATCGATCCGGTCGAAGCCGCCCGAGCCGCCGAAGCCGGGATGCGTTGGGACGATCACGCGAAACTTCTTGGCGAGACTCTGGAAGAACGGCAGCCACATGAACCCTTCGCCGAGGGTGCTGTGCAGATAGACGAAGGGCGGACCGTCGCCGGCGTGCATGAGGACCGTGGGCCGGCCGTGCAGGTCGATGGTCTCGGGCTGCCCGCCGCTCTTGGCGAGCAGCACGCGGGCGCCGAACTTCAGTTTTTTGAGGATGTCGAGCATGGCTGCTATCCAAGGTTGCGCGGCGCGAGCGCGAAACAGTAAACAGACTTCCGAAGTTCAACCCGCGCCGCGCGTGTGCGGCATCACCTCGCGCGCGAACAGCTCCATGCTCTTGCGCGCCAGTTCATGCGGCATCGTCCCCGTCTGACAGCCGGTCAGGACCACGCCGCAGCCGAGCTCCTTCTGGTAGTGTTCGAGCTTTTGCCGCACGGTCGCGGGGCTGCCGACGATCGCGAACACACCCTTCTCGACGTCGTCCCAGCTCTTTTGCGAGTACAAGAATAGCGACTGGTTTTTCAGGATCGCCAACGCCGATTGCGGCGACGTGTAGCCCGGCGGCGCCAGGCGGATGTTCTTCATCAGGTTCTTGACGAAGTACCAGAACGGCTGTTCGAATTCCGCGCGGGCCTGCTTGTCGGTCTCGGCGACGTAGATCGGCACGCCCCAACCCATCTGTTCGGGACTGGCGGTGTAGCCGGCCGCGGCGCAGGCGTCGCGAAACTGCTGGAACACCCGGCGAAACACGTCGATGTGAAAGTACGGCACTCCCATGTACGCGAAGCGGCGCTGGGCCACGAACTCGATCGTCTCCTTGCTGCCGACGCCGGGAATCCAGATCGGCGGGTGCGGCTGCTGCAACGGCCGCGGCCACGGATTGACGTAGCGGAAGTAGTAGTGCTTCGAATTCCACTCGAACGGCCCCGGCACGGTCCAGGCCTTGAGGATCAGGTCGAGCGCCTCCCGGAACTTCTCGCGGGCAAAGGTCGGATTGACGCCGTACGCGAAGTACTCCGGCCCGCCGCCGATGACCATGCCGGCGATCAGCCGGCCGCCCGACATGACGTCGAGCATGGCGAACTCCTCGGCGACGCGCAGCGGCGGGTTGTACAAGGGGAGGGCGTTGCCGACGACGGCGATCTTCACGCGCCGGGTCCGCTGCGTCAACGCCCCGGCGATCACGTTGGGCGACGGCATCAGGCCGTAGGCGTTTTGATGGTGCTCGTTGACGCAGATGCCGTCGAAGCCGAGCTCATCGGCCAAGGCGAGCGTGTTGATGTATTCGCGGTAGAGCTCGTGGCCCTTGACGGGGTCGTAGAGCGAGTTCGGCAGCCACACCCAGGCAGAGTCGTACTTGGCGTCGAAGTCGTCGGGCAAGTACGGCCACGACATGAGGTGGAAGAAGAAGTATTTCATGGCTGCTACAGCTTGCTCGCGATCAGCGCCGCCAGGTCGCCCAGCCGGCAAGCGTAGCCCCATTCGTTGTCGTACCAGGCTACCACCTTGGCGAGGTTGCCGACGACGAGTGTGTCGGGGGCGCTGAAGACCGAAGAATAGGTGGTGCCGCGCAGGTCGGTCGAGACCAGCGGCTCATCGGTGACGCCGAGAATCCCCTTCATCGGGCCGCTGCCGGCGTTCTTGAGCATGGCCTCGCGGATCGATTCCTTGGTGGCGGGCTTGTTGAGGATGACCGTGAAATCGACCACCGATACGGTCGTCGTCGGCACGCGGAACGCCATGCCGCCGAACTTGCCTTCCAGGCCGTCGATGACCTTGTAGACCGCCCTGGCGGCCCCGGTCTCGCTCGGGACGATGTTCTGGGCGGCGGCGCGGGCGTCGCGCAGGTCCTTGGCGCCCAGGTCCTGCAGCTTTTGCGAGTTCGTGTAAGCGTGGACCGTGGTCAACAGCCCCTTGTCGATGCCGAACTCGTCCTTGAGCACCTTCACCACCGGCGCCAGACCGTTGGTCGTGCACGATGCGTTGGACACGATGTGATGCTTGGCAGGGTTGTACAGCTCGCCGTTGCAGCCCAGGACAATGGTGATGTCTTCGTTCTTGGCGGGGGCCGAGATGATCACCTTCTTGGCCTTGCCGCCGTCGATGTGGGCGCGGGCCTTGGTGGCGTCGGTGAACAGCCCGGTGCACTCGATGACGATGCTCACGCCCAGGTCGGCCCACCGGATCGCCGCCGGGTCCCGTTCGGCGCTAACCTTGATCGTCTTGCCGTCCACGACGATCTGTCCGTCCCTGGCCTCGACCGTGCCGTCGTAGGGACCGTAGGTCGAATCATATTTGAGCAGATGCGCGTTGGTCGGCGCGTCGAACAGATCGTTGACGGCGACGACTTCGACGGCTTGTGCGTTGCGGGCCTTGATCGTGCGGAACACGAGCCGGCCGATGCGTCCAAAACCATTGATGCCAATCTTCACGGCCATGGGGAGACCTCCTTCGCCAACAGGTCCGCGGGCCAGCAGGTTTGACGAGCCAAGCCGCACCTGCACCGCACGACTCGCGGCCCTCGCCCAGACTACGTTAGGGATTTGGGGGTTCCGCGTCTGCGGGCGCAAGATTGGCACGTAGCTCATCGAGTTTTCATGAGTAGTGACGTTAAGATGACATTGGTTCGCGGGACATGTGGCAAGCAGCCTTTGGATTCCGAACGGATTTCGCAACAAACCGGGGAAAAATGGACTGCGCGGCCGGAACTTTCGCGAGGGACCGTGGTCTAATCTCCTAATATCCCGCCTTCCGCGCCGGCGTTCTTCGCGAGCGCCGACTGCGTCGCGACTGCGGCTCGCAGGAGCGGTGTCCGGAACACCGCCTCTCCACGCTCTTGGATAACAGAAGTCTCGTACGGGGTGCGCCATGAAATCGCTGTCGGGCGGAGTGTTGCTGTTGGCATGTCTCGGTTTGACCGCGATCTTGTTCGCGCAGCCCGGACCAGTGCAAGACTCCGCCGAACGCCGTGCGGCCAGTGAGCAGCGCCAGGCCGAGCGCTACGAGATCAACCGCGCCCGCCGCGATGCGTTCGCCCAGTTTGCCGAGGACGTGTGCCGGGACATCGAGTCCGGCAAGCTGCGTCTGGCGGAAGCGAGCCAGCGCGTCTTGAACTACTCCAAACTGTTCTATCCGGAGTACCTGGCGAACTTGCCGCTGGCGGAACGCGGCGCCACCGACCGGGAGCGCATCGCCCGCAATTTCCTGCGCCATTTCACGAACGTTGCCCGCACACGTCCGGAACAGGCCAATCCGGCCCTGATTTCTCGACTGGAAGGGGAGCTGACGGCGCTGATGGAAGGACAGTGAGCAGTGACGGCACGGTCACCCTGTGACGTTCTCACCGCCGGGCGCCGTATGACGTGGCGCGCGGCTCGACGCGATTCGAGATGTATCACTTCTGTAGTCTACCAGTCGTTGCCGAGCACTTCGCCACCGGCTGGCGTCACCGCGGACCAAAACGTGAACTCGGAAACCGAGGCGGCGGTGGTACGAACACTGCCGTCGAACAGCGCCGTGAGCATGCCCCCGGAATGAGGCGTTTGCGGTATTTTCGGGTCGCAGTCCGCAGGCCTGGGTTGAACTTGGAACGTCAAACCGGCCACAGACGCTCTCGTGGTTGTCCCAACGGTTACGGGAATGACGTCGCCAAAACGCCCATCCGCGAACGTCGCCGCCCGGTTGACTTGGTTGAGATTCGGGAAGACAAAATCAGTCGAATGGACAAACCAACTGAACAAGGCTCCTTGACAACGACCGGAGTAGTGCTCGGAAAAAGCAATGGTGTTCGACATGCCGTCCGCAATTCGGTTTACGCTCGAGATTCCAGTGAACACCGCGGCATTGGCTCCATAGCTAGTCCTGGCTTTCCCTTGATTGGTGATGGTGGGATCGGCGGGGCTCAAGTAGACGAGGATGGTGAATTGATCGCCGATCTTGTTTGGCCCGTACAGTGCCTGGTATGCTCTTGAGATACTCCCCTGTTCCAGATGGGGCATCAGGGCCATATGCACTGAGCGCTCGGTATCCAGACCCCACCACCACAAGCCGGTGCAATCGGGGAGCTTTCCCTTGTGCAGCTCCGTAAAACTGTGCAAAGCCAGCCCCATCTGCTTGAGGTTGTTCGCACTTTGCATCCGAATCGCCGCCTCGCGCACTTTCTGAACGGCTGGGAGCAGCAGTGCTAGCAGGACGGCGATAATCGCAACCACGACGATTAATTCAACCAGGGTAAGCCCCGACCGGCTTGTCTTGTGAACTTGCATCGGAATCCTCCCCAGGACAAGTCCTTCCTTGTTTACGGCATTACGGCAGCGTGAACTCCTTGTTTGGCTGTACCACAACGGTGTCAGTCGCATTGGTATGAATCGTAGCTATCGCCCATGCTTTCCAGTTGGGATCAGCGGTCTGGTCGACGGTCGACACCGCGCTCCAGCTGCCGTCCGCGGTCAATGTTGGCGGAATCACGTAAACCTGACTGACAACAGCGGACTTCCCCGTCTGCTCAATCTTGAACGTTACCATATCCCACTTTTCGTATCCGCCGCCCCTGTCGGTCATTTTCTTGAACGTGCCGGAATACTCAACCTTCCACTTCATCATGCCGATGCTCGTCTTCTTGAGGTTATCGATCGTCACATCAAACTCCGCTCGCGCGACACCGCTTCCTAGTGAACCCAGCAGGAACAAGACCGCGAAGAATCGGATCATCGCACACCTCCATTGGACGATGCAAGTCAAGTTGTCAAAACTTCCGGCGCTTGGTCCGAAAGCTGAAATCTCTCCCCCCCCCGGGAAAATGAAATGATCCGGCCGACGGCTGGATGTCTATCCTGTCACATCATCACGGCGCAATTGCTGCAAGGTCTTCTGGTCGATCCCCAAAACCCGTGTCAGCACGGCGGCGGTGTCTTGCCCCAGGCGCGGCGCGATTGTCGGCGCCGGCAAGGCGGCCCCCGTCAGATGCACCGGCGAGCCGATCAAGTCGACCGGCCGGCCCGCCGCATCACGAACCGTGACGCGCAGGCCGCGCACTGGCGCCTGCTCGCTGGCGAACAGCTGCGCGTAGTTCCACACCGGCGCGTTGGGGATGTCGGCCCGGTCGAGCAGCTCGCGCCAGGCGGCCGCGCTCCGGGTTCGGAACAAGCCTTCGAGCAGCGGTATCAGTTCGTGGCGGTTCTGGACGCGCAGCGTGTTCGTCGTGAAGCGCGGATCGGCGCTCCAGTCGGGGCGCTCGACGGCCTGGCAGAAGCGTTGCCACTGACTGTCGTTGCCGACCGCCAGGATCAGCCAATCGTCCTGGGTGGCAAAGGCTTGATAGGGAACGATCTGCAGATGGGCGTTGCCCTGGCGCGGCGGCACGGCGCCGCTGGTGAGATAGGCCTGGGCCATGTTGACCTGCGAAGCCACGGCGCAATCCAGCAGGGCAAGGTCAATGGCGTAACCGTGCCCCGATGTTTTCCGGGCGTGCAGGCAGGCGAGCACGGCCGTGGCGGCGTAGAAGCCCGTGAGGATGTCCGTGATGGCCACGCCGACCTTCGACGGCGGCCCGTCCACCGGGCCGGTGATGCTCATCAGGCCGCTGAGGCCCTGGATCGCGAAATCGTAGCCGGGCACGTCGCTGAGCGGACCGGTGCGACCGTAGCCGGAGATCGAGCAGATAATGAGCCGCGGGTTGTGGGCCAAAAGCTTTTCCGGGCTGAGACCGAGCTTGTCGGCGCTGGCCGAGCGGAAATTCTCCAGGAGGATGTCGCTCTTGGCGGCCAGTCGATAGAAGACATCGAGTCCGGCCGGCTTGCTCAGGTCCAGCGCCACGCTCTGCTTGTTGCGGTTGCACGACAGGAAGTACGCGCTCAGCTCGCCGGCGAAGGGCGGGCCCCAGCCGCGGGTGTCGTCGCCGGTTCCCGGCCGTTCGACCTTGATCACCTCCGCTCCGAGGTCGCCGAGCAGTTGCCCACAGAACGGGCCCGCCAGCACGCGCGAACAGTCGAGCACGCGAACGTCGTGCAACGGCCCCTGCGGATCGGTGATCATGCCGGTCCTTTCTGGAATCCACGCCGCGAAACGGTTATGCTCATTTTAGGTCGGGAGTGAACCACGGTGGCGATTCACAACACGTACGAAGAGCTGGCCGAGGTTTGCGATCGGCAGCAGGAAGCGCGGCAGCGCGACATCTTCCTGGTGCTGGCCGCTGACGCCGCGTTCCGCTCCGGGCGCCGGGACGAGGCCGAACGGCTGCGCCGGCGGCTGCTGGCGCTGAGCCCGCACAGTTTGTTCCGGCCGTATGACTCGTTTGCCGAGGCGCTGCAATCGGGCGACATCCTGGACTATCTCGCGGACTTGCGACGACTGTTTCCACCCGAGCAGGCGACCAAGCTGCTGCACGGCAACGGCAAGAACGGCGCGGCAACGTCTCCGGTCTATCGCTTTCAAGATGAGAATAAGGCGCGGGCCGCCGCGGTGCCGCTGCCGCCGCCGACCACGCCGCGCCGCGACCAATCCACAAGTCCCTACGAGCGCTTCGAAGTGCCGCTGCCGGGCCGCGCCGGCGATGCCTGGGGTTTCGACGCCTGGGGACGCTGGCTGGCCATCCTCCTGTACTTCCTGGCGTTCGCCGGCGCGGTCAGCCTGACGGCGTACGTGCTGCTGCGGCCGTTCATCTGGTGACGTGAGATTCTCGCGGCCATGCTTGCACTTGCCGACGCACCTCCCGAGGTTCTGGGGCGCTATCCGGCGCTCGACGGCTGCGCCGCTCAATTCCTGGGCAATCGCGGCGGCTTCTCCGGGGCGCGGTTGTGGCGCGTGGAGTCGGCCGCCGGAGCGTTCTGCCTCAAGGCCTGGCCCACGAACGATCACTCCGTGGTCAGCCTGGCCTGGATTCACGAGCTGCTGGACCGGGCGCGGCGGCATGGCGTTGATTTCGTGACGTCGGTGTTGCCGACGAGCACAGGCGTCAGCGCCGTCGAGCATGGCGGCCGGGTCTGGGACGTCTCGAGCTGGCTTCCCGGTGATGCCAACTTCCATGAACATTCGCGGCCGGCGCGGCTGAACGCCGCGACGGCCGCGCTGGCGCGCTTGCACGGCGCCTGGCAAGACCTGGCGCCGCGGACCGGACCGTGTCCCGCCGTGCGCCGGCGGCTGGAAACGCTGCGCGGTTGGCGCGCGCTGGTCGCGGCTGGGTGGCGGCCGGCCATCGCGGCCGACGATCCCGCGCGTCCCATGGCCGAACAGGCCTGGCGATTGTTGCCCGATCGGGCGCCGGAAATCGAGAGGTCCCTCGAACCGTGGCGCGACGTCCGGTTGCGGCTGCATCCATGCTGGTGCGATCCGTGGCATGACCACGTGCTCTTCAGCGGCGACCGCGTCTCCGGCTTGATTGACTACGGCAGCGTCAAGGAGGATCACGCCGCCGTCGATCTGGCCCGCCTGCTCGGCAGCCTGGCGGGCGACGACTACGCCGCCTGGGACAGCGCGTTCGCGGCCTACCGGACTGTCCGGCCGCTCACGGAGCAGGAACAGGCGCTGGTCGCCGTGCTGGAACGGGCGGGGGTGATCACCGCGGTCGTGACCTGGCTGCGCTGGCTGTACCACGAGCGGCGCGACTTCGAAAACCGCGCCACGATCGCATTTCGCTTGCAAAGCCTGGTGACGCGCCTCGATAATCAATCCGCGAACCATTACCGGTTGCGCCTTGCGGGAAACTCCACATGTCGAACCTGACTCATTGGCTTGGGGGAGCATTGGTGATGGCCATCATGACGACCGACGCCGTCGCGCAGGAAGCGGAGCTGCGCCGAGCGGCGCTGCTGTACGCGTCGTTCGACGCCGAGGTCCGCGCGGACTTCGGCAGCGGCGGCCGCGACTTCGCCACCCGCAGCGGCACGCCCGGCGATCCGTCGAAGTACGTTTTCGAAAAAGGCTTCGACGCCAAGGCGTTCCGCATCGCCGCCGGCAAAGGCGTCCATGGCGGCGCGCTCGAAGCCGTCGACGTGCTGCCGAATAGCGGCCGCATCTTCCTGCCGGCTCGCGGCCATCTTGCTTTCAAGAAAGGCGGCTGGGGAGGCGCGGTCAGCCTGTGGATCAATACCGACCCGAACGAACGTCTGAAGACGACGTTCTGCGATCCTGTGCAGATCACGCAAAAGGGCGCAAGCAATGGCGGCATCTGGATCGACTTCACCAGCGCCAAGCCGCGCCGCGACCTGCGCATGGGCGTCTTCCCTGCCGTGCCCGCGGGTCAAAAGGCGATCGGCGAAGACGACCCGCAAGCGCCCCTGGTCCGCGTGCCGGGCGTGGCCTACCGCACCGGCGAGTGGCATCACTTCGTGATTTCCTGGCGGAACTTCGACACCGGCAAGGCCGACGCGCACGCCGAGTTGTTCATCGACGGCAAATGGCAGGGCGCCGTCAAGGACCGGGCCATCGCCATGGACTGGGACCTGGACAAGGCGGGCATCTACGTCGCGGTCAACTACATCGGCTTGCTGGATGAGTTGGCCACGTTCAATCGGCCGCTCACGCCGGACGAGGTCTCGCTGCTCCACCGGCAGCCGGGGGTGCTGGGGCCGCTGAAGAAGTGACAAGGTGACTCACTTCTTTCGCGTATAAACAATCTCCAGCACCTTCACCTCCTTGGCGCCGTCGTCCGTTGCTTGCCGGTACATCTCGAACGTTTGCTGATCGTCGCTGTCGAAGCGGAGCACGTCGCGGCCTTTCATTTTCTTGCCGGTGCTGGGGTCGATGTCCTCGCTGACATACGTCAAGATCTTCCGGCCGGCGTCGTACGTGCCCTCGCTGCTCATGAAGCCGGTGGACATGGAATCAATCCAGGTGACCACGTACTTCTTCTTGAT
Organism: Gemmataceae bacterium; assembly: GCA_022616435.1. Taxonomy (GTDB): domain Bacteria; phylum Planctomycetota; class Planctomycetia; order Gemmatales; family Gemmataceae; genus JAKEET01. The sequence goes on from JAKEET010000118.1 coordinate 28,337, forward strand.
CTTATCGAAGCCGACGAGCCCCATGCCGCTGAAGCTCTCGGGGCCGATCTTGCCTTCGTATTCCTCCTGGAGGTAGCGGCCGCCCATCAGCATCTTGCGTTTCATGACGCCGGTCGATTCTTCCGGCGGCTTGCCGGGCGCGAAATAGGCCTTGACCTTGGCGGCGTAGGTGCCGGTCAGGCGTTCGAGGACTTTGTGTTCCGGTCCGGGGGCGCTCGGATCGGTCGGATCTTTCTTTTCTTGCGCTGGCAAGCGCTGGCTGCCGGCAAGCAGGAGCAGACCAATTCCCAACGTAATTGTGCAGCGCAGCGTCATTAGGAGTCTCCATGACATGACGACGATAGGAGCGAATCAGGCTATTTGCCCCGCGGCCCCATGCCGCTGGGCCGAAAAGTTTCCGCCAGGTCATCGCGGGTTTCGGGCGTCGCCGTAGCGCCGGACGCCACGGCGACGTTGGCGGGCGGCTGCTCTTTACAGTTGCAAGCCCGGCAATTCGCCGGGAGCGCCGGCCTTGCCGATCTCGGACGACACAACCGTCGCCAGATCGAGATAGGTCTTGGCGATTTCGCTGTCGGGATGCTTGTGGACGATCGGATCGCCGTGGTCGCCGCACTCGGCGACGCGTGGGTCGATGGGCACGGCGCCCAGGAACGACACGCCGGCTTCCTGGGCGAGCTTCTTGCCGCCGCCGTGGCGGAAGATCTCGTAGCGCTGGCCGTCCGCGCCGACGAAGTAACTCATGTTCTCGATGATGCCGAGCACGGGGACGTTGACCTGCCGGAACATCTCCAGGCCCTTGCGGGCGTCGATCAGGCTGACATCTTGCGGCGTGGTGACAATGACGGCCCCGGAGAGCGGCGCCGTCTGAGTCAGGGTAAGTTGCGCGTCGCCGGTGCCGGGGGGCAGGTCGATCACCAGGTAATCCAGCTCACCCCACGGAATCTGCGTGAGGAACGCGGTGAGATACTTGTGCACCATCGGCCCCCGCCAGATCATCGCCTGCTCGGGCTTGACGATGAAGCCCATCGACATCAGCTTCAGACCGTAACGGTCGAGCGGGAACTTCGCGGTGTTGGGATCGAACGTCTCGTGGATGCCCATCATGATCGGGATGCTGGGCCCGTAGATGTCGGCATCCAATAGGCCGACGCGCCGGCCGAGCATGTGCAGGGCCAGCGCCAGATTCGTGGCGACGGTGGATTTGCCGACGCCGCCCTTGCCGCTGGCGACGGCGATGACGTGCTTGACGCCGGGGAGGGTGATTTTCTGAGGTGTTCCGGGTTGCATCGCTGTCTCCATTCCACATTGCGCCTAATCGCCGACAAACTTGAGATACAGGTGGATCTGCCTTTCGCAATCTTTGGCCAATTCCAAGATCTCGCCACCATGAGCCCGAACAGCCGGGTCGGACACCTTGTCGATTGTCTGTTGCAACTCTTGGATCAGGCACGGCATTTGAAGCCGGTTGAACGTCGCATCTCCGTAGGGATCAACGAATCGGAGGCATCTCGAATCGCTTTCGTCAACCTCACGCAACAACCGGACTACAAGCCCGCGAGGGTCGCTTACGGTGCGGAGCGGCTCGCCGCGTTCCGATTGCAATGTGACATCGATGCCCACCGCAAGCCTCCACCTCGCTTCATCATTGTTTCAGTTCACTTTTTTGAACACTCCACACATTCACACAACTGCCGCAAATGCTCGAGCGTGAACAATCCCGTGTCGTGGCCGTCGCTCCAGGTGATTTTGTACGCGTAGTGTCCAACAGGTGCGATGCCGACCGGTTTGAGCGGGGCCAGCTCGGCGGGCTTGAGGATGCGGAACGGTTCGGGCGGTTTCTCGCGCTCGTCCCGGCAGCCGGCGCAGGGGCAATTCGCGCGCAGCTTTTGCCACGTGTGGACGCTCTGATGGCCGTCGCTCCAGTCGATCAGCAGGCGGTCGTCGCCTTCCTTGCGCAACGCGATGGGACGCACAGGTTGCGCCATGATTGCACTCTCCCGGGATGCCGGATGAGGTGATTATAGGTGCATGGCCGACGAAATTCACTTCGCCTGAATCCGATACAACTGCGTCTCGGTCCGCAAGTAAATCGCGCCGTCGGCCACGGCGTGCGATGCGAAGGTGCGTTCCTTGAGCTCGTTCTCGGCCAGACGCTCGAAGGTCTTGCCCGCCTTCAAGACCGTGGTGACGCCGTCCTCGCTCTGCAGGTAAAGCTTGCCGTCGGCGTGGGTCGGCGACGCGGAGAAGTTGCCGGTGACCCGTTCCTGCCAGTGAACCGCGCCGGTGCGGGCGTCGAGGCAACTCGCGATGCCGCTGTCTGAGACGATGTACAACTCATCGCCCACAAGCAACGGCGACGGCGCGTGCGGCGCTCCCTTGGCCAATGTCCAGGCGACATGGTTCTCGGTCACGTCGCCTTTGCCGTTCACGCGCACCGCCATCACGCTGGGGCTGTCGTAGCCCGTGCTGAAAAACACCATGCCGTGGCCGAACACCGGGCGCGGGATTACCGAGTAACCGTCGTACTTCGCGCGCCACAGCTCCTTGCCGTCGAGATCGTACGCCACCACGGCATCGCTGCCCGGGCTGACGATTTGTTTCTGGTTGTTCACCGTGATCAAGAGCGGCGTGCTGAACGAGAACTTCTTGAAAGCCTCGCTGTTGCGCTTGGTCTTCCAGATGGTCTTGCCGGTCGCCGTGTTGAGAGCGATGACGTGCTGCGTATCGCCGCCGTCGGCGGAAAAGATGAGCCGGTCATCGACGAGGATCGGCGTGCCGCCGGCGCCATGGACCGGCGCGTAGCGGTGCTCGGTGGTTCGCCACAGGACCTTGCCGGCGAGGTCGAGGCATGCCGTCCCTTGATGGCCGAAATGGACGTAAAGGCGTTGTCCGTCGGTGATCGGCGTCGGGCTGGCGTGGCTGTTCTTGGGATGGACGCGCGCCGGCTTGGCCGCGTCCTGACGGATCGCCTCGGTTTGCCAGAGGATCTTGCCGTCGCCGGCGTCGAGACACAGCGCGCTCAGGGACAGGTCCTTGCTGTCCTTGATGGGAATCGCCGAGGTCAAGTAGACCCGGCCTTTCCAGATGATCGGCGACGACCAGCCGGCGCCGGGAATCTTGGTCTTCCAGACGACGTTCTCGGTGGTGCTCCACACGATGGGGAGTTTCTTGCCCGTGTAATGCCCCTGGCCAGAGGGACCGCGGAACTCCGGCCAGTTTTCGGCGAATGCGGTATGTGCTGATGCAAAGAGACATGCTGAAAGGAACGCAAGGAAACGTCGGCGCATGGAAGGATTCCCGCAATGTTGCATTCACCGATGCGAAGATTCTATGGACTGTCGGCCCTGGATAGCCAAACGGCCGGATTGCGCGAGGTATGGAAGACGGCCACAACAACGATCTCGTTTCCTACTTCTCGATAGAGAACGATGTATGGAAACCTGGCAACAACCGCTCGGCGAACATCGCGGTACACAATCTGATGCATGCGCGGCGTGACGGAAATGCGGTGGATCACGTCGCGCACTTTTGCCACGACATCGACTCCCAGCCCCGCTCGCTTGCGCTCATACCAATCGGCGGCATCGTCGAATTCGGTCTGGGCTTCCGGAACGAAGCGTACATTCATCGGCGCAGCCGAGCTAATGCTTCAGCCTCGACTTGTTCCCACGGAATCGCCGCGTTCGGATTGGCTGCATGGGCTTCCAGCCGACGATCGATCTCCCGGCGCTGCGTTTCATCAAGCGGCGGCAGGTCGTTTTCGTCGTTGATGCTGTCCCATATCTCTTGCGCGAGGGCGACGCGATCCGCCGGGCTCAGCCGGTCAATGCCAAGATCTTTCATGGTCACGGGCATGCCACAATCTCCTGAATAATCAGAACGGCACAAGACAATACTACCATAATGCCAGCAGGTCGTTCAACGAGGTCATTGCCGTGATCAAGCAGTTGTCTGGAACGCTGTGCATCCTGCTGTGCAGTGCGACTTTCGCCGTTTCTCAAGACAAGGCCCCCAACTGGGTCAAAGTCACCGACCACGCCGGCTGGCAGCCGCGCGATTCGCAGGGGGAGCTCGTCTACAAGGACCGACTCTGGATCTTCGGCGGCTGGTTCGATTCCTTCAAAGCCCCGCCGCGCGACGTGTGGAGCTCGCCCGACGGCAAGACCTGGAAGCTGGTCGCCAAGGAAGCGCCCTGGAAGCACAGCGACCTGCCGATGACGCTGGTGTTCAAGGACCGCATGTGGCTCATGGGGGGCTGGTACAACGGCCGGCTGCCGGGGCACTCGGCGTCGAGCGAAGTCTGGTCCTCGACCGACGGCGTCCACTGGGACCAGGCCGCCAAGCGCGCCGGCTGGTCACCGCGCATCGCCGCCGGCGCGGTGGTGTTCCAGGACAAGATGTGGATCCTGGGCGGCACGGAGGACTACTACTTCGGCGATCGGAAGAGCCTGAAGAACGACGTCTGGCATTCCGCCGACGGCAAGGAGTGGATGCAGGCGACCGCGAACGCCGGCTGGTCGCCGCGGGCGTATCATCAGGCTGTGGTCCACGGCGGCAAGATGTGGGTCATGGGCGGCGGCAACTACGTCCCGGAGTATCACGCGCTGAACGACGTATGGTGCTCCGACGACGGCGTGCGCTGGACGCAGGTGATCGACAAGGCCGCATGGCCGCCGCGGCTGTGGTTCTCGTCGGTCGTCTACCGCGACCGCATGTGGGTCCTCGGCGGCTGGTCGAACAAGCCTTCCAAGAACTGGGGCGACGTCTGGCATTCCAGGAACGGCAAGGACTGGCAGCAGCTCCGATCGGCCGGCGCCTGGAAGGCGCGTCACGAGCACTCGGCGTTTGTCTTCCAGGACAAGGTCTGGATCGCCGGCGGGCACGCGCAGCCTCTGAGCAGCGAAGTGTGGTCGCTGCACGTGCCCCGCGGGTGGTTCAAGGATTGACGGGCCGCGCTGCTTGCTTCGGAAGACGATACGAGAACACTTTCTTGAAGACGACGCCCTGCAGCCCGTGCGCCTCAACGGTCCGTTTGAACTCTTCGGACACATAGGCGGCGCCGAAGGAGCGTCCCGCTTTGCGGGACGGCGAACCCGGAGACTGCTTGATGCCGAAGAAGTGCTTACCCTGAAGGTCGTCGAGGTCGAAGGCATATCGGCGAATAACGGTCATGTTGCGCCCGGGCTCGCCGTTGTGGATGGCGCTGCTTGCCAAATCAATGTATCGCAACGGATGGAGTGCCCAGAGGTTTGGAAGTTGGGGGCAGCGCAGCGGCAACAACTCGACCGTCTTTCCAAGCAAAGGCATGAGTGCCGCCCGAGCCTTTTCGCTGACAGCCCACGCCGGGTATAAGCGAATGAGGTCGCACCGCCATTGGCTCTGCCGGAGCTTGACACGCGGGGCCTTCCAGCCCTTGGCCAAGGTCGTCGTCTCGTGCCATAGGTCCTGGTATTTGTCAAAGTCACTCTCTCTCGAGTAATCGAGCACATCCCACCGGAGCGAGTTGCCGAACTCGTCGTAGCCGCCGTCGATCTCATAGATGCCCAGTCGGCCGCCGCGGATGGGCGGCGAGGTGGCCGGTTTCGCGGGCTCGGGGCGGGTAATCGGCGACGCGACCCGGCCATAGGAGCAAAGGACGAGGTCCGAATCGTGGGTTGCGGCGAGCACCGGGAGGTCTTCCCGCAACTGGCCGGAGCGGCGCGCCAACAAAGCTGCCGCGTCAATCAGTTCCTGCATCCGCAACGCGAGCAGCAGAATGACAACTTCGGAGGCGGCGCGGAGCTTGGCGGGAGGTGTATCGCGGTAATCCCGCGCGAACATCGCTTGCAGATCGCTCATGCCGAGCAACATCAGCCGATTCGTCTCCCTGGTTGCCTTTTTCCAGCCAACGAGCCAGCCCAAGTCGTCCGGGTCGCCGAAAAAGTCATAGGCAAAGGCATCGATGTACCATTCGGTCGGATTGATCTCGAAGCGGTTCATCTCGCAGTAGACGGCACGGAGTGGCATGGCTTTCGCGGCGGTCCGGCAAAAGTCAGCCAGCCAACGTGACGCTTCCTGAGCCTGCCCCGTCCAGGACCGGCCCAACGCCTCGTGATACTCCGTCTGTGGCAGGGCCGCCAGTGCCGCCTCGCATGCTGCAATGGCGCGTTGCAACTTGCCCGTTCGTACCAATGGAAGGACGGCGCGTTCGAGCCGCGCGTAGGTCGTTTGCGCCATTTGCGATGCAACCAAATGATGTTGTCGCAACGCGAACGGTCTGAGCCGTTCACTTCGCCCCCACCACTTCCTTGGGCAGCTTCCACACGCGCAGCGTGCCGACCTCGGAGGTGGACACGAAGAACTGGCCGTTCGGGGCGAAGGCGACGGCGCGGACGGCGGCTTCGTGGCCGGTGCAGGTGTGCACCGTCCGAGCGGTGCGGGTTTGCCATAGGCGGATCTTCATGTCGTCGCCGCCGGTCAGCGCGTACGTGCCGCGCGGCGACGCGACCAGCGTGCGGACGGCCGTCTTGGCGTCGAAGGGCTGGCCGCGGCCCCGGTTGATGTCCCAGAAGTAGAACCGCTTGTCCACGCCGCCCGACATGATCAGGTTGCTCGTCACCGCGATGCCGTGCACCGCCGTGCCTTGCGTGTGGGTGTACACGGTCCTGGCGCCGCTGGCGATCGTTGGAGTCACCCGCACCGCGCCGCCTTCATGGCCGAACACGATCTGGCCCCCATCGGGGGAAAAAGCGACAGCCAGCACGTCCCCTTCCTGGAAGCCCGCGATGGGGCGCTTGGTCTCCAAGGTCTCGGGATCGATGACGTACAGGAACCTGCCGCCGACCGCGGCCACCTGCCCGCTGGCCGACCAGGCCACGCAGTTGGGCCGCGATCCATAGATGTGCGAGCGCACCATGCGGCCGGCGGCGAGGTCCCAGCGCCGCACCATGTTGTCGCCGGAGATGGCCAGGGCGTGCGTGCCGTCGGGCGACAGGGCGACCGAGCCAAACGGGCTGTCGCCCGCGCCGTCTTGCAGCTTCTTCCAGAGCTTGCCGGTCGCCAGGTCCCAGACATCGAGGCCCGGACCGGCGGTGACCGCCTTCTTGCCGTCCGGCGTGATCGCCAGCGCGCTGTAGCTCGGGCACTTGATCGATTCCCATGCCGGAATGAACTTCGGATCGAGCTTGCCCACGAACTTCGCTTCCGGCTTCTGTTCTGGCATTGATTCGGGCGGTTTCAGCCCGGGCGTTTCCGGTTTCGGGTCGGGCTTGAGCGCGGCGACCTGGGCGGCTTCGCCGTCCAGCTTCCAGATGCGAATCATCCTGTCCTGATCCATGGAGAACGCCCGCGTCCCGTCCGGCGCCAGCGCGGCGCTGCGCAGCGGCTTCTGATGTCCTTCCAGCGTCTTGACCGGCGTCCCCTTCATCAGGTCGAGGAACACCAGGTTGTTCCCATTCGCCAGCGACACCACGGCCATGCGGCCGTCCGCCGAGAGATGCAGGCCGTTGGCATACGGCCGCGCGTCGGCCGGGAGCTCGGCGCCGCGGACTTCCTTGTCGTCTTGCAGGTCGAACACGGCGACGCGGCCGGCCTTCAGGTACCCCATCTGGCGAAGATCGGCCGTGAACCGCACGTATGGCGAATAGGTGTTGAGCTGCTTCTTGCTATCGATCGCGCCGGTCTGGAGATTGCAGCGATACAGGATCCGCATCGCATCGATGGCGTACAACGTGGAGTCGTCGAGGGCGATGACGTTCGGCGCTTGGGCGAAGTCATCGAACTTCTGCACCAGCTTGCCGGTGTTGATGTGCCAGAGCTGGACTGTGTTGTCCTGCTTGCCCAGTCCGCTGGCGACGGCCAGGACCTGGCTGTCCGGCGAGAACGCCAGCGCGCTGATCGAGTGCGCTTGCGGCAAGGCGCGCATGAGATTGCCGGTATTCACGTCCCAGACCAGGGCGGCGCGGTTGCCGGTGTAGACGGCCACGCGCCGGCCGTTGGGCGACACCGCTCCGGCATAGGCGGTGACGGGGGCGCCCAGCGGAAACACGCGGACTTCCTTGTTCTCGGCCACGTTCCACATGGTCACGCCCCGGGGCTGCTGGAAAAACACGTGACGCCCGTCGGGACTGAACCGGAAGAAGTTCGTGTCGCGGCCGTTCCTGTAGACTTCGCCGGGTGTGATCTCGACGATCGGCTCCGGCAGCGGCAGTGGATTCTCGATTGGCGGCTTCTTCTCGTCCGGCGGCTTCGGCTTCTCCGGCGGCCTGGGTTGCTCGTCGGGAGGCTTCGGCTGTTCTTCGGGCGGAACTGGTCTCGGCTGCGGATTCTCCTCGGGTTCTTGCACGATGACAATCGGTGTGTCCTTGGTGAAGACGATCACCGAGCCGATGACCGCCGCGATCAGCACCACCGCGGCCGCCCCGAGGCCGATCCACAACCCCGCGCCGCCGATTGGCTTGCGCTGGACGCTGACCAGCTTGGCCTTGCCGCTCGCCGAATCGAGCTGATCGAAGGGGCTGACGACCACGGGCGGCTCGGCGGTCACCGCGGTCGATGATGGGGCAATCTGCCGGTCATACTGCGCGCGTTTGACCGGGTCGAGCAATGTGGTCCGCGCCTTGGCGACTTCGTTGAGGATGCGCGTGCATTCCGCCGCGTAGGCGCCGATCTGGTAGGCGCGCAGGTGCGACGTCTGCCGGATGGCGGCCTCCTCGATCACCTCCGGGTCCGACTCGCCGTGCGCCAGCCCCAGCAACTGGTAATGAGTCGGCGGCCGCTGATCCTTCGGGATCCCGAGCCACTTGTGATAAGGATCGAACGTCATGACGCATTCACATGATGAGTGAGGCTGACCTGATCGAGGTTCCCCATAGACGACGAACCAAGGGGTCGAGAAGTTCTGGTCTCAACCCGCGCCGCTGAGATTTCTGTCCGATCGTCGCTTGGCAACAGCTGGCATTGATGCGCTCCACTTATTCTGCCTGCTATTTCGCGGTCTTCGATTCTTGACCAGTGCATTGTACCTTCACCGAGAATCGCAAGGCAATCCGCGGCTTGAGCGCTGGCATCACGCCTCGCCGATCCCTAGAATCCCTCCATCGCCCCACGAGAAAGGATTCCCACGCATGTCCGCGCGCTCCTTCGTCCATCTCCATTGCCACACGCACTACAGTCTGCTTGACGGCGCCAGCCGCGTCCCCGAGCTGGTCGAGCTCGTCAAATCACAAGGGATGAACTCCGTGGCCATGACCGATCACGGCAATCTCTTCGGCGCCATCGAGTTCTACCGCGAGTGCAAGGACGCCGGCCTCAACCCGATCGTCGGCTACGAGGCCTACGTCGCCCCCGGCAAACGCACCGAGCGCGAGGCCAAGAAACGCGGCGAGGCGGGCTTCCATCTCACGCTCCTGGCGAAGAACACGGCCGGGTTCAAGAACCTCGTCAAGATGGCGTCGATCGCCTACCTCGACGGCTACTACTACGTGCCGCGCATCGACAAGGAACTGCTCGAAGCCCACAAGGACGGCATCATCTGCCTGTCGGGCTGCGCGTCGAGCGAGTTCAGCGAATTCATCCTCAAGGAACAGCTGGACGAGGCCAAGGAGCTGGCCGGCTGGTTCGCCAGGACCTTTGGCAAGAACTTCTACGTCGAGATCCAGAACAACGGCCTCGACATCCAGAAACGTTGCGCCGAAGGGGCCGTGGACATCGCCAACCAGCTCGGCCTGCCGCTCGTGGCCACGTGCGACGCTCACTATCTCCGCCGTGAAGATAACTTCGCCCACGACGTGCTCCTGTGCATCAACACCAAGCGGCTCCTCAAGGATGAGAACCGCATGCGCTACGGCAGCGACCAGTTCTACGTCCGCCCGCCGGAAGAGATGTACCGCCTGTTCCCCGGCCACGAGGACGCGGTCCGCCGCAGCCAGGAAATTGCCGACGGCGTCGACATCCAGCTCGATTTCAAGAAGCGGCATTTCCCGGTGTTCACGCCGCCCAAGGGCAAGAAGGCCGACGATTACCTGCGCGACCTGGCCTGCGCCGGCCTGGAGGAACGCTACGGCAAGACCGCGGCGCCGGACGCGCAAGCACGGTACGAAACCGCCAAGAAACGCCTCGAGCACGAGCTCGACATTATCTGCCGCATGGGTTTCGCGAGCTACATGCTCGTCGTCTGGGACTTCGTCCGCTTCGCGCTCGAGAAGAACATTCCGGCCTCGGCCCGCGGCTCGGCGTGCGGCGCCCTGGTCAGCTACGTCCTGAAGCTGAGCAACGTCTGCCCGCTCGAGTACGATCTGCTGTTCGAGCGCTTCCTCGATCCCAACCGGACCGAGGCGCCCGACATCGACATCGACTTCTGCCAGGATCGCCGCGAGGAAGTCATCCAGTACGTCCGCGAGAAGTACGGCGCCGAGTCGGTCGCGCAGATCGCCACCTTCGGCACCATGGCGGCCAAGGCGGCGATCAAGGACGTCGGCCGGGTGCTCGACGTGCCGCTCGACCGCGTCAACCGCCTGACCGCGATGGTCCCCAAGGTCCTCAACATCTCGCTGCCGGAATCGCTCAAGCAAAGCCCCGACCTCAAGCGCGAGTACGACAACGACCCGGAAACCAAGAAACTGATCGACATCGCCATCAAGCTCGAAGGGACCAACCGCAACGTCGGCACCCACGCCGCCGGCGTCGTCATCGCCGACGGACCGATCATCGAGTTCGTCCCCGTCCAGCGCGTCATGCGCAACGGCTACGACAACGGCAGCCGCAGCGCCGACATGGTCACCACCACCCAGTGGACCATGGGCGATCTCGAAAAGGTCGGCATGCTGAAGATGGATTTCCTCGGCCTGCGCACGCTCACGGTGATGGACAACACCGTGCGGCTCATCGAGAAGACGCGCCGCCAGAAGCTCGACCTCGCCCAGATTCCGATGGACGACAAGGAGACCTACGCTCTGCTCCAGCGCGGCGAGGCCCGCGGCGTCTTCCAGCTCGAATCCGACGGCATTCGCGACCTGCTCAAGCGGATGAAGCCCGACAACATCCGCGACCTGATCGCCACCAACGCCCTCTACCGCCCCGGCCCGCTCGGCGGCGGCATGGTGGACGCCTACATCAACCGCAAGCATGGCCGCGAAAAGCCGCACTACGATCATCCGGTCATGGAGGAAATCCTGACCGAGACGCACGGCGTCATCATTTTTCAAGAGCAGTGCATGCGGATCCTCAATCGGCTGGGTGGCATCGAGCTGGCCAGCGCCTACGCGTGCATCAAGGCCATCAGCAAGAAGAAGCAGGACATCATCGATCAGCGGTACGCCGAGTTCATGAAGGGCGCCAAGGAGCGCGGCGTGAACGAGGCGACCGCCGACAAGATCTTCAAGCTGATCTGCGAGTTCGCGGGCTACGGCTTCAACAAGTCCCACTCGGCCGCCTACGCCCTGATCGGCTATCAGACTGCCTACCTGAAGACGCACTATCCGGCCGAGTTCATGGCAGCGCTGTTGTCCAGCGAGATCGACGACAGCAACAAGCGCGACATCATGGTCGAGCACATCGACGACGCCCGCCGCCTCGGAGTCGAGGTGCTGCCGCCGGACGTGCAGGTCGGAGAGCCCGACTTCACGGTGAAGGACGGCAAGATCGTGTTCGGCTTGACGGCGATCAAGGGGCTGGGCCGCGGCGCGGCGGAAGAGATCGTGCGGGTGCGAAACGAGGGCGTGCCGTTCAAGGACTTCTTCGATTTCTGCGAGCGCATCGATCACAAGATCGTGGCGAAGGCGGCCATCGAGAAGATGATCAAGGCCGGCGCCTTCGACAAGCTCGCCGGCGGCAAACGCGCCGCGCTTCTGGAGGCGTTGCCGCGGGCGATGGACTCGGCCAACCAGGCCCAGGCGGACCGCCGCCACGGCCAGCGCAGCCTGTTCGAGTCGATGGACGAACAGACTCCCGAAGTGGCTGCGACTTCGGGAGTGTCTCTCGACACGCCCGAATGGTCGCCGAGCGAAAAGCTCAAGTTCGAAAAAGAAGCCCTCGACTTCTACATCTCCAGCCATCCCCTGGCCCAGGTCGGCGACGCCCTGCAACGGTTCTCCGGCCACCAGGTCGCCCAGCTCGGCCAGCTCGACCACAACACCGAAGTCTTCGTCGGCGGCATGCTCACGCAGGTCCGGCTGATGAACACGAAGAAGCCGGGCCGCAACGGCAACTCGCGCTACGCCCGCTGCAAGCTCGAAGACTTCACCGGCAACGTCGAATGCGTGATGTGGCCCGACGACTACGTGATGTTCAAGGACTTGATCCGCGAGGACCAGATTTGCTTTGTGTCGGGCTTCGTCGAGAAACGCACCGACGAGCCGATCCTGCAGCTCACCAAGGTGCTGACGATCGAGCAAGGCCAGAAGGAACGCACTACCGGCTTGTTGCTGGTGATGGACGCCGCCGACGATCCGGCCAAGCTCGACTCGATCGGCCAGGTGCTGCGGCGCTCGCCGCGCGGCGGCACGCCGGTGTTTCTGTATCTGCGCGACGCCGCCGGCAAGTACGTGAAGCTGAAGGCCAGCGACGATCTCCGCATCAACCCCGCGAGCGTGGCGAAGGCGGACCTGGAGATGATCCTGGGGCCGGGCCGGGTGGAATTTGCCCGGTCCGGGAATGGGAACGGGCGGAATGGGACGTGACAGGGCGACCGGGTGACAGGGGTGGGCCTGGCGTCCGCGGAAAGGACACAAATGGGTTGCATTGTGCTACACACACACACACAGCCGAATCGGACGCGAGGGTCATGGTGCTCAGCAAACACGGCTAAAGTGAGCACAAGACTTGCTGTATTGCAATGCGTTGTGATCCACGAGGGTCAGGATGCTCAGTGAACAAAATAGTGAACATAGGTTTACAGTTCCCGGAGAGGACTTTGCGGGTTTGTGTGCAGTTTGTGTGCAAAACGCTGACACCCCCCACAACCAACTGTCAATCACGAGAATCGCCCCGTGAGAAAGTCTGTGGTGCCTCAACTTGCGTCTCACGACATTGTGAAGGATTTCTCGATCTGCTTCTGAACGATGGTGTTGCCGGCGCCCTCCCTGAACGTGGGTGGAGTTCGCGCGGTCGGGAAACGGAACGGGAATGGACGGAACGGCGCGTCGTGATCCGGTGGTTGCGCAGCGAAGGTGCGGATTTCGATTTACTTTCGGCCCGCTTCGCTTTGAAATGACGATATGGGCAGCTTCCGCCGAATATTGGGCTGGGCCGGCTTTCTCGGCTTTCTGGGCGCGATCGGCGTCGTCGTGTATCTCGAAGTCCGCTCTCGGCCGCGATGTACGATCGCCGGCGGTTATCGATTCCTGCAGACGAGTCCAGACGGGGCCACGGTGGTCACGGCCACGGCCACCGTGTTGGGCAACGAAATCCCAGGCAACAAGGCGGTCCGGGTTGGGGCGCCGGTGCTGGTGTGGGACACGCGCACGGGCCAAGTCCGCTCCACATTTCTGGAAAACGCTGGCTACGTGGAATTGTCGGATGCGGCTCTATCGCCCGATGGGGCGCTAGCCCCTGATGCTGGTACACCAGCCGCCGGGACGTGGTGCCATCCGGCGTTCGCTCAGCGTTGCATGTTCGCGCGGAATGACGAGGAGCTGATTTGTGTCGCTGGCGAAGTAGGCGCGGCGCGCGGGTCAACTTGGCATGATGCACGGCACAACGTGCCGGCCGTGGCGGCGGTAGATGCGGAAGTCGCCGTCCGTGGTGAGCAAGACGGGATCGGCGACAACCTCCGTCAGCCGCACCAGGCAGGCGTCGGCGAGGCTCATGGGCACGTCGGCATATTTCCGCAGCAGCGCCAGAACCGGCCTCAGGTGGTCGCCTAGATCAAAGCCGATCACCAGCGCGCGGCGGTGAAGGAGCTCGCTCAGCGGCGTCAGCCCGCGCGGCCCGAGAAGATGGAAGGATTCAGAAAGAGCGGCTTCGCAGGTGATCCACGGCGGCGCGAGCCGCGGCGTCTGGGCCGCGGCCCAGGCGTGATGGGTGTCGCGCCGATGGAGCAGGGCCACGAGGAACCCGGCATCAACGAGCACGCTTCTTGCCATAGCCGGCCGCTTTCAGATGCCATTTCTTGCGTGCGCTCAGGTCGGGGGGCAAACCGTCCACGGCGCCGATGAGATCGGCAATGGCTTCAACCAGGCCTGATGCGTTCCGCGCTGGCGCCGCGGATTGCAGCCGCTCGCGCACCACGTCGGATTTGGAGATCCTGCGAACGCGCGACTCGCTCTCGATGTCCGCCACGAGTTGTTCCGGCAGCCGAACCGTGATGGTTTTCATGCAGGCAGTGTATTACGTTGTTGCCGCCTGTGCAAGACAGGAGTCAGGGGATGTCGGCCGGCCGCGCGAATCGGGGACGATTCACCAGCCAACCGAAGTGGTCAGCGCGCAATTCCCTTACGATCACATGAGAATCTCCTCAACCACCCGCGCCTCCTCCACCCCCGTCAACCGAAGATCCAGCCCCTGATGCCGGTACACCAGCCGCGTGTGGTCGATGCCGAGCTGGTGCAGGATGGTGGCGTGCAGGTCGCGGACGTGGACGCGGTCCTCCACGGCGTTGTAGCCCAGCTCGTCGGTGGCGCCGTGGGTGATGCCGCCCCGGATGCCGGCGCCGGCCAGCCACATCGAAAAGCCCTTGATGTGGTGGTCGCGGCCGGGGTTCGGGCCGCCCTTGTACTGCACCATCGGCGTGCGGCCGAACTCGCCGCCCCAGATGATCAGCGTGTCGTCGAGCAGGCCGCGCTGCTTGAGATCGGTGACCAACGCGGCGCTGGGGCCGTCGCACAGGTTGCAACAGATGCGCATGTAGCCGGTGAGGTTGTCGTGGTGGTCCCAGTCGCGGTGGTAGAGCTGGATGAAGCGGACGCCGCGCTCGGCCAGCCGTCGGGCCAGCAGGCAGTTGTAGGCGAACGAGCCGTCGGCCGCGGACACGCCGTAGAGTCTCTTGACGTGCGGCGGCTCGGCGGCGATGTCCATCAGCTCCGGCACGCTCATCTGCATGCGGAAGGCCATCTCGTACTGGGCGATGCGCGTGTCGATCTCCGGGTTCACGTCGGCGCTGTTGCGAAGCTGATTCAGGTCGCGGACGGCGTCGATCACCTGCCGCTGCTGCGACGGTCCAACCCCGGGCGGATTGCTCAGGTAATGGACAGCGTCGCCGGACGAGTTGAACAGGATGCCCTGGTAGCGGCCGGGCAGCATCGCCGCGCTCCATTGCCGGGTGGCGATCGGCTGCGGGCTGCGGCCGCCGAAGCTGGTGAGCACGACGAAGCCGGGGAGGTTGTCGCATTCGCTGCCGAGGCCCCACGTGACCCACGAGCCCATGCTCGGCCGGCCGGGGAGCGACGTACCGGCGTTCATGACGGTGTGGGCCGGGTCGTGGTTGATCTGGTCGGTGTGCATCGAGCGGATGATGCAGATGTCGTCGGCGATACGGCTCGTGTGCGGCAGCATCTCGGAGACTTCTTGTCCGGAGCGGCCATGGCGGGCGAAGCGGAACTGCGCCCCCATGCACTTGAGTTCCTGCCCCTGGAGTTGGGCGATCGGCTGGCCGCGCGTGAACGATTCGGGCATCGGCCGGCGATCCATCTCGGCGAGCTTCGGCTTGAAGTCGAAGGTTTCCAGGTGCGACGGCCCGCCGGACATGTACAGGAAGATGACGCGCTTGGCCTTGGCTGAAAAATGGGGCAACCCCGGCAGGCCGGGCGGCAGCCCGCCGCGTTCAGCGGCGCGGGCTTCGCGGGCTAGCAACGACGACAAGGTCAGCGCGCCCAGGCCGAGCGACGTGCGGCCGAGGAACGTGCGGCGGTTGAGACGCTGGAGCAAGGCGCGATCGTATTCCATGAGCAAAGCCTCGCGGCGGCGGTTGATTCCGTTAATGATACTCACGCCGCCGGCGACTTCGCAAGGGACCGGATGATTTGCAGTCCTGAGACATCGTAACCTTCGTGTAATCCATGGTGTAGCCGATCAACTTTGGCGGCCAGGACGCTATTCAGGTAGACCTCCGTGCTGAGTTTCCTTCGACGTCGTGACGACGGTCTGAATCCGTGGCGGCAGGACGTCAGATAGCGCCTTGACAATCGCGTCGATGGTTGACGCGTCCAGCCCGCCCTTTCTCAGGGCGAAGTTGGCCTTCACGTGTTGCCGTCCGCGGCGATCGACGTTGTAGATCACCACCGTCACTTCAGCCTCGTTGGCAAGTTGATAGTCGTCCGGCGCCGTGCCGATGCAGAGGTTCACGCGTTTGAGCGCTTCCTTCTCGGCCATCGCGCGGAGCCGCTGATCGAGGCCATGGCCGCTCCCCTTGCTGTCACAGAGGACGAAGACGCCGGGAAGCCGAGGGCCTTTGCCGGCCGCGCCATTCAGCCGTTGGTCGATCTTCTTGACCAAACTGGTCAAGGGGTCGCTCGTCTCGCGAACGAAGATCAGAGCGGCCAGGTCGTATTTGCCGTTTCAGACCGGGCACAATCTCTGGCCGGTGCTCGGCCCGGCCACGAACTGCGGCCGGAATCCGCTGCGGTTGTTGGCCGCTCCAACCGGGGGGCCGGACATGAGCGGCGGTTTGTGGACCGGGACATCGGCGCCGAACAGGACGGCGGCCAGAGCGGCACTCGCGAAGATTGGCGGGGTCATGGGAGCAATGCCTCCAAGGAAGGAATGGACGTTGCAAGTTCTCTACCGTTCCAGGCGTAAGCGGGAGGCAAAAGGCGACAGGGATTCTCGCTGCGAACTTATTTCTTTTTTGGAAACGGCGGAGCGCCTTGCAGGATCCATTGCCGGATGGTTTCAATCGCCTCCGGCGGCAAGGGAGGATCTTCCGAGGGAGGCATGCGCGCTTCGTCGTCGGTCGAAGTGATCAGCTTATACAGTTCCGACTCATCGAGCCTGCCAGGGACAACCACCTTGCGCACGTTGACAAGAAGACGGTAGTTGAGGATCTTGATGCCGCCTTTGGCGACGTCGAACTTATGGCATTTGTAGCAGTGATCGTGGAAAACCTCCATGACTCTCGCGGCCAGCTCCGAGTACGGCACTACCGGTGGAATCGGCGGCTCCGGAACGGGCGAGGGCAGTGGTGGAGCGCCTCCCAGAACCCAGTTTGTCAGAATGGCAAGCTCTTCCTCCGTCAGGCGGGGCAGGCGGGTCTCGTCCTCCTCGGGCGGCATGGAGCCGTCGGTGATGCGTTGGATCAAGCGCGATCGCTCGGGATCGCCCGCCACCACGAGCTTGCGTTCGGTATTGAGAAGCTGTTCGTGATCGAGGATGTTGAGGTTTTTCTTGCTCTTGCCGGGCTGCTGGCCGTGACACTCGAAGCAATTCCGCCGCAGGATCTCCTGGACGCGCGGGGCTTCCTGCTCAGCCCTCAGTTGAAGCTGGCGTTGCGCCCGGTAGGCGCCGATCATCTGAACCACCGGCAAGCTGGCGAGCGCGGACAGGGCGACGGCGAGGGCCGCCGCCTGGGGATGGCGCCGCACCCATTTCCAGGTTCTCTGGATTCTGCCGATGCGCCGCGCCTTCACGGGTTGACCGTTCAGGAAGCGCCGCAAGTCCTCGGCCAGCTCCTGCGCGGAAGCGTAGCGCGCTGCCGGCGCTTTCTCCAGGCACTTCAGGCAAATGGCATCCAGGTCGGCCGGCGTGGACGGCGCCAGTCGCGACGGCGCCGCCGGCTCCTGCGTGGTGATCTGCCGCATCGCATCGAGGACGCTGGCGCCCCGAAACGGCGGCCGTCCCGTCAGCAGCTCGTACAGGATCGCTCCCAGGGCGTAGACGTCGGTGGCCGGCCCGACCAGGTCCTTTTGCCCCGTGGCCTGCTCCGGCGCCATGTAGCTTGGCGTTCCCAGAACCTCCCCGGTGCGCGTGTGGCCCGGATCATGATCGAGCCGTTTCACAAGACCGAAGTCGGCGATCTTGGGGACACCCGCCGCCGTCAGCATCACGTTGGACGGTTTCAAGTCGCGATGCACGATGCCGGACGCATGGGCCACGTGGATGGCTTGTGCCAGGGTGGCTGCCAGCTCGGCGGCCTGCCGCGGGCTCGGGCGGGTGTGGGACAGATGCTGGGCCAGGCTGCCGCCGTCAACATATTCCATCGAGAAGAACGGTCGGCCATTCACCTCGCCGACCTCGAAAATCTGCACGAAGTTGGCATGCTGGAGACGGGCGGTCGCTTCCGCCTCCGCGCGAAACCGGGCCACTTGCGTCGGGTCCAGCCGTGTGCCGGAGATCATCTTGACGGCAACGGCGCGGCCCAGATCCGGTTGTCGGGCCTCATAAACAACGCCCATGCCGCCTTCATTGACCACGCGGACAATATCGTAGCCGGGAATCTGCGGCAACCAGCCGGCGCCCGCGACGCTTGACGCCAGAGTCGTTTGCGGATCGGGCTCGTTGATGCCGAGAACGCGCTCCATCGTCTGAACGGCGTGAATCCGCCGCCGCAATTCGGCAAGGAGATGGGGATGCGCCGCGCAAAGCTCCTCGGGCCGTGGATTCAGTCCCTGTTGGCGGGCAGCCTCCCAGCGGAGCATGAGTTCGTCGATGATGTCGTGTTCGGGAATCTTCACCGTCCCATTCACTTCGCTTTGCGCGAGTTCTTGCGTGCGTGTTCCCGAAGGATCGCCGGCACAACGGGATTCTTCATGCGGCGCATACTGTCAAGCGCTGCCTGGATGGCTGGATCTGTGATCGGCACCAATACACTCTCGTGGAGCGTCGGCTTCCGCGGGGTCTTCGGAGATTGTCTTCTTCATGGGTTAGACGCCTTCCGTTACAACAGAGAAAGGTAGTTCGCCCTAACACATCGCTTCCCTGCTCCTGAAAGAACCAGACCTGGACGATGTACCGTCCCTCCTCGGGAAAGGAGCACCGGATCGAGGCGCGGCTGGACCAAGTCTCGTCAGTTTCTTCGAAAGCGGGTGGCGGTTCCAGGTGCGCGTAGAACACAGCCTTGTCGGTCCTGTCGCATGTTTATTCTATCGCCGACTTTGGCCGGGTTGCTACATCAGCTTCCGGTCCGTCCCTGATCCCATACGCCGTGCAATGTGCACAGCGCGGCGTGCCAGCGCCGTTGCACGGTTCGCACGGCAACGTTGAGCACCTTCGCGGCTTCGGACTGAGAAAGGCCCTGGTAGAAGATCAAGCCGACGACCTCTTGCTCGTCGTCGGGGAGCGACTCGATTTGTTGATGCAGTTCGGTCCATTGCGCCAGGGAACACGGCTCATGGCTGAGATCCGCCGGCTCCGCCGGCGCTGTCGCGTGGGGACCGGCGTCCATGGCGCTGTCGTGGTGGGCGGCCAGCCCCTGCGGTCCGTAGAATTTTCGAGCCAGATCGAGAAGTTCGCGGCGGATTTGCAAGGTCGCCAGGGCGAGAAACTCGCGCGAGCTCAGCGGCTTCACTTCCCGCAGCGCGCTCACCAAACGCAGCAGCGCATTCTGCAGCACATCGGCGGTTTCCGTCCAGCGGCGCACGCGGCGGAAGTCGCCCAGCATCCGCCGCGTGAGGCTGGTCAACCGATCGCAGTTGTGCCGCAAGAGCCCATCGAGGGCTGCCTCGTCCCCCGCGATGGCCCGAGGCAACAGCTGTTGCGTCACCGATTGCTGGTCGGGAGAGTCGCTCATCGTGCGTCGGCTGTCAGAGTCTTTTCCGCCCGCTGGTTGCCCGGTTGTGCCCCGGGCTTTGGGAACTCGGCGTCAGGCGTGCCCTACTTCCCCAGATTGAGGAGGCCCTGCCCGTACGCGTAGCCGACGTGGAACTGGGCGTTGGGCGGGAAGCGGCGCGGGTTCCAGTACAGGGCGACCGCCGCGTCTTCTTCGATGTTCTCCAGCGGAATTTCCCAGCTCGCCAGCGGGCCCGGCCAGTGCGTCAAGCTGCAGCGGTCCGGCGGATGGATGTCGCCGCCGATTTTGACCGTCAAGTTGGCGATGAAGCCCAGCCGGTCCGGATCGGACGTCTCGCGCACCTCGATGGCCGTGGGAACGTCCTTGGGCTCCTTGAAGTTGGCGTGGTTGATGACGGTCCTGCCGCCCACGGCGAAGGAGTTGCCGTCGTTGGAGGCAATCTGGGTGTCGATCATGACGCGCAGGCCGATGTCGCGCGGGCCGTCGTCGCCGTTTTCAATGGTGTAGTAGACCAGGCAGGTGTCGAGCTGCCGCGTGTCGCTGGGAACGATCTCGACCACCTGGGTCACCGTGACGCCGACCACGGACCAGGCGCACCAATGCCCGTGCCGCGCGGCGCCCTCCTTGGTCTTGCCGAACGGCGTGGGCCGTTGCCGCCACTCGCCGTGGTCGCTGCCGAACTCGACGTCGCGGCCGTCGACGCGCACCACCGTGGAGCTGGTGCTGCCGTCCTTGGCGTACGTGAGCGGGATGCGCTTGCTCTTCTGGCGAACGACCAGCCCGACCTGGCCGTGCGGGCCGAGCTTGTATTCGATCGTGGGCGCCGCGGCCGGTTTTCGCGGCTGCGCGGCGCCGATACCCGTCAACATCAGAGCCACGCCGGCGGCAACAATTGCGAGTCTCATGGCAGCCCTCGTCACCTCTGATTCGTAGGGTGGGCGGAGTCTTCGGAACCACCCGTTCTTGATGTCACCGTTTCGCGAGGCGGGTGGGCTCCGACCAGGCCTCGGCGACCGCCGCGTCTTCTCCGATGTTCTCTGTAGGTCCCGCTTGCCGAGCGGGACCTTGGACCGACGCCAGCCGCGTGGCAGGCTCCATGACGAAGAACCTCCGCGCGGCCAAAGGTCCCGCCCGGCAGGCGGGACCGACAACGACGGCGGCGCGAACATGCCCAGGCCGCCTCGCCAGGCGGCCGCCGGCCATCTAGCCGGCTTGTTCAAAAGGGATCTTGGGCATGGTGTAATAGACGCAGCGGTTCCGGCCCGTCCGCTTGGCGTCGGCCAGGGCGCTGGCCGCGAGGTGCTTCATCGCCTCGTAGTCGGCGACGACGTTCTCGTCCGCCACGGCGAAACCGATGCTGACCTGCACCGAGATGTTCTCGCCCTTGTAATTGAAGACAGCGTTCTCGACCGTGCCGCGAATGCGCTCGCCCAGGACCACGGCGCCCTCCATGTCGGTCTCCGGCGCAATCACCAGAAACTCTTCGCCGCCGATGCGGCCCAGCACGTCCACGGTGCGCAGCGAGCTGCCCAGGACCTTGCCGAGGTCCACCAGCACCTGGTCGCCGCCGGGGAGCAGGTAACGCTCGTTGATCGCCTTGAAGTGATCGACGTCGATCAGCCCCAGCGCCAGGGGACTCGGATAGCGGTCGCGGCGCCGCAGCTCGCGCTCGGCCAGGCGGTCCATGGCGCGGCGGTTCGGCAGGCCGGTGAGCGGGTCGGTCAGGGCCAGCTTTTCGAGCATCTTGTTCTTCTGCTCGAGTTCGTGATTCGATTCTTCCAGCTCGCGCGAACGTTGATCGAGCAGCGCCGTCCGTTCAGCGACGCGTTCTTCCAGCTCTTGATTCAAGCTGCGCAGCCGCTCGTTGACTTGCTGGAGCTCCAGCAGCAGTTGTTCGTGGCTTTGTTCCAGGACAAAGGTGCGGGCCGCGCTGTTGAGCGTTTCCAGCAGCTCTTCGGTGCGCCACGGCTTGAAGATGTAGCGGAAGATCTGGCCGCGGTTGATCGCCTCCACGGCCTCTTCGAGCTCGGCGAACCCGGTCATGAGCAGCCGAACTGTCTTCGGGTGGGTCGTGCGCACCCATTCCAGCAGCTGGACGCCGGACATGCGCGGCATCTTCTGGTCGGTGAGGATCAGGTCGATGTCGCGGGTCTGGAATTTTTGGCGCGCCGCCTCGCCGGAGTCCGCGGTCAAGACCTCGAACTCTGAACTCAACAGGGCCGCCAGGGTGGAGAGGATGTACGGTTCGTCATCCACCACCAGTAAGGAGCATTTGTATTTGCTCACGACGGGCCTTTCCGCCTTCTCCGTTCTCCAGGGGGCTGGAGATGCCTTACCATGATCCAAGGTATACAAGCATAGCCCATTTCCCAGGGATAAACAAATCGGCCGTTACGGCTTCTAATAGTTGTGGTGCCGACTCCGGCGCGCTCATTCCATGCGCATCGTTCTCCATAACTCATATCAGCAAATGGAATTATGATCCAGATCGATGCTGGATTTCACACCAGGTGTGTAAGTGTGCAATGCAATGCAACGCCTCTGCGTTTCCGCTTTCACGTGTAATCGTTGTCTCTCTGAACCCAGCGGAGCTTGGCGGAGCGAGCCCTGGGGTTGGCCTGCCATTCCGCAACTTGAGGCCGAATCATATCTTCCGACGCATCGGCATACGCGCCCGTCCGCCGGCCGTGACGAAACGCCGCCTTGACGAGGCGGTCCTCGCCGCTGTGAAAACTGATGACTGCCGCCCTGCCCTCGGGTTGCAGCAACGCTGAAAGTACTCGTAGCAGCTGTTCGAGATTGTTCAACTCTCGATTCACCAGGATCCGCAGGGCTTGAAATGTCTTCGCGGCCGGATGCGTTTGCCAGCCGCCACGCGGCTGCCGCAACCGCCACTGGGTTTGCGCGCTCGCCAGCTGGACAACGTGCGCCAGCTGACTGGTGCGCTCGATCGGCGCCTCCGTTCGTGCCGCCACGATGGCGGCGGCGATCGTCTCGGCCTGCTCCTCATCGCCCCACTCACGCAGGGCCTTGGCCAGCTCGGGCACGCCGATGGTCGCCAGCACCTGGGCCGCCGTCCGCCCCCGGCTGCGGTCCATCCGCATATCCAGCGGACCATCGCGACGATAAGAAAAACCGCGCTCGGGGTCGTCCACCTGCATGCTCGACATCCCCAGGTCCGCGAGCACCAGGTCCACGCGCTCCAGCCCATGGCGGTGCAACACCGTGGGCAGCCCGGCGAAATTGGCCTGCTCCAGCCGGAACGGATGACCGACGGCCTCCAGACGCGCGCACGCCTTCGGCAGGTTGTCGGCATCCCAATCCAGGCCGATCAGCAGCCCGCCGGGGCCGAGGCGGCGCAGGATTTCCACGCTGTGCCCGGCCCAGCCGACCGTGCAGTCCACGGCGATCTGCCCCGGCCGGGGCTCGAGCACTTCCAGGACCGCGTCGAGCAGCACCGGCTGGTGCTCACCCGGCGGCGTGCTGCGCTTCTTGAGATGTCGCATCGTCTACTTCGTTTCCAGGGCCCGCACAATCGCGTCAGTATCGTAGACGCAGCCGCCCCAGGCGCCGCCGCCGACGCGCTGCAGCGCCGCCCACAGCCTTGTGTCCTCCGGCAACTGCGGATCGGGCGCGAGGTCGGCGCGCGGCGGCCGTCGCGCCAGGACGCGCGTGCCTTCGTCCGGACCGAAGATCACGTCGCCCTCGCCGACGAGATCGATGTTGCCTTCGAGCTTGTTGCGGTCGATGACAATTTGAATCCGGTCGCCTTCGCGCACCTTGCCGATCGGACCGCCGGCGAGGGCTTCCGGGCCGATGTGCCCGATGCAGGCGCCGGTCGAGACGCCGGAGAACCGGGCGTCGGTCAAGAGGGCCACGTGCTTGCCGAAGCTGAGATGCTTGAGCGCCGAGGTGATCTGATAGATCTCCTCCATGCCCGCCCCCATCGGTCCGCGGCACATCAGCACGATGACATCGCCCGGCTGGACGCGCTCCGGCCCCTGGCTCTTGATGGCGGCCATCGCGCTGCGCTCGGTCAGGAACACGCGGGCCGGGCCGGTCTTGCGATACACGCCGTCGGCATCGACGACGCTCGGATCGATGGCGGTGCTCTTGATGACCGCGCCTTCGGGGGCCAGGTTGCCGCGCGGGAAGGTGACGGTCGAAGTCAGCCCGCGCTCGCGGGCGCGGCCCGGACTCATGATCACGTCATCCGGATCGACACGATCATGCTTGTGGAGCTCGTCGCGCAAGCGCCGGCGGCGCTCCGAAGTCCGCCACCAATCCAGCGTCGCGCCCAGCGGCTCGCCGGTCACGGTGAGGCATGTTTCGTCCAGCAGCCCCAGCTCGCGGAGATGCAGCATCACTTCGGGAACGCCGCCCGCGAGGAACACGCGCACCGTGGGATGGCCGACGGGACCGTTGGGCAGCGCATCGACCAGGCGCGGAATCCGGAGGTTGAGCGCATGCCAATCGTCAACCGTCGGCCGGCGGAGGCCGGCGTGGTACGCCACCGCGGGGATGTGCAGGAGCAGGTTCGTCGAGCCGCCGAAGGCGGCGTGGACAGCCATGGCGTTGCGCAGTGACGCTTCACTCAAGATGTTCTTGATGGTGATTCCGTGCCGCTGAAGCTCGACCAGGGCGCGGGCCGAGCGGCGGGCCATGTCGAGCCAGATCGGCTGGCCGGACGGCGCCAGCGCGGCGTGCGGCAAGGTCATCCCGAGCGCTTCGGCGACCACCTGCGAGGTGGCCGCCGTGCCGAGAAACTGGCAGCCGCCGCCCGGGCTGCCGCAGGCCCGGCAACCCAGCTCGGCCGCCTGGTCGAGCGTGAGCTCGCCGTGCGCAAAGCGGGCGCCGATGGTCTGCACCTTGCCCGCATCCTCGCCGTCGATCGGGGGCAGCGTGACGCCGCCCGGCACGAGGACGCACGGCAAGTCGCGCATCGCCGCCAGGGCCATCATCATCGCCGGCAAGCCCTTGTCGCACGTGGCCACGCCGAGGACCCCCGCCCGCGTCGGCAGCGAGCGGATCAGACGCCGCAGCACCTGCGCGGCGTCGTTGCGATACGGCAGGCTGTCCATCATGCCGGTGGTCCCTTGCGTCCGGCCGTCGCACGGATCGGTGCAGAACCCCGCGAAGGGAATGGTCCCCAGCGCCTTGAGCTCCTGCGCGGCCGCCTGCATGAGCAGGCCGACTTCCCAGTGCCCGGTGTGATAGCCCAGCGCGATCGGCGTGCCGTCCGCCGCCCGGATGCCGCCCTGGGTGCTGAGGATCAGGAACTCGCGGCGATTGAGCTCGGCTGGGTTCCAGCCCATGCCGGCGTTTTGCGTGAGGCCGAAGATGTCGCCGGACGGCGCCTGCCGCAGCAGGTCCGGCGTCAACGGCAGAGCGCCGGCCGGCCCCGCGCCCCGCGTCTGGATCGTGTACAGCGCGGGATCGGCCGTTTCGAGTAGCGCATGGAGGGAAGACATGTCAGGTTCCTCTTGCAGATTGCAAGCGCTCGACGTGGAAATCTATCACCGCCGAATGACTTCCTTGCCGCGCATCCACAGCCGCAGCACTTCGGGGACAACCACGCTGCCGTCGGCCTGTTGATTGTTTTCCAGGATCGCGACCAGGGCGCGGGACACGGCCACGGCGGTGCCGTTCAAGGTGTGGACGGGGCGCGTGCCCTTGAATTGCTGGCTCTTGTAACGGATGTTGAGCCGCCGCGCCTGGAAGTCGGTGCAGTTGGAGGTGCTGGTCACTTCGCCGTACTCGCCGTCCTGGCCGCGGGCCGGCATCCAAGCCTCGATGTCGAATTTCCGGTAGGCCGGCCCGCCCAGGTCGCCGGTGCACGTGTCGATCACCTGGTAAGGCAGCTTCAAGCCCTGGAAAATCGACTCTTCGATGGCCAGCAGCTCTTCGTGAATGGCGTCGCTCTGATCGGGCGCGCAGAACGCGAACATCTCGACCTTGGTGAACTGATGGACGCGGTACAGGCCGCGCGTGTCCCGCCCGGGCGCCCCGGCCTCCGTGCGGAAACAATGCGACAGGCCGACGTACTTTTGCGGCAGGTCCAGCTCCTCGATGACCTTGTCGCGGTGCATGCCGCCCAGCGTGATCTCGGCCGTGGCGATCAGGCACAGATCGGAGTTCTCGATGCTGTAAATCTGCGTCTCCGGGCCGCGCGGCATGAAGCCGATACCTTCGAGCACTTCCTGCCGGGCCAGGTCCGGCGTGATCACCGGCGTGTAGCCGTGCACGAGCAACGTGTCGAAGGCGTACTGCACCAGGGCCAGCTCGAGCAGCACCGCCTCGTTCTTCAAGAAGTAGAACTTCTGGCCGGAGACCGCGGAGCCGGCTTCAAAGTCGGCGAGATCGAGCGCTTCGGCCAGGGAGACATGATCTTTCAACTTGAAGTCGAACTTGCGCGGCTCGCCCCAGCGCTTGATGACCTTGTTGTCCGCCGGGGTGCCGCCGACCGGGGCCTGCGGATGCGACATGTTGGGAATCGTCATCAGCGCCGCGCGGAGATCCGCTTCGACTTGCTTCAACTCCCCTTCGAGCTTGGCGACCTCGTCGCGCAGCTTGCGGCCCTCGTCGATGAGCGCCTGCTTTTTCTCCTTGTCTTTCTCCTTGGGAATGGCCTTGGAGATTTCGTTCTGGCGCTGCTGCACGAGCTGGGCGGCATGGACGAGCTGCTTGCGCCGATCGTCGAGCTGCACGACCCGATCGACGTCGGCGGCGACGTTGCGGTTCGTGCAGTTGGTCTTGACCGCGTCGAGGTTGTCGCGGATGAATTGTGGATCGAGCATCGCCGGCTGCCTTTTCAATCCATGCTTGAGTCAGCGTCAAGAGCGCGGCTACCAATCATTCGTTCCCACCTCGCGCCCAGCGGACGTGACAGCCGACCAAAAAACGCGCGAGCCGATCTTGGCTCCTATGAACCGAACGCTTCCGTCAACCATCGCGATGTTCATCCCGGCATGATGGGGACTTTGCGGATAGCGCGGATCGCAATCCTTGATCGCGGGGGCCGCCTGAAACGCGCCCGGCAAGAGTCCGTCGGTCCTTGGCGGATTGCCGCTGATGATCGGTCGATTGTCGGGCGCAACCGATGGCAGCGGGGATGGCGACCATGCGTCGCCTTGATCGGCGAAGGCGGCGCGGCGGAGCGTGTGCGTCACGTAGAACGGATGTGTGAGGGAAAAGCTCGTGCTCCGGCAGTTCTGATAGTGTTCAGCCAGGGCGATGGTGTTGCTCGTTCCGTCCGGAAACGACGCAACCAGAATGACTTGCCGCAGGTTATTCGAACTCTCGGCGCGCGCCGCCGCTTCGCGAGCGCGCTGCACCGCGGGAATCCGGAGCGCAATCGTAACCCCAAAAATTGCGACGGCTACCACCAACTCCATCAGCGTAAACGCGACTCGCTTGCAGGACATACGATTCTCCCGATGATCGGCAAGCCCTCACTTCACTTCGATTTCTATCTTTTCCGGTGCCCAAACGATCACCATGCTCAGGCCCATCAGTCAATAAGACGTACTACTGATAACCAGCAGGTTTGCAAGTTCATTTTATTGTGACTCTCTCACTTGGGGTGCCACGACCACCACGTCCCTCGTGCCATTCCCTTGCCGCAATTGCATTCTTGCTTCTACTCGGTATCTGGCACCGGAAACCAACTCGATGCCGATCGCCTTGTATCTATTGCCGCCTCTTCTGGGGTTGCCCGGAGCGATAAGCCGTTTCGCGTTCGGCGCGTCGGCATCCGCGCGCGTGAAAAGCACTTCGACATTCGCCACAACCCAACCCGGCGCGGCTTGATAAGTGCCTTCCCCTGTCGCTTCTCCTTTGGTCGCGGATTCGACCTTGTCCAAGGTGAGCGTCCCATAGCCCGGCCAAAGCAGATACAGCAGCAGGAATCCGACCGCGACGGCGGCGACAGCGATGGCGACGATGGTGAGCGGCCGGTTCTGCATGTCTCGCGTCCCAAGTGGTTCGCGAACGCTAAGCCGCAAGCGGCAGTGTCGAGCCGCAATGAGGCAGTTTACGGCCGCTTGCTCAGCGGCACGTACGCCTGGTTCGTCTTGCCCACGTAGATCTGCTCCGGCCGGAAGATGCGGTTGTTGACCAGCTGCTCCAGCCAGTGCGCCAGCCAGCCGGCGACGCGGGCGATGGCGAAGATCGGCGTGAACAGGTCGCGCGGAATGCCGAGCGCCTGGTAGATGATGCCCGAGTAGAAATCGACGTTCGGATAGATCCCCTTGGGGCCGAGGATGTCGGTCATGATGCGCTCGACCTCCACCGCCAGGTCGTACAGCTTCGGGCGGCCGGTCTCGGCGAAGACGTGCTCGGCCAGGTCTTGCAGCACGGTGGCCCGCGGGTCCTTCACCTTGTACACGCGGTGGCCGAAGCCCATGATCTTCTTTTTCTTGGCGACGGCGTCGTCGATCCACGGCTTGGCGTTTTGAATGTTGCCGATCTCCTCGAGCATGTCGAGGACTTCTTCATTGGCGCCGCCGTGCAACGGACCGGTGAGCGTGCCGATGGCGGCGCTGATGACCGTGTACGGGTTGGCCAGGGTCGAGCCGGTGACGCGGCCGCTGAACGTCGAGGCATTCATCGTGTGCTCGGCGTGCAGGACCAGGCAGGCGTCGATGACCTTGCGGATGGCCGGCGACGGCTCCTTCTCGAACAGCATCCAGTAGAAGTTGGCGGCGTGGTCGAGGTCGTCGCGCGGCGTGATCGGCTCGTCGCCGTAGCGCAGCCGCTGGAAGGCGGCGCACACGGTCGGCAGCTTGGCGATCAGCCGGACCGTCGATTCCCAGTTGCTTTTCTCGTTGGTGACATCGCGGGCCGGATAGAACATGCCCATGGCCGCCACCGACGCTTGCAGGGCGTACATCGGATGGCCCGATTCGGGGAGGCACTTGATCAGGTCTCTGAGGCGGAACTTGATGCGGCGATGGTGGCGGAGCTGGTCGTCGAAGTCGGCGAGTTGTTTCTGGGTGGGCAAATCGCCCTTGAGCAAGAGCCAGGTGGTCTCTTCGAAACAGCTTTCCCGGGCGAGGGTCTCGACCGCGATGCCGCGGTATTCCAGCCGGGCGCGTTTGCCGTCGATGAAACTGACCGCCGACTCCGCGACCGGCACGTCGGCAAGTCCTGGACGCAACTCGATCTGGCTCATGGGGCTCCTGTGCTCGTAATGGCATGCGGCAGCGCGCGGGGAAAAACGCAGTCGTGGCCAGGCAAGGACGATGGCAGCATACAGGCGGGCCGGGATTTTGACCAGATCATTGGCTGCCGATGAGGATGACATGCAGCTCGCCAGGTCCGTGAACGCCGGTGACGAGTTTCAGCTCGATATCGCCGGTCTTGCTGGGGCCCGTGATCAGGGTCAAGCATGACGGCGGCGGCGCCGCGGGTTTGGCGAGGTCGGCGACCGGCGAGTACAGATCGAAGAGATCGAACAGGTCGGGCAGAATCTGCTCGACGTGGGCGAGAGCGATGTGGACCGGCGGCAGGAGGCTGAGCGATCGTGGTTCGTTGGGCGCCGTGGCCATGACCACGCTCCCCGTCTCCGCGATCAAATAGGCGACGTTGGAGATGCCGATGTCGGCGGCGAACATCGCCTCGCGAAACCGCGGCGCGGCCAGCGCGTCCATTGGCGTCATGTCGACGCCGTCGCCGCGCAATCGATTGGCAACGTCCAGGTCCTCGATGACGCCGCCGCAGCCGAGGGCAATCTTGCGGGCCTGATGCCGCTGCATGATGTCGCGAATCCGCTGCACCGCCGCGTCGCGATCCGGCGTCACGAACGGGTGTCCGCCGGCGGCGGTCAGCTCCGAACAGAAACGCTCGACGGCATCGGCCGCGCCCTGGTAACCGATGCGGCCGCGCTCGGGGAGCGGCGGCGCGGGTTGGAGCCGATTCCCTTCGGTGACGGCCAGCCGTACCTGGTGCAAGATGGTGTCGCGGGTCTGCATGAGGGGCATCCGTCACTCGAGGTCTTTTTTCCACCGTTGCCGGAAGGACAGCGCCGCCGGCGCGGGAAAGTCGCGGAGGGCCGTCCAGCTAGCGCCGGGACCGGGCAGCCGCGTCAGCCAGCCGTCCTGGTCCCAGCGCCGCAAGGCCAGGCGGGCGCCGCGCAAGGCGAGTCGATACAGCCAGGGCCGGCGGAGCACGACGCTCCACAACCGATAGGCCCAGCTTTCCCAACGCCCCCGGTGACGCCCCCCGTGACCTCCCTGGCCATGCTGGTGCTGCAACGCCCGCAAACCGATCAGCATGTGCGGGATGTTGATCTTCACCGGGCACGCGGCCTGGCACGCGCCACATAGAGAAGACGCATGAGGCAGATGCGGGTTCAGGGTGACGCTGTCATAAAGCGGCGTCAGGATGCTGCCGATCGGCCCCGAATAGACGCCGCCATAGGCGTGGCCGCCGATGCGGCGGTACACCGGGCAGGCGTTGAGGCACGCCCCGCAACGAATGCACTGCAGGCTTTCGCGAAACGGCGTCGCCAGCACCCGCGACCGGCCGTTGTCGAGGATGACCAGGTGAAACTCGTCCGGCCCGTCCTGCTCGCCCGGCCGCTTCGGACCGGTGATCATCGTGGTGTAGACCGACAGCGTCTGCCCGGTGGCGCCGCGGGCCAGGAGCTTGAGGAACACCGGCAGGTCGCGCATGCGCGGGATCACCTTTTCGATGCCCATCAAGGCCACGTGAACGCGCGGGCAAGTGGTCGTCAGCCGGCCGTTGCCTTCGTTGGTGATGAGCACGATCGAGCCGGTCTCGGCGACGGCGAAGTTGACGCCGGAGATGCCGAGGTCGGCGCGCCGGAACTCCTCGCGCAGCACGCGCCGGCCCGCAAGGGCCAGGCTCTTCGGATCGTCCGGGAGCGGCTGGCCGAGATGCTGCGACAGCACGCGGGCCACGCTCTCGCGGGTGTGGTGCACCGCGGGGGCCACCAGGTGCGACGGCCGTTCGCCGGCGAGCTGGATGATGAACTCGCCGAAGTCGGTCTCCGTGACGCGGACGCCGGCCTTTTCCAGAGCGCCGTTGAGGTGGATTTCCTCGGAAGTCATCGACTTCGATTTGACGGCGTTCTGGCAACCGGCTTGCTGGGCGATCGTGACGATGATGCGCCGGGCGTCGTCCGCGGTCGCCGCCCAGTGGACTCGCCCGCCGAGTTTTTGCACCGAGGCTTCAAGCTGTTCGAGGTAGCGGTCGAGATGGGCCAGCGTGTGCTCTTTGATGCGCTTGGCGTGGTCGCGGAGGGCGCTGCTGTCGGCCAGCGCCGCGTAGCCCTTGCGATTGCCGGCCATGAGGGTGTCGGTCAGCCGCGTCAGGGCCGCTTGCAACGGCGGGTCGGCGAGGGCCTGGTTGCTGGCGCCCAGAAAATCATGGTGTTCATGTTGCGCGTAGTTCATGACGTCACTGCTGGGCCAGCACCTCCGCCAGGTGCATGATGCGTACCTTGCCGCCGCGGCGGCGCAGGCAGCCGCCGATGTTCATCAAGCAGCCCGCGTCCGTCGCCACCACCACCTCGGCCCCGGTCTTCTCGACAAAGCCGGCCTTGTCGTTGACCATGGCGCCCGAGATCGCCGGGTAGCGGACCGCGAACGAGCCGCCGAAGCCGCAGCACTCGTCGTGGCGCTCCAGCGGCACGAGTTCCAGCCCCGCGACGTTCTCCAGCAAGCGCAGCGGCTCGGTCGTGATCCCCAGGCCGCGCAGATGACACGCCATGTGATAGGTCGCCCTGGCCGGGTAGCGAGCGCCGACATCGACCTTGCCCAGCACGTTGACGAGAAAATCGGAAAGCTCATGCGTGCGCCGCGCCAGGTCTTCGGCCCGGCCGTGCCACACCGGGTCGTGATGGAACAGCTCCGGGTATTCCAGCTTCACCATCGCGGCGCACGAGCCGGACGGCGTGACCACGAGCGGGCTCTTCGCGAAGGCGTGGATGGTGTGCTTGGCCAGGGCGCGGGCGTCGTGATGGAAGCCGCTGTTGAAGTGCGGCTGGCCGCAGCAGGTTTGCGATTCCGGGAAATCGACGCCGACGCCCAGGCGGCGCAGCAGCTTCACGGTGGCGACGCCGACGTCGGGGAACAGGGCGTCGCCCAGGCAGGTGATCATCAACGACGCGTGCAAGGAAGCGGTCCTCACGATGGCGAGCGTCGCTCGCCTACAGCAAGCGCCGGCTCTCTTGTTCCAGTCCCTCGGCGAGGAAGCGAATCACCGGTTCCGCCATGCGGTTGAAGTAGTCCCAGGTATGACCGCCCGCCGAGGTTGTGAAATCCATGGTGTGCGGCACGCCCAGCGCGCTGAGCTTCTCGTGGAGCCGGTCGTTGCCGCGGAACCAATCGACGTCCTCCGGATCAATGGCGAAGAACAGGTGCGGCGGCCAATCGTGCGGGTGGATGTGCATCAGGGCCGTCTGCTGCCGGCACTGCTCCTTGCTCGTGAACATGTCGTCGAGCGGCAAGCCTTCGTTGTACCGTTCGTGAAAATCGAGCGCCGAGGCGATGCCGGCCGCCACGGGAAACGCCTGCGGATGCCGAAAAGCCAGCCGCAGCGCTCCCTGCCCGCCCATGCTGATGCCGAAGACGCCGATGCCGCGCGGGCCGAAGCCCCAGCGCGAGCGCATCATCGGCGCCACCACGCCGAGCAGGTGCTGTTCGGGTGTGATCGCGGCGTCGAATTCCGCACACACGCGATCCAGCCAGAAGGAGCGCTGGCCATGCGGCGAGACGCACACCAGGTTCCACCTGGCGAGAAGTTCCGTGTAGGTCTGGTTGTCGCGCAACGTTTCCAGGCCGATGCCGTGCAGAAAGATCACGCCGAAGCGCGGCGTGCCGGGCGGCGTGAAGACGTCCGCGCCCTTGCCGCCGATGGTTTCCTGGGTCCACATGCGGTCATGTTATGGAAAGCCCTCGCTGACGCGTCGGGTTCGGGCCTTCACCAACCCGACGCGTAAGCGAGGCCGCGCGGATTATTGGATCCGATCTTCGATGCGCCGGAACTCGGTCGACGAAGTCCGTTGGCCTTGACGATCCTCGATGCCGGCGTCCGGGTTCGCGGCTTCGTCGGCGACCTCCTCAGTGCGCCGCGGCGAGCGGACCGCGTGGCGCAGCACCGATTCGAGTTCGCGGGCTTCGGCATCCAGGGTTGCGATGTCGCCTTGGAACACCAGCGTCATGAAAGTCCAAACCTCGAAGTCGCAGCTCACCCAGGTCGCGTCGTCGGGCTGGAGGTTGGCCCGCACCAGCACGTGCGTGTCATACGCGCGGATGTCGAAGCGCCACACGACCGACCACTTGTTGCCCCGGTGGAAATGCCACTCGCCCTCCCCTTCGTCAACCAGCCGATAGCCCAGGCCGCAGAAGTGCTCGACGATCATCCGGTCCACGTCGTCCTGGATGGGGACCTTGAACGCCACGTGATGCTTGAGCGCCATCGCCAGTCTCCCTCATCGGTCACATGCCCCGACACCGGAATTCTCGCATGACCGCGCGGCGGTTGCAAGCGTGCCATGGCCTCCGCGCTTCGCGCTTCACGCTTCCATCTCACCCTTGCACTTGCCCTGGACCAGTGCGAGAATAGCCGTCAGCCCTGGGCTCGCTTTCTCGACAAAATGGAGACAGGCGCCGGGCAAGCCAGCGACGACGTTCGACGCCCTGCCGGCGCCGGTCCCGATTTGCCCCTCCGTTGGGTCGCTCATGAGCGTTCCTTGCCCGTATTGCGAGAACACCATCCGGCTGCCGCCGGAAGAGACCAACGACGTCTTGTGTCCCACGTGCGGCTCGTCGGTTCACCTCGACCGGACCACCACCGCCTGGACGCCCACGCCAGGGCAGCGACAGCTCGGCCGATTCCTCTTGCTCGATCGGGTGGGCGCCGGCTCCTTTGGCAGCGTCTTCAAGGCGCGCGACACCGAGCTGGACCGCATCGTGGCCATCAAGGTCCCGCACACCATCGTTCTTGGCGCCAGCGCCGCCGACAGCGACCGTTTCTTTCGTGAAGCCCGCAGCGTGGCCCAGTTGCGACATCCCGCCATCGTGTCGGTCCACGAAGTCGGTCAGCACGAGGGCGTCCCCTTTCTGGTCGAGGACTTTGTCGAGGGCATTACCCTGGCCGATCTGATGACCGGGCCGCGGTTGCCGCCGCGCCAGGTCGCCGAGCTGGTGGCCGCCATCGCCGACGCCTTGCAGTATGCCCACGACCGCGGCGTCGTCCATCGCGACATCAAGCCGTCGAACATCATGCTGGAAAGAGGAGTCAGGGGCCAGGAGTCAGGGGTCGGGGGGCAGGAGTCCGGAATCAGGAGTCAGGAATCAGGGAGTCAGCAATCAGCGATCAGGAGTCAGGCATCAGGAGGCAGCGCATCGAAAACACTGGCCCCTGACTCCTGTGTCCTGACTCCTGACTCATGTCTCCTGACTCCGCGCTTGATGGACTTTGGCCTGGCCCGCCGCGACGAGGGCGAGGTCACGGTGACGACGGAAGGGCAGGTGCTGGGAACGCCGGCGTACATGAGTCCGGAGCAGGCCCGCGGCGAGGCCCACCAGGTCGATGGCCGCAGCGATGTCTACAGCCTGGGCGTCATCCTTTACCGGTTGCTGACCGGATCGCGGCCGTTCCAGGGCAATGCCCGGCTGCTGCTGCACCAGGTCTTGCACGAGGAGCCGCCGCCGCCGCGCCGCCGCGATCCCGGCTTGCCGCGCGACCTCGACACCATCTGCCTCAAGGCGATGGCCAAGGCGCCCGAGCGGCGCTACCAGACGGCCGGCGAGCTCGCCGCGGACCTGCGGCGTTACCTGCGCGGCGAGCCGATTCAGGCCCGGCCCGTCGGCGCCCTGGAGCGAATGGTCAAGTGGATGCGGCGGCATCCGACGGCGGCGGCGCTGTGGACCATGCTGATCGTGGTCGTGGCCGCGGCTGGCTGGCTGTGGCACCGTGAAGCCCAGCAGCGCCGCCGCGACGAGGCGCAACGCCTGGCCGAGGAAGCGGCCCGTCAAGTTCACATCGAACATTACGCCAACGTCGTGCGGCGCGGCGGCGTGCTCGAAGGGGTCGGCCGCCTCGACGAGGAGCAGGCCCGGCGCCGCTACCTCAGTTACCGAATCTCGCGGCGACAGGGTCGCGTCGAGAAAGTCGAAGCCGTCACCGGCCGCGGCGAGTTGAGCGGCCGGGAAATCCACGGCTCGCTGACCGAACGCCAGGGTCGCTCGGTCTACATCGACGACAACCGCGCGGCGCCGGGTTTGCGCGAATGCCAGTTCGAATACAAGTATGACGACCGCGGCCAGGTCGCGGAGGAAATCGCTTCCGATCCTCAAGGACGGGTGTTGTGGGTTTTCCACTACACCGCGCATGGGCCGAACACGAGCACGGGGCATTTCACCGAGGAGCGCGGCTTTCCGCGGTCGCGAACCGCCTCCGGCGCGTCGTACGTCGCCATCACGCGCACGCCGGAGGGCTGGGAGCGCGAGATTCGCTATCTCGACGGCCGCGGCCGGCCCGCCCCGATCGCGGACGGCAGTTACGGCCTGCGCCAGGACCACGACGGCCGCGGACTGGTGGTGTTGCAGACCTTGATCGACGCCCAGGGCAAGCCGATCACCGGCAAGAACGGCTTCGCGGCGGTGCGCCAGACCTTCGACGACGTCGGCCAGCCGATCGAGTCGGCGTACCTGGGAATCGACGGCCGCCTCGCCAGGAACGCCGACGGCATCGCTGTCATCCGCCAGACCTTCGACGCGCACGGCAACCCGGTCGAGCAGGCCTACTTCGACGCGGCCGGGCAGCCCGCCTTGCACCGCGACGGCTATGCCCGCGTGAAGAAAACCTATGACGAGCGCGGCAGCAACACCGGCTGGTCGCTGCACGGCCCGGACGGCAAACCCACGCTCCATCGCCGCTGGAATTACGCGCGAACCACGCTCACGGTCAACGACCGCGGCCGGACGCTCGAGCAGGTCTACTACGGCCTCGACGGCCGGCCCACGGTGACGCTTCCCGGCGTGACCAAGTACCTCAACACCTACGACGACAGCGGCTATCAAACCAGCTATGCCAGCTTCGGGCTCGATGGCAAGCCGGTCCTCGACACCTGGGGCGTGGCCAAGACGGTCTACGGCCTCGATGAGCGCGGCAACCGGGTCACCGAGGAATACTTTGGCGTCGATGGCCGGCCGATCATGAGCCAGGGCGGCTTTGCGAAGGTCACCCACGCCTATGACCAGCAGGGCCGGGAAATCGGCTGGGCGTTCTTCGATGTCAACGGCCGGCCCATCGCCCTCGCCGACGGCCACGCCCGCGGCCAACGCGTCTTCGATGCCCAGAGCCGCGAGACCGACGTGGCCTATTTCGGCGCCGACGACAAACCGGTTGTCACGACCGCCGGCTTCGCCAGGCTCAGCCGCGTCTACGACGAGCGCGGCAACGTGACCGAGGAGACGTATTTCGGGCTTGAGACAAGCCCATCGTCGGCAAGCTCGGTTTCGCCAAGGTCACGCGCAGCTACGACGACGTCGGCCGCCTCATCGACGCGCGCTACTTCGACACGGAAGGCGGGCCCATCCGCCTGGAATTCATCCGCGATTGGCTGGTGCTGGCCCCGATTCCCCTCAAGGCCGGCCAGAGCGCCGCGACCGCGCTGGCCGCGCCACCCATCTTGAACGAAGCCGCGCCGCCGCCGCGCGACGGCGACCCGGTCCTCGTGGACGGCGTTCAGCTCTACTGGAAGAAACACCGCGCCCCGGAATTCTTCCTCGACTTCAATCACTTCCTCGACCGCCCCAACGAGCACTGCCAGGGCTGCGCGGTCTGCTATCTCATCGCCGACCAGGACCGGAACGACCTCCTGCTGAAGATCGGCAGCGACGACCAGGTCAAGGTTTGGCTCAACGGCCAGGAACTGCTGCGCGTGGCCCGCCCGCGTGCGCTGGCCATCGATGAAGACGTCATCAGCGATGTGGCGATTCGAAAGGGCGTCAACGTGCTGGTCTTGCAAGTCATCAACGAGACGCGCGATTGGTCCGCGTGCGCCCGGCTGACCGACCGCAGCGGCAAGGCGGCGGCGAATGTGAAGGCGATGGCGACCGTGCCGTGAGGTGGTTCGGTCGGCGGCGCCCCGGTCGATGGGGCCGCCGGAGCCTGCATTTGATTTGCCACTACTCCATGACGCGCTCCGGATTGGCGTAGACGTTCATGGCGGACGGTCTCAGAAAGCCGACCAGGGTGATCTTGAAGTTTTGGGCCAGCTCGACGGCGAGCGACGACGGGGCGCCGATGGCGGCGATCAGCGGCAGGCCGGCGACGATGGCCTTCTGCACGATCTCGTAGCTGACGCGACCGGAGACCAGCAACAAGTGATCGCCAAGCGGAATGCTGCCCGCGGCCAAGGCCCAGCCGATGACCTTGTCGAGCGCGTTGTGCCGGCCAACGTCCTCGCGCACGGCGACCAGCGTGCCAGCGGCGGTGAACAGGCCGCTCGCATGGACGCCGCCGGTGAGTGCGAAGGTGGGTTGCGCAGCCTTGAGGCGGTCCGGCAAGCCGGCCAGCACCTGGCGTGAAACCCGCAGCGGCGATTCGCAGACAGCGCCCTGCACCGCCAGCGCGGCGATCGTCTTCTTGCCGCACACGCCGCAACTGGAGCTGCTGTAGAAGAGCCGGTCGCTGGCCGCATTCTTGGCGGCGGGTTTGCGGGTCGCCGTCAGCTCCACGACGATGACGTTGCCACGCTCGGCATCGTCCAGCTCCGCCGGGCGCCCGATGGCGGTGATGTCGTTCGCGTGGGTGATGCCCTCGTTGAACAGGAAGCCTCGCACCAGTTCCTCGTCGTCGCCGGGCGTGCGCATGAGCACGGTCACGGGCTTGCCGCCGATGCGGACCTCCAGCGGCGCTTCGACCGCGACGCGGTCGACCCGCGCGCGGTCCGGCACCCCCTCACCCTTACCCTCTCCCCCTCCAAGGGGGAGAGGGTAGGGTGAGGGGGTGCCGGCCAGCGCCTGCACGCCGCAAGACACGGTCGAATCCTCCGGCGGAGTGTTTGCGGGCCGCGGCGATCGGCGGCCATGATCAGGCTTTTGCGATAAGATCATGATTGCACCTATTCTACCAAACGGGTGGGACTTGTGAAAACCGCAACCAACCATGACCGCTATGCCCGTCTGACCGAGCCGCTCATTCGCGAGAGCACGGGCTTCCGTCCCGCGACGTGGGACGAGGCACTCGACCGCGCCGTTGACGGTCTCAAGTCTGTTGTCGATCGTCACGGCCCGCGCGCCTTCGGTCTGTTCAGTTGCTCCAAGGCCACCAACGAGATGAACTTCGTCGCTCAAAAGTTCACGCGGGCAGTCATCGGCAGCAATAACATCGATAGCTGCAACCGGACCTGACACGCGCCCAGCGTCGTCGGTCTGGCGACAGTGTTCGGCGCGGGCGGCAGCACCAGCTCCTTCCGGGAAACCGAGGACACGGATGTGGTCCTTCTGTGGGGCTCGAATGCGCGAGAGACGCACCCGATCTTCTTCCACCACTTGCTGAAGGGCATTCGGCGGGGCGCGCGGCTGTACGTCATCGATCCGCGGCGAACCAGCTCGACGCAATGGGCCCACGGCTGGCTGGGACTCGACGTTGGCTCGGACATCGCCCTCGCCAATGCCGTGGGCCGCGAGATCATCGCCGCCGGCCTCGCGCATCGCGAGTTCATCGACCACGCGACCACCGGCTTCGACACGTACCGGCACGGCGTCGAGCCGTACACGCTCGAATACGCCGAGCGCGAGACCGGCGTACCTCGGTCGCTCATCCGCGAAATGGCCCACGCTTACGCCGGGGCCGGGAAGGCGATGATCTGCTGGACGCTGGGCATCACCGAGCACCACAACGCCGTGGACAACGTCCTGGCGTTAATCAACCTGGCGCTCTTGACGGGGCATATAGGTCGCTACGGCTGCGGCCTGAACCCGTTGCGCGGGCAGAACAACGTGCAAGGCGGCGGCGACATGGGCGCCCTCCCCGACCGCCTGCCGGGGTTTCAGCACGTCGAGAACGACGAACTCCGCGCCAAGTTCGAGCGGCACTGGAACGTGACCATCCCGCCGAAACGCGGCTGGCATCTGTCGGCGATGTTCGAAGCGATGGAGCACAAGGAGTTGCGCGCTCTCTACGTGATCGGCGAGAACCCGCTCCAGTCGGAAGCGGACCAGGCCCGGACCCGCCGGCTGCTCGAAGGCCTCGATTTCATGATCGCTCAGGACATGTTCCTGACGCGGACGGCCGAGCTGGCCCACGTCGTGTTTCCGGCGGCTGCCGCCTGGTGCGAGGCCGAAGGGACCGTGACCAACAGCGAACGCCGGGTGCAGCTCTGTCGCAAGGCGCTCGCTCCGCCGGGCAGCGCCCGCGACGACATCGCGATCCTCTACGATCTGGCGCGGCGCCTGGGCCACGACTGGGGCGAGCCGTCCGCCGAGGGCGTCTGGAACGAGCTGCGCACGCTCAGCCCGATGCACGCCGGCATGAGCTACGCGCGGCTCGAAGCCCACAACGGGCTGCAATGGCCATGTTACGATGAAAACCATCCGGGAGAGATGTTTCTGCACAGCCGACTGTGGGAGCGACCGCTCAACGGTCCGCGCGTCGCCTTCCAGCCCGTCGAGCACGATCCGCCGGTGGACCGCTTGACCGAGGAGTTCCCCCTGCGGCTGACCACCGGCCGCCGGCTCGACGACTTCAACACCGGCGTGCAGACGAGCGGTTACCGCTCGCCGCTCCGCCGCGGCGAGAGCCTCGACATCTCACCGGAAGATGCCAAACGACTCGGCGTCCGCGCAGGCGAGGTCGTCCGCGTGTCGTCCCGCCGGGGGACCGTCGAGGTCCCGGTGCGGCTCGACGACGGCCTCCGGCCCGGGCTGACGTTCATGACGTTGCATTTTCCGGACGACGTGGCGACGAACCTGTTGACCATCGACGCCACCGACCCCAAGTCCGGCACGGCGGAGTTCAAGGCGACAGCGATCCGCGTCGAGCGCCGCTGAGCCAGGCTAAGCCAAGCGGCGCCCCCTCACCCTACCCTCTCCCCCTTGGGGGGGAGAGGGTAGGGTGAGGGGGCCGGCGATGGACGGCATCATGGACCTTCACATCCACGGTCCCGAAGCTACCGAGGCGGAGCGAGCGGTCGTTGATGCGGTCGTGGGCGAACCGGCCGGCGACCGCCGCGATCTGCTGCTGCCGGCGCTCCATGCCGTGCAGTCGCGGTTTGGTTGGCTGCCGCAAGGGGCGCTGAACTGCATCTGCCGGCGTCTGCACATCCCGCCGGCCGAGGTTTACGGCGTCGCCACGTTCTATCATCTCTTGTCGCTCACACCGCAGCCGCCCACCGTGGTTCATGTGTGCGACGACATCGCCTGCCGGATCAACGGCGGCGCGCGGATCTGCGAGGAGTTGGCAGGACGGGAATGCCCGGCCCACGGTGGCTGGAAACGCAGTCCTTGCCTCGGGCAATGCGAGCGAGCGCCGGCGGCGCTGGTCGTTCGCGCGGGCGAATCGCCCAACGCCTTCGTCTTACCCAGGACGACCAGCGGCGCCATCATGGCGAGCCTGGGGTCAGAGGAGGCGCGTGAGAATGACCGTCTTGAGCCGCTGCGCCGCTCGGCGCCGCAATCGGGCAGCCCCGGCCTGCGGTTGATCCGGCGGATCGGCCAGGTCGATCCGGAGAGCCTGGAGGCCTATCGCGTTTCAGGCGGCTATGCCGCTCTTGGACGAGCGTTTGAACTGGGCCGGGAAGGTGTCGTCCGTGAAGTCATCGCCTCGAAGCTCGTCGGTCGGGGCGGCGCGGCGTTTCCCACGGGGCGCAAGTGGGAGGCGGTCGCCAAGGCGGCGGTGAAGCCGCACTATCTAGTCTGCAACGCCGATGAGTCCGAGCCAGGCGCCTTCAAGGATCGGCTGCTGATGGAGGGCGACCCGTTCGCCGTGCTGGAAGGGATGACCATCGCCGGCTATGCGACCGGCTGCGAGAAAGGGTTCATCTACCTCCGCGGCGAATACCCGCTGGCCGCTCGAAGAATGGCGACGGCGCTCGCGGCCGGCCGCGCGGCCGGACTGTTGGGGAGCGACATTCTGGGCAAGAACTTCGCGTTCGACGTGGAGATTCGCCGCGGCGCCGGCGCCTACGTCTGCGGCGAGGAGACCGCCCTGTTCAACTCCATCGAAGGCAAGCGCGGTGAGCCGCGCAATAAGCCGCCCTTCCCCGTCGAGGTCGGCCTCTTCGGCAAGCCGACCGTCATCAACAACGTCGAAACGCTGGTCAACGTGCCCCCGATCATTCTCGAAGGCGGGGCGGCCTACACCGGCATTGGCACGGCCGGATCGAGCGGGCCCAAGCTCTTCTGCCTCTCCGGCCACGTTGCGCAGCCGGGACTCTATGAAGTCGCATTCGGTCCAACGCTGCGGGAGGCGATCGCCCTGGCCGGCGGCGTCTCCAGCGGCAGGCCGATTCGCGCCGTTCTGCTCGGCGGCGCGGCCGGCGCCTTTGTCGGGCCCGATCAGCTTGACATGCCGCTGACGCTGGAGGGCGCGCGCGCGGCTGGCGCCAGCCTCGGCTCCGGCGTGATCATGGTCTTCGACGACAGCGTCGATCTCGGGGACATCCTCGCCCGCATCGCCGCGTTCTTCCGCGCCGAGTCGTGCGGCCAGTGCGTGCCCTGCCGTGTCGGCGCCATTCGCCAGGAGGAGTTGCTTGCCCGTCTGCGCGCGGGAAAGCCCATCGGCTCGCGTCGTCAGGAACTGGCCCTGCTCCAGGAGATCGGCCAGGCCATGCGCGACGCCTCCATCTGCGGCCTGGGCCAAACCGCGTCCACCGCCATCGAGTCGGCGTTGGCGTCGCTCGATCCCGTGCCCGAACAAGGGAGGCCGTCGTGAGCGATCAACCGATGTTCACGCATCCGCCGCCGCGTGCCAGCCGGCCACCCGCGGCGCCGCTGCTGCCGGAACCGAAGCTCGTGGACGTGGTCATCGACGGCCACGCGGACAAGGTGCCGGAAACGTGGACGATCCTCGAGGCGTGTCGCCATCGCGGGATTGATGTTCCGACATTGTGCTATCTGGAGAACCTGACCCCGGTCAACGTGTGCCGGGTGTGCGTGGTCGAGCTGGCCGGGGCCCGCGTGCTGGCGCCCGCCTGTTCACGCCGGGTCGAGGCGGGCATGGACATCCGCACTGATTCGCCGCGCGTTCGCCTGTCGCGCAAAATGGTGCTGGAGTTCCTGGCGTCGTCGGTCGATTTGTCAACGGCCCCGGAGGCTCAGAAATACGCGGCCCAATACGGCGCTCGCCCCGAGCGCTACGGGCCGCCGGCGGCGCCCGGCACGTTGGAAACCGACCGCCACGTGGGGACCGCACAGACCGTCGCCCAGCCGGTCAAGATCGACAACGATCTCTATGTCCGCGATTACGCCAAGTGCATCCTGTGTTATAGGTGCGTGCAGGCGTGCGGCAGCGACGCGCAGAACACCTTCGCCATCGCGGTAGCGGGCCGGGGCTTCGACGCCCGCATCTCGACGGAAGCCGACGTGCCCTTGCCCGAGAGCGCCTGCGTCTATTGCGGCAACTGCATCGGCGTCTGCCCCACCGGCGCCCTGATGTTCAAGAGCGAACGCGACATGCGGAAGACCGGCGAATGGGACGAGTCGAAGCAGCAGAAGACCGACACGATCTGCCCCTATTGCGGCGTCGGCTGCACGCTGACCCTGCACGTCCAGGACAACCGCATCGTCAAGGTGACCTCGCCGCTGGACGCGGCCATCACCCAGGGCCACCTATGCATCAAGGGGAGATTTGGCTTCGAGCACGTGCAGCAGCGCGAGCCCGCCGGGGCGGAAAGCCCAGATGTGAAGCTCCCCGAGGGTGTCTCATCTCGATTCAAGGCTCGTTGAACAACGCAGAGCTACTACGTTAGGGGGAGTGCTCCTCCGCCACGAAACGACGATCGCACGCGGAAGCGATAAAGGCTCAGCCGTGCCGCTTCATTCTTGCCTCGATCCAGTCTTGGCGTTCTGGGCCAAGAACTCTTTGTAATCGTTGCTTCGGCTTCGAATGTGAGCGGCGTACCTCTTGATCAGGTCGTTGCTGGGCTTGGTCTCCAGAACCTTCAAGGTCTCATCGTACGTGGTCGCCGCCCATTCAAGCACTTCGGTCATTTCGGCAGAGAACGGCAGCAGACGGATCGTTGCGTCACGGCTGATCTCGCACAGCAGGCAAATGTCCTCGCGGATCACATCAATGCCTTCCGCGTTCTTCAGATCGACAAAAACACGGTGGTATTCCATGAGTGCATCGACCAAGAACGGGTCACGCACTGGGTTCTTGAAATGGAACGGGGCAGAGCCAAGAGGCGACACCGGGCGCGCGCTGCGGCGTTGCCTCTTCGAGGGCTCGTTCGCTTGGTTCCGATTCTTCAGATCAACAGGTATCACGGCTAACCCCTCCTCGGTTGCCTGGAGAGTAGATTATACGACCAATACGCCGCCTCATCCGTTCCCTCTTCCCTGGCACGCCGAAGCAATGCGAACGCCAACCGAGCGCATCGGTCACCGCGATCGTCCAGGTCCATTGCGGCTCGGCTTGGCGGAAGCTCCCTTCGGTCCGATCGATCCCTTTCGGAAATCGAGGTCAAACTGAATCTTGGCCAGCCGATTGATCATT
Organism: Gemmataceae bacterium; assembly: GCA_022616435.1. Lineage (GTDB taxonomy): Bacteria > Planctomycetota > Planctomycetia > Gemmatales > Gemmataceae > JAKEET01. Next base: position 71,667 of record JAKEET010000118.1, read on the forward strand.
CGCTTGACGAGCCTACCGGCCTCGACGAACGCGTCCACGAACTGGGCCGGCTCGGCGGGCGCCATCAGACGGTTGTGCGTCTCGAACCGCGAGAAACAGTGTTCTAGAGTTAGAATCCGCGTCACCTCGTCAAAGCGGACAAGCCAATCGTCCAGGTTCGAATGGATGGAGTAGAACGCTTGCCACCCGGCGCCGCGTCTCGACACGAAGTCCCTTTGCAAGTCCCTTTGGAAGTCCTTTTGATTGATCCGATGTCGGTGCTCGTCAACACGTTCGCGCAAGCCGGCGACGATGGTCCGGGCCAAATCAAGTTGGATTCGGGCCGCACGCACGTTCGTCTCTCCTTCGCCGATCAAGTTCTTGGCGATCTGACGCAAACGAGGGAGAATGATCTGAATAGCGTAAGAATACGATTGTCGCCAAACCTGAAGGGTTTGGCGATTCGCAACGCGACGGTGTCGGGCGGATCGTCGGGACACGAGAATCTCTTCACGCTCGCGATGCCCCGTCCAAAGTCGTCGGCGCACCGATCGGGACTGACGGCGCCGCCCGGCAAGCCATACCGTCGACGCCACGTGCCGAGCGAACAAGTAAGAACTTCGAGACAAGGGTGAAGGATAGCGAGCGGTTCGACTGGCGTCAAGAAAATACTCTGGCCAACTTGATTTGTTCCTGACCCCGATGACCGAGAAGCAAGCGTCTTCCAAAGGCATGTTCCGACTCCCGTCCGCAATCGCCGCGGCAAGGGCAGGGCGCTACATTGCCGCATCATGGATCCGGAACGCAGCCAGGACAGGAGGAAGGTCGCGTCCGGAGAAACACGCACCCGGCGGCTCGCACCACAATCGAGGGCCCAAACCGCCGTTCCATGGCGAGCGGCGGCGCATCCAAGCATAGCTTACCACGTCGGGCGCGGCAAGATTCCGGCGTCGGCGAGATTCCGTCCGCGGAGCGGTCGTCTCGAAGCCAATTCATACCCAATCGGTCCGGGTACACGTCAAGAATTCAAGGAAGGTCCGTTGCATCTCCCGGCGCACAGCGGCCACGATCACGGCCGACCTTTCGATCTGGTCGATGTGGTCGGAAACTTCTCTCACGGCGGAGAACAACGCGATTGTAGCATTAGGGTTCTTCGGGTGTTTTCTGGTTGCCTTATCGGGCACTCCTTTGAGAAGATCGAGCGCGGCCGTGATGTCTCTGCAATGGTCGTACATGGAAGAGGACTTCCCGCCCACAGATTTGCCGATTTCGGACATGATGCCTGTCCACGGAAGCAGCGTCTTCTGGAATTCGTCGATCAAACTATGCAGCCGTGCACTGAAATGCGACAAGGGGCTCAGCGCATCCTTGCCCCCAAAGAGTTTTTGCAGCCAGGATTGCGGAGGTGGGTCCCCCATTGCCTCCTTGGAGTAAGCGCATGCGGCTCTGAGTTGCGCAAGGCAGCGCGACAGCTGGCCTTCCACGAATTCGGTTATTTGCAATGAGACATAGGCGCCAAGAAGTCTCGCGGCGACCGAGCGGCGGCTCAATGCTTCGCGCAGGCTGTCGGTTACCAGTGCGTCGGAACGACGTGAGGAGAGTTGTCCGAATGCCGAATCCCACGCGCCGGTATTCGCCACCTTCTCCAATGCCAAAGACGCTACGCTTGTTGATAGATGCACGGGGCCGGGGGAGGCCGACAGGTGTTCGTGACCGTCGATCACGGCGCATGCCAGAGCTGCAGAAGGCCGGGTCGCTGGATTTGAATCCAACAGCCCTCGAACAAGATCGAGAAACCAGGCTGGCCGATCGTGGTGGTCGCCCGTCGGGACGTCGTCGGCTGTGGGAGGCTCGCGACGCACCGCCAGCGCGGGAACGCACAACTCCGCCAGAACACAGCCCAAGCTATAGAGATCGCTCGCGGGAACGTCTTCTTGCTGTCCCTGTTCAGGCGCCCTGTAGCGTGGCGTGCCGACGGCCACGATACTGATGTCGCGTCCTGAATCGTCCTCTTCCTTCGCGAGGCCGAAGTCAGTTATCTTCACGTGGATGTCCGACTTGGAGTTCGACCACGCGTTCAAGAGGATATTAGCCGGCTTGATGTCGCGGTGCTTGACTTTGAGGCCGTGCAGGTAGCGGAGTCCGGCGGCACATTGTCGTGCGATGGCAAGTATCTTGGCGAACGCCCAGCGGCCGTCATTCGCGCAGGTTTTCTGGGTCGCGACCTTGAGGTCCACGCCGTCGATGAATTCCATCACCACGAAACACTCGGAAACGGCGGCGCCGACCTTGAATTGAAAGACTCGAACGATGTGTGGATGGTCAAAGCCGGCGTGCTTCTTACAAATGGTCAACTCCCTTTGCAGTCGCGAGATCATTCGTTGCTCTCTGGCGGCGTCGGGCGCCGCGCCTTGTGGGATCAACTTGATCGCCACCTGTCGATGATTCGTTTCATCGACGCCGCGGAGGACCACCCCTATGCTCCCAGCCCCGACATAGTCCGTAGCCCTATACCGGCCCTTCAACGGAGGCAAAGGTTGGGCGGCATCAGCAACACCAAACAGCGGCCACCATGCCTCATCGATCTCGCTCGCCAGCATGAAGTGCCTCAGGGTTGCTCAGCCTGTGAGAGTGAGAACGTAGGATACACAGCGCTCGGGCTCAATGCTAGCTATTTGTCGCAGCCCATCACTTCCGGCTATTCTGGCGCCGCCTCGGGCAGCACGTCAATCTGCCCCCGTTCTTTTCAGAATCCGCGTCACGCGGGCTACCGGGCTCGAACAAATCCTTCCCAAACACGAACGACACATCCGCCGCGCGTCCGGCCGCCACCGTCACCGTCCGCGTCAGCTCCGCCGCCGGCGCGAACACCACCCGGCTGATGATCGCGGTCTCCGGGTCGCGCTCCATCCTCTCGATATGCCAGTTGGGAAGCCACGCCGTCAGCTGATAGGTCCCGGCGGGCACGCGATCCAGGTCGAACCTGCCCGCGGCGTCGCTCAGGGCGGCATAGGGATGCTCCGACACGAACAGATAGGCGCGTCGCCAGTAGACGCCGGCGCCCTGGCTCAATTCGACGATGCCGGGCTGGTCGAGTCGCCGCCGCGTGGGGTGATCGGCGGCGACGAACGGCAAGGTGAAGAAGGCGGCGCCGCGTGCCCGGATCGTGTGATACGTGATGTCGCGGTTCACGAAGGCCACGTCGCCGCCGCGGCGCACGATGCCGATGGGTCCCGGACGCTTCCCTTGAAAGATCGTCAACCGCTGCGAATCGGTTTCGACGCGGACGGGGGGATGAGACCATGGCTTGGAATCGGCCGCCTGCACTTCGCGCAGGGTGACGACCACGTTCTCGACGCCGCGCGACGCCGCGTCGATGCGCGGCTCGTGCGGATTGGGATGCTCGCCCCGCAGCCGCGCGGCGCTGGCGTAGGCCAGGTAGGCGTGGACACGGAAGGCCGGGACCGAAGGCACGGCGCCTTCCCAGGTCGCCTGTCCATGAATCGAGCCAGTGGCTCGCGCGTCGAACGATGTTCCCAGCTCGACCATGGCGGCCGGCGTGTCGGGTGCGGCGGCTCGTTCACAGCCGGCGGCGAACGCTGCCGTCAGGCCCAGAATCAACCGCACGCATCCTTGCATCGCCACGCTCCGCTTGGCATACTGACGGCTGACGTGGGCACAAGTTTCCAACTTGCGCCGCCACGACGTGGAGGCTCCCCTGATGTCCGCAGCCGTCTCCGAAAAAGGCTACTTGATCCGCCGCTTGGCCGAGGCGCCGACGGTGCCGTGTCCCTGCGGCCAGAGCACTCGGCCGCTGACCCGCGCCGACACTGCCGCCTGCAACTTGCACGTGACGTTCATCACCGATTCCGTCCGGCACTATCACCGGCACTGCACCGAGGTGTACTACATTCTGGAAGGCCGAGGCAAGATGGATCTGGACGGCGACATGGTGGACGTGGAGGCCGGGATGATCATCCTCATCGAGCCGGGGACGCGGCACCGACTATGGAGTGCCGAGGGGGTCCAAACGATCGTGTTCGGAGTGCCGGCGCTCGATCCGAAAGATGAGTATTTTGATTGAATTGCGAAGGTTAGAAGGCGGGCATCTCGGGGCAAATTGACTTCCGCTGTGGGGCGAGCGTCGAGGCGTAAGCCCGACGTGGACGCGAGGCGCGCACGGCGCGCACGGCGGTCGTGGACTCCTCGGAATGGCATGTCGTGGGATGCGGACACGTCGGGTCGTGGGATGCGGACACGTCGGGTCGTGGGATGCGGACACGTCGGGTCGTGGGATGCGGACACGTCGGGTCGTGGGA
>JAKEET010000119.1 GCA_022616435.1 Gemmataceae bacterium
CCCTGACCGACCAGCGCCGCCGTCACCGACAGCATCTCGCGCATGCCCGGTCCGCCGACCGGCCCCTCGCCGCGGATCACGACCACGTCGCCGGGCTTGATCCGCTTCTCCTGGATCGCCGCGAAGCACGCTTCCTCGCCGTCGAAGACGCGCGCCGGCCCTGTGATCTTGCAGTTCTTCAACCCCGCCACCTTCGCCACAGCCCCTTCCGGAGCGAGGTTGCCGTGCAGCACCACGAGATGACCCGTCCCGTGCAGCGGTTCATTGATCGGACGGACGACGTTCATTTCCTTGTTCTGCTTGTTGTGGTAGACGCTGCTGACGTCCGCGAGGTTTTCGGCGATGGTCCGGCCAGTGACGGTGATGCAATCGCCGTGCAGCAGTCCGGCTTCGAGGAGCGCCCTCAGCACCGCCGGGGTGCCGCCGACGCGGTGCAGATCGTTCATGACGTAGCGGCCGCCGGGCTTCAGGTCGGCGAGCAGCGGCACCTTGCCGCCGAGCCGGTCGAAGTCGGCCAGCGTCCATGCGACCTCCGCTTCGCGCGCAATGGCCATCAGGTGCAGAAGGGCGTTGGTCGATCCACCCAGGGCCAGCACCAGCGTGTAGGCGTTCTCCAGCGACTTGCGCGTGATGATGTCGCGCGGACGAATGCCCTTCTCGATCAGGGCGACGACGGCCTTTCCCGCCAGGAACGCCTCACGCTCCTTCGCCGCCGAGACAGCGGGGTTGCTGGCGTTGTACGGCAGCGCCATGCCCATCGCCTCGATGGCGCTGCTCATCGTGTTGGCCGTGTACATCCCGCCGCACGCGCCGGCCCCGGGACACGCCTCGCACTCGATCTTGTGAACGCCCTTGGCGTCAAGTTTGCCGGCCTGGTACTTTCCAACGGCCTCGAAGATGGAGACGATGTCCACGTCCTCGCCGTGCGGCCCAATGCCGGGCAGGATGCTGCCGCCGTAGACGAAGACGCCGGGCACATTGAGCCGGGCCAGGCCCATGACGCAGCCGGGCATGTTCTTGTCGCAGCCGCCGACGGCGACAATCCCATCGTGGTTCATGCCCCCCGAAACCACCTCGATCGAGTCGGCAATGACCTCGCGAGACACCAGGCTGTAGCGCATGCCCTGGTGGCCCATCATGATGCCATCGGAAGCGGTCGGAGCGCCGAACACCTGTGGCACGCCGCCGGCGGCGCGAACCCCCTCGACGACCTTGCGCGCGAGCCGATCGAGGTGCGCATTGCAGGGCGTGATGTCGCTGTGAAGGTTCGCAACGCCGATCATGGGCCGCGTGAAGTCGTCGTCGTGGAAGCCGACGCCACGGAGCATCGCGCGATTGGGGGCGCGGCCCATGCCCTCGGTGGTGGTCAGGCTGGTGCGTTTCGGTTCAGTCGGCACGGAAAAGCTCCTTGGAAGAGAGTTCACCACGGAGAACACAGAGAACACAGAGACAACAGACACCATGAATCGAACTTTTTCTCTCTCGTTGTGTTGTCTCTGTGTTCTCTGTGGTGAACTTTATTGTTTACGGCGCTGGCTCACGAGACGGTTGCGGCCGCCGCCGACCCAGCGCCAGGCGACGATCATGCCCAGCAGACACAAGGCGATCACACCCAGCAGCATCATCGGCAGCGCGAACGGCGATACGGTTTCGTCCGGCGGCGCGGGTGGCAGAATGGGTCGCAACGCCCGCCACGGGGCCGTCAGGTCGGCCGGATCGACTGCGAACGCCCAGACCCACGTCGGCGTTTCGGCCGTGAAGTCGTTGTCCGTGGTCACCAGCAGCAGTTTGCGACCGTCCGGCAGATCGGGACCGAACGCCAGCCCCTCCACCTTGGCCGGGAACGACTCGCCGGCCAGCCCGTAACGTGGATCGAGCAGATCGATCAGCGGTTCTTTCACCGCCGCCTTGACACTCTGCGGCAGCCCGCGCGGCGGCAGCGACGCCAGGGCGCCGATGTCCGACGCCTCGGCGAGGTTGACGCGCATCACCTTCTTGAACCGCGCCGCGGCGCCGCCCTCGCCGTCGTTCTCGATCACGAGGACGACATGGTCGTTGACCGCGAGCACCTCGTGCGCGCCGTGTTGGGGCGAGTCGAGAAGGTAGGGCTTCTCACGCGTGGCGCCGCTGGCCAGGTCGAACTCCAGGATGCGGATGCAAACACCCTCACGGCCGCCGTCTTGCAGCAGCGGCCCTTGCAGCAGGGCGAGGAGTTTCGTGCGGTCTGGGTTGAACGTCAGCCCCTCGAAGCCGTGATTGTGTACTCGACCGCGGGCGTTGTGCGGTGGTTCTTCGCGGTCCGCCGTCGCGCCCGGGACGGCGATGCGGACGTGTTCCGGCACCTTCAGGCAGCGCAGTCGCTTGCCGTCGGCGGCGAACTCACAGACGCTCGGACCATATTCGTCGGCAACGAGCAGGCTGCCCGTCTTGCTCACGCGGACGGCCTCGGGGTCGAAACGGAGGCCGTTCTCGAACGCCGCTGAAGCGCCAACCAACTGCCGGCCCCGCTCGTCGGTCAGCAGGTGCGTCTCGATAACCTCGACGGCCACCGGCGGCGTCTGGCCGGGCCGGACGGTGACGTTGAAGATGTGGTAGCGGCAGGCGAAGGGAACCGCTCCACCATTGGGACC
>JAKEET010000120.1 GCA_022616435.1 Gemmataceae bacterium
ATTTCCTTGGTGTCGTCGCCCTGGCGGCGACTCTCGTGCTGTTAAACTGAACCCAGACAATCCAGCTTGATGGCTGGACTGTCAACAGGCCCTAGTCTGCCAAGATGCATCCAAGAGATGCCTCGGGAGCCAACTCAAAAGGTCGGTAGGCCCGCAACATCATGAGGTCATATTATGTCGTCTGCTTGCGCGATAGCTGCATTTCTCTTGCCCATTGTGACTCCTTGTTTCGCCCTTCAGGCAAACACGACGAAGATACGAAAGCCGGTGGCCGGAGTACTTCCATACATGACGGTGTCCTCGCCAGGCAGACACCCCAAGACGATGATCTTCTCGGGCGACGGCCAGACGTTGGCCGTCGCCTATTCCGGCCAAGGTTATCCCGTCCGACTGTATGACGTCCAGAGTGGCCAACTGAAGCGGGAGCTCGTCCACACGATTGGATTGTGACGAAACTTGTCTTTCTCGAGAAAGGCGCGATCCTTCTGTCGGCATTCACGGGCTCAGGCGACTGTTGCGTTGTCAGCCGATGGGACACAGCGCTGGGCGAGTTCAGAGAAGCTGTTCAGGCGCCGGGCAAAGGCTACAGTATCGCAACGTCGCGAGACAACAAGCACTCCCTCTACTGCGTTGGCTTTCCACGAACGGTTGCCAAGCTTTGGGACGTACCGTCCAATACCGAAAGAGCCGCTCTGAACGCCGGAGCCGACCTACCCAACATCAATGACGCAGCATTTTCACCGGATGGCAAAGTCATTGCTCTCGTAGGCGGGACATTCAAGCAGGGGGTCATTGACTTTTGGAGCGGCGAACGCTTTGACCAGAAGAAAAGTTGGCATGCGCTTGGGGGTGGAATACTGTCCGTAGGCTTCTCACCCAAGGGCGACGTTATCGCGTATGGTTCCACGCCGCAGTTCGACGGTACGTCGCTTCGAGGCGGCCTGGAGCTGCGCGAGTTTCCCGGCGGAAACTCGTTGCCCCTCAAGCTGCACCGCCGGATTTCCTACTTCGACTTCATGCCAGACGGGCAGCACTTGGCGGTAGGTCTGCTCGATCACATCGCGATCTACGATGCGCGAACTGGCAAGTCCGTCGCCAGATCACGGACTCCGACCATCGACAGCAGCAGTTGCTGGCCATCTCGCCGGACGGCAAGAGCTTGGCCGGCTGCAACTATTCCGGAGACGTGTTCTTTTGGAAGATTTCGGGCCTCGACAAATAGGGCGCACCCATCTACGGCTCATCCGCGCCGGGTTTCGATCCTCCGGTTGGGTCTCAGTTTCAGTTGATCGAATTCTTGGGTCGTGTCGGAGATTTCGGCACGACACTCTTGCCGACGCTGCCCGGCGGCAAGACATGGAAACCGACCATGTGGTACGACAACGATTTCACGCTCGAAGTGGAGTGACCGTTGCGCGATCCGAAAGGGGAGAAATGGCCAGGCTCATCGCGGTCGCAATCGGCATTGGGCTAGCGGCCACTGATATGCAGTCGCCTCGCGCGACCTCTGAACGGACTTCCTTGCCAGCCGGGACCTATGGGATCCGCGGGGTTGGCTTTGCGATCGACGGGAAGTCGGTTTTCACGACGGACGGGCACTACTTCCGGCTTTGGGACTGGAGGCGGCCCGAAGAAATCGCCGCAATCGATATAAGGGCTTTCCCGATCGGAAAAGCCCTAATCTGCCCAGACAACACGCAGGTTATCGGCCTGGGAGGCGAAGGCGTCCGCTCATGGAATGTGGAAACACGTAAGCGGGGCGAGACACTACTGTTCCGCAACCACGGTTACTCCAGTTTTGCGATCAGCAAGGATGGGCGTCTGCTGGCAGCGGTTCCTGTCCAAGGAAGGACCATCGTTCTCATGGATCTCAAGACAAAACGAATGGGGAGTTCATTGCACGGCTAAATAGACCATTTGGCTATGTCAATGGCCTGGCGGTTTCCCCAAAAGAAGACGTGTTGGCCATCACAGGAGGAGGCAAGCCGCCCGTCATCTTGTTTTACAGAATGTCCACAAAGCAGTGTACGGCGCGACGCGGTCATACGGACTTCATCAATTGTCTAGCGTTCTCGCCGGATGGGAGGCTGCTGATCACCGGCAGCGAAGACAAGACCGCCAGGATCTGGGATGTGCCCGCCAAATAACAACGGTTCGCCGGGCCTCGGTATCTGCTGGCGATTGTCGGTGGCCTCACCAATGGGGGGGGCACCGTGTTGTTCTGGCGAAGTGACAAATAGTCACCGCGCCAGTTCCGGGCGGTTCCCCACAATAAGAGGGATTCATGACATACGGCAAGAAAGTCAAGTGTCCCTCGGGGTGGCGCTGAGGGACACTTGACTCTGCAGCATCTTGGCCGGGTTATTGCGAAGTTCCCGTCTCGAAGTGCCGGTCAGCTCACGGACGCTCCGGACCGGCATAGCTTCGGCTTCTTCGCTCGACCTCGATTCGTGCCTGCCATCCAACCATTCTCTCCTCGAGTCCTTGCGCGCGGCAGGCCGCCGCTTCCAGTTCCCACGCGTCGATTTCCAGGATTGCCATGTGATGCCGGGCGGCCAGCGCCGCCGCCGCCCGCGCCGACTCCGCTGCCTCGTCGAGCCGGTTCTCGCTCAGCAACCACCGCCCGAAGCTGAGCCGCGTCAGGACGCGCTCGAACGGCAAGCCTGCCTTGTCGTACTGCTCGAGCAGGTCCCGGAGTTCCCGTTCGAGCGGATGCGCGTCCCTTGTCCCCACCAGCCGCGCGTGATCGGTTCGCAAGCGCCGCCGCGCCAGGGCGCTCCAGGCATGCTCGTGGTCCAGCGGCGGCCGGTACAAGATGCTGTGGAGATCGATGACATCGAGCCGGCCCAGCCGCAACAGGCACTCGAAGACGTGAACCCATTCGTACATGTCCAGCGGCACGGCGGTCCGGGCCAGGGCCAACGCGTCCTCCGTCCGGCCGGCAAGGCAGAGGGCATGAGCGCGATAGGCTTGCCACAACGCCTGCCACGGCTGCGGCGCCTGCGGCCGATCGAGCAGCGGCTGCAGCCGGCCCAGGGCAATCAGGGCGTCGCCGCGCAACGGCGCATCGTCGGCCCGGTACAGGGCCAGCGCCGCCTCGAACTCGCCGAGCAATTCATGGCACATCGCCAGGCTGCGCCAGCGGCCGAAGCCGGTCCAGAGCGGCGGCTGCCGGCAGTCGCCTGCCGGAAAGAAGCGCAGCAGCAGGTCGCGCTCGAACGCCGGCGCCAGGAACCGGTGCTTCGGATTGTCGAGGGCCACGAACGTGCTGTCGGCCTCGTTCCACAGCCCGGCATCGCAGTAGGCGTGGAACAGCTCGACTTCTTCCCGCGCGTCGGCCAGCGCCGCGGGGGGCCGGCGATCGGGCCGGCCGCGCAAGAAGCCGGCCCGCGCCCGGGCGCCGTGGGCGCCTGTCCCCAGCGCGTCCTCGAAGCCGCGCCGCACCAGCGGATGGGCGTCGAGCACCGCCGCGCCGCCCGGAGTCAACGCCAGACCCACGCGCTCCAGGAGCCGCAGCTCCACCAGGGCTTGCACCTGCGCCGCCAACCACGCCCGCGGCCGGTTGCCGAACGACTCATACGGCCGCCGCCATACTTCGTGAAGCAGCTGCCGCACCGGATCGCTGGCGAGATAGTCGAGCAGGCGCGGCTCGGTGGGCGGCTGCCGGAACGCCGTGGCCAGGGCGAGGATGTCCTTGTGCTCGGCCGGCAACGATTCGTGAAACGCCGCCAGCACACGTGCCACGCTGCGCTCCTCGGCGCTGGCTCCATCGCCGGCCGGCGTGGGCGACTCCAGCGCCGGCAAGTCATGCGCGGGCAGCGCGCGATGGGCGGCCGCGGCGCCTTGGTGAAACCTCGCCAACCACGTCCCCAGCAACTCCACGGCCTTGGCGTGCAGGCCGCACGCACGCGCCGCCGCGGCCAGGTCGCCCGGCGTCCCGCGCACTCCCAGGCTGGCGAGCAACCCGACGCCGCTGTCGATGTCCAGGGTGCTGAGCGACAACGTCTGTGCGTGGCGGCGCGTGGCCAGGGTCGGCAGTGGAAACCGCGTCGTCAGCACCAGGACGCCGGGCAGCGGCGCGGAAGCCAGCTCCTCCACGAGCCGCCCCAGCTCCGGATGGACGAAACGGCCGAACCACGAGCCTGTCTCATGCTGCACGACTTCGGCGCCGTCGAGCACCAAGGCCCAGCGCTCCTGCCGCAGCCGCGGCAGCAGCCGATCCACGCAATAGCTTGCCGCCACGTCGGGAGCGTGGTCCAGGCCCTCGGCGTAGGCGAACAGTTCGCGCAAACAGAGGTCGCTGTCCTTGCCGCGATAGAAGCTCCACAGGAACACGCCGTCCACGTCGTCCAGCCGGGCGGCGACGCCTTCGAGCCAGTGCTGCACGATGGCGGTCTTGCCCTGACCCCCCGGTCCCACCAGCGCTGCGACGCTCGGCTCGCCGCCGAACAGGGCGTGGTCGAGGAGCGCCAGCTCCGCCTGGCGGCCGAAGAACCAAAGCGGTTGCGAGGTACAGTGGCGGATGGACGGTGGACGGCGCGGCATTGGAAAGTTGGTTTAGGCCAAAAATCGCTATACTACCAACGAATTCCCACGAACACTGGCCGCGACGTATGGCCGACAGCACCCTCAACAAGCTGATCCACGTGATCGCCGAGAACGGCGCCCCTGCGCTGCGGCAGGCGGCGATCAAGGTCAGCGGCGTCGTCGGGTCGGTGAAGGAGCGCGGCCTGGTCAAGGCGCTCCTGGCCGCGCTGACGGACAGCGACGCCAATCTCCGCATCGACGCGATTCAAGCGCTGGGACAATTGCAAGTGGAAGAAGCGTTGCCGCGGCTCGCCGAGATCATCCGGCACGGCGGCGCGGAGGCCGAGGCGGCGGCGCATGCCGCCAGCCAGCTCGGCGCCAAGGGGGCCCGGGTGCTCGGCAAGATCATGCACGAGGCGGCCCCGGGCCTGCGTTCGCGCTTGACGGGCGTGCTGGCCAAATCCGGCGCCGGCGGCGCCCTCGTCGTCACAGCCCACGCCCTCCTGGACGCCGATCCGAAAGTCGTGGATTCGGCGGCCCGGTCGCTGGCCATGGAAGTGCCGTCGTTCACGCCGCCGCAACGGCACGCCCTGGCGAAGTTCCTGATCGAAGAGCTGCACAACAAGAAGGCCAAGCATTCGCCGAAGACCGAGGCCGGCTTGCTGCGCGTCCTGAGCGTGCTTCACGATTCCAAGGCCGAGGAGATCTTCTGGGCGCGCATCGCCCCGCCGGCGCCGCCGGAAGCGCGGGCGGCCGCGTTGCAGGCGCTCGGCAACCTCGAGGCCAAGCCGGCCGACAAACGCTTGCCGAAGCTCCTGGCCTGCGCGGTGGACAGCGACTTTCAAGTGGTGGCCGCCGCCCTGATGCTGCTCAAGCAGGTTCCGCCCGGCCGCAAGCACGCCAAGCACTGGCTGACGCTCCTGGAAGCGCCCGACGTGGCCGCCCGCCGGTTTGCCGTCGAGAAGCTCCAGGGCGTGGACAGCAAGGAAGTCGCCGCGGGGCTGGCCGACCAGGCAAGCCATCCCGATCGCGGCCTGCGCGACGACGCCATGAACACCTTGCGCGGCTTTGCCGCCGGCCGCCAGGCGCTGCTCGACAAGTTGTTCGCCACCGTCTCGCACGACGACTGCTGGACCATCGCCCGCTCCATCGCCCCCGCCGCCCGGGAGCTGGCCAAGCCGCAGCGCGCCAGGATCTTCGCCGAGGCCTGCAGGCATCACGACGCCGGCGATCGCCTCGCGAATCCGCTCTGGTTCCTGCTCCGCGAAATCGACCACGACGGGCTGCGCGACCAGATCGAAGCCAAGGCCCTGGCGCTGCGGCAAAAGAAAAAGTACGCCGAGGCCCTGAGCTTTCTCCGATTGCTGACCCAGGATCCCGCCTGCAGCGAGGACATTCGCTTCGAGCTGGCCGCCACCGGACTGAAGCTGTCCAATCACGATCTGTCCGTGGACGCCCGCAACAACGAGCCGTCGCTGCAGCAGTTCAGCCGGCTCCTGCAGAATCCAGCCTTCGACCTCACCGGCCGCATCGCCAAGGCGAAATGGCTCGACGCGGACGATCTCTTCTACCTCGGCTTCCACTTCGCCGAACAAACCCACCGCCCGCGCGAGTTCGGCAAGGAAGTGCTGGAGCGGGTGATCGAGCGTTCGCCGAAATCGGAGATCGCCAAGCAGGCGAAGCGGAAGCTGAAGAGCGAGGCGCTGATTTGATGGCCTCACGCGGGATAGAACTCCGATTCTGTCCGATTTGGACTGAAGGGAGTTCTATCCCACGAACAGCGGACAGGATCGGAATCCTGTCCTACGAACAGCCGGACAGAATCGGAGTTCTATCCCACGTTCACTCCGCGGTCAGCGTCGCGACAAACACGTCATACTCGCGCTGGGCCGCTTGCAGCATCGCCTGCGACTGGCGGATGCTCTTCTGCAAGCTTTCGATCTCGGTCTCCTGCGTGACGAACTTGCCCAAAAACTGCTTGTACGGCTCCGACGTCGGCGGGATGATCTTCAGGTTCTCGCGGAGCCGGGCCTGATCGTCGCTGACGATCTTCAGGTTCTTCTCGGACTCGGCGAGCTGCTTCGTGGTCTCGGTCACCTTGGTCAAGAGGGCCAGCGTCTTGGTCAGCGCCGCTTTCACGTCGGCCGGCGGCGCCGGGTGGGCCAGGTACTCGCGCAGCTTGGCTTCCGGAACGTCCTTCACGAGCTTGCCCTTTTCGGCGTGCACGCGCTCCTCGATGATCTCCTGCGTGCCGGTCTTGCCCTTCTTCACTTCCATCGTGAAGCGGTGCACTTCCGGTCCGGGCTTCGCATCGCCCTGGCCGTCGATCAGCGACCAGTCCTTGCGGATCACGTGATCGACCGTGAACTTCCGGTCCTGCTCGGACAGGTTCTGCACGTGGTACGTCTTCGATTCACGCGTCTTCCACGTCGGCGTCATGATGCCCTTGTGAATCTTGAGCGCCACCAGCTTGTCCTCCTGCACGTTGACCATCGGCTTGATCTGCACGCCCAGGCTCACCGAATAAAGCGGCGTCGGGGCCTTGGTCAACGCAACTTGATCGACGCGGGCTTGTTCTTCCACCACCTCGAACGTCGCCGTCTTGCCCGAAGCCACCGCGATCGCGAAGCGGTAATGGCTGCGCGTCTTCTCGCTCGGCTTTTGCGGATCGACCAGCTTCCAGTTGCTCTGGATCGGGTGCTCGATGATGACCGTGCGAGCGTTCGTCGAGCGGTTCTTGATCGTGTAGATCTTCGATTGCCGCAGCTTGTAGCGCGCCGTCAGGTTCGGTTCGCCCAGGCGGAAGCTCATCTCCGGGCTGGGCGTCGATTTCACCTCGGTCTTCACTTCCGTGCTCTGGTCGAGTGCGTAGCTGAGCAGCCGCTCCTCGTTGGGCTCGAGATCGAGGATGCGCGTGTCGCCGGCGTAGGTGGTGTTGTCGTACACCGTGATCGGGCCTTGCGTCAGCGGTTGGCCGGAGGTGTTCTTGAGCCGCAGTCCCAGGAGCGGGAACTTGGCGTGGGTTTCCTCGTTGTAGATGCTGACCTTGGTGCCGTCGATGGTGCGATCGAGGATCGGCAGCATGGCCGACTTCTGCCGCGACAGCGACACCTTCTGGTCGATGATGTACTGGTAATAATCGCCGACCTCCTCGGCCGAGGCGACCGAGGCGATGCCTTCCTTGAAGTTCAGGCCGGCGATGGCGGGGCCGCGCCCCTTGGCTTCGTTCCGCGCCGCCTGCTCTTGCTGCCGGCGCCTTTGCAGCTCGTCGAACGTCAGCCGGTTGTTCTGCAGGTTGAAGAGCTCCTGGTTGAAGTTCTGGCGGATGTTCTGATACGGGTTCATGCTGTTATTCATCATGCCCCATTGGTTGAACCCTTGGTTGTTGCCCTGATTGTTGCCCTGATTGTTGCCCTGGAAGTTCCCCTGGAAGCCTCCCTGGCCGGCCCAACCCTGCTGGAACATCGGATTGGCGTAGTTCGGCCCGAAACCCATCGGCGGCATGATTTGCTGCATCGGTGTGCCACCCTGGCCTATCGTCGGCGGCGCGGCGGATTGTGGCCCGGCCCCTGCACGCGGCATCCCGGGCGCTTGATCGTTTTCCCCCAAAACGCCGCTGTACACCGGCGGCCGCAGCGACGCGAACAGCTCCGGCTCCACCATCGGCCGCGGAATATAGATCGGCTCGTAGAGATTCATCTGGTACGAGATCGGCCGGCCGGAGACGAGGACCATGCGGACGTTGTTCCAGTCGTCGTCGCTGGTGTTCTCGACCATCGCCCAGCCTTGCATGAAGATCTTGCCGTTGGGCTCGATGCGCAGCCGATAGCTCGTCTTCCACAGCGGCCGCTCGACCACGTAGCCGACGCGGACGGCCCGCTTGCCGGCGCCGGCGAAGCCGAGGCTGACGGTCTTCTTCATGGTGTCATGCGACGACGCCAGCACGCGCAGGGCCCGCTGGAATTCGTTCTCGAGCGTCACGTTCAGAAACTTCACGCCGAGGATGTCTTCCATGTTCACGCCTTGCAGGCCGCTGGGGCCGGAGATGTTCAGCGTCTCCATGTCCACGACTTGCGCCGCATCCTTGCCGATCGGCCGGCGCTTGACTTCCATGCCGACGATGGTGCCGAGGATCTTGGTCGGGCCGGCGTCTTTCTTGTCGGATTTCACGAGCAGCTCGATCTTCTCGCCGCGGGCCTGGTTGAGGAGCTGGCCGAACGTGGGGTTGCCGTTGAGGTCCAGCGCGAACGAGCGGAGGATCTTGTCGATGGGGTCGTGGCTGTCGTAGCTCACGGTGCTGATCTTGCCGCCGCCCAGGTCTTGCAGGACCAGGCTCTTCAAGAGATCGTTGATGTCGGAGGTCGGGAACGACAGCTCGACCTGGGCGTTGCCGTCCACCTCGCCTTCGCGCTGGAAGTAGCCGACGCCGCTGTTGAACAGGACCACCTGGCGGATGGGCAAGGGGCCCTCGAGGGCCTTCTTGCCGTTGCCGTTGTTGCCGCCGGCGTTGTTTTGATCTTGAGCCCCCGTGGTGGACACGAGCCACACCAGGCCGGCGATCATGAGGCTGGCGACGCCCGCGGAAGCGAGCAGCATGTTGCGACGCATACAATCCTCCGGAGAGAAAGAGAGAGAGTCGAGTGTAATCCAAGAACTCGGAGCGAGCCGGGACTTGCGCTGGGACTTGCGCATGGGAAATCGACGACGCGATTTCCGTATCGCTCTCGGCGCATATCATCCCCTTGGCCGAGTGTCGTCGCCGAAAAGACGAGAATAGCGTATGTCCGGCTTGCCCGCCGAGGGAAATTGTCGGCGGCGCTCACGATGGGCAAGAAACGCTAATGAATGACACCACCACGATCCGTCCCACGGTTCCCGCCGATACGCCGATCCTCATCGAGCTGACCCGGGGAACCGACATCTTCAAGCCGATGGAGATCCAGGCGCTGCGAGAGGTGCTGGACGATTACCACGCGCATGCCCGCAACGAAGGACACCGTTCGGTCACCGGCGAGCGCGACGGCCAGGCGATCGGCTTTGCTTACTTCGCGCCGGCGGCGATGACCGACCGCACCTGGCACCTGTGGTGGATTGTCGTCGGCCGGCACACGCAAGCCCGCGGCGTCGGCGGCGAGCTGCTGCGGCACGTGGAAGCGGAGATCCGGCGGGCCCACGGCCGGCTCCTGCTGGTGGAGACATCCGGGATGCCGCACTACGACTTGACGCGCCGCTTCTACCTCAAGCACCATTACGAGCAGCACGCCGTGCTGCGCGATTTTTACAGCGACGGCGACGACATGATGGTGTTTCGCAAGCGGCTGTGACAACACGCTCATGAGGTTTTGCCATGGCGATCGAGCTGGCATGCACGTGTGGCCAGAAGCTTCGGGTCGAGGAAGCGCGCGCCGGCGAACGGGTGAAGTGCCCGCGCTGTCAGGCGCTCGTCGTCGTTGCTGGCCGTGAAGCCTTCGCGGCCGCCGCGGAGGCGGACAACGCCAAGACGTGCCCCGACTGCGGCAAGCGGCTGCCCACGGACGCGGTCGTGTGCGTCAACTGCGGGCTCGATCTGCAGACCGGCCGGCGTCTGAAAACCACCATCAAGAAATCGGCGAAGAAGAAAGATCATGCCGGCAAGTTGTCGCGGGTCCGGCTCGGCTTGGCGTTTCATTACGCGCGGCTGATCATCTTCCTGGCGAGCCCCGTGGTCCTCTTGCTGGCCATCGCGGTGGGCGGGATCGCGGGCGCCGGCGGACGAACAATGGGGCTTGCGGGCGGCGCGCTGGCCTTCATCGTCGCCATCCTGGTCGTGGCCGCCTTGCTGTCGGCGCCCGTCCTCGGCATGGTCGGCTCCATCCTGTGCGTCTGGGTCCCCAGCAAGTCGGCGCGGTCGACGATCATGGTGTCGATGGCGCTGGACATGGCCAGTTTCGGCCTCGGCATGGTCGCGCTGTTGCTGACGGTCGTGGGCGTGCTCAGCGACGCGCCCGCGCTGGCCTTGGTGTTTCGCTTCGTCCAGTTCGGACTGACGGTTGCCGCCTGGGTGCTGTTCATGATCTTCCTGCGCCGGCTGGCCCTTTCCTTTGAAGAGTGGGGCTACGCCGATGAAGCCGGGTCCATCATCCTGTTCGGAACGCTGCTGGTGCTCGTGCCGCCCCTGGTCGTGGTTGGCCTGACGGTCTTGATCGCGGGCCTGGCGGTCGGCGGAGGCGGGCTCGCCGTGGCAAGGACGCTGGCGATCGTCATCCTCGTGCTGGTGGTCGTCTACCTGGTTTTCCTCATCAAGTTCGGGTTCCGCCAGCTCGAGTTGATCAGCGATCTGCGCCGGGTGATCACCCGGCGCTTGGCCGAGGGATGAGCGTCCAAGTCAAGCGGGAGCACGTCGGCTGCGTCAATCCTCGAGGTTGACCAGCCCCGTGCGGATCGAGAAGCGGACCAGGTCGGCGACGCCGTGAATGTGCAGGGTCTTCATCAGGTGCGTGCGGTGCATCTCGACGGTCTTGATGCTGATCCCGAGCTTGGCGGCAATCTCCTTGCTGGTGTGCCCTTCGCCGATCAACTGCAGGACTTGCCGCAGCCGCGGGGTCAACTGGTCGAGCACCTCGACGGCCGGCGCCGAACGAAAGCGGATATACCACTCGACGGCGTCGGCGGCGACTTCCGCGAGCGACGCTTTGCCCAGCGCGCGTTGCAGTTCGCCAAGCTTTTGGCAGGTGAGCGCGGATAAGGCCAAAGTCACGGTTTCGGCGGCGCCTGATTGTGAGGACTTCTTTTCCATCAGATCGGAACTTGTTCGGAGAAACCAAGGGCGGGCGAAGAAGCCAGGGCGAGCAGTGGCGTGGGAGGACAGGCGGTAGGAGTACGAATACCGCGGATGACAGCCGGGGTGAATTAGGAAAACCCCTGGGATTGTCGGAATGGCCGGCTCGATCTCCCCGCCGATGACTGGGCGCCGCCGCGTCCTCAAAAATAAACGGTCCGCCAACTGACCGTGCCAGGGGGACGGCGCTGGCGGACCGGACTGGGTAGTTTCGATCGACGTCAGTCCTTTGGATGTCAATCCTTCTTCCTGATCGTCCACATGTACAGCGTGTGATCCCGATTGGGCCCCTTGTAATCGACGATCTGATCGGGTTTCAGATTGGGGAACGGATAGTCGTGGGCCACGATGCGCGTGCCCGGCTTGAGCTTGGCGAGCTGCGGCTCCAGCTTCTCCATGAATTCCGGCAGCATGTACAGCATGATCACGCTGGCCCGGCCCAGGTCCTTCACCTTCAGCGCGTCGCCCTGGCGAATGTCCACCAGCTCCTTGGTGACGCCGAACTTCTTCATGGTGGCCATGCAGTCCTTGATGCGCTCGGGGTCGATGTCCACGCCGACCCCCTTGGCGCCGAAGTTCTTGGCCGCCGTGCACACCACCCGGCCGTCGCCGCAGCCCAGGTCGAACACGATGTCCTTCTTGGTCACCTTGGCCATGTCGAGCATCTTCTCGACGACGGTCTGCTCGGTCGGGACGTAGATGATGCGGCAGGTGACCTTGTCGTCCTTGTCCTGGCCCTGGGCGACGAACGGGATGCCAGCAAGACAGACCACGACGGCCGGCAACAGGCCTTTCACCAGTTTCATGGAGACAACTCCTCTGAGGATGGAACGTCGATGCGTCTACTTCTTCTTCACCGTCCACATGTGGACCTTGTGCTCGCGCGTCGAGCTGCGGACGATCACGGTCTGGTCCGGTTCCCAGTTGCTGAACGAGTAATCGTGCGACAGGATGCGGGTGCCGGGCTTGAGCTTGGCCTTGGCGACCGGCTCCCACAGGTTCATGAACTCGGGGAACATGTACATCACCACGACCGTCGCGTCGCTGATGTCCTTGACGTTGAGCGCGTCGCCGTGCCGCGTCTCGACCAGCAGCCCGACGTTCATCTTCTCGGCCCAGTCCATGGCCTCGCGAATCCGGACCGGGTTGATGTCGAGCCCGACCCCCTTGCAGCCGAACTTCTTGGCGGCCTTGAAGCAGATGCGGTTGTCGCCGCAGCCGAGGTCGAACATGACGTCGTTCTTGGTGATCTTGCCCATCTCGAACATCTTGTCGATGACTTCATCGGCCGTGGGAACGAACGTGAGATTGGCGTATTTCGGCTTTTGCGAATTGTCCTTCTGCTGGGCGCCGGCCAATAACGGCAGCATGATCAGACAGCCGAGCGCCGCCAGCTTGAACAGCGATTTCATCACGGAAGCTCCTCAGGGGTGCGAAACAGGGTCGACAGGGGGCATCACACCACAACTACAAGGGCTGGAAAGCGTTGTCAAGCAGCTGTTAAAGAAATCGGGGCCAGATGCGAAACGTCTGCCTGCGGCGAATCCGGTAGGTTTGGAAGTCGGCGCGATCGAGCGTGAAGACGTCGCGCAGCGACCTCTCTTCGGCCAACGCCACCAGCGAGGCGTCGGCCAGGTCCATGGGCCGATCCTGGTATTTCGCCATCAGCATGCGCATGCGCTCGCAGAGTTCCGGCCTCGGCGCCACGATGACCAGGTCGCCCTGCTCGACGAGTCCCCAGAGAGCGTCCTGGGCGCGCCAACCGCCCGCCTCACCGAGCAGGTACATGGATTCGGTGAAGGCCGGCCAGGTGGTCAGCATGGGACCGGTCAGCTCGGCCAGGCATGCCACGCACGCCTGGTGATGCTGTTCGCCGCGGTCGAGGATGGCGACCAGCGGTCCGGCATCGGTAAGGATCATCGCCGCCGCCTCCGGGCGAGGAGTGAGCGCAACGCCGCTCCGGTCCGGTCGGCGCGGCCGCCCTTGCTGCGCACGATGCCGACCACAGGCGCCAGTCGTTCGGCAAGCGAGCCGGTCAGCACTTCAGCGCAGCGACGGGTCACGGCATCGCGGATGAACTCGGACTGCGACATCGCGGCGGCGCGGGCGGCGCGTTCGAGCTTCGCTTCGAGGTCCGGATCCAGGCGGACGCTTTTCATGGCCGGCTCCTGCTGTGATACGATTTGCGTCGATTGTAGTACAACGCGCATGGCGCGTCAAGCGTCCCGTCGATTGTCGCCTTTCGCTCCGCGACAGAGCGTCCGTTCGCGGAGCGAAAGGCGACAAACTGGCACATTACCGTCTCCTGATTGCTCCGCCGCGTGCCGCCCGGTATCCTGATGGCCATGCACGAGGTGACGCGCCTGCTCGATGCTCTGGGCCGCGGCGAGCGCCGGGCCGCCGAGGAGTTGTTGCCCCTCGTCTACGAGGAGCTGCGCCGCCTGGCTGCCCAGAAGCTGGGCCAGGAGAAGCCAGGACACACGTTGCAACCCACCGCTCTCGTTCACGAGGCGTACGTGCGGCTGGTCGGCGCGGAACTCTCGGCGGCCGGCGCGCCGCGCTGGGACGGCCGCGGCCATTTCTTCGCCGCGGCCGCCGAGGCGATGCGCCGCATCCTGGTCGAGAACGCCCGCCGCAAGCGCCGCTTGAAACGCGGCGGCGACCGGCAGCGCGTCGATCTGGCCCAGGCGGCCCCGGAAGTGTCTTCGCCGCCGGATGATCTGCTGGCGGTCGATGAAGCGCTCGATCGGCTGGCGGAGGAAGATCCGCAGAAGGCCGAGCTGGTCAAGCTGCGTTTCTTCGCGGGCCTGTCGGTCGAGGAGGCGGCCGCCTGCCTGGATATCTCCCGGGCCACCGCGGATCGCTGGTGGGCCTATGCCCGGGCATGGCTGTTCGACCGGCTGGAAAACTACCTATAGACCGCGACGCGACGACTGCCCCAATCACAGGTCGTCGATTTTTCATGAGGCGCGGAGCAGTTCGATGGCGCATGATAAGCAGACCGCAATCCGGCAGGAGTCGCGCCATGACCCCCGATCCCAAACGCGTCGAAGCCCTGTTCGCCGCCGCGTTGGCGCGGTCCCCGGCCGACCGGGTGGGCTTTCTGGCTGAGGCGTGCGGCGACGACGCGCCTCTGCGTGACCGCGTCGAGCGCCTGCTTCAAGCTCATGCTCGGGCCGGTGAGTTTCTCCAGGAGCCGGCGGGCCCGATGGGCAATTCGGCCGTTTTGAACACGCCCACCGAGGCGTTCGACACTGACCAGTCGTCCGGCCAGGACCCCGCGCCGTCGATGCCGACCCAGGCCGAACCGCACAAGGCGTCCAAGCACATCGACGTGTCGTTCCTGGCCCCGTCGCAGCAACCGGGCTCGCTCGGCCGGTTGGCGCATTACGAAGTCCAGGCGGTGCTCGGCAAGGGCGGCTTCGGCACGGTGTTCAAGGCGTTCGATGAACTGTTGCACCGGGTCGTGGCGATCAAGGTGCTGGCGCCGGAGATGGCCGCCAGCGCCGCGGCCCGGCAGCGTTTCTTGCGCGAGGCCCGCGCCGCTGCCGCCGTACGTCACGAGCACGTGGTCGGCATCCATGCGGTGGCCAGGGAAGACGAGCCGCTGCCGTACCTGGTGATGGAGTACATCAATGGGCAGACGCTGCAGGAGAAACTCGACCAGACCGGTCCGCTGGAGGTCCAGGAGATCCTGCGCATCGGCGTGCAAATCGCCGGCGGGCTGGAGGCGGCCCACAAGCACGGCAAGGTCCACCGCGACATCAAGCCGGCCAACATCTTGCTCGAGAACAGCATCGAGCACGTCAAGATCACCGACTTCGGCCTGGCGCGGGCCATCGACGACGCCAGCGAGACCCAATCGAGCCTGGTGGCCGGCACGCCGATGTACATGTCGCCGGAACAGGCCGAGGGCTTGGCGCACGACCACCGCTCGGACCTGTTCAGCCTGGGGACAGTATTGTACGTGATGTGCACCGGCCGGCCGCCGTTTCGCGCGTCGGGGACGATGGCGGTCCTGAAGCGCGTCTGTGAAGACACGCCGCGGCCGATCCGCGAGATCAACCAGGAGGTCCCGCAGTGGCTGGCCGACGTCGTCGAGAAGCTGCACGCCAAGAGGCCGGAGGAGCGGCATCAGTCGGCGAAGGAAGTGGCGGACGTGCTGGAGAAGTGCCTCGCGGACATCCAACGGCACGGTCATGTAGTCCGCTCGACCGGCGACGTGGCCGGGGCTGAGGCTTTGCGAAGCCCCGGTGAACCCGCGCGGGAGGCCGTCCCCAGTGCCGGGGCTTCGAAGACTCAGCCCCGGCCACGCGGCCGCTGGCGCACCGCCGCGACAATGCTCGGACTGGCCATCTTGGCGGCCGCCGTCGTGGCGTTGCAGACGGGTTGGTTCAGCAATTGGATGGGGAAGCTGGCGGTCGGCAACCGCGCCATGGTCGTCGTGCAATGGCGGCAACTGCCGGGCGATGCGCCTTACCGTGTCGTCCTGCAGGAGGAGCCGCCTCCCGACGCGGGGCGCTGGTTCAAGGCTGAAATCCATGAGCTCGCCGGTCCGAACGTGAGAATCGGGCCGACGGCCGTGGTGCAGAAGCGCGACGAGCGCAAACCGGGCCGGAGTCTAAAAGGGGTGACGCTGGCCCGGCCCGGATCGTACTGGCTGCACATCTATCGCGACGACAAGGAAATCCACAGTCAACTGGTGAAGATCGAAGGGACGGAGCGGCATGATATTGTGGTGCGCGATCTGCCTGGTCCGCCCGAGGCGAAGCTGCCTCCTCGGATCGTCGAAGCCGACTGTCGCGAGATCCACGGCATCGACCGCGCGACGTTCGACGCCTGGCTGGCCAAGATCAAGGAGGAAGGCTACGTGCCGCAGACGCTGGCGGCGTGGAACACGGCCAAGATGGAGGCGCGGTTTGCCGCCATCGCCGTCCGGTGGCCCGACGTCAAGGCCTGGGAGATCGTCACGACCACCACGGTCGAGGAGGGCCAGGTCAAGAACGAGGCGATGCTCGAGAGCGGTTATCGGCCGCGGGCGCGCATGATGTTTCGCTCGGGAGACGACGGCGTGGTGAGCGACCTGTGGATCAAGACCGAGGAGAGCCCCGGATACGCCATGTTTCGAGGCAATCGCAAGCTGCTGAACGCCCGCCTCCAGAGCAGTCGCGAGAACGGGCTGCGCCCGATCGCTCTTTGCGCCGTGCCATGGACTCAGGGGCCGATGTTCGGTCAGCTCTACGCGCCGGACGAGGGCCTGCGCTGGCATTGCGAACCGATGCTCACCAGGATCGAACTGCTCAGGGAGCTGGACGACCGCCGTGCCAAGGGCTGGCGTCCGGAATGCCTGAGCGTCTACGACACGGGAGGCCAGTGGGTCTACCTGGCCACGTTCATCGAAAATGTCAGCGCAGAGGAGTGGTCCGTCAGCGTCGATCTCACAACCGACGAGTACGAGAAGGAGCTGGCCCGCCGCAAGAAAGACGGGTACTACGTGCGTCAGGTCTGCGTGCGCGAGGAACTGGGCGAGACGCGATACGGCGTGCTCTGGCAGCGCAAGGCGCTCATGCCGCAGGCGCTCATGCCGCAGGCGCGGCCAATGAAGGACCATCGTTCGCCGGCCGTGGCGGTCGCTCCCTTCGACTCCAAGAAAGCCATGAAGCATCAGGACGCCTGGGCCAAGCATCTCGGCGTGCCGGTCGAGATGACCAACTCCATCGGCATGAAGCTGCGGCTGATTCCGCCGGGGGAGTTCCATATGAAGCCCGATCTGCACGTGACCATCACCAAGTCGTTCCGGCTGGGGATTTACGAAGTCACCATCGCTCAGTTCCGCGCCTTCGTGGACGAGACGGACTACAAGACCGATGCGGAAAGGTCGGGCGATGGCGTGGTCGAGCATGTCGGCCGGGAGAAGGAGTACAGTCCGGACTTTACCTGGCGGCACAAGGATGTCGATCAAGGGCCCGAATATCCCGTGGGGCAACTGAGCTGGAACGACGCCGCCAAGTTTTGCCAGTGGCTCAGCGGCAAGGAAAAGCGAAGATACCGCCTGCCCACCGAAGCGGAATGGGAATGGGCATGCCGGGCGGGCGCCATGACGGGGTATCACTTTGGCGAACGATCCGATGCCATGGACGATTACGTCTGGCACGCCGGCAACTCCGACAATCGCTCGCATCCGGTCGGCCTGAAGAAGCCCAATCCGTGGGGACTGTTTGACATGCACGGCAACATCAACGAGTACTGCCAGGACTGGATGGGCCCACTCGGGACCGGTCGCGTGATCGACCCGCGGGGGCCGGACAGCGGCAAGTTTCGCGCCATCCGCAGCTTCGCGTTCGTCAGCAAAGCCTTTCTGGACGGGACCGGGCGTCGCGGCAGCTTTGACGGAGATGGGCTCATGATGGTAAGGCGCTGCATGGTGGCCGCCGTGGTTTGCGTGAGCATGATCTGGGATTGGTGCAGCTCCCGCGTCGACTTTTCCAAATCGGCATGCGCTTGCTCCAGCTTGGATGCCTGCGTCAACTCTGGCGTTTCTCCGGCATCCGGAAGCCGATCTTGTCGCGGACCGCGTCGGGAAGCCGCTCCAGGATGCGGGTATGCTCCGCGAGGATTCGGCTATGCTCGGCGAGGATGTGGCTGTGCTCCAGAAGGATCGACTCGATGCGGGCGAAGCGGTCGTCGGCCTTGCGGCGCAGCTCGGCCATTTCCGCCTGGAACGTCGCCAGGTTTTGCACAAGGATGGCCTGCGATTGAACGAGGCTCGACTGGGCCTGAGCCAGATTGGCCATCGCTTCTTCCAAGCGGCCGTTGGTTGGGTGTTGGGCGCGGGCCATGACGTGCCTCGGAATCCTGCGACTGATGACGACTTTCGACTACCTCGGCATTGTACATCCTCCTCTCAAGTCCAGGCAGGCGATTGTCATGCCGCCGCGGCTGCGGTACGATGATCTCATGCCGATTTCCAAGTTCATTCCCGGTTCGTTGCCCGGACGCCGGCACTTCTTGCAGCACAGCGCCTGCGGCCTCGGCTCCATCGCGCTGACCTGGCTGTTCGCCGAGGACGCCCGCGGGCAAGCGACCGGTCTTCCGGGGCTGCCGCACCATCGGCCGACGGCCAAGCGGATCATCTATCTCTTTCAATCCGGCGCGCCTGCGCAGATGGACTTGTTCGATCACAAGCCCGGTCTCGCGGACCTGCGCGGCCAGGACTTGCCCGACTCGATCCGCCGCGGCCAGCGGCTCACCGGCATGACGGCGACGCAGGAGCGCTTTCCGATCGCGCCGTCGCGGTTTCAGTTCGCGCGGCACGGGCAATCCGGCGCCTGGATCAGCGAGCTGTTGCCGCACACGGCCCGCATCGCCGACGAGCTGTGCTTCATCAAGTCGATGCACACCGAGGCGATCAATCACGATCCGGCCATCACGTTCTTTCAGTCCGGGGCGCAGCTCGCCGGCCGGCCCAGCATGGGGGCGTGGATCGCCTACGGCCTCGGCAGCGAGAACCGCGATCTGCCGGCGTTCGTCGTGCTGATCTCGCAGGGCACGGGCAATCCCGCCGATCAACCGCTGTACGACCGGCTGTGGGGCAGCGGCTTCCTGCCGTCGCAGTATCAGGGCGTCAAGTTCCGCTCGATCGGCGATCCGGTGCTGTACCTTTCCAATCCGGAGGGCGTCAATCAGGAAGCCCGCCGCCGCATCCTCGACGACATCCGCCGGCTCAACGAGCTGCGCCACGAGGCGACCGGCGATCCCGAGATCGCGACGCGCATCGCCCAGTACGAGCTCGCCTTCCGCATGCAGACGGCGGTGCCGGAGCTGACGAACATCAGCCGCGAGCCGCGGCACGTTGTCGAGATGTACGGTCCCGAGGTCCGGACGCCCGGCACGTTTGCGTACAACTGCCTGCTCGCCCGCCGCCTGGCCGAGCGCGGCGTCCGCTTCATCCAGCTCTTCCATCGCGGCTGGGACCAGCACACGAATCTGCCGCGGCAGATCATCGGCCAATGCCGCGACACCGACCAGCCCGGCGCCGCGCTCATCAACGACCTCGCGCAGCGCGGCCTGCTCGACGACACGCTCGTTGTCTGGGGCGGCGAGTTCGGCCGCACCGTCTATTGCCAGGGGACCTTGACGGCCGACAATTATGGCCGCGACCATCATCCGCGCTGCTTCACGATCTGGCTGACGGGCGGCGGCATCCGCCGCGGCATGAGCCACGGCGTGACCGACGACTTCAGCTACAACATCGCCGCCGACGCGGTCCACGTCCACGACCTGCACGCGACGATGCTCCACTGCCTGGGCATCGATCACCGCCGGCTCACGTTCCGGTATCAAGGCCGCAATCACCGGCTGACCGACGTGCACGGCAACCTGGTCGAGCCAATCCTGGCGTAGGTCAGGCTTTCAACCTGACCGGACCGGACAGATTGGAACACTATCCCACGATGATCGAAATCCAGTGGCACGATCGCGATCCCGAGACCGGCGCGCGCCGGTTCTTGCACGCCGAGCGGTTCGCGGGGGAGTGGCGGTTCGTGTGGAAGCACGAGCGCCGCGGCCCGTGGACAGGCGGTCTGCAGCCGACGCGCGCGATGTGGGAACACGTTCTCGACAGCCTGAAGCGCCGCTACCGCCGGCGGCAGGGCGTGGACCACGAGGACATCGAACAGGTCGAGAAGATCTTGAAGGAAGTGGTCCGCGACGAGGAGTTTCGCAAGGGATAGGCGCCGCGGCTTGCCGCGCTAAACGGCAAGCCGGTGTTCGTATCGGGCGGGATGGGAAACTGATCTCACAGGGCGTTGCGGGTGAACTGATCGTCCTTGAATTCCGGGTTCAACTTCACGTCGGAGAACCAGTACTGCGCGATCAGCTCGCCCTTACTGTCTCTCAGCACCGAGCCGGTCTGCAGCAGCAGCTCCTTGTCGATGTACAGCGTGTATTCGTAGATGCCTTCCAGTTCCGGCGGGTTGTACGGCGTGCGCACCAGCTTGTAGCATTCGCGGTCGCCGAGCTCCGGGACCTTGAAGACCCCTTCGTAGCGGACGTGCAGCTCGCCGCGCGCCTGGGCGCGACGCATGCTCGCGATCGTGCTTTCGGTCCCCTTGTAGATGCCGAACTCGTTGATCGGAAAGCGGCTCGATTCCTTGGCGTCGGGGCTGTTGATGTCCTTGGTCATGATGAAGGGAAGGGTGACTCCGAGTCCTTTCCCCCGCGCCGCCAGCTTGAATCGATCGCCGCGGTCCGGGTAGACAACCTTGTGCGCTCTCCCCGCGGTTTCGAGGAAATGCATGTGGACGCTGAACGGCTCATCGCAAAAGTGAATGCTGATCTTGTCCGCGTTGAGCAATTTCCCCTTCACACGTTCCTGCTTGTAGAACGTGCAGGTGTACCCCTCCACGTTCTCTTTGTATCTTGCCTGGCACTCCTCCAGGAACAGGACCGGATGATAGTGGAGCAGAATTTCTAAAGGGAAGACCCCTTCCTTGGCGACTCTATCCAGCGGCCCCCACGGGACCGTGCCGGGGAAGCCGGCGCCCGTCATGAACGCCAGCCCGCCCAGGAGTTCCTGGCGGACCAGTTCCTTCCCCTGGAACACCAGCCGGGCCTGCTCGACTTTCGTCTCTTGCCCGCGGCCACGCACCGTCGCGGGCGGCGGTTGACTCTGCCACCAATAGATGGTAATCCCCACCGCCGCCAAGACCACCACCGCTGCCAATCGTCGCATGAGGACCGTCCTTGCAGAGCTTCGTCTCGCGAAGAATGTGTTGCCGTAGCGTAACCCAAACGCGGGCATCGGGTCAACGCGAGTTGGGGCAATCGGCGAACTTCCGGCACCCTGGGAAATACGGCATGACCGCCGCTGACGCCGGGCCGCAGCATGGCTTCAACTTCCGAAGTCCAAGTCATGCGCGGCCGGCATTTCAGACTCTCGTCGTGAGCCTGGCGGCGACTTTAGCGCTCTCGGGCTGTTTGACCCTGCGCCGCCACAGTCCGACCAGCGTCCCTGCCGCGCCGGCAAACGGCGTCGTGTTTGTCGCCAACGGCGCCGGCAACTTCCAGGTCACGTCGCGCATCCTGCGCGAGCTGTTCGAGCGCGAGAAGCTGCAGGTCCACGTCGCCACCTTCGAATGGTCCCACGGTTACCTGCGCATCCTCGCGGATCAGGCCTGTTATCGCTACGCCCTCGCCCAGGGTAAACGGTTGGCCCAGGAAATCGAGGCCTACGCCAAAGACCATCCGCACATGCCGATCTACCTGGTCGGCCACAGCGCCGGCTCGACCGTGGCGCTGTCGGCCCTCGAGCACATGCCGCCGGGGCTGGTCGAACGCGCATTCCTGTTGTCGCCGTCGGTTTCCAACCAGTACGACATCCGGCCGGCGGTGCGGTCCGTCAATCGCGGCCTGCACGTCTTCTACAGCCGGCACGACTACTGGTATCTCGGTTTGGCGACCCACGTGCTAGGGACGGCCGACCGCCGCTTCATCCATCCGGCGAGCGGGCGGGTCGGTTTCGAGGTGCAGACCGAACACGGCGACTTCGCGCTGCAGGCGAAGCTGTTCCAGCGCCCCTGGCAGCCGGTCGATGCCCAGACGGGCAACCTCGGCGGGCATTACGGCAACTACGCCCCAGCGTTCCTGAAGCGGCACCTGTTGCCGCTGCTGGAGCCCGTGAAATCGTGAGTGGTGCTTGGTGCTTGGTGCTTGGTAGATGATTGGTGTCGCTCGGTACCCACCACCACTCACCAAGCACCAAGCACCATTCACCTGTCACACCCGCGGCTCCCACCCCTTCTCATACTCGCGCGTCCAGTACGCCATCGCCGGTTTGTCGTTGAGGATGGCGCCGTTCTTCGGATCGCAGTGCAGGGCGCGGCCGGTGCGCTGGGCGATATTGCCCAGGTGGCAGAGCAAAGTGCTCTTGTGGGCATCGACGACGCCGCTGTTGCAGCGGCCCTGGCCGCGGCAGGCGTTGAGGAAGTTGACGATGTGCCCCGCGTCACCCCCCTGGACCCGCTCGCGGCGCACTTCCTTGCCGTTGACGTCGCTGATGACGTACGCGCGATCGGTGACGCTCATCACGCCGCGCTCGCCGTAGAAGCGGACGTGCTCCGTCTTCCCCTCGGGAAGCTTGTTGCAGCTAAAGCTCTCCCACATGATCGACTTGCGGCCCTCGAAGTTGAAGCCGACGACGTGGGTGTCGGGCGTTTCCTGGTCGTCCTGGAAGCGGTAGCGGCCGCCCGAGCTGGTGACGTGGATGGGGTAATCGACGCCGAGTCCCCAGCGGCACAGGTCGAGCGAGTGGATGCCGTTGTTGCCGAGCTCGCCGTTGCCCCAGTGCCAGAACCAGTGCCAGTTGTAGTGAAGGTAGTTGCTGCGGAACGGCCGCCGCGGCGCGGGGCCTTGCCACAGATCGTAATCGAGACCCTGCGGCGGATCGGCGGCCTTGCCGACGCCGATCGTGGGCCGATTGTTGGTGTACCAGGCCTGGGCGAAATAGGTGCGGCCGAGGACGCCCTTGTGGATTTCCTCGATGGCTTCGATGATGGCCGGCCAGCTGCGGCGCTGGTTGCCCATCTGCAACTGGCGGTTGTGCTTCTGCGCCGCCTGGATCAGCAGCTCGCCTTCGCGCGGATTGTGGCTGAGCGGCTTTTCGACGTAGACGTGCTTGCCGGCGGCGCAGGCCAGGATGGCGGCCGGCGCGTGCCAGTGGTTGCAGGTGGCGATGACGACGACATCGACGGCCCGATCGTCGAGCACGCGGCGAAAATCGGTGACCACGCGCGGCGCCCGCTTGTTGATCTGCTCCACGGCGCCGGCGGCCGCATTCGCCCGGCGCTGATCGACGTCGCATGCGTAGGCGACTTCGACGCCGGTCTGCTGCTCGAAGGTCCGCGCCAGGCCGGTCCCTCGGCCGCCGGTGCCGATGACGCCGACGACCAGCCGGCTGCTGGCGCCGGCGTTGTTTTGGTTCTGCGCCTGGGCTTGGCCGGCCAGTCCGAGGGCCGCCCCGCCCGCGGCGGTGGCTGCCAGGAAATCGCGACGCTGGAAAGACGACATGGATGACCTCCGGAATGGACAATGGTTGGATGGTGGGAGTATACTCGCCGATTTTCGGATGCTGCAATCTATTTTTTCACCCTGTCACCCTGCTTTGCCACCTCACGCCGGCGCCAGGATCTGCAGCTTCACGTTCACGACCAGGTCCTTCACTCGTTCGCGGTATTGCACCATGTGCGGCGCGGCCATGTGGGCACGGAGCGCGTCAAGGCTGTCCCACTTCTCCACGACAGTCACAACGTCGTCGCGCACCGGACTCTGCACGGTGATGCCTGTGTTCAGATCGACGGCAGGGCCGTACTCGATGCAGCCGGCTTCCGCGCGGACCAGCGGCACGATGCGGTGGAACTCCGCCAGGAACGCGTCGCGCTTGCCTGGCCGCAGCTCCACGATCGCGAGCACGTGAATCACGGGCTGCTCCTTTCATGTCAGGCGAGCGCCAGCGGCCGCAGCGGCGAGCCGGTGGCGCCGTTGAGCTTGAGCGGGATGCCGACGAACGCGAAGGTATGACAACGCGCCTTCGCCAGCTCCTCGAGGTTCAGGTTCTCGATGATGTAGATGCCTTTTTGCGGCAACAGATAGTAGTGCGCGAACAAGAGCGCACCGCTGTCCGGGTCGAACTCGCCCGGCACGTCCCAGGACATGTTGTCGGCGCCGACGGCCGTCGCGCCGCGGTCGGCCGCCCACAGCGTGCCGGACTTGTGTACGCCGGCCGCCTGCAGGTAGGCGGCTTCATCGCGCCACAGCGTCGCGAAGCCGGTCCGCACCAGCAGCACGTCCCCCTTGTGGACGGCGACCTTCTGCGCGGCGGCGCAGGCTTGCAGTTCGTCGGCCGTGATGCTGTACTTGGGCGGCAGCACGGCCTGGCCCTTCCAGCCGGCCACGTCGAGCAACACGCCGCGGCCCAGCAGCGGCGGCACCGTTTCCACGCCCAGCTTCGTGAACCCGGCCGGCGTCTCGGTCTCGTCCACCGCCACGTCGCCGAACATCCTGAGGCCGCACGCCTGGTGGCACAAGGCGTCGATGTGGGTGCCGGCGTGCTCCATCATGGTCAACATGCCGGCGGCGCTGGTGCGCGGGCCGGTCTGTTCGGGGTTGTAGCCGTCGCGATGCCGGCGATGCAGGGCATAGAAATAGCCCGGCTTGTGCGTCGGGTACACGGGCATGCCATGGAAGCGCGGCTGCTCCAGGTCGAAGACGCGGGCCGAACGCAGCGCGTCGGCTAACGGGGTCGTCATGGTGTCCCTCCGGCAAGCGTACCGGAAGATTCTATCTATTGGGAATGGATCGTGTGACATCACCTTCCATCGGGACTGGAACCGATCTGTCGCGTGTTCCAGAGTCGTTGATACTCGCGCAATCGGTCTGGGTACTGATTGGGGCCGTACGGAAAACTCTTCATCGCCGCGAACGGCAGCGGCTCGATGGTGTCCCCCGTCGCGGTGAAGGGGCTGCAATCCTTGCAGTAGCCCCACGTCTGCAGCACGAAGCTGCGCTGCCAGCCGGATTTGAGCGGCGGCAGTCCATCGGCGGGGAACGAGACCGTCAGCTCGTCGCCGGGGCCGAAGATCACGAAGCGGTCGTCGCGCTCGGTGAGCGACTCCTTGACATCGCCGAACTTGGTGAGCCGGCCGGTTTGCCGCGTCACCGCCACCTTGTCGAGCTTGTCGTAGGCGTACATGGTCGGCTCCCGGCCGTCGGGCGAGTATTCCTGGACGCAGCCGCGGTGTTCCAAGGTTGCGCTGTGGACGTCGAGCGTTGACAGGTGTAGATCCCGCGAGCCGAGCGGGACCTGCCGGTGTAGGTCCCGCTCGCCGAGCGGGACCTTCCCCCCCACAGGTCCCGCTCGGCTCGCGGGACCTACAACGCGTTCGACCAGCGGCGCGATGAAGACCTGGTCCCAGTACACGTGCATGTTGGTGCGGATGCGCAGCTTGCACGTCGGGCCGCCGACCAGGCCGGTGACATCGTACGTCATCATCCGCGGCAAGCCGGCCGGGAAACTGAAGTCGTCGCGGACCACGTGCCACTTGCCGTCGTCGCCCTGCCGTTCGAGCACAGGTGCGAGCAAGGAATGCCCGGCCTGCGACGCCGCCCAGATGGATTCGGGGTACGGGTAATCGGTCCAGCCCGCGAGAAACATGACCAGCCGATCCTTAGGCCCAAACCGCGCCAGCCGGCGGCCGAAATCCAGCTCCACCCAGTGCTCTTCGGCGAAACCGATCCACGAGCGCTTGGCGAAGCCGTCGGCCGTTTGACGGTCCCATTGCCCGAGCGTCTTCGTCAAGTCCCGGCCGCGGTGGTCCTTGGCCGCTTCGGCGAATACTTGCTGCTTCGACGAATAGACAAGCAGGTCCTGCGTCGCCGGCCGCGATGCCGATTGGAAGCGCTCGTCCGGATAGGAACGCATGTCAGGCGGATGATCGACGACGACGAGCCGCAGCCGGTCGAGGTAGGTGACCTCGTCCATCGGCTCGGCGAATTTGAGGTTGTAGCGGCCGTCCTTCGGCAGAAGTTGTTGCGCTTCGATCTTAACTGATTCCTCGGGGCGCGGTGGGCGGTGGCCGCCGCCGGGGAGCGGCTCGCCCATGGAGCCGGCGCCGATGAAGTCGGTGATGTATTCGAACTGGCTGCCGTTCCAGGTGAAGAGGAGCGGACAGGAGATGCTCTTGCGATTCGTTTCGCGCACCACGTAGCGCTGGCAGGCGGGGAGGTTCAGCTCGGCTTGCCAGATGCCGTCAGGCCAGCGAACGCTGATGAAGTCGGCATGGTCGGCGGCGCCCAGGCCCAGCAGCAGCGGCTGCCGCGATTGCCCCAGTCCCGTCTGCATCGTGGCGATCTCGACGGTGGTCCAGAGGTTGCGCACCTGCGCGCCGATGCGCGTTCCAATGGCGTCGCCGTTGCAGCGCAGATGCGTCCCCTTGTCGCGAATCCCCGTCAGGACGACGGGCAGGCCATGGTTGCCGTTGCCCTGATTGCGGAACAGTCGCAGCCCTTCGGCTTCTGACCAGACGACGAAATCGATCCGGCAGCGGCCGTCGAAATCGGCAGCCACGACGGCGGCCAGGTCCTTGGCCCACTCGCCCTTGGCGCCCAGACCCTGTTTGATGTCCACCAGTTTCCCGGCGTCGTTGTGCAGCAGCACGGGGAGTCGCTCCTCGGATAGGCCGACGACGTCGGTCCAGCCGTCCAGGTCCATATCGATTGCCTGGGCTTGCACGAGCGGCGGCGCGTTGGTGACGCCGGCGGCGAACCAGGCGTCGCCCGGCGACTTGCCCTGCACGAGCAGCGCCGGCTTCTGTCCCGGGCCCACCGCCAGCAGGTCGGATTTCTCGTCGCGGTTCAGATCGAGAACGACGACGCCGTTCCACGAAGCGTTCGCGAGCAGGTCCTCCGGCAACGCCTTGCGATGAAACTTCATGAGCCGGTCGTTCAGGATGCCCACCGGCCGAGCGCCGGCGCTGAAGACAAGTATGTCGATGTCCCGATCGCTGTCGAGATCGCTGACGGCGAGATTGACCACCGGATGCCCGACGCCGGCGGACATGTCCTCGGCGCGCTGGAACTTGGCGGTCAACGGCAGCGGCTTGTCCGGCGTGGAGTTGGGCGGCGCTGCGCCGATGTTGAGGAATACCGACACGGCGTTGCCATTGGCGATCTTGGCGCCCTCTTCGAGCACGGCCAGCGCCGATCCAGATCCGCCGCTGATTTGAGCGACGAGCAGATCGAGATCGCTGTCCTGATCGAGGTCGGCGAGGGCCGCGCCCAGGCACACGCCGGTCAGATCGCCGAGTCCGGCGGTTTTCGTCAATGCCTCGAAGCGCGGCTCCACGCCGCCATGATTTCGCAACAGCGCGACCCCCGTCGCGCCGGTGAGGATGAGGTCCGGCAGGCCGTCGTTGTCGAAATCGGCGACGGTGGCGCCCAGGGTTGCGAAGCCCCCAACGAGACCGGCGTCGGCGGTCACGTCGCGGAACTTGCCGTCGCCTTCGTTCGTGAGGAGCAAATCGGTCACAGCGGCGCCGCGGACAACCGCGCCGGCCAGGAACAGGTCGAGCCGGGCGTCGCCGTTGTAGTCGAAGACCGCGATTGTGCCGCCGAACCGTTTGCGGACGGCGCGGCGCAGGTCGGCTTCAGGGCCTTTGCCGAAATCGCTTGCCGCGGCCCAACGCGTTCCCGCGGCCAGTTGAACCTGGAACTTGCCATCGGCGGCGAATATGGGCAGGGGGCCGGTCGGCGTCGCCGGCTCACGCAGATTGCGGCCGATCACCTCGGCGTACTTGCCCATCTCGGCGTATTTCTTGTCCGCGTGTGATTCCCATTCGACGCGTTTCAAGCGCTGGAAACGCTCGAGGATCTTGTCGGCCTCTTGGTCATTGCCGAGCCGCCGATGCAAGAGCTGCAGATTGTTGAGCGCTCCGGCGATGTACGGATCGAGCGCCGCGACCTTTTCGTAGCATTCCATGGCACGCTTCAAAGAATCGGGATCATTGGCCTGATTCAAGATGCTGCCCAGGAAGAACCAGGCGTGCGGATCGTCGGGATCGCGGCGCGTGACTGCTTCGAAGTGCTTCGCCGCCCGGTCAAAATCGACTCCTTGATGTTCGCGGATGATTCCCAGGCAGAAGTCCGCGTGGTTGTTGGTCGGATCTTCGCGCAACACGCCTTCGAAAAGGGCAATGGCCTTGTCGAAGTTCTTGGGCGGATTGTCGTTGAGCAACGCAATGCCCAGGTTGATGCGGCCCGGCTGCCACCACGGCGCCCGATCGACGACTTGCTGAAACGCTTCGACGGCCTTGGGATACTCGAACCGCTCCATGTACCCGATGCCGCGATTGTTAATCTCCAGAATGGTCAACACGTCCACCGGCCGCGGCTTCAAGAACCAGTAGGCTGTCGCGGCGCCGATCACGCCCAGGATCACCAGCAGAATACCGACACGGCGACGCTCGGTGGGGGATGGCATGATGACCTCGGGGGCCAAGCCCGTTTAGCCCCGGTTCGGAGAACCGGGGCGGACAGGCGGTTGGCAGTGGATGAAGCGCAAGCTCCGGGTACTCTCCGCCCCGGTTCTTCGAACCGGGGCTGAACGGGGCTAAGCCGCAAGCGACGGGATTTCACTTCTGCTTGATCATGTGCGTCTTGTTGATCGCCAAGTCCGCGACCACCTGCGGCGTCCGATCCGCGCACGGCCAGACGACCTCGACGCGGTCGATCCTGTCCGCCTTGCCCAATCCAAACGTCAGCACCAGCTCGCTGCTGCTCAGGTAGCCCTTGGTGCCGACCAGCTCGCGCTTCTGGGTCGTCTTGCCGGTTTTCAGCGTCACGCGGGCGCCCAGGGCGCTCTTGTTCGTCGTCGTGCCGTTGCCTTCCAGGGCGATCCGCACCCAGTTGTGGCCCGTGCCGCCTTCGTTCTTCAGTAGCCGGGGCGAACCGCCGTTCTCGGCCAGGACCACGTCCAGCGTGCCGTTGCCGTCGATGTCGGCGAAGGCGCAGCCGCGGCCGACGATGGGCTCGAGCAAATCGGGACCGACCTTTTCCTTGGTCGCCAGCTCGAAGCCGGGGGGCGCGCCGGTGTTCCAGAAGAGCTGTACCGGCTGCTTGTACTGCTGGCCCGGCTGGACCTTGCTGATCTCCGGCTCCAGGTGGCCGTTGTTCACCAGGAAATCGACGCGGCCGTCGAGATCATAATCGAAGAAGAACACCCCGAACGTCAGCGTGCTGCGGCTGATGCCGGCGATGCCTTCGACGGCGGCCACGTCGTTGAACAACAGCCGCTTCTGATCAACCATCCGCAAGAGGGCGTCCTCCTCGTTGGCGAAGTTGCCGATGAGGATGGCGCACTGGCCCGGCCGGTATTCGGCGAAGTCGATCCCCATGGCGCCGCGGGCCACGCCCTGGACGAAGGCGACGCCGGCTTGCTGGCCGATTTCCTTGAACTTGCCGTTGCCCTTGTTGTGGAAGAAGAAGTTGCGGACCGTGTCGTTGGCCACGCACAGGTCGGGCCAGCCGTCCTCGTCGGCGTCCAGCACGATCACGCCCAGGGATTTGCCGGCGGGCTTGCGAAGCTCATCAAACACTTCGATGCCGGCCTTCTTCGACACGTTTTCGAACGTGCCGTCCCCCTTGTTGCGGTAGAGCTGGCAGTTCGTCCCCGGAAACGTCGTCGGCGGGCCGAAGGCGCGGTCGAGGCCGGCGAGGACGAACGGTTGCGTCAGGTCATGGTCCGGCGACCAGGCCACGTAGTTGCACACGAACAGGTCGAGCTTGCCGTCGCGGTCGTAGTCGACGAAGGCCGTCGAGCTGGGAAACGACAACGGCCGGTCGTGCTTGAGAAACTCGTCGCCCTTCGCGGTCGGCCAGTTCCAACTGTCCACGAGGTCGCCGGCGCTTTTGGTCACGTCGACGAACTTCCGTTTGGCGACTTCCGACTTCTGCGACGCGGGAACGTTATGGAACAGGTGGTTGCCGCCGACGCCGGTGATGAACACGTCGGTCCAGCCGTCGTTGTCGTAGTCGCCGACGGCGACGCCCATGCCGAAGAAGGTGACGTTCAGGCCCGTCGCGGCGGTCACGTCCTCAAAAGTCCCGTCGCCCTTGTTGCGGAACAGGCACATGGTCGGCGCGGGATTTCCCTTGTGCTCGTAGCCTGGCCAGGGGCAGGAGTTGACGAAGAGCAGGTCCTGATTGCCGTCGTTGTCGAAATCCAGGAAGGCGCAGCCGCCGTTGAGCGATTCGGGGAGGAGCTTCTTGCCGAAGCCGCCGTTTTCATGGTGGAACTTGACGCCGGCCTTGGCGGTGACGTCGGTGAACTTGACGACCGGGACGTTGGGATTCGTCGTGCGCTGGGCAGCGGCGCTCACCCCCGGGATGACGGTGTTCTTGGTTTCCGGACGGCTGCAGCCGGCGAAGGCAACGGCCAGCGCCGAGAGAATAGCAGTTCGATGCATTGGATCATTCCTTGCCGCTTGCGGCTTAGCGTTCGCGGCATCCCTCGAACGCTAAGCCGCAAGCGGCGTTGTTGTCAATCATTCGCCGACCTGGTCCGCGTCACGACATCGCGGGCCGGCTGCGTCGGATAAATGACGATGGACTGCGAAGCCCGCGCCGCCGCGGGATGGCGGGCGCGATAGCGTTGCACGGCCACGCCCTGGGCGTTCTCGTCGGGCTTGAAGATGCCGTGCATGACCAGGTGCATGCGGCCCAGCACACGGGCGGCGGCGCCGCGCAGGTCGGCGTCGCTTTCATGATGGAACATCGCCTGCATCTTCGGCCGCACGGCCAGCAAGGTCAGCATGCGCGGGGCCGGCAGCGGACCTTGCAGGTGGCCTTTGAAGGCGGCGCCGGTCAGACCGAGGTTGGCCGGCAGGCCCGGCCGCGGCAGCACGAGCGCTGGCAGCAAGGTCGGCACGGCTTCCTCCTGGCCGGGTTTCTGGCCGAGCTGCGTCAGGATGTAATGCAGCTCGTCGGCGGCTTCCAGGCGCCGCGACTTGGCTGCCTTCGCATCGGCAAGCACCCGGCAGTGCTCCGGAATCGCTTCGAGCAGCAGCCGATCCAAGGTCGTCACGGCCGGCGACAACGCCAGGCGAATCCACAGGCTGTCGGTGGCGCTGTAGTGATACAAGGAATCGCGGTGGGCCTGCACGAGCACGGGGACGCGCAGCTTGCTCTTCTGCAGCTCGGCGGCGAGGATCGCCAGGTCGCGGGCCGCCTGCATCCGGCCGCCATCCGTCGACTCGATGTCGAGCTTCGCCACCGCCTTCAAGAGTCGATCCTCATCGACAGACAACTGCTTCGGCTCGGCGCATGGCCCTTCGCGGGTCGCGAGACCGGCATAGCACTTGTTGATGAACTCGTGGGCGATGACGTTTTCCGGGTCGAGCTGGATGGTGCGCTCGAACAGCTCGATCGCGCGGCGCAAGTGTCCATCGCGCACGGCCGGATTGCAGTCCTTGCGTGAGTCTTCCTGCTGCGCCATCTGGAACAGCGTCGTGGCCAATTCATTGATGACTACGTAGTCCTTGGTGAAATCGAGCTTGCGGGCGGCGTCGCGGTTCTTCGGGTCGAGGATTTGCTCGAAGTTCTCGACCGCCGCCGCGAAGTTGCCGTACTGCACGTTCACGATCCCGGTGAACCAGGCAACGGTCTGCCAGGGCGCCGGCGGCTGGTTGGCGCCGGCGTTCTTGAGGGCCGCACGCGCTTTCTCCAGCCGGTCGAGGCCGCCGTAGGCCAGGTGAACGCGGGCCAGGTTCAGCCAGCCGTGGGCCTTGGCCTCCGGCGTATCCTTGAATTTATCGCCGAGCAGCTTCTCGAAGGAGGCTTCGGCTTGCCCCAGCTCGCCGCCCTTCTTGCCGTCCGGGCCGCCTTCGAGGAAGCAGCCGATGCCATAATCGTTCCAGCGTTGCCAGGCCGGCTTGATCGGCGACTGCTGCGCCGGGGGCTTCGGCGCGACTCCCGACACCGGCAGCGTCACCCGGTCCGAGCACATATCGACGATGGGCAGCTTCGGCACCTTGCCCTTGCCGTAGACGTGTTCCAGGTACGTGTAGTCGAACTTCCGATAGCGGACGCGGGCGAACAGCTCGACGTTGTCCGGCAACTCCTTCGGGAGGTCGATGCGGTAATGGAGCACGTTGGCCGCGCCCGGGGGGATCTGGTGATCGTACAGCGGCGTGAAGATGTCCTGCGGATTGCGGCGGTCGATGCGGTTGCCGTGGCGGTCGAGCACCAGCACGTTGATGAAGTGGGCATTGATGTCAACCGTGCCCTCGTCGTCCCCGGACATGCCGCCATTCCGTGCGATGATCTTGCCGCCGGACTTGGCGATGAAGTCAACCCATACCTCGTTGGAATCCACCGTCCCTTGCGTGAAGTGATGGCCGATGTTGAGCGTGCGGACCACAACTTCGGCCAGGTACGATTCGCCCGGCTGGAGAGTGGGCAGGTAAGGCCGCAGCGCTTGGTCGCCCATGAGCGGGGCATCGACGCCGCTGTATTTGCCCGGCGCCAGGTGCTTCATGCCAAAGATGTCGATGCGGACCGGCGGCGATTTGCCGTCGAGGCCGGTGGTCAGGAACTTCTTGTATTCCTCCTGAATGGCCTCGTTGTCCGGATGGTTGACGAGCCACGGGATGCCGGTGTTGGCGCCGATGAAGCGGTGGCTGTGGATCGACCTCTTGCCGCTGCCGTCGAAGTCGCGGGCGCCGAAGTCGGTGCTTGCCTTGAGCGGCATGTGGCAATCGGCGCACTTCGTCTTGGCCACCGGCGGCAGATAGAAGCTGCGGGCGCCGTGGCCGGAGACGCCGCTCAGGAAGTGCGAATCGGTGTGATTCTGGCCGCGCAGGAACTCCTTGTAGTGGTTGACTTCCTGCGGCAGGCCGACCTTGTGGCACGTCGAGCAAAACTCGGCGGTGCGATGGAACGGCTTCAAGAAGGTCTTCTTGTGCAGCTCCGGCTTGGCCTTGATCAGCTGGTTGTTGAGGTATTGCAGGAACGGGCCGTCGCTGAACGTGAACGGGTACAGCTCCGGATCGGTGATGGTGTAGTCGGCGTTGCCGGAGGTGCTGTTGATGTTGGTGATCGTGTGGCACACCACACAGGTGATGGCGGCGCCGGCGGTCGGGTGTTTTTCCATGTCGTAATTCGGATCATCGAACTGACCGCTGAAGAATGGCACGGGATCGTGGCAGCCGGCGCACCAGCGCGAGGCGCGGATGCCGGCGACCTGGCGCGTCTCCTTCACGCTGAACAGGTAGGTCGGATTGTTGAACGAGCTGAAGCGGTGCATCGAGTGCTGATGTGTTTGGTACGCGTCCTGGTGGCACTTCATGCAGTATTCGTCGAGCATCAGCGTGTGGTCGGCGATGAACTTGCCGTCCGCTGTGCGCGCGCGCGACGGCTCGAAGTAGTACTCCCCTTCCGGCGAGCCTTTCGCGAACCAGGCGCGGGTGTTCTGCGAGTGCATCGCCATCATGATGACGGTGAACGCGACGACCGAGCCGCCCCAGGCGTAGCCCCACTTCCACTTGATCGCCGGGCCGGCCTTGCGATGCCAGATGTAGGCGACCATGGCCAGGATTGGCGTGGCGCTGTGGAGGATGAACGTCGTCCAGTAGGAAATCGTCTCGGTCGGCAGCTGCGGCAAGCCTTCGAGGCGGATCAGCAAGATGCCGGTGATGCCGGCGATGAGGCCCAAGAGGAACACGCTGATGCCGAGCCGGACGGCGACGCGGTTGGGTCGGTTCCACGCGGTGATCAGGTGCGTGAAGCCGAAGATCAGGAACGGCACGACGAGGACCAGGCCGATGACGACGTGCGCGAGCGTCATCCACAGCGAGAACTCGGTTTGCAAGACGGCGTCGCGCTGCCATTCGACGCCGCGGATCGCCAGCAGGTAAAAGCCGGTGGCGCCGAGGAAGGCGACGCAGGCGAAGATGATGGCGAGCAGGAACTTGAGCGGCGCGTTGAGCGCCGGCACGTAGGCGGATCGCGGCCGGGGGCCCGGCGGCGGCAAGGGTTGGAAGCTGTCCACGGACACACCTCAAACGCAGCGTACGACGCGGAAGATGGATAATGCCAAGGGTAACGTATGGACGGACTTCGTCATCTGTGGATCGATGGGTGGCGGAACTGGCAAGAGTCGGGCGTGGTTCTTGCGAATCCGGCGACTCATCATCCGAGCCGTGTCAGGAGCTAGCCGCGCGGCGGATGGAAAATGGAAGCGTGGAATTGGATGGGCGAAGGAATGTCGATCAGCACCCAAGCGTCGGTGCTTGGCGCCGGCTCTCGGGCGGGGCCCGGGATGCAGGCGAGACTCGTATCGCGGACATTGGTGGTGGAGGAGCTGGTCAGCGGGCGGTCGGGCCGATCGGGCGTGCCGTCACATTGGGGGCCTTGGCAGGGACCGAGCGGATCGAACGGGTTGTGCGGGCCGTTGGCTTTCGTCGGCCTTTGAAACTGCGGGGTGCTCGGCTCGCTGGTTTGAAGGCCGAAGTCGAAGGCTGCGATCGAGACGATGCCGGGATGGCTGCAGGCGAACGCCGGCGCCGCCGGCCAGACCAGCCAGCCGACGGCAACCAGGACGAGCCCGGTTGTCCGTTTGTTGCCGGCGATGCGATGCATCAGCGCCATGATGTGGGGACTCGCCACTCCGACCTTGTTTACGATTATTCCCGGCGGGCGGTTCGCCGCGCCTGCGTCCTTGCGAAATAGAAAAACCTCCACCTGTGCCGTGTTAGACGCTTTTGAGAACCCGCATTACCAAATGGGTGCCTCAGGCTCGGATTATGGATCCCACTGCTGGGTGGGCTTGCAAGCACCGAACCATCAAAGTTTGGCTCCCGGCGGGTACTCTATCGGTTCGTCAAAAGTATTGTCTAAATCACGAACACTGCAGAGGTCTACCAGGAGTGTACCCGACGCGGGAGTCAGAAGCAAGAGTTCGACCAGCGCGGATTTGCTTGCTGTTTCGCGCTCGCGCAGCGCCATCGGCGTCGCGGGCGCTTCGCTGCGAGCGCGAAACCGCAAGCGAGTCAATCCTGCACGACAATGCGGTGGAACTTCTTCTTGCCGTGCCGCAGCAGGATGGCTCCGTTCTCCAGGCAATCTTCGCGGACCGTGAAATCCAGCTGCGTCACCGCCTTGCCGTTGAGATACGCGCCGCCCTGCTCGATCAGCCGCCGCGCTTCCTTTTTCGACTCGACCAGGCCGGCTTGCAGCAGGACTTCCGCGATGGGAATGCCCGCCGCCAGCTTGGCCCGAGGTAAAACCGTCGTCGGCATGGCCGACAGGTCGTCGCTGGACTTGGCGAACGCGGCCAGCGACGCTTGCCGGGCTTTTTCGGCCTCTGCTTCGCCGTGGCACAGCTTCGTCGCCTCGAACGCCAG
Organism: Gemmataceae bacterium; assembly: GCA_022616435.1. GTDB lineage: Bacteria > Planctomycetota > Planctomycetia > Gemmatales > Gemmataceae > JAKEET01. The sequence continues at coordinate 35,296 of JAKEET010000120.1, forward strand.
CACCGCCTTCGAGGCTTGCAGGGCCGACCCTTCCACCCGGCTCAGGCGGCGAACTTCATCCATCGGCAAGAACGTGAAGTAGGCGAGGAAGCGTTCGAGGTCGCGGTCGTCGGTGTTGATCCAGTACTGATAGAAGTCGTAAGGCGACGTGCGTTCGGCGGCGAGCCAGACCGCCCCTTGCGCGGTTTTCCCCATCTTGTCGCCGCGCGCGGTGGTCAACAGCGGAAACGTCAGGCCCCACGCGGTCTTCGCTTCCAGCTTGCGAATGAGATCGGTCCCCGCCAGGATGTTGCTCCACTGGTCGTCGCCGCCGATCTGCAGGACGCACCTGTGCTGCTGGTACAGCTTGAGGAAATCGTAGGCCTGCAACAGTTGATAGTTGAACTCGATGAACGACAGGCCTTCCTCGCGCTCCAGGCGCTGCTTGTACGCCTCGGCGCGGAGCATCTCGTTGACGCGGAAGTGCCGGCCGATGTCGCGCAGGAAGTCGATGTAGCGGAGCGGCCCGAGCCAATCGGCGTTGTTGACGAACAAGCCGCGCGTGCCGTCGAGGGTCAGATAGCGCTGGATCTGGGCGAGGATGCCCTGGCCGTTGCGGGCGATCTCTTCCGGGCTCAGCAGCTTCCGCAGCTCGGTCTTGCCGCTCGGGTCGCCCACCAGGGCCGTGCCGCCGCCGATGACCGCGATGGGCGTGTGACCGGCGCGTTGCAAATGCGCCATCGCCATGATCGGCACCAGGCTGCCGCAGTGCAGGCTGTCCGCGGTCGGATCGAAGCCGCAGTAGAAGACGACCGGCGGCTGATCGAGGACCTTGTGCAGCGCCGCCTCGTCGGTGCACTGCTGCACGAACCCGCGCTCTTGAAGAACGTCCAACGTGTTGCTCATATGGCCTTACCATAGCACGCGGCCGTAGCCCGGCAACGGAACGGCGCTGCTCGTTCGCGAGGCGGCAAGCGTCACCGTCACCGCGGCGTCCGGGGTTGACTTTCGCGCCACACGGCTCCTAGAGTAAAAAGAAGCGAGAGTGCGGCTTCATCGACTTATCATCATCGTTCATCCACAACCGCATAACAACCGAATCGACCACATTCACCGACCAATCAAGGTTCAATCGAACCATGGAGCTGCGGGCTGGGTTCGCGATGGCGCGGCCATGCCGGCAGCCTTAGCGGAACGTTGCCAATAGCTGTTTCCGTCCAGTTCGTTGGCGCGATGGGATTGCTGTTGGCGAGGGATCGCTCCTCAGCAAGGTTGTTTCTGTTTCCGTGGGGGCGGCCGCGGGGTTCCACGGCTGCTCCAACCTGCGACGAGGAGAAGATTCATGAATGGGACGACCATCAAAATTGCACGTCACCCGCGGCGCCTTGCAAGGCAACGAGTATGTGTTCGAAGGATCGGCCCAGTGCGCGATCGGCCGCGCCCACGATTGCCACATCCGTCTGCCGGTCGACGACAGCCAGCGTGACGTCTCGCGCCGTCACTGCTTGCTCATCATCGAGCCGCCGTCGGTCCGCATCCGTGATCTCGGCAGCCTGAACGGCACCTTCGTGAACGGCCGGAACATCGGTCAACGGCTGCCGGAGCAAGCGCCCGGGAACTCCGATCCCGGGCCGGCCGCGGACCACATGCTGCAAGACGGCGACGAGATCCAGTTGGGGCACAACGTGCTCCACGTCGAGGTGATGGCGGACGCCGCAACGGCCGCCGAGACCGAGCTGTCGGCCCATGCGGTGGGGAAATGAGGGCGAGACTGGCGAGCGTGGCGCGTTGGCGACTCGGTGAGCAGAATCAGACGCGAGCATCAGGCGATGATGTCGTCCATCACCGTCCCCGCGACGTCGGTGAGCCGGAAGTCGCGGCCCGCGTGACGGTAGGTAAGGCGCTCGTGGTCGAAGCCGAGCAGATGCAGGACCGTGGCGTGGAAATCGTGGACGTGAACCGGGTTCTCCGCGACGGTGGCGCCGATGTCGTCGGACTTGCCGTAGACCATGCCCCCCTTGATGCCGCCGCCGGCCAGCCACGTCGAATACACCGCGGGATGATGCCCCCGGCCGCGGGCGCCGTCTTGACCCGGCGTGCGGCCGAACTCCGACGTCCAGATGACCAGGGTGTCGTCGAGCAGGCCGCGGCGTTTCAAGTCTTGCAACAATCCGGCGATCGGCCGGTCGATCTTCCGGGCAAGCGGCTCGTGAGCCGCCATGTCGGAATGCGCGTCCCAGTTGTTGGACGAGCCGGTGTCGATCAGCTCGATGTAGCGGACGCCGCGCTCGGCCAGCCGCCGCGCGACCAGGCATTGCCAGCCGAAGCTCTGCGTGTCGTTGCGGTCAACGCCGTAGAGCCGGAGCGTTTCGTTGGTCTCGCGCGACAGGTCGAAGACTTCCGGGGCCTCGAACTGCATCTGGTAGGCGGTTTCGAAGGTCCGCAGTCGGGCCGCCAGCTCCGAGTCGTTGCCGTTGCGATTCAAATGGCCCTGGTTGAAGGCGCGGGCAAGCCCCAGCTCCAATTGTTGCAACCGGTCTCCCCTCGCCGCCGTGGGGAGAGGGGTTGGGGGTGAGGGCCGCCGCAGGTTCGCGATCGGCTCGCGTCCGGGCAGCACGCGCGTCCCCTGGTGGTACGCCGGCAGGAAATCGTTGGCAAAGACCTGCGTCCCCGCGTACGGAAGATAGGGCGCGATCACCACGAACGACGGCAGGTTCTGGTTGAACGTCCCCAGGCCGTAGCTGATCCACGAGCCCATGCTCGGCCGGGCGAAAAAGAACGAGCCGGTGTGGATCGCCAGCGTCGCCTGAAAATGCTCGTTGTTGTCGGTGGTCATCGAGTTGATCAGGCAGATATCGTCCATCCGCTCGCGCACGTTGGGGAACAGATCGCTGACGAGTGTCCCGCACCGGCCGCCGCGGCGGAACGGCCAGCGCGGCCGCAAGAGCGGCCGCTGCTCGAGCGACAGGCCGCCGCCGGCGCCCATCATCCGGCCATCGGCCTGGAACAAGCGCGGCTTGTAGTCGAACGTGTCCATGTGCGACACGCCGCCGGTGGAGAATAGGAAGATGACGCGCTTGGCCGTGGGGGGGAAGTGCGGCTCTTTGGGCGTCAGGGGATCGTTCGCCGGCTGCGGACGCCGGCCGCGCGGCTCATCGGCCGCCAGCAACTCGGCGAGGATGCCGGGAAACACCAGCGAGCCGCCGACGAGAGACCGAAGGACATGACGACGATGGTAGCGCATACTACCTGGATGAACGGGGCCGGGGAAAAGCAGCCTGTCGAACCCAAACCCCATGCTATAATCGGCGATGGGTAAAGGCAATGGGTGAGGGTCGGGCTTGGCAATGGGGAAACATCCCAACAAGCATATCCGCAATGCTTTGAAGTACGCTGCCAAACGCGGCTGGACGATCAAGAAGTCTGGCCCGCGGGCGCACGCTTGGGGTGTGATCTATTGCTCCCGCGGCCACCCGGAGTGCTGGATGGCCGTCTATTCAACACCGTCGATCGTTGTCCGGGGAATTGAGGATATCGAACATGCCGGTATACCGATTCGCGATCATCATTCGTTCCAAGCCGAAGAATGAAAAGGAAATCCTCGACGCAGCCGATGCGCTCGGGGAAGCGGGCTGCACCGATGCTTCGCTGCGAGGCCACCCGGAAGGCATGGAATTGCTCTTCGACCGTTCGGCGAGATCTCTCCAAGCCGCAATTGGAGCGGCGATTGGCAGCATCGAAGCTGCCGGCTTCGAGGTCCTTCGAGTGGAAATGGAGCGCGAAGCGATTCCCTCTTGAGAACGTCGTCAATTGATGTACACGAACTCGCTGCTCATGAACAACGCCCGGGCGAAGCTCTCCCAGCGGCGGGCGGCTCGTTGTTCGCCCGGGATGTTGACGCTTTCAAACACATCGCCGACCTGATCGAGAAACCGCCGCGCCTGTTTGGCTTCCGCCGCGGCCGGCGGCCGGCCGAAGGCCAGCACGAAGGCGCGGTGGATGCGGCCGGCGTCGTCGCTGCGCTCGGCCAGCAACCGGGCGGCGAGCTTGCGCGCTTGTTCGTGCACGAACGGATCGTTCATCAAATACAGCGCCTGCAGCGACGTGGTGCTCGTCGTTCGCGCGGCGGTGCTCGCGTTGGTGTCGGGGCCGTCGAACAGGGCCAAAAACGGGTGCCGCTGGATGCGCTGCGTCATCAGGTAGACGCTGCGGCGATTGCTGTCGTACACCGCCTTGAACGGCTTGTGCTGCGTGAAGTCCCACGCCGGCTGCGCCGGAAACGGGTGCGGCCCGCCGCGCGAGCGATCCAGCCCGCCGCTGACCGCCAGGATCGCGTCGCGGATCGATTCGGCATCGAGTCGCCGCCGCGGGAAGTGCGACAAGAGCTCGTTGTCCGGGTCGCGACTCAAGACTTCCGAAGTCTCCGAGACTTCGGAAGCCTGCTGGTAAGTCGCCGACAGCACGATCAGCCGATGCATCGCCTTGATCGACCAGCCGCTGTCGATGAACTGCCGGGCCAGGTAATCCAGCAGCTCCGGGTGCGTCGGCGGCCGGCCTTGCTTGCCGAAGTCGTTGGGCGTGGCGACCAGGCCGCGGCCGAAATGATACTGCCAGATGCGGTTGACCATGACGCGGGCGGTGAGCGGATTGCTCGGCTCGGTCAGCCACTTCGCCAAGTGAAGCCGGCCGCTGCCCTTCACCCCGCCCGGCAACGTCTGGCCGCCCAGCACCAGCGGGAAGCGGCGCGGCACCTCCGCCCCCAGCCGCTCCGGGTCGCCCTTCATGTGCATGCGCACGTTGCCGACCCGGCCGATGCGTTTCTTGGGCTCCGTCGGGCCATCCATCATCGCGTAGGCGGTGGCGAACGGGAGCGGCTGCTTGGCGAACTTCTCGCGATCCTTCTTCGCGGCCTTGACGCTGTCGGCCGGCGCTTTCTCCTTTTCGAGACGCTTGATCTTCGCCTCGAGCTCGGCCAGCTTTTGCTGCCGCGTCTTCGTGAACTGTTCGATCTCCGCCGACGGCGCCAGCGGCACCAGGTCATGCTGCGCGCGGTCCAGCTCGATCCCCGGCCACGGATAGCGGGTGCTCGAAAAGAAGCCGTACAGGGCGTAGTAATCCTCGGCGGGGAACGGATCGAACTTGTGGTCGTGGCAGCGGGCGCAGCCCAGCGTGGCGCCGAGGAACGCCTTGCCGAAGTTGTCGATGGTGTCCTCGATGGTCAGGTGCCACGGGTAGCGAGCGTCTTCGTACGATCCATGCCGCCGCGAATTGGCGAGGTAGCCGGTGGCGATGATCTTGCTCTGGCGGTCGGACTCCGATTCTGCAGGCATCAGGTCCCCGGCCAGTTGCTCGCGAACGAATTGATCGTAGGGCATGTCGCGGCCAATCGCGTCGATCACCCAGTCGCGATACAGGACCATCTGCGGGATCGGATAGTCGGAGTTGTCGCCCGCGGTGTCGGCATAGCGGACCACGTCGAGCCAGTGCCGGCCCCAGCGTTCGCCGTACGCCGGCGACGCCAGCAAGCGATCGACAACCTGCTGCAACACCATGGCGCGCGATCGCGGATTTGCGCCTTTGGCTTGCCGTTTCGCGCTCGCCGCATCCCAAGCGCGGACGAAATCCTCGATCTCCTCGGGCGTCGGCGGCAATCCCGTCAAATCGAAATGCACGCGCCGCAACAGGGTCCGCGGATCGGCCGGCGACGCAGGGGACATGCCATGCGCTTCAAGCCTCGCGAGAATGAAATGATCGATCGCGCCGACCGGCCAATCCCGGTTCCTAACAGCGGGCGGCGACGGATTGCCGATCGGCTGAAGCGACCAATGCTTGCGGCCTTCGTCGATATCGATGCCTTGTTTCGCAACCTGCTTGCCGGTCCGCGGATCGGGCGCCCCCATGCGCACCCACGCCTCCAGATCGGCGATCTCGGCGGCCGACAGCTTCGCCTTGGGCGGCATCCGCAGGTCCTTGTCCTCGTAACGCACCGCCTTGATGAGCAGGCTCTCGTCGGGCTTGCCGGCGACCAGCGCCGGTCCGGTGTTGCCGCCGGTCAAGACGCCGGCGCGCGTATCGAGAAACAGTTCGCCGCGCAGCTTGGTCGCCTTGGCGCTGTGGCAACTGTAGCAGTGAGTGACGAGCAGCGGGCGGATGCGTCTTTCGAAGAACTCGACCTGAACGGCCGTCGGTTGCTGTTCTTGTCCCGACGCGTCGACGACGCTTGCTCTCCACGCGGTGGGCAAGAGAACGATCGTCAGCAAAAGAAGGTTCCTCTGCGTCATCGGGTGCTCTCTCGGTCTGGAGTTCGCGCTTCCGGTCATGATATTGACTTCGCAGCATCCGCTTCAAGCGACGTTGGCCGATATCCGCTCCAGCGCCTCGCCCATGCTGCGGTCGAGGATGGCCACCATCTCGTCGATCTGCTCGGCGGTGACGATCAGCGCCGGCCCGAAAGCGATCCAGTGCGGATCGAAGCGGCACAACAGTCCGTTGGCCAGGGCACGCTTGCCGACCTGGACGCCGAAGGCCAGCTCGTTCGGGAACCGTTCCTTGGTCGCCAGGTTCTTGACGAACTCGATCCCCTGGAACAGACCCTTGCCGCGGATGTCGCCGATGACGCCGTACTTCTTCGCCAGCTTTTCGAAGCCCTGCCGCAGACGGGCGCCCTGCGTGCGGGCGTTGCCGCACAGGTCGCGCTCGATGATCTCGCGCAGCACCGCGATGCCGGCGGCGCACGAGATCGGGTTGCCCTCGAACGTGTGGCCCTCGACGAACCCCGGATTTTCGCTGATCGGACCCCAGAAGGCATCGGCGATCGGCGCCCGGCAGATCATTGCCGATACAGGCACGTACCCGCCCGACATCCCCTTGCCCATGCAGATCACGTCCGGCGTGACGCCGAAAGTTTCCGCGGCGAACATACGTCCAGTGCGGCCGATGCCGGTGATGATCTCGTCGAAGATCAGCAACACATTGTAGCGGTCGCACACCTCGCGGAGGATCGGCAGGTACTCCTCGGGCGGATCGATGATGCCGCCGGTGTGGCCGATCGGCTCGACGATGACCGCCGCCACGGTGGCGGGGTCTTCCATGTCGATGACATCGCCAATGATTTTGGCGCAAGTAATTCCGCAGTCGCGATACTGCTTACCGAACGGGCAGCGATAACACGTCGGCGGGAACACGTGCAGGAATCCCGGCGCCAGCGGCTCGTTCACGGTCTTGCGCGACTTGAGCCCCGACGCGGACAGCGAGCCCATCGTTGAGCCATGCCACGACATGTAACGGCCGATGACCTTGTACTTGCCGGGATTGCCGGTCAGCTTGTGATATTGCCGGGCCAGCTTGATCGCTGCTTCGGTGACCTCCGAGCCGCCGCACTGGAACTTGACCGCCGACAGATCGCCCGGCGCCAATTCGGCCAGCAAGTTGGCAAGCTGCACGGCGACCGGGTTGGTGCCGTGCATCGGCGGCGAAAAGTGCAGCGTGTCGAACTGCTCGCGAATGGCCTCGATGACCCGGCGATTGTTGTGCCCGACCGAGGCGACGTAGATGCCGGAGAGCGCGTCGAGGTAGCGTTTGCCGTGAACGTCCCAGTAGAAGACCCCGTCCGCCTTGGCCATGATGAGCGGGTCCTTCGACCATTCGTGCATCTGGTCGCGGACGAAGATGTGGCGGAGGAAGGATTCCGCGGTGGTCTGAGCTTCGGAGATCAGTTCGGGCATGGTGGTCATCGGAAGAACCCTTGGAGTGCGGTGTTTTGACACCGCTTTCCTTGCTTTCTGTGTTTGGCGCTCGTGTCGGGACCCGGCGCGAAGAAATACAAATCGGGTAGGAGGGGGCGTTACCGCCCCCGTCCTCCCACACCACCGGACGTACTCAACGTATCCGGCGGTTTCTGTTCTTGTTGATACCGGTCGTAAA
>JAKEET010000121.1 GCA_022616435.1 Gemmataceae bacterium
AAATATAGTCGATCGCCCGGCCATTCGGGTAGGTCAAGCTCGTCGGCGCGAGTGATCCGCCGATGCATAGCGCCGAAAAGCAGAATGTCCCCTTTTTCCTCTCCCCTTTTTCCACGATACGACGGTTGACGCGGCGCTTGTCAGAAACGACGGGCCGTTGTTCCTAACATCGCTTCCCCCTTTCCCAAGCTTGCTTGGCGCAACGAATGTCCCCTGATCCGCCGATGCATAAGCGCCGAAAAGCAGAATGTCCCCTTTTTCCTTCCCTGAATAAAGTAGAATGTCCCCTTTTCTTCTCCCCTTTTCTTCTCTCCCTTTTCTTCTCCCCTTTTCTTCTCACCCTGCCAAACGGCCCTTGTCGTAGTTCTCAAGGTTGTCCCATTGCGTAACCAGCCCGTAGACGTCCGGAAACGCCAATCGGAAGGCTCGTGCGAATTCTCCGTCCCACAAGTTGCTTGCAAGCTGCGCGACAAATTGCCCCATCGCGATCAGTGTTTGCTTTGGACTGGCAATCGCCTCACCGAGGCCTGTGATCAGCCCCCATGCCTGACTGCCGACCCCTGCCACGAAGCCGCGCCCGAAGTCATACGCGGCGCCTATCCCCTGAGTGAAACGCGCAATCCAGTCGTTGTAAAGCGGGTTGGGTTGGTGATTGTCCGGCGCGGACGACATTTGCTGCACTTGGTCAAACATCTGCTGGATTTGCGCGTCCGAGAATTTGCGACCCTTCGTGACGCCGTATTGGATCGTCAAGTCGGTGCTATACCAGTAAGCCGCGCGGACCTGGCCTTCGGCGGCCAAGCCGCTCGGATCGGTGGCGCTCGTGGGGCTGTTTCCGACGTAGCGGTACAGGTTGGCGTCGCCCGCGGCAAAACCGATCGGGTCTACGCTCATCCAGCCAACAATGTCGAAGCTGTACCAGCGGGCGCGGTTGTATTGCAGGCCGGTCGCGCTATCCAACTCGCGGCCGGTCCACTTGTAGCGGTCGCCGTATCCTGGCTCGGTTTCGTCGGCGACGCCGAAGCCGCCGTAATCGATGTGATCTTGGATCGTACTGGCATCGTCCATGATGTCGCGGATCGAGCCGAGACGGTCGGTCAGATACCAATCGAGATTGCCGGCGTCGTCGATGCGGGCGAAGACCGCGTCCACCGCGTCGAGGTACAGCCGTCGCGTTGTCGTGGCCTTCATCTTCGACGGACCAAGAAGATCCAAACCGAGAATAAACCATGCATCACAGCGTGAACTTGGATGCGTCGCCGGTGCTTTTGACGCACCGATAACGCCCTTCGCACCTTTTGTTATGGAAGTCGCCGTCTGATCCTTGATCACCAATTCCTGGCGTTGGCCATTCAAGTTAACCTGATTGATCCGGAATGTATTGGAGGATTTGTAAAAGTCGCCAGACACAGATGGGTCAGGCGAGCCGTTGTCAAAGATCTCGATCTTGCATTCAACGTCACGAAGGGACTCGATGGTCGATTTGTACCCTCCACGAAGCAATTCCCGCAACGTTAATAGAAGCAGGAAGCAACCCAACAGACCAGGAAACTGCACGCGCCCGACCATCGGGAAGTCTCCGCATGGGGGAATTCGCGGCTATTTTGCGCAGTTACGGTTTGAGAACTTGCAGGCCGTCTCCGCAAAAATGTCATAAACACCATCGAAACCATATGACCTCCTTTTCGCGCCATCGGCTTCGGCAAGTATACATTAGTCTAGATGTGCGTTTTGAACACGTCGGCTGGCGCTAGTTCTCGCCATCAACCACCCGAATCGCGAACAAATCGCGAACAACGATCTCCGGCCGGCCCCGGTACTCGGCGACTCGGCCGGTGACGCGAATCCGCTTGCCTTGAAAATGGGCCAACGGATCGGGGACCGCGTCTTCAAAGCGCCGCCAGTTGTGCAGGACGATGGGGAAGTTCTCCGGGTCGCGGTAGTCCGCGTGGGAGTTCAGGAACAGCGTCTTGCCGTTGCTGCTGAGCGCGGCCGCCTTGACGTCCATTTCCACCGTGCATTCCTGGTGGAGAAACCTGTGGGCTTCGGAGCTGGGGATCGGACCGGCGGGGGCTTTGCCGGTCCTGGTCGTGACGACGGGTTCGCCATTGCTGAGCAGCAGCCAAACCGTGAGCGCCGTTGCCGCGGCAAGAATCACGGCCAAGCCGGCGATGAGCCAGCGTGCCCGCGAGCGTTTCGGGTTGGCCCGTCCGCCGTTCGGCGACGGCGCAGCTGGCGCTTCTCCCGGCAACGGCGTCTTGAGCCGGGCCGCGGAGCGCGTCTGCGACACCAGCGCCGCCAGCGTGGCGGCGCTGGACGGTGATGTCGTCGCGGACGCCGCGGCAGCGGACGCCGCGGCAGCGGACGCCGGGGAAGCGGACGCCGCGGCAGCGGACGCCGGGGAAGCGGACGCCGGGGAAGCGGACGCCGGGGCGGCAGGCAACCGCGCCGACGAGTCGGGGGCGCCGCCGCGGTTCAGGCCGCGGATCGCGTTGCGCGCCGCCAGGGAGAGCTTGGGCATCTCGTGGTCCGGCGGCGCCGCGATCGCGGCGCCCGTCCACGACGTCAGCGCGTCGACGACTTCGAGCGGCGTTTGAAAACGCTCCGAACGGTCCTTGGCCATCATCCTGGCGACGATCGCGCTCAGCTTCCTGGGAGCTTCGGGACGGAGATCGTGGACCGCCGGCGGGTCCAGGAACTGCACCCACAGGAGCTTCTCGGTGACGTTGCCCTGAGCGAACGGCGCTCGGCCCGTGAGCAGGTAGAAGAAGGTGGCCCCCAGCCCGTAGATGTCGGTGCGGACGTCGACGTCGTGGCTGTCGAGGGCTTGCTCCGGCGCCAGGTAGTCGGCCGTGCCCAGCACGTTCTTGCCGCCGAGATTGCGGGTGAGGGAATCCTCGTGCATGAACCGGGCCAGGCCGAGGTCGAGGATCTTGGCGGCGCCTTGCCGGTCGACGAGGATGTTGCCGGGCTTGATGTCGCGGTGCACCAGGCCCGCGCGGCAGGCGTGATCGAGTCCGGCCGCCGCCTGGGCGATGTAGTGGCAGGCCCGGACCGGATCCATGGGCCCGTGGGCGGCGACAATGTCCTGCAGGCTGGCGCCGTCCACATACTCCATGACGAACAGGTGCAGCGTCCCCTCATGGTCCATGTCGTAGGCGCGGACGATGTTGGGGTGATCCAGGGCGGCGACGGCGCGCGCTTCCCGGTAGAAGCGTTCCACGTAGCCGGGTTCCTGGAGGAGATGTTCGGGCAAGACCTTGATCGCCACCGGCCGCTTCAGCAAGACGTGAACGCACAGGAACACCCGGCCCATGCCCCCTTCGCCCAGCAGTTCGAGGATCTGATACTTGCCCAGCGTGAAGCCGCGCCAGCGCCCTTGCAGCAGCTGGTTGGCCTGAAACTTGGTCAAGAGACCGTCGCGGACGAGCGCTCGTGCGAGTACGGCCGCGTCCTCCGCGTCGCCCGGGGTGGCGTGTTTTTCCTGGACATAGCGCTCCAGCGCCGGCTCGTCGACCAGGCCGCTCTGTCGAACCAATTCCAGCAGCGTGCGCCAGGTCCTTGGTTTCGCCATAGACCGATACCCTGGAAACTCGCTGCTAATCCGTCTTCCTGACATCCATCCTCACAGCAAAGCGTCGTCGAATAAGGAACATTCCGCAACGTGATGGTTTCGGAGAAGCAAAGCCATTTCTACTTGGATCGATTCAAAGTTGCCTCAGCAAACGGGTGAAGTTCTCGTGAGGGTTTTCCGATTTTCGCGCAAACCACTTGAACTCTTCGCGAGAAGGTATCCAAAAATCCATATCCCATCACCTGGGACCAATGGTCGTGGCCGGGGCTGAGTCTTCGAAGCCCCGGCCACGGGCCAGCTATCGGAGGCGTTGATGCCAGACGATGCCGACGTCGTCGTGGTCGGCAGTGGCGCCGGCGGCGCGACGTTTGCCCATGAATGCGCCCGCTTGGGCAAGCAGGTCCTCGTTCTCGAACGCGGCCAGCGCTACGCGTTGCCGCGGCCTGTCCACGACGAGCAGGCCATGCTCATCGACAAAACTCCCTACGACGATCGCCGCATCGAGGTCAACGGCCGCGCTCGCCAGCTGTACATGGGCGGCGTCGTGGGCGGGGGCACCGCCCTCTACGGCGCCGCGCTCATGCGGCCCAGCGCCGACGATTTTCGTCCCGGCAAGAGCTACAGCGCTCTCTTGCCGCGTGCCCTCTGGGAGTGGCCGATCGCCTACGAGGATCTGGAGCCGTTCTATTCCGAAGCGGAGATTCTGTTTGGAGTGGCCGGCGACGGCGACGACGATTTCGGACCGCTCCCCCGGCCCCGCAATGGCTTTCCGCAACGGCCCTTGCCGGTGCATCCGGTCAACCAGCGCTTGATGGAGGCCAATCGCCGGCACGGGCTGCGGCCATTCCGGTTGCCGCTGGCCATCGATCCCACCCGCTGCCTGCAATGCGGCGTCTGCCCCGGCTACATCTGCCCGACGGGCGCCCGGCGCTCGGCGGCGCAGCTGCTGGAACCCGCGCCAGCGAACCTGCGGGTCGTCACGAACACCGAAGCCGAGCGGCTCGTCCTGAACGGCAAGGGCGAACCCGACGGCGTCCAGGCCGTCGACCGTTCGACCGGCCAGCGCGTCGTGTATCGGGCGCGGCGCTATGTCCTGGCGGCCGGCGCCATCGGTTCGCCATTGCTGCTGTTGCGCTCGGGGATGACGCACCCGTTGATCGGCCGCAATTACATGATGCACTACTCGCCGATCGTGATCGGGATCTTCCGGCGGCGTCTGGACGCCGGCGAAGCGTTCGTCAAGCAAGTCGGCTTCACGGACTGGTATTTCGGGACGAAGGACTACGCGCACAAGCTCGGCCTGGTGCAATCGCTGCCCGTCCCCGGCCCGCTGATGCTGCGCAAGGCGGCGCCGCGCTGGCTGCCCCGGACGTTCCTGAGCATGCTGCGGGCCCGCATGTTGCCGCTGGTGGGGATCATCGAGGACTTGCCGAACCCGGACAACCGGGTGTCGTGGGGTCCCGACAACCAGCCGAGATTGCAGCATCGCTTCGCCCCCTATGACCTGGAGCGCGGGCGCCGGCTCGCCGGCTTCACCGCCGGGATCCTCAAGCACGCTGGCGCCGCGTTCTGCCTCACCAGCAAGTTCGGCTCCGAAGAACACGTCGCCCACCAGTGCGGCACCTTGCGCTTCGGCAACGACCCGGCCGACGCCGTGCTGGACGCCGACGGACGCATGTTCGGGCATTCCAACGTGTTCGCCGTGGACGGCAGCTTCATGCCGACGTCGCTGGGCGTCGGCCCGGCGCTCACGATCATGGCCAATGCCCTGCGGATCGCACGGATCGTGGCGCCGGAGTGTTGACCAACGCAGAAAACACCAACCGCGGAGGACGCGGAGGGAAGCAGAAAAGGCAGGAACGGACGGCTACTCTTACCGTCTCTGCGCCCTCTGCGATCTCTGTGGTTGGTTGCTGTACTGAGGGTTGTGACTGCGATGACGCCGACCGAAGTGATGCCAACCGCGATGCCGCCGGCCGACATGATCCGGCGCGAGCAATTCCGCCAGGCCAAGCAGGTCCACGGCGGGCTGTGGAACTTCCTCGTCGCGGTGCTCGGGGTCAAGCTGGCGCGGTTGCCGTTGCCGACCAGGCGGCTGCGCGCGTCGATCTACCGCACCGTGTTCGGCAAGAAGTATCCGCCCGGCATCAACGAGGACGAGGCGGAGCAGCCGCTGGCCTCGTACCCGTCGCTCAATGCCGTGTTCACGCGCGGCATCCGCCCGGAATACCGGCCGATCGCCGATACGCCGGCGCAGTTCCTGTGCCCGTGCGACGGCGCCGTGCAAGATCTCGGCCGGCTCGACCGCGACAGGCTGCTGACGCTCAAGGGGATCGAGTACACGCTGGCGGCGCTCTTGCCCGGCGTGGACACGCGGCCGTACGAACACGGACACTACGCGATCATTTTTCTGTCGCCCATCGACTGCCACCGCGTGTTCAGCCCACAGGACGGCGAGCTGGTCGAGGCGATTCACGTTCCCGGCCATCGGCTGCCGGTGCACCCGCCGTGTCAGCGGGCGGAATATCCGGTGTATGCCCTCAACGAGCGGATGATCCTGCGGCTGGCGACCGGCTTGGGGCCGTGCGTGGTCGTGATGATCGCGGGCTGGGGCGTGGGCAACATCACGCTGCCGGCGGCGCCGGACTTTCGTCCGCGCCGCAAGAGGCTGACCCGCAAGACGTGGCCGGCGCCGCTGGCCATTCGGCGCGGGGAATGGATCGCGACGTTCGAGCTGGGTTCGACGGCGGTGTTGATCACGCCGCCGAGCGCGGAGGCGACTTCCCTGGTTTCGAAGGATCAGAAGGTCAAGTATGGGCAACCTGCTTTTGCCTACCCGGGCTGACGAGTGCGCCGCGGAGCGTGTCCCGGATCAGCGCGCCGACGAGCCGCGCTGGAATGCGGATGCCGGCGCCATGCTGGTCGCGAGCTTCGGCGATCCGGCTGCCGCCGGGTACGCACGTGTTTCCGGCGGCCCCGTGGAGGTTGCGGATTTGACGTCGGGATCGCTCGCCGGCGTGCGCAATCTCACGAGCGTCGCGGCGTGCGTGGTGTTCATGAAAGATCGGATGACGGCAAGCGATCTGCAAGCCCTGGATGCCCTCGTGCCATTACTCAGGGACACGAAGTTCATCGCCATCATCAGCACGTTTCGGATTCATCTCGGCGACGAGGAGACCGCCGCCACGGAAGCACAGGTGCACGAGCGGCTCAAACACCTGCCGGCGCGCGTCATCGTGGTTCGCGCGGGACACATCCTTGGCCCCTCGTGGCGCTTCGGTTTCGCCTTTCCCCTCGTGCCGCGGCGTTTGCGGAGCTGTTTTGTCAGCGTCGAGGAACTTGCCGCCGTCGTCGCGGCTGAACGACAAGCGAGGCGCTCCCGCAACGTCGTCACGCTGCTGGGGCCGAACCGGCCCTGGCGCGACGTGCTGCGCGAACGGCGCACGCCCTGCGCGTTGTCGGCGTGCTTGACGGGCGTCTGCTTTGTCTTGTCGCTCCTGCTGGTCGGACAGCTCGCCGCGCTGGTCCTTGATCTGCTGCGCTGGCGGCGGCCAGCGCTCGGGCGGTGGAACGTCGACACGCTCCGCCCGCGCTCGCTCGCCGAGCTGCTGGCCCTGTGCCATCGGCACAACATCGGCCACGTCAAGGTCGTCGGCTACAACAACGGCGTCGTCCATTTCGGGCATCGCTATCCCGGCAAGACGGTGGTCTCCACGGTGCTGTGCAACCGCATCGTCCGCGCCGGCCCCGAGGTCATCAAAGCCGATTGCGGCGCCACGATTCGCGACGCGACCGAGTTCCTCGCCGCCGCCGGTCAGGAGCTGCACGTGCTGCCGAACTACTCGTACGTCTGCCTCGGCACGGCCTTCTTCGTACCCATCCACGGCTCGGCCGCCGCGTACACCACCGTGGCCGAGACGATCGCCAAGGCGCTGCTGTACGACCCGGCGCGCGACCGGTTCGTGCTGGCCACGCGCGACGAGCCGGCCTTTGCCGAGCATGTCTACAACATGGCGTCGCGCGTGATCGTGTTGCGGCTCTGGATTCGGGTCAAGCCCAAGTCAAGGTACCTGGTCCGCCAGCGCGAAGTGGAGAACGCCACCGGCGCGGAACTGGTGAAGGCGCTGCGCGATCCCCAGGCGAGCAACGTGGAGATCCGCAAGTCGAAAGCGTCGAGCGCGAAGGTTCAGATATCGACATATTTCGACGCGCGCGACGACCAACTCCCCTCGCCCTCGGGGAGAGGGGTTGGGGGTGAGGGCGCGGCGCTGGAGTTTCCCCGCGATTCGCTGGGCCGGCTCTGGGACCGCCTGGAGGAGAACGCGATCACGTCGTTCCTGATGCACGCGCTGACCCGCCATCTGGCGTGGCACGTGGAGCTATTCTTCCCGGCGGACGAGTTCGCCGTGTTCTGGCGGACCCACCGGGACCTGCCGCTGAAGAAGATCCAGCTTCGCTACATCCGCCGCGACGGCTTTCCGAACTCGCCCTTCCGGGACCACGACTGCGTGTCGGTGGACCTGTTCATGTTCCGCTGGGGTCGAAGGCGCTTCGAAAAGTACCTAAGAAGAACCTTCGCGATCGTCCGCACCAACCCGGGCAAGCACAGCCAGTGAGGAATCATGGCATCACGCGCTCTCTTGGTCGAGACCTGTGAGCGGCTTTTGCGGGAGCAGACGCCGAACCTGTTCCGGCTGTACCTCAACCCGTACGTCGTGCAGACCTGCCTGTGCCTGGAACGGTATGCCCAGACAACGTGGCCGGCCCCTCACCCCCAACCCCTCTCCCCCGAGGGGCGAGGGGAGAGTCGATCGAGCCCGTATCAGACATTCCTCGCCAACGGGTTCGACGAGGCCCTGAGCGGGGCCATCAAGCTGGCTCGCTACTGCGCGCGAGTGTCCGGCAAGCCGGCCGCCGGGTTGATCATCGACGCTGCCGGCCGGCTCGGACCGTTCGCGTCGGCGACGGCGCGCGGCGAAATGGTCTCGTTCTTGCCCGGCATCGCGGTCGTTCGCAAGCCCGGCGAGGCGCCGCTCGGCGCGATGTTCGGGTTCGTGGTTCTTGCCAGCGGCGGCGACATGCACAGCGACGCGGCGCGCCGGCTGGTGGAGACGGGGGCGCTGCTGATTCGTTGCGTCGATCGCGCAAGCTTGGACGAGGCTCGCGCTTTGCCCTCGCGGAGCGAGGCGATCGCGCCCGACATCGTCGTCTTCGACGAATCGTTCGTCCATCACGACGTGCCCTTCGGCGCCTTCACCGCGCGCCAGGCCCTGTTCGATCACTGGAATCATTCGGGCAAGTCCACGTTTCATTCGACGACGTTTCAGCCGAACGCGATCTCCACGCTGCACTTCATGAGATGCCTGGAACGGGACGATCCGCAATTCCATGCCGGCCTCGAGGCCGACCTTCGCCGGATCATCACCGACCTCGATGTTCGGATGGAATTATTCCGCCGGTTGTACAGCCCGTCGCTGGCCGGCGCGATCCGGATGACCGGCTTCGATACGCCGGATGTCCGCGCCGCCGGCGAGTTCGTCATGGTGAATGGCCGCCGGGTCCTGGACACCGTCGGCGGGGTGGCGTGCAGCGTGCGCGGGCACAATCCGCCGGCGTACGCCGACGAGCTGGAGGCCCTGGCGGACGTGGATTGTGAGGCGGAAGTCGCCGCACGGCTGCGCGAGCTGACCGGGCTTGCGACGGTGCTGCCCGCGGTCAGCGGCGCCAGCGCCGTCGAGAACGCGCTCAAGATCGCGCTGGTCGCGCAGTTTCCCAGGCGCCACGTGCTCGCTCTCAAGTCCGGCTTCGGCGGCAAGACGCTGTTCGCGCTGACCGGGACGTGGAACTCGGCCTACAAGGAAAACATCGATCCGCTGTACGCGGAGGTGTCGTATGTCGATCCGTTCGCGGCCGACGCTGTCGCCCAGATCGACACGGTCCTGCGGCGGACCCCGGTGGCGGTGGTTCAGATGGAATTGGTGCAGGGCGTTGGCGGCGTGCGGCGCGTGCCGGAGGCGGTGATCCGCCACCTGGACGCGTGCCGGGCCGAGCACGATTACCTGCTGCTGATCGACGAGGTGCAGACCGGCATGTACCGGACCGGCCCGTTCACGCTGTCACGCGCGCTGGGCGTGACCCCCGACCTGCTCATCGTCGGCAAGGCGGTGTCCGACATGATGTTCCCGTTCGCGCTGACCCTGTGCTCCGCCAAGGTGGGCCTTCTCCTGGAAGGCGCCGGCTCGACGCTGCCGGAGGAGATTCGCCGGCGCTGCGGCTACGAGTTCGGCTACAAAACAGCCCTGAACGCACTGCGGTTCGCCGAGACCACGCGGCTTGCCGACCGGGTCGCGGAATCGGGCAAGCTGTTCGACCGGTTGCTTCGCGAGGAGCTGGCCTCGTGCAAGGCCGTGCGCGAGGTGCGGGTCTTCGGCCTGTTGATCGGCATCGAGCTGGACGCGTCGCGCAGGCCACAGCGCTGGTTCGCGAAACGGCTGTACCAGATCTACCTGTCGGCGCTGCTGCGGCATCCGCGATTTCCGGTGCTCGTCGGGTTTTGCCAGTACGAGCCGAACGTCTTGAAGATCACGCCGCCGCTCACGATGCAACCCGACGACATCCGGAAGATGTGCGCCACCATCGGCGAAACCCTGCGCCGCCCGTTTTTTGGCCTGCTGGCGTCCGCCGCCGGCGGCTTGTTGAGCTCACGACTGTGGAGAAAGAACCATGGACGCCCCGACCCTTCCTGCTCCGAGCCCGACCCAGGCAGCCATGGGGAACGGCGCGAGACTGTCGTCAAGACCCATGCAGCTGTGGATCGTTGAATTCCACGAGTTGTACGCGCGGCACCTGTGCCGGCATTCGCAGCTCGGCATCAACGTCATCCACCTGGCGGCCTTGTTCGCGGTCTGGTACGCGGTCTACGGCCTGCTGTTCTGGCTGACCGGGATCGAGTGGACGCTGGCCGTGCCGGCGCTGGCCTATCTTGCGGTGCTCGCGCCGAACCTGCCCCTGCGCGTGCTGGCGGCCACGGCGGTCTATCTCGGTCTGATCCTGGCGGCCGTGCTGCTCTTGCCGCAGCCGCCGTTCTGGGTTTACCTCATCATGATCCCGGTGTTCTACAAGGTCCAGTCGTGGAGCCACAAGTTCTACACCGTCGAGACGGACATGACCGAGTTCAACGCGAAGTACACGAAGGGATCCGTGCTGTTCGTCGTGTTGCTCTGGTACGAGGTGCCGATTGTTCTGAACCACCTGCTGTTCGCGCCCACGCCCGCGCTGACGGCCACTCAAGCTGCGCCCGCTCAAGTGGGGCCCGCTCGGGCGGCGCGCGATCACGAGACGGCGGCGAAGGCCTCTTGACCGACTGCGACTTGGGCCGCGGAAACTGGAAAGGCGGGCGTGGCCGGCACGCGGCGTTTCCGCCGCCTGGCCGTGGAACGAAAGACGGATACGAGCGACTTCATGGTGACCCGGGCGGTGCGTTCGCGCCAGGTCGGCCGGGCGACGGCGCGTGGCAGCGCGATCGCTTGCTCGTAAGCCTGCCGCACCCGCCCGATCGACTGCTCCCAGTTGCGCTCTTCAATCGCCTGCCGCGCCGCCTGGCTGACCTGGGCGTGCCGGCGCTCGTCGGACAGGAGCACACGCGTCCAGTGCAGCGCGTCCGCCGCGTCGCCGGGGCGGAAGAGGAATCCGGTGTGGGCGTGCGCCACCAGGTTGGGAATGCCGCCGGCGTGGGGGGCGACCACGGGGCAGCCGCACGCCATCGCTTCCAGCACCACGTTGCCCATCGTTTCGGTTTCCGAAGCGTACACGAAGGCGTCGGCCGAGGCGTACGCCGCCGCGAGTTGTTCACCCTTGAGGTAGCCGACGAAATGGGCGTCGAGGCCCTCGAAGCGGCGTTCCAGATCGCGGCGGGCGGGGCCGTCGCCGACGATGGCCAGCGCGGCGCCGGGAAGCGCCTTCACCACCTCCGCCAGGAAGCCGACGTTCTTTTCCGGCGCCAGCCGTGAGACCGTCAGCAGCAGCTTGCGATCGGTGCGGCCGCCGAGGAGGCGGCTTCGCATGGCCGCGTCGCGGCGGCGCGGGTGGAACAGGTCGCTGTCCACGGCGGGGGGCCACAGCTCGACGCGCTGGAAGCCGCGCCGCGTCAGCTCGGTCTGCATGATGGGCGACACCGTCAGGTTCACCTCGGCGCGGTTGTGGTACTCGCGCATCAGCCACCAGATCAGCGCCGACATCGGCTTGAGCGCCTTGTAGCCCTTCACAAACTCGCCATAGAGCGTGTGGAAGGAGAACACGCTCGGCACGCGAAACCCGGCCTTGCGAAGCACGTCATGGCAGCGGAACCCGAACGCGAAGGGATTCACATAATGCATCACGTCGGGGGCAAATCGTCGGAGCCGCTCCGCCATCCGCCGGTCCGGCAGGCCGATGCGATACTCGGGATACAGGGGAAACGAAAAGCTGGGGACATCCAGCACGGGGACGGGACACTGATCGCACCCCGGCGCCTGGGGGCAGACGATGAGGAGCTCGTCGCCGTGGCGCGGCAATTGCCGGATGAGGTTCAGCGTACGGTTGACGACGCCGTCGATTTTCGGCAGGAACACCTCGGACACGATCGCGACGCGCATGGGAGGCCCTCGTAGCCCTCTCGCTCCGCGAGAGGATCGCGGCTGCACCACGTCCACAGCCCGCATGTTCAATCCCGCGGCCCGACGCCTCGCTGTCCTCTCGCGGGGCGAAAGGGCTACTTCATCGGGCCACTTTTTGAGCCAGATGTATCTCCACGCAGTGATGATCGTCCATCGGGAAGAACATGCGGTTGAGCAGAAACCGGGTGAAGGCGCTGGCCCGGTGCAGGCCGACCGCCTCGATGAACGGCGTCAGCCAGCCGCCGTAGTAGCCGAAATCCAGGAACTCGTCGATGTCCCGGAAGTGGAGCTTGGGCTGAAACGTCTCGCACTGCCGGACGACGAAGCCGTTGCGTTCCAGGATGTCGAAGACCTCCTGGCGGTTGGCCGGGCTCTGCACGGAGCTATCGAGGTCGAGCTTCGGGCGGCCGAACATCCAGCGGAGGAAGCGGTTGTTGGCCGCTGCCTGCAAGTTCGGGTAGGCCTGCTTGGTGGCGCCCAGGTACGACCAGTAGCCGCCTTCCTCGAGCCGGCTCCACACCTTGGGCGCCAGCACGGACAGGGGCACGAAGCCACTGATGAAGTGGGTGGAGATCAGGTCGAAGGTTTGCTCCGGAAAGTGGGCGTCGAGGTTGGCGGCGGTGTCGACGGCGGCGGCGAGGTGGGGGATCTTCCGGTAGGCGCAGTCGATCATCTTCTGCGACAGGTCGAGCCCGAACGGCTGAATCTGGTCGCCCGCCATGGCGATCAATCGGGCCAGGAACATGCCGGTTCCCATGCCCACGTCGTACACGCACAGGGGCGCGGCGGCGAGCTCCAGGATTTGCTGCTTGCGAATCTGCTCGGCCGCCCGGTCGAGCGTGTCGCCGGTCACCGACTGCGGATCGAGATCATAGTGGGACGCGATTACCTCGTTGTACTGCCGCTGGATCGTGTCCGTCGTCATGTGGGACTGTTCCTCCAAATGGGAAGCCTGTCACGCCGGGATGGACGAACACGGTCGGCAGCGCGGAAGCTTCGATGAAAATTATGTGTAGTGTATGAAGCAGTAGTAGCCATGTCGGTGATGATGTCAAGAAGTTTTTCTTCACAAAGTGTCAACCCGGGCCGCGGCGGGTCAACCGCCACGCGCCCAAGAGCGCGGCGATCACGCCGCAGCCGATGGCGGCTCGTTCCCAGGGGAAGCGCGTGACTTCCTGGCGGTTGGCGCCTCCGGATGTAACGGAGCTGGAGGGCGGATCGGCGGGCGCTGTCGGCACAGGAAGCGTTGGGGAAGGCGTCCCGATCGTGAACGGGCGTTGCTTGCGATGGCCGGCGCCGGCATCGACGACGATCTGATACTTCCCCGGCTTCGGCGTCGGCAACGAGCATTTGCCCTGGGCATCGGTCTTCCCGGACGCCACGACGGCCTTTTGCGCGTCCAGGATCTGCACGCGCGCGTCCCGCGCCGGCGTGTCGTCGTCGAAGAACGCTTCCACCGTCACGCGCTCGCCGATCTGCTTCCACTCGAGGTCGATGCCGTGAGCGGCCGCGCCGGCGGGCACGAGCGCCACGATCAACAGCGGCAACCAGCAACGCGCGTCCATCGAATGCCCCGCCCTAATCTAATCGTCGTTCCTTTCGTTCTATCGGATCATATGATGGTGATTGATGCCAGCCAACCAACAACTTCCGGGCCCGATGAAAACCCTCGCCGACTTTGAGCGCGTCTATCGGCTGCCGCTGCCGGAGCTGATCTTCCGCGCGTTGGATCTGCAGCGCCGGCATCACGACGTCGGCGACATCCAGCGCTGCGCCCTGCTTTCCGTCAAGACCGGCGGCTGCCCGGAGGATTGCGGCTACTGCGCCCAGAGCGCCCATTTCAAGACCGGCGTGCCGGCGACGCCGCTGATGTCGCTCGACGAGGTGCGCGACAAGGCGACACGGGCCAAGGAGCTCGGCGCGACTCGGTTCTGCATGGGAACGGCGTGGCGCGAGCCGAAGGACGGGCCGCAGTTCGACCGCATCCTCGACATGGTGCGGGTCGTCCGCGAGCTGGACATGGAGGCGTGCGTCACGCTCGGCATGTTGACCGACGACCAGGCCCGGCGCTTGGCGGAAGCGGGGCTGACGGCGTACAACCACAACCTCGACACGTCGCGGCGGCACTATCCGAACATCGTCACGACCCGCACCTGCGACGACCGCATCCGCACGCTGCACGCCGTGCAACGGGCCGGCATTTCGGTGTGCTGCGGCGGCATCCTGGGCATGGGCGAGACCGAAGAGGATCGCCTGATGCTCCTGGTCGAGCTGGCGCAGCTCGAGCCGCCGCCGGAGAGCATTCCGATCAACTGCCTCGTGCCGATCGCGGGCACGCCGCTGGAGAACGCCGCGCCGGTGGAACCGTTCGAATTGGTCCGGCTGGTGGCGACGACGCGGCTCGGCTTTCCGACGGCGCGGGTGCGGCTGAGCGCCGGCCGCGACCGGATGAGCCGCGAGCTGCAGGCGCTGTGTTTCCTGGCCGGGGCGAACTCGATCTTCTTCGGCGACAAGCTGCTGACGGCGCCGAACCCGGACGCCGGCGAGGACGCGGCGCTGTTTCGGGCGCTGGGGTTGCCCGAGTTTAGCCCCGGTTCGTAGAACCGGGGCGGGCGCAAGGCCGGGCGAGAACCATCATCCCAACTTCGGACACGGTCCGCCCCGGTTCTACGAACCGGGGCCAAACGAAGCATCTCCATGTCGTTGACCGGGCGCTGGCAAGAATGTCTCGATCAGTTGCGCGGCCAAGGTCGATACCGCCGCCTCGCACCGCCGCGCGGCCTCGACTTCTCTTCCAACGATTACCTGGGCTACGGCCGGCTCGCTCCAACGAGCCTTGCTCCAACGAGCCTTGCTCCAACGAGCCTTGCTCCAGCGAGCCTTGCTCCAGCGAGCCTTGCTCCAGCGAGCCTTGCTCCAGGGAATTCACCGGCGCTGTCGCGGAGCGGGACCGCGTCGCGGCTGTTGCGCGGGCATCATCCGCTGTGGGACGACGTCGAAGACGCGCTGGCCGCATGGCACGGCGCGGGCGCGGCCCTGGTGATGAACAGCGGCTACGTCGCCAACGAAGGCTTGCTGTCCACCGTCATCGAGCCTGACGATTGGGTGGCCTCCGACGAATCCAATCACGCGTCGATCATCGACGGCCTGCGGCTCGGCAAGGCGGAGCGCTTCGTCTTGCGGCACAGCGATCTGAATCACCTGGAATCCGGCCTGCGCACCGCCCACGAACGGCGCTCGCCGCAGCGGCAGTTGTTCATCGTCGTGGAATCGCTGTACGGCATGGAAGGCGACGCGGCGCCGCTGGCCGAGATCGTCGCGCTTGCCGAGCGCTTTCCGGCTCAGGTCATCGTGGACGAAGCCCACGCCACCGGATGCTTCGGCGCTTCGGGATCGGGACTGGTTGATTTGCTCGGTTTGCGTTCGCGCGTGCTGGCCACGGTCCATACCGGAGGCAAAGCGCTGGCCGTGCCAGGGGCGTACGTCGCCGGTGGGGCGCTGTTGAAGGACTATCTCGTCAATCGCTGCCGGCACCTGATCTTTACGACCGCCCTGCCGCCCGCGATCGCCGCATGGTGGCTGGACATGCTGCCGCGCGTCCAGCAAGATGGGGCGGCCCGAACTCGTCTGCACGCGAACGCCGACCAGTTTCGAACGATCCTGGCGCGGGCCGGCATCAGCGCTGGGGGAAATCATTACATCGTGCCGATCGTCCTTGGCGAGGATGCCGGCGCCATGGGCGCTGCAACATCACTGCAGGCCGCCGGGTATGACATTCGTGCTATCCGGCCGCCAACCGTGCCTGAAGGAACGGCGCGGCTGCGCGTGTCGATTCACGCGGATCATACGCCGGACGCGCTGGCTGCGGCCGCCGCGGCGATTGCCCACGCGCTGCGCTGACGGGAGGGGCCCATGACCAAGGATGTCGGCACAAGCTGGGTCGATCGGCTGCTGCCCGCTCAACCGCGGCTGCCGTGGTGGCTCAAGCTGGCGTACACCGGCTTCATGGCGGTGCTGGTGCCGATCTACTGGCGCAACTACGGTGTCACCAATTTCCTGTACTTCTGCGATGTCGCCCTGTTCTTCACGCTGGCGGCCGTCTGGCTCGAGAGCCCGATGCTGGCCTCGGCGCCGCTGGTCGGCATCTTTCTGCCGCAGATGTTGTGGGTCGCCGACTTCATCACGGAATTGGCGGGCGGACGTCTCATGGGAATGACAAGCTACATGTTCCGGCCGCCGTACTTCCTGCGCGCGCTGTCGTTCTTTCATTGCTGGCTGCCGTTTTTTTTGCTGTGGCTCGTCTGGCGGATGGGATACGATCGCCGTGGCTTCGCGCTCTGGACTGTCTGCGCCTGGGTGGTGATGGGGATCTGCTACCTCGCGATGCCCGGCCCGACGCCAACGCCGGAATGGCCGGATCAGCCGATCAACATCAATTACGTGTACGGCTTGAGCGACGCCGAGCCTCAAGACTGGTTCCATCCCGACCTGTACTTCGGGCTGTTGATGGCGACCCTGCCGCTGGGGATTTTCTTGCCAAGTCATGTGTTGTTCGCGTGGCTGTTCGCGAGGAGGCGGACCGAACCGAGCGCCGCGTGGGCGTCATCGACGTGACAACACGTCAGCCCGCGGCGCCGGTCAGTCCCGTGCTCGTCAGTCCCTTGCTCGCGCTGCGGGCTGGTTTTGTCCGTCGCTCCTCTACTCAAACGCGTGCCGTTTCGCTTTGTCGAGCCGTTCCAGGTACCGTGGCGCTCGCGCTTCCGCGCCGTCGGCCAACGTGACAACCGGCGCTTCCTCAGCCTTGTTCAGGGCGCGCTTGCGCATCTTCGTGAACACGACCAGGTTGCCGAAATGCATCACGCCGAGGATGAGCAGCACCAACCCCAGTTTGAAGCTGAGGTACTCAATGGCTTCCTGAGCGTTGGCCGCCGGCGCGCCGTACTTCAGAGCGACCGACACCGCGCCGATGTTGATCAGGTAGAAGCCGACGACGAGCAGATGGTTGACGGAGTCGGCCAGCTTTTCGTGGCCCAGAAAGCTGTCGACCAGGAAGATTCGGCCATTCTTGTGCAGCGTGTGCGCGACCCACACCGTGAGTCCGATGCTGATCGCGAGGTACGCCAGGTAAGTCCACACCATGATCATGGTTCGTCTCCTTTGCGGTTGTGTTGCCGGTGTTGGCGGGTTATTGCCCGAACGACCAACCGCAAAGGGTGTGGACCTGATAACCGGCGGATGTCAGCCTTTTTCCGGTCCGAAGCTGCACCAGTAGTGCTTCATGTCCTCGTGAAAGTGCACGCCGCGCGTCATGCGTGTGAGCTGCCGTTGCGGGCTGAGATTGAGTCGCGTTGCGAAAGCGTTGGCGGCAACGTGCAAATCAGCGACATCCAAGTACACGGGTTGGTCTTCGAGGCGGCCGGCAATTGTCGACAGGAGGGCGCGGCACGCGTTGGCTTCTCCCAAACAAGGACCGATCTGCCAAGCACGCATGCCCGGACGGTAACTTGCGTAGCCGGTGATCCCTCGCCCCGTTAACGCGATCAGGAGCGGATCGAGCTGCTGCGCGTGAACGTAGCCCAGCAGTCGGCCGCGCGGCGTTTCCGTAACCTGCCTGTCCAAGCGGATCACGTCATCGAGATCATGGGCGCCGGCAACGGCAACGTCAACGTGTCCTGGACCAACTTGCCGAAGGGTTCCTTCATAGCGTTTCAGCTCGAAGTCCACCTCGAAGCCGAGTTTCTCGTAGATCGGCCGGCCGAGCGGCGTGGCGTCGAGTCGAATGCTGGCAATACGGCGTTCATCGAGATAGGCGAGCACGCGGCGCATGAGGCTCGTGCCGATGCCGCGGCCGCGATACACCTGATCGACGAGCACGAGGTTTACCCAGGCCACATTTTCGAACACGCAGGTGCACGCGGTGCCGACGATCTGCCCATCCAGTTCCGCGGCAAAGCAACCGTCTGGTTCCAAGTCGAGCTGTCGTTGCCAATCCCTGGCGAGCTGATTCCAGCCGTTCTGCGCGTTGAGGCGCAAACCGGCGGGAATGTCGGCCGCCGTCATCTGCCGAATGGTCGGATTCATGCTTCATCGGTTGTCGCTGGTGCGCCGGGGATCGTGGGTGCGAAAGGGAGCACAGGGCTCTTCCCAGCTTGAGCGTCGGTAACGAGGCGAACCAGTTCAGCGCCGCCCCCGCCCGGCCAAACCAGTTCGCCGAGCTCGGTCAGCTTCGCCAGATCAATCGGCTCGCGCCCGGCGTCCATCGAGTGCCTGACCATGAAATAAAAATCAGCGGCATCGACGGTCCGTTTGCCGGCATCGCGGCCCAATGAAAGCATCGCGCCATACTTGCTCGCCAGCGCCGCCTCCAGGGTGGGGATGCGATAGCGGTGCCCGCGCTCTTCGACCCAGATCGCGGTCTCCAACGTGGCCGCGTTGTCGAGGCGATGAGGAATCGACACGTCGATGACCGATTCGGTCTCGCCGGGGACGAAGAAGGCCGTCAACGCGGGGAAACGCCGCACTTCCAATCCCGGATACAGCTCGGTCAGCGCTTTCACGGCGCGGGCATGATTCCGGCCCGAGCGTACCAGGATGTCAACGTCGTGCGTGGAGCGCGGCCTTCCGGTCCAGCCAGAAATCCCGTAGGCCCCGGTCAGCACGAACGGAATCTTTTTCTTGACCAACGCCCGCAGCACCTCGTCGAGCTTGACCATGGTTTTCGCCTGCGCCCGAAAACGATGACGGTATTCTTCGCTCAGATAGGCGACCTCGCGGATGGCCGCGGCGTGTGAGAGCGGCCGGCACCTGGCCTTCATCTCCTCCCATTCCACCGGGTAGCCCGAACGATATGTCGGCCGGCTGGGGTCGATCAGATCCTGTTTTGGCCGCAAAGTCGGCATCGTCGAACCCATGAATTACGTTGCTGTGTCCCTCATTCTACCACAAGGGCGCGACCGTTGAGACGCGCTATTTGCTACAATAGATGGTTCAGAACGTCGTACAAAGTCACGAGGTCGCCATGGCCGATCCATCCCCGAGCCCTCAATCCCCGACTCTTCCATCGGGCGCCGACATCCTGGTGCAATGCCTGATCAACCACGGCGTCGAGGTGATCTTCGCCTATCCGGGCGGCGCCAGCATGCCCTTGCACCAGGCCCTCACGCGCTTCAAGCATCGCCTCCGCACCGTGTTGCCGCGCCACGAGCAGGGCGGCGGCTTCATGGCCGAGGGCTACGCGCGCAGCACCGGCAAGGTCGGCGTGTGCATGGCCACCAGCGGGCCGGGCGCCACCAATCTCGTCACCTGTCTCGCCGACTCGAAGATGGATTCCGTGCCGATCATCGCCATCACCGGACAGGTCGGCACCAAGGTCATCGGCACCGACGCCTTCCAGGAGACGCCGATCGTCGAGGTGTGCCGGCCCATCACCAAGCATCATTACCTCGTGCAGAAGACCGAGGACATTCCGCGCGTCATGAAAGAGGCGTTCCACATCGCTTCGACCGGCCGGCCCGGCCCGGTGATCGTCGATGTGCCCAAGGACGTGCAGAACAACAAGATCGTCCCCGATTACGAGCCGCCGATGAACCTGCCGGGTTATCGGCCCGAGCGCGAGATGAAGCGCGAGCAGCTCGAAGGCGTGCTAGCCCTGATCCGGCAAAGCAAGAAGCCGATCATCTACTGCGGCGGCGGCATCATCGGCGCCGGCGCGGCGCCTTGGCTGCGGCAGTTCGCCGAGAAGACCGGCATCCCGGTCGCCGTCACTGTGCACGGCTTGGGGGCGTTCCCCGGCGAGCACTACCTGTCGCTGAACATGCTCGGCATGCACGGCAGCGTCTACGCCAACTACGCCATCAACGAGGCCGACCTGCTCCTGGCGTTCGGCGTCCGCTTCGACGACCGCGTCACGGGCAAGGTGTCGGAGTTCGCCAAGCACGGCAAGATCGTGCACATCGACATCGATCCGTCGGAGATCAACAAGATCAAGGCGGCCACGCTGCCGGTGGTCGGCAACATCGGCGAGGCCTTGCGCGAGCTGGTCCACATGATCGATCAAGACCCGAACCTCGTGCCCAAGCCGACCCAGTTCGGCGAATGGATCCGTCAGATCGACATGTGGCGCGAGCAGGAGCCCTTCAAGTACACCGACCGCGACGACGCCATCGTGCCGCAGTACGCCATCGAGCGGCTGTGGCAGATCGTCAAGCAGCGCGGCCTGCTGGAAGACACCTTCGTCACCACCGGCGTGGGCCAGCATCAGATGTGGACGGCGCAATACTGGAAGTTCGCGGCGCCGCGCACCTGGTTCACCAGCGGCGGCCTCGGCTCGATGGGCTTCGGCCTGCCGGCGGCCATCGGCGCCCAGGTGGCCCATCCGCTCAAGACGGTCATCGACATCGACGGCGACGGCAGTTTCCTCATGAACGTGCAGGAGCTGGCCACGGCGCACTGCGAGAAGCTGCCGGTGAAGGTGCTGCTGCTCAACAATCAACATCTGGGCATGGTGGTCCAGTGGGAGGATCGCTTCTACGAGAGCAACCGCGCCCACACGTATCTGGGCGCCGGGTTCGAACACGATCCGTATCCCAACTTCGAGACCATCGCCAAGGGCTTCGGCTGCGCCGCCCGAACGGTCATGAAGAAGGAGGAATTCGACGACGCCCTGGAAGAAATGCTCGATACCCCCGGTCCCTTCGTGCTGGACGTGCTGGTGCCGTATCAGGAGCACGTGCTGCCGATGATCCCGGGCGGCATGACGGTGCGGGATATCATCAAGGCGTAGGGGAAAGAGAGGTCAACATGGCAAGTGGCACACTGAAATCGCGCTCCGGCAAAGGCCGCGGTGGACCAGAGCGCAACGGCGTCCCGCTGCTTCAAGCAGGCGACCGTTTGACCGTGGACGAATTCGAGCGCCGCTATGAGGCGATGCCGGAACTGAAAAAGGCGGAGCTGATTGAAGGAGTAGTATACATGTCGTCCGCGGTGCGCTTCGATGAGCATGCCGATCAGCATTTCAACATGATCGGTTGGCTGTTCATCTATCGAGCCCATACTCCCGGCGTCCAAGGCGGGGACAACGCCACCCTGCGCCTTCCGGCTGGAATGAACCGCCCACAGCCGGATGCGTGCCTGCGCATTGTGCACTCGTGGGCTGGCCAATCACAAACCGATCAGAAGGGTTACGTCTGCGGCGCCCCGGAACTCGTCGCCGAGGTCACTGCCAGCACCGCCAGTTACGACCTACACGACAAACTCGGCGCATACCAGCGCAACGGCGTCCGCGAGTACGTCGTCTGGCGCGTCGTGGACCGCGGCATCGACTGGTTCATCCTCCGCGGTGACAGGTTCCGCCGCATGTCGCCGGACAAGGATCATATCTATCGCAGCAAAGTGTTTCCGGGCCTCTGGCTCGATGCGCCGGCCCTGATCGAAAGCGATCTGCCGAAGGTCTTGAGCGTCGTGCAACAAGGCGTCCAGTCCGACGAGCACCGAAAGTTTGTCGAGCGCCTCGCGGAAAAAAAAGGCAAGCGCTAATCAACTGCTCGCACTCCGATAGCGCCGCAGTGCCAGCCGGAAGAACCAGCGGCTGGCGGCGAGCACCACGACGGTCGCGAACGCGGCGTAGGCCACCACGCCCGGCTCCAGCGCTTTGACCATCAGCCGGGCCGGCACATTCGTGACCAGCATGATCGGCACCACGACCGAGAAGAACGCGCCCACCCAGTAGGCCCACGGACCGTGAAAGATCTCGCGCGGATAGCGCATCAACGTCGTGAACAACCACCACATCTCGAACAGGCTCTGGTTGCGCATGAACCAGACCGACGCCGATGTGAGCAGCAGGAGAAAACCATACGCCATCCCGGCGCCGCAGCCCATCATCAGGATGAACAGCGGCACCCGCGCCGGCGACACGGCCCAGCCCAGCTCGTGCAGGCCGTAGAGCATGACGCCGACGCCCATGATCACGTTGGGGACGCACGACCAGTCGAACACGCGGAACGTCACCAGGAACTGCTCGTCGATCGGCTTGAGCAGGTAGAAATCGAGATCGCCGGTCCGCACGAGTTCGGCGAACTGGTTGCAATTCTCGAGGAAGAGCGCTTCGATCAATCCCTGGAACGTGAAGTAACAGCCGACGAAGAACAGGTACTCCCCGCGATTCCAGGCGGCGACGTTCGGCGTCTGGGCGAAGAGCATGTGATAGAAGACCAGCAACATCGACAGCCACAGGACTTCGACGAAGATCTTCACCAGGAAATTGACGCGAAACGCCATCTCGCGCGCCAGACTGTAGCGCGCCAGCGCCAACCAGAGGCGGACATATCGGGCCATTCCTTGATTGTATTTCTTATCCAGGCGTTCATTTAGCCGGCGAGCTTGCTCGCCGCGGACTTGGCGCTATCCTCCACGATATCCCGCGTCGAGGATATCGGATGTTCATTCTGGCAACGCCACTTCCGCGGCGAGCAAGCTCGCCGGCTAAATAATCCTCGGCGGATCCCTGTATTTCATTCCATTCTCGAATCGGCAGCGGTATAAGAGAAGCATTGTCCATCCCCATCGAGGTGCATCCATGCTTGCCCTGACGCTCGCCGCCTGCTCGTTGATCCCCGCCGCCGTCGGCGATGCCGCCGTCGAAGCCGACGTCGTCCTCCAGGGCGCCACCTTGTACGACGGCGCCGGCGGCCCCGGCAAGCCGGGCGACGTCGCCATCAAGGATGACCGCATCGTCGCCGTCGGCACGTTTCAAACCAAGGGCAAGCCGCGCGTCCTAGATTGCAGCGGCCTGATCATCACGCCCGGCTTTATCGATCTGCACACGCACAGCGATTATCCGCTGCAAAAGAAGCCAACCAACATGAATCGCAACTACCTCGCCCAGGGCGTGACCACAGTCGTCACGGGCAACTGCGGCGCCGGGCCGGTCGATGTTGCCGGCTATTTCCGCAAGCTGGAAGAGCTCGGCCAGGGCGCCAACGTGATCCACCAGGTGCCGCACAACGACGTCCGCAAGAAAGCGATGGGCAACGTCAACCGCGAGCCCACGGCCGAGGAACTGAAGAAGATGGAAGACCTCGTGGACCAGGGGATGCGCGACGGCGCCTGGGGCCTGGCCACCGGGCTGATCTACAATCCCGGCACGTATGCGAAGACGGAAGAGCTGATCGCACTGGCCAAGGTCGCGGCCAAGCATGGCGGCTTCTACGCCAGCCACATGCGCAACGAAGCCGACACCATCTTCGAGGCCCTGGAAGAAATCCTGGCGATCGCCCGCAAGGCCGGCATCCGCGTCCACATCTCGCACATCAAGGTCACCGGCCGGCGCAACTGGGGCAAGGCGCCCGATGTCATCGCCTTCATCCGCAGGGCGCGGCAGGAAGGCCTCAAGGTCACGGCCGACCAGTATCCGTATCCCGCCAGCAGCACGAGTTTGATGGCGATGGCAATCCCGGCCAAGTGGCGTGAAGGGGACAACAAGGACCTGCTGGCCAGGCTCGACGATCCCGAGCTCGGGCCGAAGATCCGGCACGAGATCGAGCGGTTGATCGTGGACCGCGACTACGGCAAGTCGCTGAAGATCGCCAGTTTCAAGTCGCGTCCCGAGTGGCAGGGGAAGCCGCTGGGCATGATCGCCGCCGCGGAAAAGCTCTCCGTCCTCGATCTCGTGTTGCACATTCAAAAGGAGGGGGGCGCCCAGATCGTCAGCTACGGCATGAGCGAGGAGGACGTGCGCCTGTTCATGAAGGAGCCATACGTCGCCACTGCCAGCGACGGCAGCTCGCAAGTGCCGGCCAAGACGGTGCCGCACCCGCGCAGCTACGGCTGCTTCCCGCGCAAGGTCGGCCGGTACGCCCTCGAAGACAAGGTCATTCCGCTCGAGCACGCCTTGCGAAGCTGCAACGGCCTGCCCGCCGACATCCTGCAGCTTCGCGATCGGGGCTATCTGAAACCCGGTTACTACGCCGACCTGGTCGTGTTCGATCCCAAGACCATGCGCGACAAGGCCACGTTCGATGTCCCGCACGTGTACGCCAAGGGGGTGGAGCACCTGCTCGTCAACGGCAAGTTCGCGATCGAGCGCGGAGTCTTCACGGATACGCTGGCGGGACGGGTGTTGCGGCACAGTGAGAACAAGCGCCAATCGGGGAATGCGAAGTAGCCGGCAACATCAAGAGCTGCCGCGCCGCACCTGAATCGCCCAGGCGCGATCCTCATCGCGCAGCGGCGCCGTCGGCTCATGACGTTTCCGGAGCGGCTTCGCATAGCGGCCGCGCTCAAAGGCCATCTGGAAGACCGGCTGGAGGTCGACGGAAAGGTCGGGATCGGGCGCCCGCAATGGGATCGGCAGCACCGGCAACGGTTGGCGAACGCTCCACGAGTACACCGTGGCTTCCGACCGATTCTCGCTGCGCGTGACGAATCCGTAGTAATCCGCTGCGGGCAACGCGCGTCAATCTCGATGCGCGTGTCGCGCACTTCCTCCAGCATTTCGTGCGGCAGCGTCGTCGGCTCAAGCAGGAGGGCGCCCGTCCCCGCCGGCGACGCGGCCGGCTCGGCTCGCGGCGCCGGCGAATGGGTGACCGCAACATCCGGGTAGATCAATTGAATCAATTCATCAGGCATCTGAATGAGACGCACGCGCTCGTTCAGGCGCGCTTCGTAACGCTCGGGCAACTTGTCGGCAATCGCCTCGCGCCAGCATCCGAGAAAAGTCGGATGAAAGTCCGGCCAAAACGCCGGATCCTCGAGGAAGGGATCCATGCCTGGGAATGGACTTGGCATTTGAGGGCTCCGGGGCCTCCGCCTGAATCACCGAGTTCCAGTCTACCGCCTCAAACTCGTTTTGCCAACGGACAGCCAAGTTGAGTCAAATCGCCGTTTCGGGTAGAATCCCACCAGCCGAATCCACATCTGGCACATCTCGAGGAATCCTGATGCAGGGCTCCATTGCCAGCCTCGTCGCCACACTCGTCATCCTGAGCGCCTTCACCCTGGCGGCGGCGGACAGCGACTCTGTCGAGCCGCCACACGCCTGGCCCCAATGGCGCGGCCCGCTCGCCACCGGCGTCGCGCCGCACGCCCAGCCACCCGTCGAATGGAGCGAGACCAAGAACCTCCGCTGGAAGATCGCGCTGCCTGGAAAAGGACATTCCACGCCGATCGTCTGGGGGGACCGCATCTTCCTGACCTCGGCGATCCCCTACGGCGACAGCGTCAAACCCCGTTTCGTTCGTCCCGGCGCCCATGACAACTTGGCGCTGACCCAGGCGCACGAGTTCGCGGTGCTGGCCGTCAGCCGCAAGACCGGCAAGATCCTGTGGCAACAAACGGTGCACAAGCAAGTGCCGCACGAGGCGGGCCATGTCACCGCCAGCATGGCCTCCGCGTCGCCGGTCACCGACGGCGCGCTCGTGATCGCGTCGTTCGGATCCTATGGCCTGTACTGCCTCGACACGACCGGCAAGCTCCTCTGGCAAAAGCAGCTCGGCGAAATGCACACCAAGCACGGCCATGGCGAGGGGAGCTCGCCCGTGCTGCACGGCGACACCGTCGTCGTCAACTGGGACCACGAAGAGCAATCGTTCCTGGTCGCGCTCGACAAGCGCACCGGCCGGCAGCTCTGGCGCGTCGGCCGCGCCGAGGACAGCTCCTGGTCAACGCCGATCGTGGTCGAGCACGGCGGCCGGGCCCAGGTCATCGTCCCCGGCACGAATCGGCTGCGCGGCTACGACCTGGCCAGCGGCGCCGTCCTCTGGGAATGCGGCGGCCTGTCGTCCAACATCGTCGCGTCGCCGGTCGCGGCCGGCGGCGTCGTCTATGCCGGCAGCAGCTACGACACGCGCAATCTGCTCGCCATCCGCCTCGACGGCGCCAAGGGGGACATCACCGGCAGCAAACACGTGATCTGGTCGCGGCGCCGCGGCTGCCCCTACGTTCCGTCGCCGCTCCTGTACGGCGATGTGCTGTACACATCGCAACACTACCAGGGGATCATCTCGCGCCTGGACGTGAAGACCGGCGACGATCGAGGCGGCCCGTTCCGTCTGGACGCCGTCGACAGCCTGTACGCGTCGCCGGTCGGGGCCGCCGGCCGCGTTTACATCACCAGCCGCGACGGCGTCACCCAGGTGCTGAGCCACGGCGACGCCGTCCCGAAGTCGCTGGCCGTGAACCGGCTCGACGACACCATCAGCGCGTCCGCCGCCCTCGTCGGCCGCGACCTGTTGCTGCGCGGCGAACGATGGCTGTATTGCATCGCGGAACCATAGGCTGCGGGGTGCAACGGGATGCGGAAGCTCCAAGGCTACAACCTCTGGCCGGGCAATGCCCGCGAAGCGCGCGACTCGCGGGCCGTCCTCGACGCCGGCATCGCCGCCGTCGTCGATCTGGCCGTGGAAGAGAAGCCGGCGGCGCTGGTCCGCGAGCTGATCTACTGTCGTTTGCCGCTGTACGACGGCGCCGGCAACCCGCCTTGGCTCCTGCGCGTGGCCGCAACCACCGTGGCCGCGTTGATTCGTGCCGGCGTACCGACCCTGGTCGCCTGCGGCGCCGGCATGAGCCGGTCGCCCCTGGTCGCGGCGGGGGCGGTCGCCACGGTTCGCGGCAACACGCTGACGGAATCGGTCGATTTGGTGTTGCCCCTCGGCGCGGGAGACGTGTCGCCGGCGCTGCTGGCGGACATGACGGAAGCGCTGGCGGGGAAATCGCAGGATGAATAGCGCCATCCGCGGGTAGATGACAATTCAGGCTTGCAGCGCCCCCGATTCCGGCGACAATGGAAGAGAGAGGGAAGGGACCGGGCCACGTACTTTGAGATCCGCATGTCCCAGGCGATCGTCGATCCCGTCGAGCTGCGGCGCTTTGCCCATCATCTGAAGCAGTTCAACGGCGAGCTGCGCGATCGGCTGGCGGCGCTGCACGCCCAGATGCTCGGCCTGGGCGACACCTGGCGCGATCAAGAGCACGAGAAGTTCCTGCGCGAGTTCGAGCAGACCGTGGGCGTCCTCGAGGCCTTTCTGGAATCCTCCGATCAGCACATCCCCGTGCTGCTGCGCAAGGCGGAGCGCATCGAGGAATACCTGCAGAAGTAACAACCTCTCGCTGTAGCGGAATTCGCAAGAATTCCGGTGACCATCATGAATCCGTCGGCGCATGTCACGTCGATCGAGGGGATGGCCGATTTCCAGGCGGCCCTGTTGACGTTCACCGAGAAAGCGAAGGACGCGCTGACCTCGGTCGAGCTGGAACTGCGCCGCTTGGTCGATTGGATCGCGGAACAGGCCAAGCACTGGCAGGCGGAGATTCGCCTGGCCGAGAACGCCGTGTTCGAGGCCAAGACTGAGCTGGCCCGCAAGAAGATGATGCGCATCGGCGACCGCAAGCCCGACACCACCGACGAGGAAAAGAACCTGCGCCGCGCCCAGGCCTGGCTCGAGCACGCCGAGGAAAAGCTGGCCAAGACCCGGCACTGGCAAACCGCCTTCCCCGACGCCATGCTCGACTACGAAGGCCCCGCCCGCCAGTTGCAGTTCCTGCTCGACGCCCAGGTCCCGCAGATGAGCGCGTCTCTGACCCAGAAAATCGAAGCGCTGGAAAGGTACCAGGGCGGTCATTAGTCATTGATCCCCAGTCACTAGTCCATCAAGCGGACCCAAGAACCAATGACTAATGACTAATGACCAATGACTAATGACCAATGACTAATGACCAATGACTGGATGTTCGAATGAGCCTCGACATGGGCCGCAACCGTCTGTACCGCGAGTTCGAGACGCTCCGGCTGCGCTGGGATCAGGCGCAGCTCACCTGGCAGGATGTGGTGCGCCAGGAGTTCACCGAGCAGAGCTGGATGCCGCTGGAGCTGGCGGTCCTGACCACGCTGGGCGCCATGGACCGGCTGGCACCCATCCTGACCCAGGTGCGCCACGATTGCGCCGGCCGCGAGTTCATCTGAATTTCGAGCAGCGTGTACGATTCCGCTGCACCAGCCCGAAGTGTAAGCGAGGGGAGGAAGCGAAATCCCTCGCTCACGCTTCGGGTTGGTGCAGCAGAACTGTGAACGGCGCTGACCCTGAAGCGTCCACCACCATGACCACGTCCGCCGCGACCCCCCGGCCCTGGAGCGAGCGTCAGCGGGAGGCGCTGCGCACGTTCGTGCGGGCCTCGTCGGCCCGCGCCCAGAAGGAAGCGGAGATCCAGAACGGCTTCGCCGGCCGCGCCCAGGCGATCGACGCCGAGCTGCGCGAGGCCCAGGCCAGCCTGGAGGCGGAGTATCTGCAATCGCGCGAACAACTGGCGCAAGCGTTCGACGAACGCCAAGACGCCATGAAGCTCGAGTATCAGCAGCAGGTGACGGCGACCAGCGAGGAGCTGTACCGCCACAAGGACGAGGCGCGGAGCCGCTACCGGACCGCCAAGGACGCCCTGTTTCAGGAATTCAAGGAGTCGCGCTGGACGACGCAAACCGTCTTCGAAGCCGACAAGAAAGTCGCCAAGGACAATATGGTGCTGGCCATGCGCAAGGCGCGCCAGACCGTCGAGCGGACCATGACCGCCCGCAAGGAAGCGTTCCTGCTGCTCAAGCGCTGGGGAGTCCTGGACGGTCCGCCCGAGCCGTTCTCGGCCAATCTCCAGCCCGGCGCCGAGCCGACCAAGGCGCTCGACGCCTGCGCCGAGAGCGCCGCTCAATGCCTGGCTCAGTTGCAGGAGATGCGGCTGCCGCGCTACGTCCGCGGCATCTGGCCGTATCTGTTCCTGGCCTGCGCGTGGGCCATCGCGACCAGTCCCGCCTATTTCATCGCCGAATGGTACTTCTGGGTCTTCGCCACGTCCTTGACGGTCATCCCGTTCGGGTTGTGGCTGCGTCAGAAAATGATCGATTGGACCGAACAGAGGTCGCTGGCCATCTTCGAGGTCATGCACCAGGCGGTGGCCGACGCCCGCGCCTGGTTCGGGCGGTGCGTGCAGCTGGCGCGCGACCACTATCGCGCGCAGAAGAAGCAGTTGAAAAAGCGGATCCGCCGTCAGCTCCGCGACCTCACCGTCACCACCAAGAAACGGCTGGCGGCCTTGCGCCGGCAGCGCTCCGGCGAGATTCACGGCGCCGAGGAAACTTACGAGCCCATGCTGTTTCGCCTCCGCCGCGGCCACGACGCCAAGGTTCAGGCCGATGCCGAGCAGCATCAGGCCCAGCTCGCCACGGTCGACACACGCCGCGAGGAGCAACTCCAGCAGACGACCGCCCGGCACCGGAAGCTGCACGACGAGAACAATCGCCGCCACGCCGAGGAATGGACCCAGCTCGCCCGCGGCTGGAAGTACGTCTGCGATCAGACGGTCGCGGTGTTCGGACAGGTCGATCGCGACAGCCGGCCGTTCTTCGGCGACTGGGACCCGGCCAAGCACCCCGCCGATCGCGGCATGCCCTGGGGCCTCCGCTTCGGCGCGTTGGCGATGACGCCCGCGCACATTCCGATGGCCATGCCCGACGACGGCCATCTCGTCAAACCCGATTTCTCCGGCTTCGCGGTGCCGGCGCTGCTGCCGTTTCCGGAGCGGGCGGCGCTGTTGTTCGAAGCCAGGGACCAGGGCCGCAAGGAAGCGGTGCGGGCCCTCGAGGCCTTCTTGCTGCGCGCCTGGCTGGCCCTGCCGCCCGGCAAGCTCCGCTGCACGATCATCGACCCCGTCGGCCGCGGCGCCGATTTCGCCGCCTTCATGCACCTGGACGATCACGATCCGGCCCTGGTCAACAGCCGCATCTGGACCGAGCCGGAACACATCGACGATCGGCTGGCGGACATGACCGCCCACATGGAAACGATCCTGCAGAAGTATCTGCGCAACCAGTTTCAATCGCTGGCGGAGTACAACGCCCAGGCCGGCGAGGTGGCCGAGCCGTTCCGCTTCCTGGTGGTCGCACACTTCCCGACGAACTTCAGCCCGGAAGCCGCCAAACGGTTGCTGAGCCTGGCGAGCAGCGGCGCCCGTTGCGGCATCTGCACGTTCATCGTCGCCGACATGCGTCAGCCGTTGCCGCAGGGAGTGAGCTGGGAGGACTTCGAGAAAGCCTGCACGCTCTTGACCTGGCGCGGCGATCATTACGTCCTCGAGGATGAAGACTTCGCCCGCTTCCCGCTGCGGCTCGAAGAGCTGCCCAGCG
This sequence comes from Gemmataceae bacterium, assembly GCA_022616435.1. Classification (GTDB taxonomy): domain Bacteria; phylum Planctomycetota; class Planctomycetia; order Gemmatales; family Gemmataceae; genus JAKEET01. The sequence goes on from JAKEET010000121.1 coordinate 30,392, forward strand.
AGGCCCAGTGCACGAAGATCCTGCAGGAAGTCGGCGCCCGGGCGGTGCGGGCGATGAAGGTGGAAGTGCCTTTCACCTCGATCGCTCCCAGGCCGGACCAGTGCTGGACCGAGGACAGTCGCTCCGGATTGTCGGTGCCGCTCGGACGGGCCGGGGCCAATCGGCTGCAATACTTGACGCTGGGGCAGGGGACCTCGCAGCACGCGTTGGTCGCCGGCAAGACCGGCTCGGGCAAATCGACGCTCTTGCACGTGCTCATCATGCAACTGGCCCTTCGCTATTCACCCGAGGAAGTCGAGCTGTATCTCATCGACTTCAAGAAGGGGGTCGAGTTCAAGACCTACGCCAGCCACGCGCTGCCGCACGCGCGCGTGGTGGCGGTCGAGAGCGAGCGCGAATTCGGCCTGAGCGTGCTGCACCGGCTCGACGCCGAGCTCGCCCGCCGCGGCGAAGCTTACCGCAAGGCGGGCGTCAACGACCTGGCCTCGTACCGCAATTTCATTCAAAACAACGGCCAGGCGGGGGACCATCCATCGCTGCCGCGCATCATGCTCGTCGTCGATGAATTCCAGGAGTTCTTCGTCGAGGACGACAAGCTCGCCCAGGAAGCGTCGCTGTTGCTCGACCGCCTGGTGCGGCAGGGCCGGGCGTTCGGCATGCACATCCTCTTGGGCTCGCAAACCCTGGGCGGCGCCTACAGCCTGGCCCGCACCACGATCGACCAGATGGCGGTCCGCATCGCCTTGCAATGCAGCGAGGCCGACGCCCACCTGATCCTCAGCCGCGACAACACCGAGGCCCGGCTCCTGTCGCGGCCCGGCGAGGCCATCTACAACGCCGCCAACGGTTTGCTCGAAGGCAACAATTTCTTCCAGATCGTCTGGCTCGACGACGACCGCCGCGACCACCTGCTCAACCAGGTTCGTGACATGAGCGAGCGCCGCGGCGTGAAACGGGCCGAGCCGTTGATCGTGTTCGAAGGCAACGTCCTCGCCGACATGCGCGGCAATCCGCGCCTGTTGCCCGGCGCCGCCGGGGAAGGCCCGAAGACATCGTGGTCCGCCTGGCTGGGCGACGCCGTGGCGATCAAGGAGCCGACCCGCGCCGTCTTCCGCCGCCAAAGCGCCAGCAACCTCATGATGGTCGGCCAGCAGGACGAGGCGGCCCTGGCCTTGTTCGTGTCGTCGGCCTTGAGCCTGGCCGCCGGCCAGCCCGACCTCGAGCCGATGCCGATGGTTTTCGCCCAGGCGGTCGAAGGGCTTGGCGATGAAGTGGTCAACGCGCTTCCCGACATCGCCGCGGTGACGTTGACGCCGCAGCGCGAGCTGCCGGCGCTCCTGAATTCCTGGAACGAAGAACTCGACAAGCGCAACCGCGGCGAGAGCCGGACGACGCCGCGGTTCCTGTTCCTCTACGGCCTGCATCGGCTGCGCGACGTGCGCCGCCCGGACGACGACTTCGGCTTTTCGCGCAAGGGCGAGGAAGCGAGCCCCTACCGGCAACTGGTCCGCTTGCTCCGCGAAGGCCCCCCGGTCGGCCTATTCACCATCGTCTGGTGCGACACGGCGGCTAACCTGCAGCGCTACTTCGACCGGCAAACGCTGCGCGAGTTCGAAATGCGCGTCGTGTTTCAGATGAGCGCCACCGATTCCAGCACCCTGATGGACACCCCGGTCGCCAGCCGCCTCGGCCCGCAGCGGGCGATCTTCTACACCGAGGACCAGGGGAAGCTGGAGAAGTTCCGGCCATACGCGTTGCCGGCGGTGGAGTGGCTGCGTGGATTGAAGAGGTAGCCGGCGACTTTTCACGGCGAGCGCTAAACGGCAAGCCATCATTCACTTATCGCGTCGCCCCGGCCATCGAGCAACTTGCCTGTTCGACGATACCCCGGATTTCGCCTATAATTCCGGCAAATCATCATCATGCGGCGACCTCCATGGACGAATCTTCCGATCCTCTGAAACCCAAGTACCGGCGCGTCGTCCTGAAGCTTTCGGGCGAGGGCTTCGGGCCGTCGGGCGGGCGCAACGGCATCTCCATCGACGAAACCCTCAACATCGCCCAGCAGATCAAGCGCGTGCACGGCCGCGGCGTGCAGCTCGCCGTCGTCATCGGCGGCGGCAACCTGCTGCGCGGCGCCCAGTTCAGCGCCGGCGGCAGCATCATCAAGGAAGCCACCGCCCACTACATGGGCATGCTCGCCACCGTCATGAACGGCCTGGCCTTGCAGGACGCGCTCGAAAGCATCGACTGCCCGACCCGGCTCTTGACCGCCAACCGCATGGAATCGGTGGCCGAGCCGTTCATCCGCCGCCGCGCCATCCGGCACCTGGAGAAGGGCCGCATCGTCATCCTGGCGGGCGGCACGGGCAACCCGTTCGTCACCACGGATTCGGCCGCGGCCTTGCGGGCCCGCGAGCTGGAAGCCGACATCCTCCTCAAGGCGACCAAGGTGGACGGCGTCTACAGCGAGGACCCGGAGATCAACCCGCACGCCGTTCGCTATGAACGCTTGACCCACGCCCAGGTGATCCGCGACACCCTGAAGGTGATGGACGCCTCGGCAATCGACCTGTGCAAGCAGACGAAACTGCCGATCCTCGTGTTCAACTTCAAGAAGGAAGGCAACATCGAACGCGCGGTCGCCGGCCATCCGGTGGGGACGATCATTGAGTAAGACGCCGCTTGCGGCTTAGCGTTCGTCTCATCGCTTGGGACGGCGTGAACGCTAAGCCGCAAGCGGCGGGCACGGGAACGACTATCATGAGTACCGACGAAATCCTGTTCGACGCCGAAGAACGCATGGACAAGGCCGCCAACGTCTTCAAGGACGAGCTGCGCGGCCTGCGGACCGGCCGGGCCACGCCGGCCCTGGTCGATAGCCTGCGCGTCGAGTACTACGGCTCACCGACGCCGCTGAAACAACTGGCCCAGATCAACACGCCCGATCCGACGTCGATCGTCATCCGGCCGTTCGATCCGGGTTGCTTGAAGGACATTGAAAAGGCGATCCGCTCGAGCGACCTCGGCATGGCCCCCAACAACGACGGCAAGATGATCCGCCTGTCGGTGCCGCCGATGTCGGGCGAGCAGCGGCAGAAGATGGTGCAGCGGATCAAGAAGTCGAGCGAGGACGCCAAGGTCGCGTGCCGCAACATCCGCCGCGACGCCAACAAGCACTTCGACCAGGCCGAAAAAGACAAGGAGATGACCGAGGATGACCGCGACAAGGGCAAGGAGCAAGTGCAGACGCTGCTCAAAACCTACGAAGACAAGATCACCGAGATGGCCGACAAGAAGGCCAAAGAGATCCTGGAACAATGACGGCTTTGCCAGCGTCGTCGGGTAACCCGGCAATGGACGGGGACGCCCAGTAGCCATTCGGGGCGACGCGGGTAGATCCGGCGAAGACCGAGCGAAGGATGCACAAC
>JAKEET010000122.1 GCA_022616435.1 Gemmataceae bacterium
CTAGCAATGTGTCGAAAATCGACAACCAAGGCTTCTCGGTTATTGTCTGGATGGATGGGAGAAGCCAAAAGGTGCAAGCCTTCGACTCGCCCTTTTCGGACTAGTTCCCATTGCCCCTTCTTGGCGAATTGTGGATTGCCCGCTTCGAATTGATCGAGACGATGAATGGGACACAGCGCGACTAGGCCGGACTTCAAGTTGACCAGGTCACAGGTCTGCGTGACGACGATCAAGTCCAGCGTTGTCGTTCGGAATTCTATTTGCGTTGCATCAGCGCTGGGCTCTTGCGAAACTATCGGCACTGTGCAATCCGTGATCAAATCGCCTTGCGCGAGCGCTATTCCCTGCGCTCCGATCCAATACGGAGTCATGGTTCCTCGGTGTCATCTAACGGATAGGGAATAGGGGGCATGCGCCCAATGTGCTTCACCTTGGCGATAATAGGTGCCGACAGTTTCAAAGGCAACGACTGATAGGTCAACGCCTCTTGGTCCAGTTCATGTGGTTGGGAGTCAGGACACGATCGCGGCGCATTGGCCCCCGGTAGATGATCTCCTGCAACCACGGGAACAGATGGCAGATTCACGTGCGACATGATCACTCCTCAACCATGGATTGTACCGCCTCCGCGCCGATGTAACAATAGCATTCACCACAGTCTGTCAGTTCGCGACACTGCCCACATACAGCAGCACATCATCCACCACCAGCGTCGCCCCCGCCGGCAGCAGGAACCGGATCTCGTCGGCCCACACGTCCTCCGTGGCGGCTTTCATGACGTTGAAGCGCAGCGTCGCCTCGGACCACCGGTCGCGCGGCAGCCCCTTCAGCTCCTCGCGCCGCACCTGGTGCGTCTTCGCATGCGCCAGCTCGACGCGCATCTGGTCCGCGCCCGCCAGATGATACTTGAATGTCAGCTCGGTCGCCGCGCCCAGCCGGCGGTCGCCGCGCAGGTGCACGCGAAGCCACGGCTGTTTCGTTGCCGGGTTCATCGCCGAGCGGGCCGCCTTCCACGTCCGCGGCTTCTCGTGGTTGACGATCTCGAAGTCGCCCGGCCATTCCTTGCCTTGCTTGCCCGTGTCGAACCAGCCGGTGAACAGGATGCGCCGCGGGAACGGCCGTTTTTCGCCCGGCGCGGCTTCGTCGTACAGCACCACGTCGTCGATCAGCAGATCGGCCCGCGGATCGACGTAGAACTGGATGTCGTCGATGCGCTCGTTCTCGGCAAGCGGGCCGCCGGTGCCGTCGGGCCGGCGCATCTGGGTCATGTCCACGGTTCCCTCGCGCCATTCATTTTGCGGCAGGCCGTTGACCGATAGGTAACGATGGTAGCCGTTCGTCAGGCTGTAAAGCTGCACGCGCATCGTGTCCGTGCCCGAGAGCTTGTAGCGGAAGCTGAGCCGCGTCTTCGGGCCCATCGGCGGACCGGGGACGGGGTTGAAGACGACAGCGCGGTAGGACGTCTTCATGTTGCCCTGGCGATCGTCGAAGTCCTGCGTCAACACGCCGCGCTGGGCGCGGCGGCCGCCGGGGGGCACGTCTTTCGTCTCCGCCTTGCCGGTCATCCACCAGCGTTTTTCAATGTCGGTGTCGTAATCCTCGGCGACGTGGACCTTGGCGGGGAAGCCGCGGCGCACGATCAACTTCGACAGATTCTTGGGCGGCGCCGGCAACGACTTGTCGCCGACGGCGCGCACGCGTTCGACGCACCAGGCGAGGAACTTCTGCTTGTCGATGTGCGAGACGAGCGTCACGTTCGGCTTGTCGCCCCTGCGGCAGATCGTCATCCCTTGGTCATCCACCGTGATGCGGCTGTCGGTGGTGCTGATTCCGGGAGCGATCGGGATGGCCGCGGCGACGGCGGCGGGGTCGAATAGGACCGGCGTTTCCTTGTCCCACAGCTCGTACAGCGTCTGCACCTGAAACGTCAGCAGCGTGTGGGCCGAGAACAAACATTCGCGGTGTTTCCTCGTGAGCGCCAGGTTCCAGGTGGCGTCGAGCGGCACGACCGTGAGCGGCACGCCGGATGTGAAGACGGCGCGGGCAGCGCCAATATCCGACTTGATGTTCCACTCCGGCTCCGGCGGCGCCTTGCCGCTGTACCCGACCTGGATCGAGCCCCCCATCACGACGATGCGTTCGATCTTGCTCTTGGCGTCGGGATGTTGCTCCAGCAATTGCGCGACGTTCGTCAGCGGGCCGAGGGCGATGATCGTGAGCTTGCCCTCCTTGAGCTTCTGGTACATCAACTCGACGGCGCCGACCTTCTCCGGCCTCTGCGTGCGGTTGAAGATCGGCGCGGGATGGCGGCGATACTGGATTTGCCAATCGACCGGATAGTCGGGCTGCTTGCCGCGGCCGAAGGCGACCGGGATCGGCTTATGGCCGCCGTGGATCAGGAAGCGGCACACGATCCAGGCGCGGTCGTCGGCCTGAGCGCCGACGGTGGTGATCGCCTTGATGTCGAGATCGGGGCTGGCGAGGGCCAACGCGAGGGCGAAGGCATCGTCCACGTCGGAGCCGATGTCGGTGTCGATGATGACGGGAACACGCGGCGTTTGCGCGACCACGGTCGCCGGGAACAGCAAACACAGCATCAGCGCGAGCGGTTTCATCATGGGAATGAATCGTGTGGCTTGCCGTTTCGCGCTCGCGTCAACGCGCGCGGAGACTCGAGCGCAAAACCGCAAGCGAAGTTCAACGGCCCACCGAAATCGTCCGCTCCACACGCGTCACGTTCCCCTGCCCGTCGGCGACGGACACGGTCAGCTTGCCGCGCTCCAGCTTTGTGAGCGGCGTCTGCAATCGGTACTCCCACACGCCTTGCGTCGTCGGCCGGAAACGCTCCGCGAGGTTGTGGCCGGGGCGAACGCCGTCGACGTTGAAGTCGGCGACCACGCTGAAACTCTTGGCGTCGATGCCCGTGCCGTAATCGTCCATGCCGACCAGCAGCCGGCTCACCTCCGCGTTCCGGCCCGCGGCGAGGAGAGTCAACGCCAGGGTCGGGCGGTTGTCGTCCAGGAACCAGCCGTACCCTCCCGCCGCTTGCGGCTTAGCGCTCGCCTTGGCGCTCGCCGAATCCAGATCGATCGGGCAGCCCAGATCGATCCAGCGAACCATCGTCCGCTTGTCTTCGTCCGACAGGGGCTTGGCTTTCGCGGCGTAGGGCGGCATCGGCTTGCCGTCGTAATCCACGTCGAAGCGATGCCGCATCTTCTTGACATCGACTTCCTGACCCTTGAACGCCAGGACGCCCGAACCCGGCTTCGTCTCGGAAGGGTGATCGTCGTTGGAGAACCCGTCCAGCCGTTCGCCATAGATCTTCCACACCAGCAGGCTGCGCCGCGCCTGGAACTTGCGGATGTAGCGCGAGGCCTGCATGCTGCCCCAGCTGTCCCAGCCGGCTGGCTTGTGGCCAAACTTGGCCCGTTCGTCGAGCGCCAGCCGCACGTAGGTGCCGGGGAACTTGCCGAGGTTGTCGACGTTGACCTGCTCATGATCGGCGTCGAGATCAAGCTTGCCGGCCGGCGCCTTGCCGTCCTTGGCCGTGTGGCACATGACGCAGCTTCGCTTGAGGATCGGCTGGACGTCGCGGAAGTATTCGATGTTGAATGGGCCAACCCCCCCCGGCCCCCCCTTGGCAAGGTGGGGAGTCAGGTAGCGCAGGCCCGTTTCGTCCTTCACGTCCCACTGCTTCCTGGATTCATCACGCGCCTTGCTCACGACAAGCGGCGTCGTGTTGACCAGGTCCCACACCGGATAGTCGGGCTGGCCGGCGCGGGTCTTCTCGAACGGCGTCGGTTGCTGGCTGTGGGCGTGGCAGCCGCCGCAGTTGGCGCGCATCTCGCCGGGCCGCAGCTGATGCCACGTCTGCGCGGAGTTCAGCACCATGCCGCGCCTGTCGATCGTCTGGAACGTGAACGCGGTGTCGGCGGGGATTCTTGCGAGGAAGCTGGTGTCCGGGTTGCCGTCCGGATCGAGCGGCTGCATTGCCGCTTGCGGCTTAGCGTTCGCGGCGAAAGTCCTTAACGGGATCTCCCCCAGGATCCGCAGCCGTTCGCGGGCGTGATTGTGGAAACGTCGGCCCGAGACGGCGCCCGAGCGCATCGTCGTCGGCTCCTGCGCGATAATGCGGACCGCGTGGATGTCGTCATTCGAATACAGACCCACATCCGCCCCCTGATTGTGCCAGTTGAGCGGCGGGCCGTTGCCGTGACTGGTGAACGGGTCCAGCCCTTTCCACGGATCGTTGCCGCCGGCGTAGGTCGCGGTCACGCTCCCTTTCGACACCACGCCGTTGGGATAGCTCTCGCGTTTGTAGAAGCTAGACGTGCCCACCAGGCCGTACGGCGTCCCCTCGGGGAGGTGCTTCGAGATCGAGCCGTCGTTCGCCAGCCGCTTCAGTGTGTTCGGCTCTTTCATCGCGTAGATGCGCTGATACGGCACCAGGGCGCGCGGCCAGCATTCGTTGTAGTTAAGGTCGTTCTTGATGAGCCGCATCTGCGCCGGCTCCTCGACCACCGCGCCCTCCTTGATCAAGTAGATGCCGCCGTCGAGCTGCGGCAGAAACGTGTACTGATGGTTGACCGGCCCGGGCGAGTAACACGTGAGCAGGTGATGGTCGGGGGCGCCGGAGGGATGCGTCACCTTGCCGACGGCGGGCGAGTTCTTATCGCTGCGGATGGAGCGATTGGCCGGGCCCTCGCCGCCGAGTGCGAACGGCGTCAGCGCGGTCGACCACTTGGGCATGAACGGCATGCGATAGTTGTGCGGATTGCCGTTGTCGAACCGGCCCATGCGCCAGGGCTGGTTGCGCGGGTCGTTCATGTAGGCAGGGCCAAACGCCGGACCGTATTTGCTGGCGCGTGCCAGGCGCTGGGCCTGCTCGACGGCCGGATCGGGGTTGATGTATGAGGCGATCGGCGGCGCCGTGGGCCACTTGAAGTACGCGCCGAAGCCGCTGTTGTTCTGGTTGTAGTACATCTCGAAGACGATGTCGCTGTTGGACAACTGAGTCTGGAAGTGAAACCCGTTCGGCGCTCCGCCCGGATCGAACGCGCTGACGAGCGGGTTCCAGTTCGTGCCGTCGGGATGGATCGTCCAGATGCCCCACAGGATGTCCGAGCGGGCCCCCTGCGATTCGAGCGTGCTGTACATGATCCGGCCATCCATGAGCACGACGGGGTGGAGAGCGCCGGAGATGTTCAGGTGGCCGATTTTCTCGAGGTTGGTCGGCGTCTCGTCAGCGCCGATCGAGGTGTCGCGGTCGTCCATGACGAAGAGCTGCAGCGCGATGGCGGGGTAGCCCTTGGCGGGGCGGAAGCCGTCGCGGTTGCTGGTGAACACGATCTTGCCGCCCGGCAGCGGGCACGGGCCCATGTTGTAGACGCCGGTCTGGATGTGGCTCTTGCCCGGTTCCGGCGTGCGGTAATCCTTCGACCACGGCGCCGCCCCGGTGTTCGGCGTGAACTGCTGGTTGGTCAGGCGGACGATCTTGCGGCTGGGCACGTGGATCTTGAAGATGTCGGCCCCGTCGCGCGGCGGACTCCACTGGCCGGCCTTCTGCATGTTGTGGAGGTGGACGTAGTAGACCCACTGGCCGTCGAACGACACCATCGGGTCGGTGATCGAACCCTTGCCGCCGGCGACGAGCAGCTCTTCCTTGCCATTGGGGTGAAGCAGCATCAGGTCGGCGCCCGGCTCGATGGTCACGGGGGCGGAGAAGTCGGTGAAGTATCGCTTGTGAATCTTGTCGCCGGCCCGCTGAGCGCGGACGTAGACGATGTCGTAGTCGTACTTGATCGACTTGTCGGTCGAGATGTGCGGGACGTTGACGTCGATCGGGTCGAGGTAGAGCTTCTTCTTCTCCTGGCCGACGAGGACGCCGGCGAGCACGCCGGCGGCGAGTACCACGAAGCCAAAGAAGGCGGCGGAGAGACGGCGCACCATGATGAACTCCGGAAGGTGAAGCGGTTCAGGCGGGGAGTCAGTTAGCCGGCGAGCTTGCTCGCCGCGGACTGCAACCTGGGGGGGTCGAACTCCCCCAGTTATAAACCGGCGAACGGGGCTTGACAACCGAATTCATGCCGGCAGATGGTCGAGATCGATGAGGTCCTTGGGACGCCTTCTTGTTCTTGCGAAGATGATGCAAGCTGATCACGTTGACACGTACGCCTCGGATGAGAATGCGTTTGCGGGCCGCATAGCATTCGGCGAACGTGACCCCCGAGATGTCTTCAGGATCTCCAGTCGCATGGGAGCAACACCCATGCGAACGATCGCGCCCTTGTCCAGAAACAGTTCTTCACACAGGTCGGGAGCGCGATAGCCGAACGCTCTGAACACGGCGACGATCTTGGCAACGTTGGACTTCGACAGTTCGATCCACACATCCATGTCGGCCGTGTTGCGCGGATAGCCGTGGCACCAGACGGCGTAGCCGCCGATCAGGAGATACTTAACGCGCTTCTGGGCGCACAACTTCAAGAAGTCTCTGAAGTCGTCCGGTAGCGGCGGCACCATAGTTGATCCGGCGAATTAGTTCCCCGGCACGCATCCGGGTCAGCGGCGTTTGCCGCCACCAGAACTCGCGATCCTCTCTCTCCGCTTGAGCGAACGTGGTGACGGAAATTGTACGCTCGATGCGGGCATTGCCAAACAAGCGGCTTGTCTTGGAACGCCTCTTCGTCATGAGCGCCGTCCTTCCCGGTCACTTCGCCGGCCGCGCCAGCTTCTCTCGCTAGAAATCCGGCACCGCCGCGAAGGCCTCTTCGTAGGTGGTTTCGAGCGGCGCCTCGATGTAGTCGTGGGGCGTCAAGAACACGGGCAAGTCCGGCAGCGCTGCGCGGCTTGCCGTTTTTTCTTTTCGAACCGGGCGGCGCCGGCAGTTGCAACGTGAGCACGGCGGGGCCAAGACCGCCCGCGACCTGCTCGGCAAGGGCGTAGTATTCCGTGCCCTTCAAGATGCCGTTGACGGCCTTCTTGATCGTTGAAATCCACTCATGGTGGAAGTCATGAAAGATGCCCGCATCAACGCGTGCCCAATCGTGAATCGGCATGTTCGCGTGCCCGCTGGGTTCGCTGCCATTATACAGCGTTCGCGTCACGGCGCACGGCACGCGCCTCCGCCAGCAGCAACCCGAAGAACGCCAGCAGCAGCCACGGCGCCACCGCGATCCGGGAATGATGCAACGGCATCATCGCGAGCGGCAGCAGCCACACCGCCGCCAGGAACGCGCGGCGACCCCGGCCGCGACTGGGGCCGGAAAACCCGTAAGCCGCCAGCACGCCGACGGAGATCAGCGTCATGTCGTAATTGTGCGCGTACGGCGAGACGAGCAGGGCGGCGACGCCGGTGACCGCGATCTTCAGCTCAACAGGAGCGCACGAGCGCCAGGCCGCGATGAGCCCGGCGACGACGGCGACCGCCACCGCGCCCTGAACGGCGTAGGCGACCCGCAGATCGGCGCCCCACACCCGCAGCGCCATGAACGCGCTGGGCGACATGTCCATGAACGGGCCGCGGCCGGTTTCGAGATAGCTGCGCGTGACCGCGAAGTTCTCGTGCAGATACAGACGCCACAGCTCCGGTCCGAACACCAGCACGCTCAAGCCCATGAGGGTCAGGGCCGTGGCGGCCGCCCAGGCGATGACTTGCCAGCGCCGCTCCAGGAGCAGCACCAGCGGCACCAGCAGCCCGAGCTGCGGTTTGAACGTGAGCAGGCCGAACAGCATGCCCGCCAGCGCCGGCCGATCGCGCATCGCGCGCAGGCCGCCGAACAGCAGGGCCGCCGCCAACGCCCCGGTTTGACCGCAGGCGAGATTGACCAGCGTCGCCGGCGCCGCGGCCAATAGCAGCATGGTTTCGGTCCGGGGCCGGCCCGCCGCCCAGGCATACAACGCCATGGTCACGATCGACCAGACCGCGAGGCCGACCCAATAGCCCAGCAGTCCCAGCGGCGCCACCACGAACAAGAAATGCGGGGGATACGACCACAGATGGAGCGAGAATTCCCGGCCGGCCAACGACTCCTGGACCGCATGAAACCCGTGCACGTCGAAGGTGGTTTCGGCCCGGCCTTCGCAGACGAGCCGGCCCGCTGTCCAGAGATTGATGAAGTCGCGACCCACGGTATGATTGCCGGCGCCCTCCACGATCCCCTCGGACGCGGAAAGATACCAGCACGCGGCCAGGAAGAACATGACGGTCAGCAAGCCGCTCAGCGCTCGCGCGTCGGCGTATGGCGCCGGCGTGGGCCCAATAGGCATGGGCGAAGCGGTTTCCGTTGTGGCGACCATGTGCGCTGCGCTGGCCAAGGTAAAGCCTCTGATTGCGTGGGACGCACAAGTCTAGGACATCGCGGCGCTTTCGGCAGAAAAAAAGTCCAGCGCCGCGCGATGCCAGCGCAGGGCCAGCGCGAAATGGCGGGCGTGCAGATGCCCCACGGCCAGCAAGCGGGCGGTGTCGGCGGCCGGGCGGATCTGGTGGGCGCGGGCGGCGGCGCGGAGCGCCTGGGGCGCGTCGCCCTTGGCCAACCAGGTCCGGCACTCGGTCAGCAACGCCCGGCGCTGGCGTTCGAGACTCGCCATGAGAACCAGGTCCGCCTTGCAGCGGCGGCAGGCGGCGGCGGAATCCGCGTCGAGGTCAGCCGCGTCCACAGACACGGCATTGTCGGCACGGCACACGGGGCAACGCATCACGCGTCTTCCAGATAGAAGAGGATGTCGCTCAGCTCGCCGGCGGCGGCCGTCACCTGGTCCCAGTGCCGCTGGTCCAGCGCGTCGCGGACCCGGCCGGACAGCCGCTCGATTTCGCGGCGATCTTCCGCCGCGGCGCCCGCGGCAACGCGCTCCGCCTTTTCGAGCAGCGCCCGGGCCTGCACGGTCTCGCGATGGCCGTCGCGGCCCGGCCCCGTCGCCAGCTCCGGCACGCCCGTCAGCGGCACGCCCGTCAGCGGCACGCCCGTCAGCGGCACGCCCGTCAGCGGCACGCCGGCGTCGGGCTGGCTCTCGTCGAGACCGTCGGCATCCGCGACACCCGCGACGACGGGAATCTGCGCCGGATCGTCGCCGAACTCGACGCCGGCGCCGCCCCACAGCTCGTTGAGCCGGTGCTGGGCGTGCAGCCGTTCGTCGCGGACGAACTCCGACAGGGCGTTGTCGATGGTGATCTGCTTCTGCAGGCCGGTCGCCTTCTCGCGGGCTGTGACCTTGAGCATGCCGTCGAGGTTGAGATCGAACTGGACGAGGATCTCGCTGTTGGCCGGCGCCTTCGCCAGCCCCTCGATGCGGAAGTTGCCGATCTGGTGATTGTGCCGCGGGTCGCTGCGCTCGCCCTGGTAGACCTCGATTTGCACGGCCGGCTGATCGTCGTCGACGGTGTAGAAGACGTCGCTGCGCGACGCGGGCAGCGGCGTGTTGCGCCGCAGCACCGGGGCGAACGTGTACGGGTAGTCGTACGAGCCGCGCATGTCCAGGCACTTGATGCCGAGCGTGTGCGGCGTGATGTCCACCAGGACGGCGCCGACGTCGTGGCCGGCGATCAGGGCGGCCTGGATGCCGGCCCCCATGGCCACGCACAGGTCGGGGTTCACCTCTTGATGCGGCGGCTGGCCGAGCCGCTGCTCCAGCAGCTGCCCCACCAGCGGCGTCCGCGTCGAGCCGCCGACCAGCACCACCTTGTCGAGCGCCGCCGCGGTGAGCTTGCTGTCGTCGAGGGCCTTCTGCACGCAGTCCATGGTGCGGTTCAAGAGCGGCCGGATCAGCTCTTCGTATTCGTCGCGGGAGATTTCGACGTTGACGTGCAGTGCCTGGCCCTCCTTCTCGGCGATGAACTCTTCCTGGACGCGGGCGAAGGGGTGGTAGGACAGGTGGCGTTTGGCCGCCTCGACCGCGCGCAGCAGCCGGGCCCGCGCCGACGCCTGGCCGAGCAGGTCGACGCCGTGCTCGGTCTGGAACCGGAGGGCGACGTGCTTGAGGAGGAGATCGTCGAAGTCGTCGCCGCCGAGCTGGGTGTCGCCGTGGCTGGCGAGGACTTCAATGACGCCTTCCTGGGCCTGGACGATCGACACGTCGAACGTGCCGCCGCCCAGGTCGTACACCAGGATGCGCTGGAGCTGGGCGTGCTTGGGGTCGTAGGTCAGCGAGGCGGCGGTCGGCTCGTTGAGGATGCGGACCACGTCCAGCCCCGCCAGGGCGCCGGCCTCGCGCGTCGCCTGCCGCTGGGCGTCGTTGAAGTACGCCGGCACGGTGATCACGGCCTTGCTGACCGGCGTGCCGAGCTGTCGGCTGGCCCGGTCGCGCAGGGCCCGCAGGATCATCGCCGAGATTTCCTGCGGCCGGTACTCCTCTTCGCCCAGCTTCACCTTCACGTCCTGGCCCATCTGGCGCTTGATCGACTTGACGGTGCGTTCCGGGGCCAGCACCCACTGGTTGCGCGCCGCGGCGCCGACCAGCAGCTTCCCCTCCTCGCTGAGGCCGACGAACGACGGCAAGATCGGGTCGCCGTTGTCCTCCAACACCCAGGCCTTGCCGTCCTTGATGACCGCGACCTCGCTGTTGGTGGTGCCGAGATCGATGCCGACGATGACTTCCGACATGCAGGGTCTCCTTTCCGAGTAGTCATTGGTCATTAGTCATTAGCAAAACGGGGTCGGCTGATGACTAATGACGAATGACCAGTGACTAATGACGACTATGACCTGGCCACCCGCACCTGGGCGGTGCGGAACAGTGCGCCGTTCCACAGGTATCCGGGCCGGACCACTTCCACGACGTGGGCGCCGGTACGGCCCTCTTCGTAGAGGACTTCCACGGCTTCCATGATCTCCGGATCGAAGGGCGCGTCGACGCCGGCGATCGCTTGCATTCCGGCCTGGCCGAGGGCGCGGTCGAGACGTTCCAGGCTCATCCCGTAGCCAATCAGAATCGATTCCACGGTTTGACGCAAGTGGATCTGCGTGGTCGCGGCCTGTTCGGCCTGTTCGGCAACGGCCTGCCGGCAGGCGCCCAGGACGGCGGCGGCGGTGTCGGCTTGCAGTTGCCGCGCCCACGCGTCCAGGTGGCGCGTTTCCGCCGCGGTGTTCCCCACCGCGGCATTCGCCGCCGCGCTGCCAAAGAGCCGCGACCACCACGACCCGCTGCGCTCGGCCGGCGGCAGCGGCAGCGCCGGCGGCGGCAGCGCCGGCTCGGTCAAGAGCGGCGTGTCCGGCGACTGGCCGAGCACGTCCCGCGCCTTGGCCACCTGGCGCTGCGCCAGCGCCAGGGCGTCGCGCGCGTCCACCAGCGCCTTCAGCAGCGGACGCAACACGTCGGCCTGGCGTTCCGCGTGCTCGCCGGCGCGGCGGCGCTCGGCCTGCTCGGCGTCGGCCAGCGCTTCCCGCAGCAGGTCGAGCACTTGCCCGGTCTGCTCCTGCTGGGCGCGGATGCCGCGCGTTTGCAGGTTGATCTCGTGACGCAGCGCCGTGAACTGGCCGACCAGCGTCGCCAGATCGACCGGCGTGGCCGGCGCGCCTTCCGCCACGGCGGCCGCCGCGGCGTCTGCCGCGGCCGCCGCCTCGTCCACAAGCCACGCCCGGAAATCGGCCAGCAGCCGGTCGACGTCGGCGCCGCTCAGGTGGGCGGGACCAGCGCGAGCAGGTTCGCCAGGGACATCCGTCGTCGCGAACTCCGACATGCCAGCTCCTCAACGATGCTTGCCGCCGTTTCGTGCTTGCCCGCTTCAAACAGCCGGCCGCGCAGCCGGGTCTCCACGTCCTTCAAGCTGTCATATGCCTGGCGAATCGCCGCGAACCGCTCCGGGTGGCCTTCCGGCGTGAACTGCTTGACCAACTGCAGGTAGCGGCCGCGGATGGTTGCGTCATCCGCGTCGGCGGCAACGCCAAGCACGGCATACGGATCGTTCATGGTCGGCTCCCATCTCAATAGTCGTCATCCGGCTCGTCATCGAACGCGGTTCCGAAGATCTCCTGCAGCATCCCGAACGGGTCGTCGGCGGGGGCGAGGCTCTGATCGATGAATTCGATGCGGTGGAGGATGTCGTCCTGCAGCTCACGCGGCAGCTTGACGGCCAGGTCGCGGGCGCGTTTCAACAGGTGCCGCAAGCGGTAATCGAAAGAGTATTGACGGTGTCCCCGACGTTTCAAGAGCGACACGGCCTCGGCCAGCAGGAATTCCGGGTTGGCCGGGAAGCGGCGCTGCCCGGCCTGATAAGCCCAGATCAACGGCTTGCCGGCGTCCAGCTCCTGCAAGTAGCCGCACAGCCGCACCAGCGCGAGCTCGGACAGGGCATTCAGGCAGGCGGCGCCGAGCAGGCCCAGGGCCTTCTTGGCGTCCGTCTTCTGGCCGCGGTAGGGCGGATAATGGTGCAGCAAGCGCACGACTTCGATCAGGCCGTACAGTTCGTCGGCGCCGGTCGCCGCCGGGCCGGCCGCCGGGCTGGCGGCAACCTGGGCGAAGAGCGCCTTGCTTGGCGCGGCGGGCAAGCGTGCTCGGGCGCACTCGGCCTTGAGGGTGTGGGCCGCGGCCATGGTTTGATGCGGCTCGGCCAGCGCCTCCGCCACCCAGGCGGCGGCGCGGTCCGGTTGTCCAGCGAGCGCCTCGAGCACCGCCAGCCGGCAGCGCAGCAGCGTCTTGCGCTGATCCTGGTAACCCAGCGCCTGCTCGTAATGGCGCCGTGCTTGTTCCAGCCGCGCGGGCAACGTCTTCTTGCCGCGCTGGCTCACCAGCGCCAGCGCCTGGGCCTGGTGCAGCCAGGTCATCTCGATGCGCAGGCGTGCATCGAGCGGGTTGAGCGTCAGGGCCCTTTCAATGTGCTGCTGGGCCTGCGCATACTCCTTGCGCTCGCGCAGCAGACCGGCCATCGCGGTCAAGGTCGGCACATGGTCCGGGAAGCGCTCGAGCAAGGCCATTGCCGCGCGCAGCGCCTTCTCCGGTTCGCGCTGGACCATGTGCCAGCGGATCTGCGCTTCGCGCGGCGCCAGGCGCTCCGGCGCCAGCTCCAGGCTGCGGCGATAACATTCCTCCGCCGAGCGGATGTCGGCCGCGCCTTCGCCAAGGCTGCGCGCCCGCCGGTTCAGCCGGCCGAGCGTGCGCTCGCCGACGCTGATGTCGCCCAGGTGCTCCCAGATCAGGGCCCGCGCCAGCATGGCCTGCGCGCCGGGCCACGCCGTCGGATGGGCGGCGATTTGCCGCTCATAGGCCTGCCAAAGCTCCTGAGCGTCCTCGACCAGGCCGCGCTGCTCGGTCGCCAGCGCGTGCAGCCGGTCCAGCCGCGGGTCGTCCGGCGGCGCGCCGAAGGCGCGCAGGTAGCGATCCGTGTCCCGCGGCTCGCCCTTGTCCACGATCGCCCAGAAGAAGCACTGGGCCAGCCGCGCGGCCAGGTCGGGATGGTCCTTCCGCAATCCCGGAACCAGCGGCTGGACCTGGCGCAGCGCCTGGGAGACATCCGTGGCGAGCAACTGTTGAATCGCCTGCAAGGGCCGCACCAGGCCCGAGCCGCCCGCGCGATCGGCGAGCTGCCGCAACGCCTCTTGCGTCGCCGGCGGCTGGGCGTCGCGGAAGGCGCTGTCGAGCATGGCGCGGAACGGCGCGGCGGTGCGCCAGGGCAGCCGTGCCGGGTCGAGCCGCTGCCAGTTGTCCAGGGCGCGGGCGTCGTCGTTGGCGTACCAGCCGAGCAAGCCGCGCAGCAACAACTTCCATTCCAAGAATGGCGATTGCAATCCGATGCCTTGCAGCGCCGCACGAGCGTCGTCGTCGCGGCCCTGCTCGGCGTGCGCGAAGGCTTGCACGATCAGGCCGAAGGGCGGCTGCAAGTCGGCGGGCAAGCCGGCCCTGCCGGCCGGGCCCTGCCGCAGGGCGCTGTCGACGAGGTTGCCGAGGATCTTGCCCCGCGCCGCGTCCCGCGCCGTGTCCGGCAGTTGCTGCTGGAGCTTGAGCGCCGGCGCCGCCGCGCCGCAGGCCGCCAGCCGCTCCGCCAGCTCGGCGAGAAACTCCGGCGCGCCGCCCATGTCGATGGCGTTGGCGTACACCGTGGCGGCATCCTTCAAGTCGCCTTGTGATTGCAGTTGCCGGCCGCGCGCGAAGGTCGCCTGCCGCAGCGTGGCGAGGTTCTCGGCCGATGGATCGTGCTTGTAGTTTTGCCGCGCCAGCTCGAGAGCTTGCTGGGTGCGGCCTTCACGAAGGGCTTTGGCGATGCGATCACCGAGGGAGATGGCCGACGCTTGCGTTTTGAGTTTCTGAGCCACGCGAAACATCCTTGAATCGCTTGTTGGTGGTTGGTGGTTCGTGGTTGGTGGTTCGTGACTACCGGAATTCTAGGCGATGCGCGCCCCATCGCCAAGAAAAACTGGATGGGAAAATCCGACGAAACAAGGTCAGTAGGCCTTGTAATTTGGGAACATCTGGGTAGTATCGTCCTTCAAGCAGTGTGCGCAGCTGCGGTTCAGGAGCCGCGACTGACGCACGGACATTGATGTCCTGACGGAGACTCCTTGTTTTATGAGTATCACCGACGAGCGCACCGGGCTGTCACCCCAGCGCACCACCGCGACGAACAGCGGCGCGACGGGCAACAGCACAATGGGCAGCACCGTGATGGAACGCGGACTCGATGACGAAGAGCCTCCCGGTAAGCCTCGGCGCCATCCCCTGTGGCGCAACGTCCCCAAGAAGAACTGGGACGACTGGCGGTGGCAATCGCAACACGCCATCCGCTCGGTACGGCAGCTTCGCGAACTCCTGGCGTTCGAACCCGACGACCTCGAGGTCATGGGCCAGCTCGAAGCGGAGTACAAGCTCGCGATCCCGCCTTACTACTTCTCCCTCATCGATGCCGATGATCCAACCGATCCCATCCGCCTGCAATCGGTCACCTCGCCCCTGGAGGCGAACTCCGCCTTCGAGCTGGAAGATCCTCTCGAAGAAGATCAGGATTCGCCGGTCCCGGGCATCACCCATCGCTACCCGGACCGGGTCTTGATGGTCACCACCCACGTCTGCACCATGTACTGCCGCTTCTGCACCCGCAAACGCGCCACCATGGTCCGCGGCGGCTGGGACGCCATCAGCCACGATGACGAACGCATGCTCGATTACGTTCGGTGTCACCCCGAGATCCGCGACGTCATCGTCTCCGGCGGCGATCCGTTGACCTTGCCGTATCCGAAGCTCAAGTACTTCCTGCACAGCCTGCGCGACATCCCGCACGTGGACGTCGTCCGCATCGGCACCCGCGTGCCGACCACGCTGCCGCAGAAGCTGTATGACAAGGAGCTGATCGACATCCTGGCCTCGGCGGAGAAGGTCTGGGTTCAGACGCACTTCAACCACCCGCGCGAGATCACGCCCGAGGTGGCCCGCGTCTGCCGGTCGCTGCTCCGCGCCGGCATGCCGCTCAACAACCACGCCGTGCTCCTCAAGGGCGTCAACGACGACCTCGAGACGATGCGGCAACTGATGCGCGCCCTGTTGCGCGTCAAGGTCCGCCCCTACTACCTGTTCCATTGCGACCCGGTCACCGGCGCCGGCCACTTTCGCACCTCGGTGTGGAAGGGACTGGAGATCATGGAAGGCCTGCGCGGCCACATGTCGGGCCTGGCGATCCCCACCTACGTCGTCGACAGCCCGCACGGCGGCGGCAAGATCCCCCTCATGCCCAACTACCTGGTCTCGGCGTCCGACGATTGCGTCATCCTGCGCAATTACGAAGGCATGCTGGTCCGCTACCAGGCCGAGGACAAGCCGGCCACGCTCCGCGAAACCGCGACGCGCGGCGTCAGTCAGCTCGTTCAGGGGACCAAGACGGCGCTGATGCCCGACGGCAACGAGCGCATGGCCCGCCGGCGGCGAAACAAGAAGGCGCGGGCGCAGCGGGCGCGGGAGGCGTCGGAGGCCGCGAGCGTCTGCCATGGCCCGACGCCCGAGCGTGAGCATAGGTTGCTGGCGTTGCCGGTGGTGAATTGAGGGTGGGGCGGCACGATCGGACAACGAATCGCCGTGTTCCTGGAAGGGAGCGCGGCGATTTTGTTGCGCCTGTAGCCGATCAGTCCGCAAGGGCTATTTGTGCCGATCCGTTGCAGTGGCCGATCATTGGCGAGATAATCAACGTGCGGCGATTTCGCGATCCCATACGGATGGAGCGGTTTCACTACGATCCAAGTCCGCAACATGGCAGCGTGGCGAATTGTCGGGATCCTCAACATGGACGAGCGCCCCGTATCCAGATGGACGGATGCCCAATGGGCAGGCCTGCGCAAGCGGGTCAAAGCGGCGCTGGAAGAAGAAGGAATCAAGTGACTGCGGCAGCCCGGCCGTGATCTTGATTTCGCCATTCTGCCTCCAACATTTCACGCCGACCTACCCTAACGACGAGTCGCTGCAGCGCCGCCTTCCGCGCCGCCGCTCACGTTCGCTGCGCCCAGAACAAACCATGATTCTTCGAGTACGGCGCCGTTTTCACGCGAAACCCGTGTTTGGCCAGGATCTCACGCAGCCTGACAGGGCCGCAGCGCCGGCCGTTCCAGACCGTGCGGTGATATGCACCGACGATGTTGCGGCACAGATCCAGGCGCCGCGCGGCATCCAGGATCGGCCACTCCGCCGGCTCGCAATCGAGCTTCAAGTACTCGATCTCTTGCTGGCCTTGTTCGCTGGCTTCCCACAGGATGTCATCGAGCGGGACCGCATCCACGTCGTCGCCGTCGGGATGAACCGTGCCCATGCCGGTGTTGCCCGGGTCCGGCCGGAAGCCGAGCCGGCCGCGGTGCGACCAGACGGCTTGGCGGTGGACGCTGGCCCGCCGCCCGAACAGCGCCAGGTTCTTGCGGCACAGCTCACCATTGTCCGCATCGGTTTCGAAGGCCCAGACCCGGCCGGCGCCGCGATAGAGCGCCAGAAACGAGAAGGCGCCGATGTGAGCGCCCACGTCCACGACGACGGCGCCCCGCGGCAGCTGTTCGGCCAGGCGATAGGCGTTGTTGACGACGACGTCGCGATGGATTTCCTCATCGGCGCTGCCGGGACGATGCCAGGGAGGCCGCGCCAGCAGCCGGTCCAGGAACTCTTGGTAGAAGGCAAACGCGTCGCTCTCGCCGGGGAAGGTCGCGTGAAACCTCGGCGAACCTTCCGGCAGATAATAGTGATGCAAGAAGTTCTCGGTCGCGGAGCTGTCCTGCATCGACAAGCACGGCAGCCGAAACTTGTCCCCAGCGCGGTGGGCGAACAGCGGCGTCCGGCCGTCCGGTCCAAAGGCGATGAGTCCGACGCTGTCCCAGATGCTCTCCGGCGCGCACATCCGATAGGGAAGCTGCAAGGCCTGCCAGGCGCCGCGGAGCACGTCTTGGTCGCCGTAACCGTGGCAGTACGCGAAATCGGCGCGCTCGTTCCACCATTGGGCGAGGAGCAAGCCGGGCCAGCACAACCGCTTCGACAACAGGAACTGCCCGCCCTGGAAGACCGGCATGGGCCGGTCGGGGTTCCCGAAAACGTCTCCCCGAAAGCGTTGACCGAAGCCGGGAATGTCGGGCCAGAACAGCGCGCCCTGGGTGTTCAGCTCGAAGAGCGGCGTCAGGTCCGCGGTCGGATAGCAATCGCTGTCGAGATAGCAGACTTCCTCGAAGGAAGAATGCAAGATGCCATAGAACTTGTTGGCCCAGCCGCCGCGAATGCGCGGCGCCTGGTGTGCGTCCATGTGGGCATCGAGATCGACGCACCGGACGCCGTACGGCTCCAGCCAGTGCTCGTAGATCGGCTCGGTCGCGGCATGGCGCCACACTTCGATCGGCAGCCGGCAGCCGTGATGGCGGATCATGCGGACGGTGACGTAGACGCCGGGGAAGAACACGCCGCCGCCGAGGATGACGATGCCGCGGCCGCGATACCTCCCCTCCGGATACGCCGGCAGCTGGGCCACGAACTCCGCGGCCATCCGGCGATGGGCGTCGAGCGTCGTGCCCCACCACGGCCAGTCCTGCGGCCACGCCCGCCGCGGACCGCGCAGCGCTTCGACCATGGCGTCCAGCGAGTTGGCGGGATCGGCCGCGGCGGCTGGCGACGTGTCGCGGGGGCGATAGTCGGGACATGCGGCGCAGCACGCGATGCCTTCGCGGCGCCGGCTGACGGTGCACGCCGCGTGGCGGCCGCAACTGTAGATGTCGAGCGTGCCGTCTCCGTCCGCGAAGCCTTCGTGGCGCTCGAGCGCGCCGCGCGACACGCAAGGGGGCCGCAGCGCTTGCGTCAACGGCGCGTCGGGATCGACCCCGGTTCCGGGCGCGCTCCACATCACGGCAGCTCCTCACCAGCAGTATCGCCGAGGCGGTACGGGCGTTCGCAGCGGAATTCCGCTACGTGCGTTGTCCGAACGGCAGCTCGCTCACCTGCGCGACGCGCCCGGCCGACAGTGGTTCGACCGTCAACCTCATCCCCGGTTGTTGATGGCCGCGGCGCAGGTAGGCCAGCGCGATCGCCTGGCCCAGTCGCGGCGACACGACCGACGACGTGGCCTGGCCGACCTCCGCATCCTCCTGAAACAGCCTCGTTCCCGGCGCGAGGGCCGATCCAGCCCCGCACAGGACGCCCATGAGCAGGCGATTGGCCTGGCCGCGGTCGCGGGCCATGACGATCGGCTCTTGCCCGAGGAAGCATCCTTTCGTGAAACAGATGGCCTGGGCGGCGCGGCCGACTTCGACGACGAAGCGGTTCTCGTCCATGTCCATTGGATAGACCGGCCAACCGGCTTCGACGCGGAGCAGCTCGTGGGTCGCGTCGCTGCCGGCCACGGCGCCGGCCGCGATGAGCCGCTCGCGCAGGGCAGGGGCCTGGGCGCGGACGAAGAAGCAGTCGTAGCCGGGAAGATTCAGGATGACCTGATGGCGAATGATCACGTCGGTCCCGTCCACGGCGCGGGTGACGTGATGCCACGGGGTCGCGGGCAACGGCGCGGCGACGACATTTTCCAGGAGAGCGGCCGCCGACGGTCCGACCAGGCGCAGCATGGCGAGGTCATTGGATCGGTCGGCAAGCTCCACCTGCTCGCTGATGAGGAAGTGATTCAGATGGTTCAGGATCCGTTCGCCGTGGCCCGGCCCGCTGTCGAACCAGAGAGCGGGTTGACCCTGCCATAGGAGATGGCTGACCGCGCCATGGGCCACGACGCGCGCCTTGGCGGTGGTCAGAAACGTCTCGACGCCGGCCCCCGGCGGCAGGTTCTTCACGTCTTGTGTGCACAGGTTGTGGAGGAAGAGCCGCGCGTCGGGCCCGGCCAGCTCGACGACGCTGACGCCGAGGTCGAAGAGGGCGGCGCCCTGGCGGGCGGTGACGAGGCATTGCGGTGAATCCATGTCGTTAATCTATCGTCCGGCGAGCGTCGCGGCGTGAGCCCGACGTGCTTGCACCGGACGGCGATCAACCACGTCGGGCTGACGCCGCGACGCTCGCCGTGCGTTATACCCTTCACGCTTGGCCTGCGCTGAGAAGTGCGCTAAACGGGACGCTGGCATTGGCGTACATTAGGCGTTGCCTGATCGTCGTCCCAAAACGCGCGTCGCAAGAGTCGAATCCCACATGTCCACCATCGCGGTCTTCGGCGGCATCTATAACAATCACCTCGCCCTCGCCGCGGCACTCGTGGACGCCCAAACCCGCGGCGTTGACTCCATCCATTGCCTCGGCGACCTCGGCGCGTTCGGGCCGCATCCCGACAAGGTCTTTCCGCTCCTGCGCGACCACCACGTCCAGTGCATCCAGGGGAACTACGACAACTCCATCGGCAACGGCCTGGCCGACTGCCAGTGCGGCTACACCGACCCGCGCGACAACCACTTCGCCCGCCTCAGCTACGCCTACACCTTCGCCAACACCAGCCCCGCGAACCGCGCCTGGTTGAAGGAGCTGCCGGCCCAGCGCCGCCTCACGCTCGGCAAATATCGTCTGCTGCTGTGCCACGGCAGTCCGCGGAAGATGAACGAGTTCCTGTGGGAATCGACGACGTCGTCGCATTTCCTCGACTACCTGCTGACGGCGCACGACGCCGACGTGGTCCTGGCGACGCACACCGGCATCAAGTGGCATCGGCCGCTGGCCAACGATCGCCACTTCGTCAACGCCGGCGTGCTGGGCCGGCCGGAAAACGACGGCCGCACGGACGTGTGGTACGCGCTCGTGTCGGCCGAGCCGGAGCTGCGCGTCGAGTATGTGCCGGTGGCTTACGATCACGACCAACTGGCGGCCCAGATGCGGGCCGAGCGGTTGCCGGAGGAATTCGTGGCGACGGTGCTGACGGGGTGGTGGACGACGTGTCTGGAGATCCTGCCAGCGAAGGAACGGCGGCGGGGGCGATGGTAGCGAGGCCAGGGCGTGCACGAGTATGCGCGAAGAGAAAGACGGAGGCTCACACGCTCCACGCGGCCGGCTCCGCCGTCGCCGGCGGCGCGGGGGGCAGCACGATCGTGAACGTGGTCCCTTCGTTGACCCGGCTTTCGACCTTCACTTCTCCGCCGTGCATTTCCACGAAGGTCTTCACCACGGTCAATCCCAGGCCCAGGCCGCGGCGATCGAACTCGAAGGTGCCGGAGCGGTGCCGCGACACGTCGAAGCGGGTGAAGAATGGATCGAAGATGCGCTCCAGGCTGGCGGCGTCGATCCCCTTGCCGGTGTCGCGGACGGCGACGGCGGCGCCGCCGTCGGCTGTGCGCCGCGCTTCGAGGCGGATGGCGCCGCCGTCGGGAGTGAACTTGATGGAATTGATCAAGAGCTGGACGATGCAGTCGTGCATCTTGTCGCGTTCGACGCGGACGGTCCCGAGGTCGGTCCCCGGGTCGTCGGCGACGTCCAGCGTCAGCTTCTGGCCGCGTTCGGCGATGAAGCTGTGCACCGTCTGGGCGGCGCCCCGGACCAGGTCCGCCAGCGGCACGTCGGCCGGCTGCAAGGGGCGTTCGAAGCGGCCGGCCTGCAGCAGCTTGACCATCAGGTCGACGCGGTCGTTGAGGCGCGAGCTGGCTTCGTAGATTTGCTTGAGCCAGTCGTCCATCGGCGGCGGCAGCCGGCCCTGCTTGTAGGCGAATTCCGACAGCCCCAGGACCAGCGTCAGCGGCGTGCGCAGCTCGTGGCTGGCGACCTTGATGAACGCCCGCTTCAGCTCGTTGGCTTCTTGCAGCTCCTGGTTGGCCGCCTCGAGCTGGGCGTTCTTTTCCTGCACTTCCTTGATCAGCCGTTTGCGCTCGGCCTGGAGGCGATGCTGGTCCACGGCCTGCCTGAGCACGGTCCGCAGCTCGTCGGGCTCCCACGGCTTGGAGATGTAGCGGTAGACGTTGCCCTGGTTGATGGCGTCGGTGACGGCGTTCAGGTCGGCGTAGGCGGTGAACAGGAGGCGGATGGCGTCGGGATAGTTGTCCTTGACGCGCTTGAGGAACTCGACGCCGGTCATCTCCGGCATGCGCTGGTCGGACATGACGACGTGGACGTCTTCGCGGGAGAGGAGGGCCAGGCCTTCGCCGGCGCGGGTGGCGCCCAGGACCCGGTAGTCGAAGCGCAGCAAGTCCTTCACGCTCTGCACCAGATCGGGCTCGTCGTCGACGACCAGGAGACATGGCTTGACGATCATGATGCTCATCCTGCAGCGATTACGCCCATTATCCGCGTCTTTGGGCCAAGTGCAAGCGGCTTCCGCCGCGAAACGCAAACCCGTGAATAACCGGCGCTGGACAGGGCGTCCATGATTGGGAAGAATAGAATTTCCGGAATCCGAAATCGGATCTTGTGTGGCGTGGCCGGGGCTTCGAAGACTCAGCCCCGGCCACGCATCGGATTTCGATGATGATGCCGGATCAAAGGGGGAACCAATGAGATTCCGACTTGTGGCAGTGTGCGGGTTGGCCGCCGCCGTGATGGGGGCGGGCATGCAGCGTTGGGTGATGGTGGTGGGCGTGGTGCTTGGTGCGCCGGCCGTGGCGCAGTGTCAGAAGGGGGCCAATGCCGGCAAGTACGGCTGGCAGTCCTCGTGGGAGACCGCGCGGGCGGAGGCACGGCGCAGCGGCAAGCCGCTGTTCGTCGTCTTCCGCTGCGAGCCCTGAGGGGACTGCTACCGCTTCGACGAGCAGGTTGTTCGTCTGGACCAGATTGACGACGTGGCCAAGCAGTTCGTCCGCGTCCGTCTGCTGCGCATCACCGGCGTCGATCTCAATCTCTTCGAGTTCGACCTCGACCTCACCTGGGCGGCGTTCTTCATGAACGCCGACGGACACATCTACGGGCGTTACGGCGGCCGGGACGCCTCCGGCCCCGACTCACGCAACACGCTGGCCGGGCTGCGCTACGCCCTGGAGGGCGCGCTGGCGGCGCATCGCGACGCGGCGCAGCGCGAGGAAAACATCAAGCCCGCTCCGCGCACCACTGCCCGGCTCGTGATCGACAACGTTCCGGCGGCGAAGGCCCATCTCCGCGGTTGCATCCATTGTCATCAGGCCAAGGAAATCCTGCGCGTCCAGGCCAACCGCGAAGGCGGCTGGGACCCGCTGACGCGCTGGGTCTATCCGCTGCCGGAGAACGTCGGCATCACCCTCGACATGAATCGCGGCGACCACGTCAAGGCGGTGGCGGCGGCGTCGCCGGCGGCCCAGGCCGGCCTCCGCGCCGGCGACACCCTGGTCAGCCTCGGTTACCGGAGCGTGCGCTCGTTCGGCGACGCCCAGCACGCATTGCACATGGCCCCGGCCAAGGGCGCGGTCAAGGTCGCGTGGCTGCGCGACGGCGCGCGCCATGACGGCGAATTGAAGCTGGCCGACGGCTGGAAGAAAACCAACCTCACGTGGCGGCCGTCGCTGATGGATTTGTTGCCGTCCTTGCCGTTGTTCGGGACCGATTTGACGGTCCAGGAGAAGCAGGCCCTGGGGCTGCCGGGTGCGCGGCTGGCGTTCCGGCAGGATGCTCCGGTGCCGCCCAGCGCCAAGAAACTGGGAGTGCAAGAGGGGGACGTGATCGTCGGGATCAACGAGCTGCGGCTGGAGATGACGGTCGAGCAATTTCTGGGTTACGTGCGCCGCAATTACTTGCTGGGGGACCGGGTGACGCTGAACCTGGTGCGCGGGGAGAAGCGGCTGGACGTGCCGATCAAGCTGCCGTGACGCGATCTGCGGATTCGCGAACATGGCTGGGATCAGGACGCGCGGACTCTACTCCTCCGGCGGCGGGTACACCGGCATGTCTCCCATGGTCGCGCCGAAATCCTGGGTCAGGGGGCTCTTGATGGGCAGGCGCAGCGTGAACTTGCTGCCCGCATCCACCTGGCTCTGGACGACGATGTCGCCGCCGTGCTCGCGCAGGATCTTGCGGCTCACGGGCAGGCCCAGGCCGGTGCCGCGCGAGCCCTTGGTGCTGACGAACGGCTTGAAGATCTCCTGCACCTGCTGGGGCGGGATCCCCGGGCCGTTGTCGAGCACGATGATCCGCGCCCACGACTCGTCGGCGCGGGTGCCGATCGTCACCTTCGGGTCGGGCCGGCCTTCGGCGGCGTCCAGGGCGTTGGCGATGATGTTGAGCAAGGCGCGGTGCAGCCCCTCCGGATCGGCGGGGACGGCCGGCACGTTGTCCGCCAGGCTCAGCTCGAGCTTGACGTGCATCTCCTGGGCGCGCGGCGCCAGCAGCTCGACGATCTCCCTGGTCATCTCGTTGATGTCGGTCGGCTCGACGACCGGCACCCGGTCCTTCGAGTAGCTCAGCATGTCCATGACCAGGTCGTAGATGCGGTTCTGGTTCTTCTCGGCGACGCGCCAGCCTTGCTGGATGAGCTTGTCGTTTTTCTCGTCGAGGCCCATCTTGAGGATCTCGCTCCCCGAGCGCAGGCCTTGCAGGATGTTCTTGATGTGGTGCGACAGGGCGGCGATGGTCTGGCCGATGGCCGCCAGCCGCTCGGCCTGCAGCATGGCCTGGTGGTAGCGGGTCTCCTCGACGGCGAGGGCGGCCTGGTGGGCGACGGCGATGGCCAGGGCCAGGTGGTCCTCGGTGAACTTGCCCAGGGCGGTCTTGCGTTCGGCGATCTCGCGGGCGGTCATCTGCGTGTCGAGGTACATGGCGCCCAGGGTTTCGTGGCGGCCCTTCATGGGCACGCAGATCACCTCGCGAATCCCGAAGCGGAGGATGCTCTGGCCGGTGTTGAAGCGTTCGTCCTTGGGGGCGTCGGAAACCAGCACCCCCTCGCGTTCCCGGAGGACGTGGTCGACGATGGTGCGGCTCAGCTGAAACTCCTGGCGATCCGAGACCTTGCGCCAGCGCACCGCCTTGGGCGCCAGGGCGTCGCTGTCGGTGGTCAAGAGGATGCAGCCGCGGTCGGCCGGCACCGAGCCGAACACCAGCTCGAGGATGCGGTCGAGCAGCTCGTTGGGGTCGAGGATGTGGCTGGTCGCCTGGCTGGCCTCGTACATGATGGTCAAGTGGGCCAGGGCGTTCTTGAGCCAGGGGGAGGCGTCGCCCGGCTTGGACAAGAGCCGGCTCCCCTCGCCTTCGCTGATCGTCTTGATGATGGCCGAGGAGATGTCCAGGTCGGGGCGGGTGATGAGGGTGATCTTGGCGGCCAGGTCGCCTGCTTCGGTCCCCGCGGCGCTGTCGCTGCTGTACAAGAGCAGCGTCTGCCCGAAGCTGATGTGATCGCCGGGCTTGAGCGTCGCTTGCGAGATCTTCTGATTGTTGACGAAGGTGCCGTTGGCGCTGCCGACGTCGACGAGGACGTAGCCGTCGTCCTGCCGGCGGAATTCGGCGTGGCGGCGCGAGACCTCGGTGTCGTGCAGCCGGAGCTGGTTGGCGCCGTCGCGCCCGACCGCCACCACGGTGGCGGCCAGGTCGATCTGTTTGCCTTCATCGGCGCCTTTGATGATGACCAAGCGCGGCACGAGAGGTCAACCCCTGAGAGTTCGTGAGGCTAAGGGGATCAGACCCCCTTTTCGGATAGCCTCTGACAATGACACCAGCCCGCAACGAAGGCGATGGAGACAGGTCAGCCGCCGCCCCCCGCGCGGACGTCGATGTGAATGCGTCGTTGACTGTAAGCTAGCGTGCGGGAAGGCGGGCTGTCAAGTGTAGGGCGGTGAAAGTGTTGCGGTTGGGAACAAATGAATCCGCCATTCCGTGATCCGTTGAGCGCACGCGCGGGATCATGCGTGCGCTCTACGGGTCTAGCTCCACCTTTTTTTCCAGTCATCTCTCACTCCAGCCGCAGCCGCCACCACGCCACGCCCAGCGACGCGATCCCGAAGCCGGTGAGCACGGCGCACGCCACGGCGACGGTCGCGAGGTTCGGCGTGGGATTGGTCAAGAGCTGCCGGTAGGCGTCGAGCGCCCAGGCGTGCGGCGTGATGCGGCTGAGCGTTTGCATTTGCTCGGGCATCAACGCGCGGTCGCCCATGAGCGCGCCGGACAGGGCCGCCAGCACGAGCACCAGCAGCGTCCCGTAGATGGCCACCTGGGTTTCGGTCCGCGCGATGGCCGCGACGAGCAGGGCCAGCCCCATCGCGGCCAGCGACGTGGCCGCCACGACCAGGGCCAGCCAACCGGGGTGCGGCCCCCAGCTCATCGCGAACAGCGCGCGGCCGGCCAGCAGCACGAAGAACCCCTGGAACAGCGACACGATCAGACAGGGAATCAGCTTGCCGATGACGATGGCCCCGCGCCGCACCGGAGCGGCCCGGAGCCGTTTCATCGTCCCCTGCCGCCGTTCCGAGACGAATAGCCAGCCGACGGTCAGGATCAGGAAGAACGCGAACATCACCAGGTATGACGGCACCAGCAGCTGGTAGCGGATGGCGCCGCGTTTGAGCCAGCCCGTGCCTTCCTCGCGGTACGGGGTCGCCCCCGGGCCGCCGCCGGCGTGTTCGGATTCCTTCGTCAGCGCCGCCCAGGTCTTGGCGGTCAGGTTGTACTTCGAAAACAGGTTCTGCAGCGAGTTCTGCAGGCCGATGCTGAGCTGCCGTTTCTGCTGGCTGGGCACCAGGGGATTGGTCAGGAACAGCCGCACCGGCGTGGGGAGCTGCTCCTCCTTGCCAAGCAGCTCCAGGAACGCCCGGTCGCCGATCTTCTCGAACGCCCGGCCGATCATCCACGGCATGACGATGCGCATGCACGTCCCCTGCGCCACCTGGTCGATGATGGCGGCAGCGGTCTGCTGGGTCGGATCGCGCATCACCTCGACGTCGAGCAGCTCGAGCTTGACGCCGTCGCGGAAGAACGGATTGATGCCGTCGAACAGATACAACGGGAGGCCGGTCTGCCGTTCGTCGAACAGGCCGAGGCAGGCAAGGGCGGCCGGGTTGCCCGGCCGTGGAAAGGCGGAGGCCAGCGTGTAGGTGTCCTGCCAGCCGCCGGCGAGGAACGAGCACCGGGCGACGCGGCGGCTGAAGTGCTTGCCGAGAACGAGCACGGCCGGCCGGCGGCCGCTGCTGACGAGCTGCTCCGCTTCGGCGCGGGTGGGGATGAGCTCGACGCGGATGTCGGCGGTCTCGTCGAGGTCGCGGAGGATGAGGGCCGACCAGGAATCGCGCGGGAACCACGCCGGCGCCAGCGTGCCGGCCACGCCGCAAGGCCCAAGCACCGCCGCCGCTCCCTGGCCGTTGGGCAGCGCCGCGAACCAGGCCATGCCTTCGCGGAGCATCGCCGGGCGGTCGAAATGCCGCGGCAAGCCTTCATCGAGGTTCAGCACCGAGACGCGCAGCCGATCGGCCGGCTTCTGGCCAAAGCCCTCGCCCAGCGACACGCCCAGGACCAGGATGAACACCACCGGCATGGCCAGCAGGATGATCAGCGCCCGCGCGTCGCGGAGGATGAGCCGGAGATCTTTCTTGGCGAGCGCCCAGATGACCATGGGGGTAGTCTAGTGAGTGGTGAGTAGTGAGTAGGTAGTCAGTGGTAGCTTGGGGTCTCCAAGCCCCGCGATGAGCGCAGCGATTCGCGGGGGTCGAACCCCCAGGAATCGCTGCGCTCATCCTGGGGCTTGCATGCCCCTCACCCCTCACCACTCACTATTACGACCGTTCGCCGAAGTAGAACGCGATGACGGCGCCGAGGATGCCTTCCCAGGTGGGCAGCGGCAGCCAGGGGACTTCGAGGCTGGGGACGATGATCAGGTGAATCATCGCCGCGATGCCGAGACCGACCAGGGCGATGATCGAGATCCAGGCTTCGAAATCCTGCAACCACATGGGGGGCTTGGCGCGGCCGACGACGGCGCGCAGCATCACCCCGGCGAAGAAGCCGCCCAGGATCAGCACCGGCACCAGCGGCTGCTCGGCCAGGGAGCGGACGGACAGGTCGAATTGCTGCTGAAAGATCTCGGGACGCTGATAGAGCTTGGTGCCGATCGCGGCGCCCAGGGTGAGGATGACCAGGAGCCGCACCGTGCCGCCGGGGAGATACAACGGCGAGGGCTGCTCCGAGCCGCGCGTGGCGATGCTGACGCCGTGCGACGCGAAGAAGTGGCCGAGCATCAAGAAGATCAAGTAGATCAGGTACGCCGGGATGGCCACGGCCTGTTCGCCCGGCCAGGCGATGATCGCGCACGTGATGCCCACGATGATCAGGACGTGCAGGGCCCGGACGCTGCCGGCCGGCAGGCCGAGGGCGTGACGGCGGTCGAGATGGGAGTTCGTCATGGGTCACTAGTCCTTGGTCATTTGTCGCCACGCGGCCACTTCTCGCAGGGTTTCCTCGCGGCTCGCGCGCGGGCGGTAAACGAGCCGCATGCGGAAGCCGTACTCGCTCTTTAATTCGTACTTGGGGATGATGTATTGGAAGTCCCACGCCGGATTCGTGGTTTGCCGTTCCTTGGTGAAGCCGCCGCCCGACGGCGAATGCGTGAAGCGGATCCCTTCGGTGCGGTCGAACAGGAAGATCGCGGTCATGTCGCGGAAGTGGCCGTAGAAGAACGGCTCGTCATACCGCAGCGGCGAGTAGTTGCGCATCAGGCATTCGGGAAAGCCCTTCGAGAAGCGCAGCTCGACCTTGTCGGCGGCGTGGCGGACGGTGCTCTCGTCGTTGTGGCGCTGGCTGCACAGCTGCTGCCAGGCGCCGCTCGAGCGGAAGTACATGCTCTTGTCGTCCGGGCCGTGGATGTAGCTGGCCCAGAACAGGCCGATGTAGCCGTGGTTGAAGGCGTGCTGCGTCGGCCGGCAGCGGAAGCGCATGTCGATCGCGTGCGGCGGCGTCATGGTGAAGCGCGTCCAGCTTTCGAGGTGGAACGTCGGCGTCGGCGGCTGGTGCAGCTCGGCCTCGGTGTTCGAGAGCTTGCGAAACGTCAGCGCCGCGTTGCGCGGCTCGAAGAAGATCCGCCGCGAATTGTCGGCGTCGAACCGGTCGCCGTCGAAGATGTGCTCGAAGTTCAGCCCCGCCACGATCGGCACAAACAGGTTCATCGGCTCGGCGCGATGCGTCAAGCTCCAGACGCCGTTGTAGCCGGCCCGGTGCGCGCCGGAGGCCGAGTTGTCGCCGATGACGGCCGTCAAGTCGCCGGCGCGGAAGGTGTCGTGGGCCATGGGGAAATCCTCTCGGTGGTTGGTGGTTAGTGAACGGTGGTTCCACGCCAGGGGCCAACCACCAACCACTAACCACCAATCCAACCTTGACGCACCTCGCCCGGCCCTTATCATACCTGTTCCGAAACGTACGTCCCTGGAATGTCGCGGGAAAGTGCAATGTCGTCATTCATGGCTAAACCGGGCGTCGTGCCGCAGAACTGGCATCTGATCGACGCCACCAACCAGGTCGTCGGCCGGCTGGCGGTCGCCGTCGCCAATATCCTGCGCGGCAAGCATCGGCCGCAGTACACACCGCACATCGACACTGGCGAGTACGTCATCATCGTCAACGCCGCCAAGATGAAGCTGACCGGCAAGAAGCTGCAGCAGAAGACGTATCAAGCGTACTCGCATTATCCGGGCGGCCTGAAGACCGAGACCGCCGAGCAGGTGATGGCCAAGCACCCGGAGCGGATCATCGAGGCGGCGGTGCGCCGGATGGTGCCGCGCAATCGCCTGGGCCGCCAGCAGATGACCAAGCTGAAGATCTACGCCGACGCCGACCACCCGCACCAGGCACAGCAACCCAAGGAATTGAAGCTCGAACTCTAATCTCTCCTTTCGCTCCGCGAAAGGCGATTGACGATTGTGGAGTGACCCCGTGGCCGAAACCGCGACCAAACCGAAGAAACAGTACTACCTCGGCACCGGCCGGCGCAAGACGGCGGTCGCCCGCGTTCGCCTGGCCGAAGGCGCCGGCTCGATCTCCATCAACGGCCGGCCGCTGGACAACTACTTCACCGAGGACAAGGACCGCAACGCCGTCCTGGGGCCGTTGCTGTTGACCGAGATGAAGAACCGGCTCGACGTGACCGTGAAGGTTCGCGGCGGCGGTTTCACGGGTCAGGCCGGTGCCATCAGCCAGGGCATGGCCCGCGCCCTCAAGATCATGTTCGCGCCCCCCGCGGGCCCGACCGCGGCCGCCGCCGGCGAGACAGCGGCCGGCCAGCCCGCGGCCGCCGAAACCCCCGCCGCCGGCATGGACAAAAAGCTTCGCGACTCCGGCTACCTCACCCGCGACGGCCGCATGAAGGAACGCAAGAAGTACGGCAGGAAGGGCGCCCGCAAGAGCTTCCAGTTCTCGAAGCGGTAGTGGTTGGTGGTTGGTGAGTGGCGTGCAGGATCACCACTCACCACTCACCCCGCATCACTCATCACCAACCACATCTACTCCCACGCCACGTGCGACGCGGTGAACGTCAGCGTCCGGCTGTCGACGTGCCGCATGCCGAAGACGCTGACCCGTCTGCCCACGTATTCCGCCAGCGACATGCCGGCCGGCGTGTGCACGAAGGCCAGCGGCCTCCCTTGGCGGTCTTCGAGGACGTACATCGGCCGGCCGTCCTTCTGCAGGGTCGTGCGCCGCAGCGTCCCCCATTCGCTCCACTGTTCGTCGCGACCGCTGTTGAAGGCGACCTTGACCATCGGCCCGGGCGTCGCGCGAATGACCCGGTTCCCGTCGTCGGTGCGCGTGTCGTGCCGCGCCGCCGGCTGCAGATCGCTCCAGCGCAGATCGAGATGGTCGCCCCGCAGCCGCAAGATCGGCACGGCGCCGGCCGCGGCTTCCTCGAGGCGGCGCTCGATCAGCGGCGGCAGGCCTTCCTTCGCCAGGCCTTCCTTCGCCAGGCCTTCCTTCGCCAGGCCTTCCTTCGCCAGGCCTTCCTTCGCCAGGCCTTCCTTCGCCAGGCCTTCC
>JAKEET010000123.1 GCA_022616435.1 Gemmataceae bacterium
GCAAGATCCTGCGGGAGCGGGCCCTGAAGCGCGGCCAGGCGCCGTCAGCGCCGTCAGCAAACGGGCCAGGCGGCAAGCGGAAGAAGCATCGGCGGCGGTAGGGCCGCGCCATGGTCTCGAGGCCCGGCCGCGTCAGCGCGAACGCCTCATCTCCTCCGCAAGCTCCCGGACTTCCTGCGCCGTCAACACCCGGTTGAAGACGCCCGGCTCATTGACCGCGCGGGCAAAGTGCGCGGCCGTGGTGCGCCGCGATCGAAACCAGGAACGCTCGCAACCGACCGAGCGGACCAGCGTCGTGAAGATGATGTTTGGGGCCGTGGGATCAGTCCCCCTCGACCGGGGCGTCGAACGCCTGCAGCACTTCCAGGGTGTCGTCGTTCTGCACAAAAGCCACGACGTGCAGGTTCCGCAACCGCATCGGCCGCTGGGCGTCGGGGAACGGCGATTCGTTCTTGATGTAGTTGTCGAGATATCGCTCGCCCCGCTCAAGGACCTGTCGTTGCGTGAGCTGGCGTGCGACGAACGCCTGCTCGCGGACACCGAGGTGCTGCGGTCGCTGAAGAAGCTGGAGAAGATCAACGAGATGCCGGCGGCGGTGAAGTAGTCGATGAAACCGTGTTTGTCACTCGTAGATTTCGCGCCGATGTCCGCCTTTGCATAGAAGGCTTGCGCCTCCGGGGACAGGATGACTTCAAACATCAGACCTGGCCTTGCGCCAGTCGACGCCTTTCCCTGCTGAGATGGCTTTTTCGGCATCCGCGATGCGGCGGATCAATGGCCCACGGCTCAGGGAAGCAACGTATTCGGCCAGCGACGCCAAACGCTCCGCCGGCAGTCGGTCAACCGCTCTTTTGATTCTGCGCCGCATTTCAAGAGTGCTCATTTCATCATGGTATCCGAATTCGCGCTCAAGAATCCATCCTCATTTCTTGAACAAGTCCAGGAAGCGATCCTCGTATTCCTTGAAAACCCCCAGGCGATCGAGCTCTTGTTTGAGCTCGAAGGCTTTGGATCGATCTTTCTGGGCCTGCTCGAAAAGCGCTTCAAGTCGCTGCTGGTCCTCCGCGGCCAGGCCCTTTTCTTCCGGGGCTTCCGGAGCGTATTCTTCTTCGCGGCCGGGGAACTGGGCCCCCATGGTTTGTTCAACCCGCGAAAGAAACTCGCCAAGCTGCTGCTCCATGAGCCGGCTCTGCTCGGCAAGCTCGGTGAAGTCGAGCTTGATCCTAGTGATCGTTGTGAAGACCTCCAGGATCGCCTGCGAGGCTTTGGGAAACGGCAGCTGGCTGAAGATGTGCGGCATCTCGCCCAGCAAACAAGCGCCATGCAGTCCTTGCTCGGCCGCCACGCCGAGCAGGACGCCGTTGAGGCCGCCGATGTGTCCGTCGTTGAGGATATCCAGCTCGAGGCGTTTGAGCTCTTCGAGAGTTGCCGCGTCGGTCGCCGCTCCGAAGACGCGCGACTCATGTTCCGGATGCATCTGGGTAGCCATCGCGGCAAAGGTGAACAGCCGCTTCACTTCCAGCTGCTGGGCGAAGTGAATCAGTTGCTGGCAAAACCGGTACTTACCCAGAGGGGGCTGCGCTTCGCCGAGGAAAATGACGAGGTCGTGTTTCTGGTTGGGGTCCGTCCACGCGAAGAAACGATTGCGGGGGCGGTGGCCCGTCGTGATGAGCCCGCCTTTCACCTCGACGTGTTCGACGTCGAAGAGCTCCATCGCCTCATACTCGGCGATCACATGCATTGCCAGCTTGGAAAGCAAGTAATAGCCGGCGTTGAGGGCCACGTGGCCCATGCCGGGCCACACCGCGACCAGCCAGGGATCTTTCAGCTTCGGTTTGTCGGCCATGGTGAATCTCACTTCCGAAACGCCGGATGCTCCGCTTCGCCCCCGGCCGCGAGGTACGCCAGCAAATCGAGGATGTCCTCGCGGTTCAGCCGGCCCAAGAGCCCTTCCGGCATGAACGAGTTCTTCAGCTCCACCTTGGCTTCGATCGCATCCACCTTGATGTCCATCGGCTTCTCGACCGCGTTCTTGGCGATCTTGATCGTCGTCTTCGTTTCCTCCAGGATGATGCCGTCGATCGGCCGGCCGTCGTCCATCAAGAAGCGCCACACCTTGAATTTCTTGTCAATGACCTTCGACGGCTCCAGCAACTCCGTCAGCAAGTGGGTGCGGGTGAAGTCCTTGCCGGCCAGCTTCTTCGGCAGCTCCGACAGGTCGGGGCCGAGCGCGCCCCCCTCGCCCTCGCCGCCGATCTTGTGACATTGAACGCAGGTCCGCAGCTTGAACAGCTCCTTGCCGCGGGCGAACGAGCGGCCGGCGTCGAGCTTGGCCAGGTCCGCCGCCAGCTCTGCGACCTTCCACTTCTTGTCTTCCAGGGCCTTGACGCGCTCGGTGCTCGGGATGACCGATAGATCGGGCACCACGCGCATGATGCCGTTCATCACCGGGTAGTGGCCGGGAAACGTGCACACGAACACGTAGTTGCCCGGCGTCGCCGGCGCGGTGATCTGCATGCGGTCGCTCTCCCGCGGCTGCAACAGCCGCGACGCGAACAGCACCTTCGGATGTTTCGGGACGAAGCCCATGGCGAAGGCGTTGGGGTTGGTCGCGAGAAGTTCCGCCGCCTGGCCGACCTCGGTCAGCGAACCCGGCTGAGAAATGACCAGGTTGTGCGGCATCACGTCGGGGTTTTCGAGCACGATCACCACCGGCTTGCCCGCCTCGACGTAGAACTCGGCGACGTCATAGGCGATGTTGTGCGGGATGGTGCGGATCAGCACCACCTGCACGCCGAGCTTGCCGAGCTGGGCGGCCAGCGCCTTGCCGTCGTCGCCGAGCAGGCCGGCGAGGTCGCTGCCGAGCTGCAATTCGTCGAGCACGTTCGGCTCCGTGCGCTCCTTGGCGGGCAGCTTGCCGACGTGCGCCAGGATTGCCTCGGCCAGCGGCTTCAATTGATCTTTCGGCAGCTTGTTCTTCGGCAACCGCCGCAGCGCCCGGATCGCCGCGTCGCGGTCGATGCCGTCGCTCACGAACCTGGCCAGCGTCGCGAACACTTCCGCTTCGTGCCCGGGGATCGACACGACGGCGTTCATGGCCGCGTGCCGCAAGCGCTCGGCCGGGTTGGCGTCGAGCGCGAAGCGCGCGCTGTCCCGCGGCGCCGGCTGGTTCTCCCTGATCCAGACGGGCTTCTTGTGGCCGTCGAACACGGTCAGCTTGAAGTTCTGCAAGCGGTCGACGTACTTGCCGCCCTGCTCGCTGCGCGTCCAGATGACGATGCTGTCGATGGCCCGCTCTTCGCGAAGATCGAGCTCCCACCAGGGATCCTTCTGCTGCCTGGTGTGGGTCTGGCCCCGGTCGGCGAACACGCCGCTCTTGTTGCCGTCGAGCGCTCGAGCCGCGGGGGCGTTTTGGTCGGTGCTCGATTGCCGCGCCTCCCCCTGGCCGGCGATGTTCTCGCCGCGGCTGAAGACTTCGACCTCGGCAAGAGTCAGGACGCGCTGGCTGCCCGGCACGTCGATGCGCACGTAGCGGCCGCGGGTGCCGCGCGCCGCCTTCACTTGATTCTCCAGCGACTTCGGCACGCCGTGGAGCAGCTCCTTGACCTTGGGATAGCTGGCGGCGCGCAGCGCGCCGTCGGGCAGGATCGAGATGGAATCCACGACATCGACCAGCGTGTTGAGGTTTTGCGACGCCGCGCTCCACGTGCGGTCGATGCTCTTGTCGGCCGTGATCAGCGCCACGTAGGCGACCTGGCGGGTCATCGCCATCTTGGCGGCGGCGGCCAGCTTCTCGATGCGCGGCCGTTGCGTCGCCAACTCGCCGGCCGGCCGGGTGGACAGGAGATGGCCCAGATCATGCAGCACCATTTCCGATTGGCCATGGCCGCCGCGATCGATGCGCTCCATGGTCGCGAACAGCTCGGTCAGGAAATCGGTCTTGTTGATCTTGGCCAGGCCGTGGAGCGCCTCCTCGCGAAACTGCGGCAGGATGTTGTCGCGCGACAGGAGCGCGACGTAGACCGGGGCCGAGCGCGGCATCTGCGTCAATTCGGTGTTCGAGACGCTGCCGAGCACGTAGGCCGAACCCGCCGGGTTGTTGGTGGCGAACGGCTGGCCTTTCGCGATCGCGGGCTTCCAGTAGGGTTCGAGCGTCGTCAACGTTTCCCGAATGCCGTAGTCGAGGTAGTAATCGGTCGGATGCTTGACGACGAGCAAGGCGATCTCGGCGGCCCTGGCATCCTTGAAGAAGCTGAGGGCCACCACCGCTTCGAGCCGGACGCGCGGATGCACGTCCTCGACCTGGCCGGCGAGCCAGTCGTACACCTTCGGCTGCGGGAGACGGTCGCGCCAGTGGCGCAGGGCCCGCGTCGCCGCCGCCCGGGCGCGATAGTCCTTGGCGTTCAGCAAGCGGGCCAGCAAGTCTTCGCGAACCACGCCGGCGTTCTGGCACACCCACAACGCTTCGAGCAGGTGATGCTCGTAATCCGCATCGCTTTCATCCAGTCCCTTGATCCATTGCTCGAGCGCCGGCGCCACCTCGTCAGCCTTGCGCTCGCGCAGCTCGGCCCGCACCCGGTACCGTGTCCGATCCTCGTACTCCTTCAGCAGGTCGAGCAGCTTAGAAACCGGTTCGCCGGCGATCGTCGGCGCCTTCACCAGCGGCCGGCCCTTCGCCGTGATCCGCCAGATGCGGCCGTGGTAATGATCGCGGCCCGGATCGCGCAGCGAAAACTGCATGTGGCCGATCAGCGGGTTGAACCAATCCACGATGTACAACGCGCCGTCCGGGCCGAACGAGATGCCGACCGGCCGGAAGTTCCGATCCGTCGAGAACAAAAGCGGCTCCAGCTCCTTCGACGTGAAACCCGAGCCTTCCTCGACCACCTGGTGCTGCTTGATCCCCTGGAAGCCGATGTTGTTGTTGACCAGGAAGTTCCCCTGGGCCGATTCCGGGAAGTGCCGGCTGGCGATCAGCTCGCAGCCGCACGTGGGCCGGACGATCGACGTGAACACCTTCATGTTGGGATGCTGGCGCGGGAACTCGACGTGCCCGGTGAGCGGCAGGCCGAAGTAGTTGGCCCCGCCCGAGGCGTCGGCGATGAAGTTCTGGCCCCACTTGTCGAACACGTGGCCCCATGGGTTGGCGAAGTGGTACGACACGAACGTCTCCAGCTTGTGGCTCTTGGGCTGGAAGCGGTAGATGCCGGCGTCGCGCTGCCGCAGCGGCCCCCACGGCGTCTCGACGTTCGAGCGGTGGAAGATGCCCTCGTGAAACAGCAAGGCCCCGTCGGGCGTCCAGGTAAACATGTGGACCGCGTGGTGGCTGTCGCCGGAGCCGAGGCCGTGCAGGATGGTCTCGCGATAGTCGGCCTTGCCGTCGCCGTCGGTGTCCTTCAGGAAGAGCATGTTGGGTTGAGCGCCGACATAGACGCCGCCGTTGCCGAACTCGATGCCGGTGGGCAAATACAGCTTGTCGGCGAAGACGGTATGCTTGTCGGCCTTGCCGTCGCCGTCGGTGTCTTCGAGGATGATGATCTTGTCGTCGGGCGGCGCGCCCGGCAGGTAGTGCGGGTAGGACGGCATCGTCGTGATCCAGAGGCGGCCTTTCGCGTCCCACGCGATGGCGAGCGGATTGTGAAGCGGGAACTCTTTTTCGGAGGCGAACAGGTTGATCTCGTAGCCGTCCTGCAGCTTGAAGTGCTTGATCGCCTCGGCGGGGTCCTTCGCAGTGGGAAACTCCTGGCCGCCGATGACGCCTTGTTTCTGTTTGTTAACCTGGGCAACGGCCTGCCCGGGAGTCTGCGCCGGCGAAGCGCGGCTGAAGTCGTGGATTTCCGTGTCCAGCTTGGCGCAGATACGATCCAGTTCCGACATCTCGCCGGGAAAGTTGACGACGCCGAACGGCTTGGCCCGCCGGCCGTAGATGTACTCGCCGTTGACAGCCCGCCACTTGTAGAAGAACTGCTGATTGCGTTCGGCAACGAGCGCGCGAAGCTGTTCGGGGATGTTGTCCACGGGGGCTAAACCAAGTTGCTGGATGACGATCTGCGCGATCGACCGATGCCCCTGTTGCGTTGCGTGAATGCCGTTAAGGGTACGCCGCGGCCCACCAAACAGCACCCCATAGCTCGTGGTGCCGAACAGATCAACAAACAATGTCTTGTTCTTCGCCGCTACTTGGCGAATCGCCTCGTTGTACAGCTTCAAGCTCTTGTTGTGCTCCGCCGGGTCGGGGAACTCGCCGCCGAGCTTTTCATGCGCGATCGGTCCGACGAGGATGAACCGCGGCGCCGACTTGCCGTTGTACTTCTGCTTCTTGTGGTAATCGATCAGCTCTTGCAGCTCCTTCTTGAACGCTTCGACGCCTGCCGGGCCGCGGAACGAATCAGTCATGCCGAAGCACATGACGATGACGTCGGCCTTGGCGTCGGCGAGGTGCTTCGGCATGGTCCCAAAGTTGAGGGCGCGGTTGGAACCGTGGTTGTACTCGATGTCCCCCTTGGCGATGTCGGCCAGGTGGACCGCCGGCGTGTCGGCCGAGTAGCCAAGGTTGCGGAAGGTGAGCTTCAGCTCCGGCAAACGCGTTTGCAGGACGGTCTCGATGTAGCCGAACATCGCCTCGCGCTCGGCGAACGTGTCGCCGAGGAAGACGACGCGATCGCCGGGAAGGAAGGGATGGGTGGCGGGCGGCTGGGCCCGGACCTTGGACAGGCCGATCGCGAGTGTGACGGCGACGACGGCGAGGCGCATTGGAGATTTCATGGTTCGCTCACGGGAGGGCGGATGGCGCGGACAAGGCGCATTGTAAAAGGCACGCGAGGGCCTCGCAACCACGAGTCGTTCTTTCAAGCCATGGGAGGACGCCGCGATCGCGGCCGACATGAAACACCGGCCTGCAGGCCAATGGCGCGTGGAAGTCATCGAAGCCGTCGCGAGTTGACAATCGCAACCCCGCCGCCCACATCCTACACCGGCTGCGTCGCGCTGAACACCAATCCCTTGGTGATGAAGAACGAGTTGAACGGCTTCTTGAGCGGGTTCTTGATCTGCACCAGCAGCTTGATCGCCTTGTTGATGCCGACGGGGGTGTTGATGGCGATGTAGGGCTTGCCGGCGCTGGTGTAGCCGGTGGCGTTCTTGAGCCACGCTTTCTTGGGAAGCTTGGTGAAGATAACGTAGGCCGTGCCGGTCTGGGCCGCCGTGCCGGTGTTGATCAGGGTATAGAGGCCGGTGTAGGTCTTGGCCTTCTTCTTGAAGAGGAAGCGGACCGGGTTGAACACGGTCAGCACCGGCTCCTTGGGCGCGGAGAAGCTGCCGGACTGGATGAACACGGCCGAATCGAGCGCGGTGTCCGAGGCGTCGGCGATCGCCAGCTTGATGTGGTTCAACACTCCTGGGTTGACCGTGGCGGTCACGGTGAGCACCGTCGTCAAGCCGTCGAGCTGGATCTGCAGCTGAGCGCTCGTGTAGTTGTCCACGAAGAACTGGGGATTGGACGGCGGCGTGCCGAACCCGTCGCCGTTGTTGACCGTGTTGATGGCGACCGGGGTCGAGGTGTTCGGGATCAACGCGACGTTCTGGCCGTTCAAGAAGAACGCGAACACGTCGTTGAACGAGCTGCCGACGAATTCCGGGTATTCTTCCGAGCCGAACACGTACTTGAAATTGAGCAGCGCCCCGTCGGGAATGAAATCAAACTCGAGGACCGACGCGTCCAGGGTGGGATTGGGGGCGACAATCGCGTCGAGTTGGCTGTCGCCGGGGACGCCGTTGGAGCCGGTGTAGCTGGAGGTGGTGTTGGGCCCGAGCACGCCCAGGGCATCGCCGGAGGTGAGGATCACGCCCTGGTCGAAGCCAATGGTGCCCTGGCCGCCGGAAAAGGTGCCCGA
Organism: Gemmataceae bacterium; assembly: GCA_022616435.1. Lineage (GTDB taxonomy): Bacteria > Planctomycetota > Planctomycetia > Gemmatales > Gemmataceae > JAKEET01. Next base: position 7,893 of record JAKEET010000123.1, read on the forward strand.
GGCGACCGGGGCGCCGGTGTAGACGATATTGGAAGCCTGCACGCCCGTGCCCAGCAGGGACTGCACCATGGCCGTGGCGGTGGCGCCGCCGGTCAGGTTCGTGACGCTGGTGACGGGGGTGACGCGGTCTTCAAGACACTCGAGATTGAGGCGCGTGCCGCGCGTCTTCGTTGGAGAAGGAGTGCGGCCGCCGCGGAACCACTTGCTCAGCCAGGTCTGCGCCATGATCTGGGCCTTTCACGGTGGCGTATTTTCTCTAATACGACGAGTTTGTTATACCCGCAGTTTTGGCAAACTGGAACGGCCGACGGCACGCTGCATGCGCTTTTTCTCGGCAGGAGGGACCTGTTGCGCAAACCGTTCCCAATCTTCACGAACGGCATGAAGCGCCACGCGCACGGGTTCTGTCGAAGGACGGGTTCGTATGGATGAACCCCAGCCAGCGCCCATCCGGCGCCGCTCCTTTCAAAGTGTGCGAACGGGATGATTCTAAGCGGTTCTTCCGCGGAAGGGAAGTGAAGATCTTGGGAAAATTGACGATCACGATGACAGCGGGCAGTCAAACCAACCGTTGGCGCGTCGCCGGGGCTTCGACGACTCAGCCCCGGCCATCTGTCCGGCTAGTACGAGAATTCCAATCCGAAGCTCACCCACTGCGCCCAGAAATCCGTGGTGTTGAACGTCCGCAGGGGGAACGTCGTCGGAATCCCCGCCGGCTGAATCTCGATGCGGCGGTCCAGGAGCGCGCCGGGGCGGATCACGTTGTTCATGAAGAAGATGCCGTAGCCGAACGTGAACTTGCAGCTATCCGTGAGCGCGATGCCCACGGTCACATCCACTTCCGGCACCACCGACACGTGCTCGAAGCGATCGACGCCGGAGTTCGTCGACTGCACGTACAGGCCTTCGTTGAAAGCGATCCGGTCGCCGAAGGCGTCATTGGCGATGACGGTGCGGCCGGAGGCTTTCAAGGTCTGGAAGTTCTGGCCGACGGCGATCTTGCTGGTGAGATCGAAGGTGAGGCGGTCCCAGCGGCAGCGGAAGCTGCCGCCGACCTGGGCGCCGATGAACTCGTTGTAGCAGGTGACGTTGTCCATGAAGCGCCGGGTTTCGCCGGTGCCGGACGGGATGTCCTGGGAGAAATCGTTGTTGGCGTAGGTTTCGTCCAGCTTGATCCAGCGCGGGCCGGTGAAGATGGTGAACGACGGGCCCTGCGAGCACGGCCGGCCCGACACGTTGTATTTGAAGTTGGCCTCCGCCCCCATCATCCGCGTCAGGAAGCTGTCTTCGACGCTGCCCCGCATCACGAACGGCAGGGCCCGCGGGTCGGCGTCCTCGGCGCTGGCGGTCGGGTTGAAGAACGGCCGGGTGAGCACCGGGTTGCCGGCCGAGTCCGAGGCCGCGGTGAACAGGACGCGGCGCTGTTCCATGATCATGAACGAGGCGTCGAGACTGACGATCTCCGGGTCCACGAGCCAGTAGGTGTAGGTGACCCGCAAGGCGCTGCTGGCGCCGGCGCCGGAGCGCTCGCCGTGCAGGACAACCGTGCCGGGCTGGTCCAGGGCGCCGGGGATCGGATCGAGGGAGTTGCCGGAGGTCACGAGCGTCGGATGGCGGTGCCCCTTGAACCACAGGATCAGGTATTCGAGGCGGAATTCATGAGCGATGGGAATGTAGTCGCCGCCGTCGTGCTCGTTGAAGGCGTTGTGGCTGACCGTCTTGGCGTCGAGGTCGAGCGATTCGCCTTCCGCGCCGTGGGGAAGCTGCGCGCCCGGGGGCAGCGGCGGCATCGGCGGTCGCTGGCCGCCGGGCGGCGGACCTTTCCATGGTCCCATGGGGCCCATCGGTCCCATCGGGGCCATGGGCCCCATCGGACCCATCGGTCCTACCGGCCGCGGCTGCGCGATCGGAAAGCCCCCGCCGGACGGACCCACCGGCAACGGCGGCGGCGGCGTTTGCGCCTGCGCTGTCAGCGCTGCGCCCAGCCATGCAACCATCCAAGCCGCGATCTTCCAGCGTCGTGCCATGGTTCTCTCGCTCCGTCGGCGATCCAGTCAGGCCCCGGTCCTGGAGGCGGCATCGCCCGCACAGAGGGCCTACCGGCTTCTACCCAATCAATATCGGCGGCAAATGCGGCATACTTGATTCCTTTGGCAGAAGCGGCAAACTCTCCCCAGATTATGCCCCGCATTGTTCGTAACTTCTCACAACATTTCGCATCGACCAGTTTGCAAATCCTGAAGAATCCTACCATAATAAATCCCTGTCCCACTTTGTCCTCCGACCCGCCTCGGAGCGTCTCCATGCAGCGCCTCACCATTGTCGCCATCCTCCTCACCTTGTCCACCCGGCCGCTCGCCGCCGGCACGAGCAACAGCTTGCTCGACGTGTCGCCGGACGGCACGCGGCTCCTCGTCGCCAACACCGACAACGGCACCGTCACGGTCATCGATACGGCCAAGCGTGAAGTGATCCGCGAAATCGACGTCGGTCCCAAGCCGGAGTGCGTGGCGTGGATCGGCAACGGACCCCGCGCCGCCGCGACCCTGTACGCCGGCAGCGCCGTCGTGTTCTTCGACGCCGCGACGGGAAAGGTGGGCAAGAAGCTGCCGGTGAAGTTCGAGCCGTACGGCATCGTCACCGACAAGGCGGGCCGCCGCGGCTGGGTGACGCACGACTACCTGGGCCTGGTCAGCGAGCTCGACCTGGACAAGGAAACGGTGACGCGCGAAATCCCGGCGGGTTCGTTCACTCGCGGCCTGGCCCTGAGCCCGGATGAGAAGCGCCTCTACGTCGCCGAGTTCTTCACCGGCATTCTGAACGCCATCGATCTCGACTCGGGCAAGATCGTCGATTCGTGGACGGGGCACTCGACCGACAACCTGCTCCGGCAAGTGGCCCTGCACCCGACCCGCCCCAAGGCGTACCTGCCGCACATTCGCTCGATCATCAAGACCATCGACGGCGCCGGCTCGATCTTCCCGCAGATGTCGGTGTGTGATTTGAAGACCCCCCCTGCATCCCCCCCTCCGAAAGGGGGCGACATCGGGGGGGTGCGCCGGCGCATCTCCTTCGGCATGGACACCTTCAACGGCATCTACGTCGTCACCAATCCCTGGGAAGTCGCGCTGTCGCCCGACGCCAAGCGGCTCTACATCATCTACGCCGGCACCAACGACATGAACGTCTGCGAGGTGGTCGACGACGACTACAAGGAAATCGAGCGCATCGGCGATGCGGTCAAGATCGGCAAGAACCCGCGAGCGATCCGCGTCAGCCCGGACGGCAAGTCGGTGTACGTTTACCATGCGATGGACTTCGCCGTGGACGTCTACAGCCCGTTGATGAAAAAGGTGGCGACGATCAAGACGTGTGCGCCGCCCAAGACGCCGGAATGGGTGCTGGGCAAGATCCTCTTCAACACCGCCCTTCCGCCGCTGACCAGCCGCCGCTGGATCGCCTGCTCCTCGTGCCATCCCGACGGCATGCACGACGCCCGTGTCTGGAACAATCCCGAAGGCCAGCGCAAGACGACAGCCCTGCTCGCCATGGCCCACACGCACCCCTTGCACTGGTCGGCCGACCGCGACGAGGTGCAGGATTTCGAGTACACGATCCGCAGCAAGCTGATGGGCGGCCGCGGCCTGGTGAAGGGACCGATCCGCGGCAAGAAGGCTTTCGAGAAGGCGGAGCTGGAAGACACGACGGCGAATCGGTCGAAGGAGCTGGACGCGCTGGCGATCTATTGCAACTCGTTCGAGCCGCCGCTGTCGCCGCACGCCGCCGGGCCGGGCAAGCTGACGCCGGCGGCGGAACGCGGCAAGGCAATCTTCTTGCGCTCCGACGTGGCCTGCGCGACTTGCCACAGCGGGCCGTTCTTCACCGACAGCACCTTGCAGAAGCCGTACAAGGTGCACGACGTCGGCACCGGCAACGACGACCCCAGCGAAAAAATGGGGCCGCTGTACGACACGCCGACGCTCCTGGGCATCTATCGCACCGCGCCGTACCTGCACCACGGCAAGGCGAAGACGCTCCTGGACGTGCTCACCACGCAGAACAAGGGCGACAAGCACGGCAAGACCAGCCACCTGGCGAAGGCCGATCTGGAAGACCTGGTCGAGTTCCTGAAATCGCTGCCCTACGAGACGCCGCCCACCGTGACGCCGAACACGGTCAGCTTCCGGTTGCAGCCGACCAAGTAGGTTAGGTCTCCAACCTGACCGGACCGGACAGATTGGAAATCTATCCTACAACGGAACGATTCATGAACGCCGATTGGCGCAACCGCTACGAAGTCGCCCTCGACGCCGCGTTTCAGGCGGGCCAATTCGCGCTCCAGCACTTCGACCAGGACATCGCCGTCCAGTGGAAGGCCGATGAATCGCCGGTCACCATCGCCGACCAGGGCGCCGAGCAACTCTTGCGAACGACGCTGCTCGGCAAGTTCCCGTACGACGGCTTCCTCGGCGAGGAATCGGGCGCCGCGCCGGGGACTTCCGGTTATCGCTGGATCATCGACCCCATCGACGGCACCCGCAGCTTCGTGCGCGGCGTGCCGATCTGGGCCACGCTCGTCGGCCTGGAATACAAGGGCGAAGTCATTGCCGGCATCACCTACCTGCCGGCCATGAAGCAGACCTTTCGGGCCCTGCGCGGCGACGGCGCTTTTCGCGACGACCGCCGGATTCACGTATCCGAGATCGACAAGCTGGCCGACGCACACGTCTTCTATTCGAGCATCACCTGGTTCAGCAAAGCCGGTTGCGAAGCACAATTCTTGAAGCTCCTCAAGCAAACCGTCCGCCAGCGCGGCTTCGGCGACTTTTACGGCTTCGTGATGGTCGCCCAGGGTTCGGGAGAATTGATGGTCGAGCACGGCGTCCACGCCTGGGACCTGGGGGGCCTGATCCCGATCGTCGAGGAAGCCGGCGGCAAGATGACCGCCTGGGACGGCAAACCGGACATCGACCGTCCCGACGTGCTCGCCAGCAACGGGTTGTTGCACGACGCCGCTCTCGCGATCCTCAACACCAAATAACCCGAGCGTGGCTTGCCGTTTCGCGCTTGTCATTTCACCGAATAAGGCGTACGTGGCTTGCCGTTTCGCGCTCGCAGTACAATACCAGCGATGACTCCGACGTCCCAGACCCCCCGCACCATCGCCTGGATCGGCGACGCCGATCGCGGCTTTCTTCGTCTGCTCGATCAAACTCTACTGCCGATGAAGGTCAAGTATCGCGATTGCCGCACATCCAAGCATGTTTGGGAAGCCATCCGCAACCTACGTGTGCGCGGCGCGCCGGCTATCGGCATCGCGGCTGCCTATGGCATGGTGCTCGCCTGCCAGCGGTGGAAGGTGGCGGTAGACCGGGACACATTCCTTGCTGTGTTCAAGAAGCACGGGAATGAACTGCGCACGAGTCGTCCAACCGCGGTCAACCTTTTTTGGGCATTGGATCGAATGGAGGCGCGTGCGCTTCAACACTCAGAGTACCCTCTCTATCCTTCCAAAGAATTTGCCGCATTCATGCTGGACGAAGCTCGCGAGATCGAGACCGAAGACCGCGACATGTGCCGCGCCATCGGCCGCGTCGGCGCGGAGCTGATCCAGCCAGGGCAGGGCGTCCTCACCCACTGCAACGCCGGCGGCCTGGCCACCGCCGATTACGGCACCGCCCTCGCCGTGTTGTTCACCGCCTCCGAGCAGGGCAAGAACATCCGCGTCTTCGCCGACGAAACCCGGCCGCTCCTCCAAGGCGCTCGTCTGACCGCGTGGGAGCTGCAACAGCGCGGCATCGACGTCACCTTGATCTGCGACAGCATGGCCGCCCAGGTCATGAAGGAGGGCCGCGTGCAAATGGTGATCGTCGGCGCCGACCGCATCGCCGCCAACGGCGACACCGCCAACAAGATCGGCACCTACGGCGTCGCGCTCCTGGCGCGGGCCCATGGCATCCCGTTCTACGTCGCCGCCCCGTCGAGCACCTTCGACCTGTCGCTTCCCGACGGCGCCGCCATCCCCATCGAGCAGCGCGACCCGCGCGAGGTCACCCATGGCTTCGGCCGGCAAACCGCGCCCGACGGCATCCACGTTTACAACCCGGCCTTCGACGTGACGCCCGCGGAGTTGATCGCGGGGCTGATCACGGAGAAGGGGCTGATCCGGCCGGTCAGCGGCGAAACGATACGTGCCGTTCTCCAGTGACCGTCGCTTGTGCTTCCGACTGGTAGGCCGTCGTTTCTTTCCCGCTGGAAAGTCCGCGTCAACGATTGCCAGATTTGAGAAAGCCGCCGCGGAAAGGGGTGCTTTCACCGCCGAATCGGCGTCGCGCGCAGCGTTTGCCGCCCGGCATCGTCTTTGCGTTGGACATCCCGGTAGTGGTTGACTTGCCCGCGCTGCCTCCTACAACGAGACTTGGAAACCAACCCTACGAAGGCCGATCTCATGGCGGAACCAACGAATCCGGGCGCTGATTCGCCGGCCCCGCAACCCGATGCAGCAGCCGCCCCCGAGACGGGGTTCACCGCCAAGCCGCCCTCCCCGTCCAGCACCGCCGTGACCGCCACGCCGCCGGCGCCGTCGGCGGCGCCCGCGGCAACCGCCCCCAAGCCGCCGCCCGCGCCTCCAAAACCCCCCGCCAAACCAGCGGCCGGCAAAGCGGGGCCGACGCGACGCATCTTCATCGTCTCGACCCTGTTCGGCTCGTGGTTCGCCACCGCCTGGACCACGTTCACGGCGTCGATGATCGCCATGACGCTCGGCACGGTGCGTTTCCTGTTCCCCAACGTGCTCTCCGAACCGCCGAGCGTGTACAAGGCCGGCAGCGTCGGCGATTACGAAGAAAACAAGGTGGACGACAAGTACAAGGAATTCGGCTTCTGGGTGATCCGCGCCAAGGACGACCGCAACCGCGACATCATTTACGCGCTCAGCACGATCTGCACGCACCTGGGCTGCAACCCCAACTGGCTCGAGGCCGACAAGAAGTTCAAGTGCCCCTGCCACGGCTCGGGCTTCCGCATCACCGGCGTCAACTTCGAAGGACCGGCGCCGCGGCCGCTGGAACGCCACGTCATCCGCCGCACCGACGACGGCCAGGTGATCGTCGATAAGTCGCGCAAGTTCCAGAAAGAGATCGGCCAGTGGGACGATCCGGAGTCGTACATCCTGTTGTAATACCGCTTGCGGCAACCGCTAAGCCGCGAGCGGCAACATCGCGAGGAATTCATGGCCCTCGGTGATTCGATCCGCAATTCGCAGGTCTGGAAGAGCATTTTCCGGCACCCGGCGCCGCGCGACCGCCGCAATCGCATCGTCGTGATGCTCACCAACGTGTTCCTCCACCTGCACCCGGTGTCGGTCCGCAAGAGCGGCATCGCCCTCTCCTACACCTGGTGCATGGGCGGCATCACGTTCTTTCTGTTCCTCGTCGAGACCGTCACCGGCGTGCTCCTGATGTTTTACTATCGGCCCACGCTGGAGCACGCTTACAACGACATCCTGTCGCTCCGCGACGTGGCCACGCTCGGCATCCTCCGCGAGCTGCACCGCTGGGGCGCCCACGCCATGGTCATCAGCATCTGGCTGCACATGTATCGGGTGTTCTTGACCGGCAGTTACAAGCCGCCGCGCGAATTCAACTGGGGGGTCGGCGTCATCTTGCTGGTGCTGACCTTGCTGCTGAGCTTCACCGGCTATCTGTTGCCGTGGGACCAGCTCGCCATCTGGGCGATCACCGTCGGCAGCAACATGGCCCGGGCCACGCCGATCCTGGGCCACGAAGGGCCCGGCGCCAAGTTCCTGCAGATCGGCGGCGTCGAGCTGATCCATTCCGGCAGCGACGCCCGCTTCCTGTTGCTGGGAGGGCGCTTCGTCGGCGAAACGGCCTTGCTGCGCTTCTATGTGCTCCATTGCGTCGCCATCCCGCTCGCCGTGGGCCTGTTGATCGCGGTCCATTTCTGGCGGGTGCGCAAGGACGGCGGCATCAGCGGGGCGTTGTGATTCCCATCTCGCTTGCGACTTGGCGTTCGCGCTGGAGCGCTCCGAACGCTAAGCCGCAAGCGGCGGCACGCGAGTCCGAATCATGCACGAAGGTCATCTGTCCGACTCGATGCAAACCGGCCTGGGAGTTTACTACTTCCTGGTCGCGCTCATGAACCTCGGTTTCGCGGCCTACTTCCATTACCACAAGAACGACCGCAACCAGGCCCTGATCTGGTCCGCCGTCGCCGCCCTGTTCGCGGGGCACGGCCTCGCCTACCTGGCCCACCGGGGTTGGATATTGCCGGAAGGCTTCAAGAACTCCGTGAACTACGTCATGGGCCCGACGACGTATTTCGTGGCGGCCGTGGCGGGGCTGGCGGCGTTCCTCTACTGGCGGCGGTTCTTCACCGAGCCGGTGGTCGCCTGGACGATCCTGCAAGTTGGCCTGTTGTTCTCCGGCTGGGCGATGACCGACTACACCTTTCAGCAGATCATCACCAAGCCCGACAACGTGCCGATCGTGATGTTGATCTTCTCGGTCGGGTTCTTCACGTGGCTGCCGATGCGGCAAGCGGTGATCAACGACGACCGCCTGGCCCGCGGCGAGCCGCCCATGGAGAAACTCGAGGAAGAAAAGGTGCTGGTGTGGCCCGACCTGGTCTACACCGAGCTGATCTGCATGGTGATCTGCACCGTCGGCCTCGTGATCTGGGCGGTGGCGCTCAAGGCGCCGCTCGAGCAGCCGGCGTCGTCGTCGCGCATCCCCAACCCGTCGAAGGCGCCGTGGTACTTCCTCGGTCTGCAGGAGATGCTCGTCTACTTCGACCCGTGGATGGCCGGCGTCGTGCTGCCGACGTTCATCATCATCGGCCTGATCGCCATCCCGTACATCGACTTCAACCAGAAGGGCAACGGCTACTTCACGTTCACCCAGCGCAGCTTCTCGGTGAGCACGTTCCTGTTCGGCTTCGTGGTCTTGTGGGTGGTGCTGATCGTGCTCGGCACCTTCCTGCGCGGCCCCAACTGGAACTTCTTCGGTCCGTTCGAGCCGTGGGACCCGCACAAGAGCGTGCCGCTCAACAACGTCAACCTGTCGGACTACTTCTGGCTGATGGGCTTCGGCCAGGCGATGGAGGGGATGGGCTGGTTCTGGCGGGAGCTGCCGGGGATCGTGTTGATCCTCGTGTACCTGCTGGCCCTGCCGCCGCTGCTGGCGAAGACGTTCATGCGCAGCTACTTCATCAAGATGGGCTTCATCCGCTTCTTCATCCTGGTGACGTTGATCCAGTTCATGATGCTCTTGCCGATCAAGATGGTGCTGCGCTGGACGATCAACCTCAAGTACATCGTGTTCATTCCCGAGGCGTTCTTCAACATCTGACGCGTTCGCCGCTTGCGGCTTAGCGTTCACGGGCCTATTCCGAACGCTAAGCCGCAAGCGGCGAGATACGGAAGCCGTTTATGGCCGCAACCGACCAACCATATCGCAACCAGCATACGCTCGACGTCGTTTTCGGCGTGTCGTCGGTGCTGATGCTGCTGAGCCTGGTGTGGATGTTCATCCAGGACTTCAACCGCGAATACAAGACCGAGCAGCGGGTGTTTCGCGACGTCGAGTCGGCGATCGGCCAGCGGCTGGCGTTGGACAACATCCCGTCGCTGGCCGAGTTCGACGCGGCCCGGGACGCGGTCGACAAGGCGCGGAAGCAGCGCGAAGACGGCGCCGAGGAAGTGAACAAGCTCCGCGGCGAGATCGCCAGGCTCCAACCCCTCAGGGAACGCGCGGAGATGCAGTTCCAGGCCTTCGCCGCGGAGGTCGGGTCGCGGCTCAGCTTCTACGACATCGAGGCCGAAAAACACGGAGCGGACTCCGCACTGGCCCAGCGCCACCTCCAAGATGTGAAGGAGTTCGAGGCCAAGCTCGAAAAAGTCCAGGCCGAGCGCGACGACTACGTCACCAGGATTCGCGAGCTGCGCTCCCAGGCCGATGCGTACGAGAAGAACGTCACCGACACGATGTCGGCCCTGAAGAAGCTCAACGACCGTTTCGACGCCCAGGTCAAGATCGCCATCGGCAAGCAGTGGAAGGTGACCGATTCCATTCGCAACCTGTGGATCATCGACGGCTTCGCGTCGCCGATCAAGATCCAGCAGATCACCAACAACAACGTGCCGATCGACTACAACTTCATGTACGTGACCCGCTTCGACCGCTGCATGTCGTGCCATCAGGGCATCGACCGGCCGGCGTACACGAAGGACAACCTGCGCAGCCTGGTGACGGCGACGTCGCGCCAGAAAGAGAAACTGAAGACCGCCCACGCGGTGCTCGCCGCCCGCAAGCAGGCGCTGTACGGCTTGCCAGAGGCCGACGCGGTTCCCGACCCGGAGCAGCTCACGCTCACCGAACTGTCCCCCAGGTCGCTGTCCGAGTCGCGCATCACCGAGTTTGCCGCCCACCCGCGCCTGGAGCTGTTCGTTGGCGCCAACAGCAAGCACCCGGCCGAGCGCTTCGGCTGCTCGGCGTGCCATTCGGGGCAGGGGAGCGCCACCAGTTTCACGCTGGCCTCGCACACGCCCAACGACGCCGAGTCGAAAGAGCGCTGGATCAAGGAGCACGGCTGGGAACACATCCACATGTGGGATTTCCCCATGCTCCCGCACCGCTTCGTCGAGTCGTCGTGCCTGAAGTGCCATTACCAGGTCACCGATCTGTACGGGTCCGACGGCCGGGTCGAGGCGCCCAAGGTGCTGCGCGGCTACAACATCATCCGCGAGTTCGGCTGCTTCGGCTGCCACGAAATCCAGGGCCGCAAGGGGGGCCGCGACATCGGTCCCGACCTGCGGCTGGAGCCGTATCCGCCGCTGGCGGACCTGACGGCCATCGAGCGCCACCGCATCGAAAGCGATGCCGACAATCCGCCCGGCAAGCTCCGCAAGGTCGGCCCCAGCCTGGCCCGCATCAGCGAAAAGACCAACGCCGACTGGATGGCGAAGTGGCTGCGCTCGCCGCGCAGCTTCCGGCCCGACACCAAGATGCCGCACTTCTACGGCCTGTCGAACAACCTCCCCGACGTGCTCCCCGAAGATCCGAGCAAGCCGAACGATCCGGCGGCGAATCAGAAGAAGTTCCCCGACGCCGAGATCTGGGCGATCAGCCAGTATCTGCTGGACACCAGCCGCGAGCACTTGCAGGAGGCCGGCAAGCTTCGCGGCGAGCCGGCCGCGGTCGCCCAGAAAGATGTCCAGCGCCGCGATGAGCTGCTCCTCAAAGGCAAGCTCAGCGAAGCCGAGAAGACCGAGCTCGACCAGGTGCAGCGCCGCATGCGCCTGCGCCACACCGAGCCGCTGGTCGATCGCACTCCCAAGGGCCACAAGCCCAACGCCCTCCGCGGCCGCAACCTGTTCATCGAGCGCGGCTGCCTCGCCTGCCACAGCCACCAGGCGACCGGCAAGACGGAAGGCAAGAAGGACGACAAGGAATACTACTCGCCGTCGATCATGAGTGAGGCGCAGTTCGGCCCGAACCTCAGCCAGGTGGCCGAAAAGCTCGGCACGACCAAGGGCAACAAGGCGTCGGCGCGCATCTGGCTGACGCAGTGGATCCTCGATCCGCACGTCCACAGCCCGCGCAGCCGCATGCCGGTCACGCACCTCGACGGCGGCCAGGCGGCCGACATCGCCGAATGGCTGCTGTCGCAGCCGGCGCTGGACCTGGGCTCGGACTGGACCGATCTCGCCGTGCCGGCGCCCGAGCCGGATACGCTCAAGAACCTGGCGCGGGTGTACCTGGTGCGCGTCCTTCCCAAGCGCGAGATGAACGACCTGCTCGACGGCAAGGAAATCTCGAAGACCTTGAGAGACGACCTGCCGGCCGACGAGAAAGTCCTCGCCAACAACTACAGCGACGCGGCCCTGAAGCGCTACGTCGGCAAGAAGGCGGTCGCCCGGCAGGGCTGCTACGCCTGCCACGACATCCCCGGCTTCGAGAGCCTCAAGCCGATCGGCGTCGGGCTCAACGACTGGGGCAAGAAGCCGGCCGACCGCCTCGCCTTCGAGGACATCGCCCGCTTCATCGAGAAGAACTATGACGTCGTGGACAGCCTGACCGACAAGGACGGCAAGCCGAACGCCCACGCCCATGGCGGCAAGAAGCCGTACGAGAAGTTTTTCGCGGAGATGCTCATGCACCATCACCGGGCCCGCGAAGGCTACTTGCATCAGAAGCTCGTCGATCCGCGCAGCTACGACTTCGACCGCGTCCGCGCCTGGGACGATCGCTCGCGCATGCCGCAGTTCAAGTTCGCGCGCATCCGCCAGAAGCCGGAAGAGAGCGACGCCGACTTCGAAGCCCGCTCCATCAAGGAAGAAGCCGACGCCCGCGAAGCGGTGATGACCTTCATCCTCGGCCTGGTCGCCGAGCAAGTGCCGCTGAAGAGCGTCAACCAGCCCACCGGCGATCGCCTGGCGGAGGTCAAGGGACGGCAGGTGCTCGACAACTTCAATTGCGCCGGCTGCCACCTGGTCCGGCCCGGCGTGTACGACTTCAAGCTGACCAAGGATTCGCTGCAGGTGCTCGGCGGCCGCGCCGGCGCGGGGCCCGCGGACCAGGTGTTCCCCGAGCATCACTACTGGACTGGCCGCATGCCGGCATCGAACGAGCAGGCAACCGCGTTCGGCATCGTCAAGAAGCAGATACCGCCGCGCCCCGGCGACGAGGAGGAGCCGGTCGAGCCCGCCCTGATGCGGCTGCGCATCAATCTCTCCTACGCGCTGCGGTTCCTCGATCCGGCCAAGGGGTATCAAGACATCCAGTCGTTCACGAGCCTGGCGATCCTTTCGGGCGACATGATCAACCCGTCGCCGGAGGTCGTGCGCGATCAGGAAGCGCTGGAGCGTTACATCGCCGAGCGCGGGCAGTTCGGGGGCACGTTCGCCGACTTGCTGACGTATTACATGCACAAGAAGAACCCCAAGGACATCGCCCGGACCAGCGACGGCGACAGCCCCCGCGGCCGGCTGCTGGCGCCGCCGTCGTTGATCGGCCAGGGCGAGCGCACCCAGCCGGAGTGGCTGTATCAGTTCCTGCTGAACCCGTACCAGGTGCGCGAGGTGTCGGTCCTGCGCATGCCGAAGTTCAATCTCGCCAAGGACGATGCCCGGGCCCTCGCCGATTACTTCGGGGCGGTCGAGCGGATGAACAATCCCGGCGTGCCGCCGGCGTATCCGTTCGAGGACATCCACCAGCAGGACGCGTCGAGCGAGGCGTTCTTCCGGCAGAAGACCATCGACTACGTCGCCCGGCTCAAGGTGACCAAGGTGAGCGCCAATCAATCGGCCTTCGACAAGAAGGTGGCGGAGCTGACCCCGGTGTGGCAACAGATTCAGAAGGATAACCAGGCGAAATTGGCCGACGCCCAGGCTAAACTGAAGGGATGGGAAGACCGCGCCAAGGCGAGCCGCGCCGCCGAGGAAGCGGCCCAGAAGAAGCTCATGGGCGCCGGCAAGGACGACGCGGCCAAGCTGAAGGCCCAGGCCGAAAACCTGAAGAACATCGCCGACAACGAACAGAAACAGTTGGAGATCTGGAAGCAGGAGGCGGAGCGGCTGGAGAAGCTGGTGGCCGACAGCACGGTCGAGAAGCAGAAAGAGCTGTGGACCGACAAGGAGGCCTACATCACCGACGCGTACCGGCTGGTGATGAACCGCACGCTGTGCCTGCAGTGCCACTCGATCGGCAGCGTCGCGACCAAGCACGACATCATGGGACCCAACCTGACCAATGCCAATCAGCGGCTGCGGCCGGGCTGGCTGGAGCGCTGGGGCGCCTACCCGCAGAAGTTCTTGCCGTATGAATCGTCGATGCCGGTGAACTTCCCGGCCGACAAGCCCGAGCAGTTTTCGGAGTATTTCGTCGGTACGCCGCGCGAGCGCGTCCAGGCGATCCGCGACCTGCTGATGATCCTGCCGCGGGCGTCGGCGCTGCCGGTCAACCGTTACTGGGTGCTGCCGCTGCCAGGAGACAAGAAATCATGAGACGCTTTGTAGCGATCTGCGGCGTTGCGGCTTTGACACTCTCGGCGTCCCCGGATGCCGGCGTCCACGCGCAGAACGGCGGCTGGGGCGATGTCAAGGGCGTCATCACTTGGGGCGGCGACAAGGTTCCGGAGCGGCAGCCGCTCGATCTGAAGGTGAATCCCGACAAGAAATTCTGCGAAATGAAGGGCCCGATCCTGGAGGAAACCTGGATCGTGAACCCGAAGAACAAGGGCCTGCGTTGCGCCTTCGTGTGGCTGGCGCCCAAGGACAAGGAAGCCAAGCTGCCGATCCATCCGTCGCTGCGGGAAATCAAACAGAAAAAAATCATCATGGATCAGCCGATCTGCATGTTCATCCCGCACGCCCTGGCGCTGCGCGAGGGGCAGTCGCTGGTGGCCAAGAACAGCGCCGGCGTCTCGCACAACTTCAAGTGGTCCGGCCATCCCGACGTGAACCCGGGGAACAACGTCCTGTTGCCGCCCAACACCGAGAAAGAAATCGACGACCTGAAGGCCGACCGCCTCCCGGTGAGCATCGAGTGCAACATCCATCCGTGGATGCGCGGCTGGGTGCGCGTCTTCAATCATCCGTACTACGCCGTGACCGATGCAAACGGCGCCTTCGAGCTCAAGAACGCCCCCGCCGGCGAGTGGCAACTGTTCGTCTGGCACGGCTCGGGCGGCTGGCTGGGCGGCGCCAAGGGCAGAAACGGCCAGACCATCGAGATCAAGGCCGGCGGCGCGACCGATTTGAAGGCCCTTCCCTATCCCCCGCCCCCGCCGTAGAGCAAGCGGCCCGCTTGCTCGTTGACCTGGAATAAACGATGCGCTCCATCCCGCGATCCTGGCTCGTGCTCCTGCCGCTGGCGTGCGGCTGCTCCAACGCGCGCGAAGAGAATGCGCCGCCGCCCGCGCCGAAAGTTGCCGAGCAAAAGCCGCAGCCGGAGCCGATCAATCCACCGCCGGTTGAGGCAAAGCCGGTTGAGGCAAAGCCGGTTGAGGCGAAGCCCGTCGCGGCCCAGGAACCCTGGGGAACGATCCAAGGCCGCATCGTCTGGGGCGGCAAGGAAATCAAGCCGCGCTCGCCGATCGTCGTGAAAAAGGACCACAACGACTACGCCTACTGCATGAAGAACGGCGCGTTCCTGGAAGAGACCTGGATCATCGATCCGAAAACAAGAGGCTTGAAGAACGCGTTCGTCTGGCTGGCGCCGATGGAGAAAGATGGCAAGCTCACGATCCATCCCGAGGCAACGACATTCGCCCCGGGCGATGAGAACGTCGTGATCGATCAGCCCATTTGCATGTTCGTGCCGCACGCGCTGGCGCTTCGCGAAGGGCAATCCCTGGTCGTCAAGAACAGCGCCAAGGTGCTGCACAACTTCAAGTGGTCCGGGCACCCCGACATCAATCCCGGCGGCAATTCCACGATCGGCGCCGGCCAGCAGCAAGTGCTGAAGATCAAGGCGGACCAGTTCCCGATCGGCGTCGAGTGCGGCATCCACCCGTGGATGAAGGGCTGGATTCGCTGTTTCGATCATCCGTATTTCGATGTCACGCCGGTCGACGGCAGCTTCACGATCAAGGATGCGCCCGTCGGTCCACACCGGTTGATCGTCTGGCACGGCGAAGGCGGCGGGCTCGGCGGACGAAAATGGAAGGAAGGCCGCGTGATCACCGTTCAGTCCGGCGCCAACGACCTCGGCGCGATCGAGTATCCCGAGCCGAAAGATTGACGTCGCGAAACCAACGAGAGGAGACACCCATGCAGCGAGCCATGACAGCCTTGTTGATGATTCCCGTGCTGGCGTTCCTGGCCGGCGTGACCGGTTGCGGCAAGGAGGACAAGCCCAAGCCCGTCTCCACCGGCAAGCTCGCCCCCGCCGATGGCGGCGGCCAGGCCGCGGGCGGCAAGAAGACGATGATCAAGCCGGGGACCGCCAAGATTGTCGGCCGCGTGGTCCTCGGCGGCCAGGCGCCCACCGCCGCCAGCCTGGAGCCGACCATGAAAGAGCACAAGGACCAGGCGGTGTGCCTGGCCGGCAGTCCGCACGAGAAGATCGAGCAAACCTGGCTCACCGGCAAGGGCAACGGCGTTGAGAACGTGGCCATCTGGCTCAACCCGCCGGCCGGCAGCGCCTTCGAACCGGGCCAGGCCAAGGGCGACGCCGTCCTCGATCAGCCGCACTGCGTGTACATTCCCCACGTGCTGGTCGTGAAGCCCGGGCAAAAGCTGCTCATCAAGAACGGCGCGCCCGTGGCCCATAACACCAAGCTGGACGTGGACCAGCTCTCCAACAAGCCGTTTGGCCAAACGATTCCGCCCAAGGGATCGGCCACCCATGAGCTAAACCCCCAATCGAACGTCATCACGGTCACCTGCGATTTCCACGGCTGGATGAAGGCCAAGATCTGGGCGGTGCCGCACCAGTACGCGGCCGTGACCGACGAGCACGGCAACTTCGTGATCGAGAACGTTCCGGAAGGGGACTTCGCGCTCGTGGCCTGGCACGAAGGCCCCGGCTTTTTCCACGGCGGCAAAAAGGGGACCAAGACCACCATCAAGGCCGGCGAGAACAAGCTGGACTTGAAAGTGCCGACCGATTGACGCGCCGGCATTCCTGGAACGGCCCACGGCCCACCCCGTGGGCCGTGTTCATTGAGGGATCGCGCGATGACCACCTTGATCCTCGGCAGCACCGGGCAACTGGGTTGCGCCATGCGCCGGCTGCTGCCCGACGCGCTGGGCTGGACGCGGCAGCAGGCCGACCTCGCCCGGCCCCAGACGCTGCGGGCCGCCGTCGAAGCGGCCCGGCCGGCGGTGGTGGTCAACTGCGCCGCCTACAACGCGGTGGATCAGGCCGAGAAGGACGTCGAAGGCGCGTTCGCGGTCAACGCTTTCGCCATTCGCGAGCTGGCGCTGGCGTGCCGCGCCCTGGACGCCACGCTGGTCCACGTCAGCACCAACTACGTCTTCGGCCAGGACCAGTCGCGGCGCATGCCCTATGAAGAAACCGACGCACCGGGGCCGATCAGCGCCTACGCCATCAGCAAGCTGGCCGGCGAATACTTCGCGCAATCGTTCTGCCCCAAGCACCTCGTGGTGCGGACGACGGGGCTGTTCGGCTTTCCGGATCGCGGCGGCCAGCCGGGCAACTTCGTCGAGAAGCTGATCGAGCGGGCGCGGCGCGGGGACAAGCTGCGGGTGGTGAACGATCAGGAATTGACGCCAACGGCCGCGGCCGACCTGGCCCAGGCGATCGTCGATCTGCTGCGGGCCGGCGCCACGGGTCTCTATCACTTCACCAACGCCGGGGTCTGCACCTGGCATCAATTCGCCTGCGAAGCTCTGCGGCTGGCGGGAATCGACGTGGAAGTCGAAGCGGTGACGAGCGCCGCCTTCGCGGCCCCGGCGCGGCGGCCGGGCTACAGCGTCTTGGCGTGTGCCAGGTACGATGGGCACAATCTGCCATCGCGGCGCTCGTGGCAGGCCGCGCTGGGCGAATACATGGCGAAACGGGCGCCTCGATGAGGTCAGCTCACCGCGAGATGACGATACCGGCCGCCTGCACGGCCGGTCCCCCCAAATGAAAGGGACACTTGTGACTCGGACGTGAATCATAAACGACAGTGGCTCAATGACATGTGACGAGGGAGTCAAGTGCCCCTCGAGACTTTCTCACGGGGCGATTCTCGTGATTGACAGTTGGTGTGGGGGGGTCAGCGTTTTGCACACAAACTGCACACACCCGCAAAGTCCTCTCCGGGAACTGTAACCTTCTGTTCACACTTGACTCAAAACGGGCATCTCGACGAGGTCAGCTTACCGCGTCAGCTCAAAGTTCAGGATCACCATTCCTCGTTTCACCTCCACCGTCAGTCCCGACGTGGCCTCCGCGCGAAAGCGTTCCGGGATGTCGAGGTGGGCCGGGATTTTTGCCCTCGGCACCCGTTCGATGGCCACGCGATAGGTCCCCTCGGGAATCGGCGTCTTGAACGTGTAGGTTCCGTCGGCGGCGATCGACGCGCTGAAGCGGCGCTCGTCCTTGCCGACCAGCGTGATGAAGCCCGGCGGCGCCGGTCGGCCGGCATAGTTGATCTTGCCTTGCACCCGGCCGGCGGTCGGGTCGATCGCCGCCGACGCCTTCATGTCGCCTTTCTTGGTTCCGCCGGCCTTGGAAGCCGCGCCTCGGCCGTGCTCGCGGATTTCGTCGATCACCTTCCGCAGCGCGAAGGCGCGGTCGTCAAACCGCGGCATCCGCTCGGCCTTGGCGATCGCCTGGTCGATCTTGTTCTGCAGGTCGACCATCAGGAACGGCTTCACGGCCAGCAGGGCGCCCTGGTAGACCCGGTAGCAGCCGGCGTAGTCGCCGTTGCGGTTGAACAGTTCGGCGCCGGTGTTGATGACCTCTTTGAGCGAATCGACCAAGGCCTTGGCGTCGTGCTGTTGCGACACCGGCTTGGGCTCCTGGGCGTCGAGCGCCGCCGGGAATGTCAGCGCGAAGGCCAGGGAAACGGGCGTCAACCGCGGAAGGCGCATGGATTGCTCCTGTCGGATCTGCCGAGTGCCGTTTGCCGAAGTTCGCCAAACGGCCTGGACGAGCCAGTTGCCACAGCGTGATGATAGACGCCCGCGCCGGGCACGGACAGCCGTTTTCCTGATCTTGCAGCGCCCTGACCTTGCAGCGATTGCCCAGCCTCGGATACAACCAGACTTCCGAAGTCCAACACTTCGGAAAGTCGGCATGGTTGAAAGTCGAGCCCCTGAAGGCAACACTGGTTGTGTGTGTGTGTGTAGCGGTGCAATGCAATCTATCAAGTCCCTTCTCCGTAAAGGGTTGTGGAAACGATTTGATTGCAGCGCAATCCAAGTTCATCCACGAGCTTTGTAACCCTGCTCTCCCCGGCCGCGCCACGGAGGGTCTCTTGGCCATTCAGGTTTCGTCGCTCATCTTGTCGGCATTGCAGCGCGCCGCCGCCGAGCCGGAGGGCCTTGCCCTGGTCGCCACGCGGTCGGCGCCTGGATTGTTCAATGCGTCGGCCGCCGGCAAGCAAGCCGCCCAGCGCTGCAAGGAGGACGGCCTGCTCCAGGTGCTCCGCACGGAGGCCAAGGGCAAGTCGGCCCTCGAAATCTGCGCGCTTACCGATCGCGGCCTCAAGCACCTTCTGGATCAAACCAGCCCACGGCCGGTGCTGGAAGCGCTGCTCCAGGCGGTCGAACGCTGTGAAGCCAGGTTGCGCGAGGTGGTCAGCGGGACGGCGCAGCAGCATCAGCACCTGGAATCGTTGCGCGCCCTGGCCGGCAAGCTGCTCGACCACCTGCCCAAAGGCGAAGCCGCGACCTTCCCCTGGCACGCGAACGGCCATCCCAAACCGGTTGACATCATCATGGACTGCCTGCGCGTCTGGCACGCCGGCCGGCAGCTTGGCGACTGTCCGCTGCCGGAGCTGTATCGTCGCGCGGTGGAAGCATCCAAGAAGCTGACGATCGGCCAGTTCCACGACGCCGTGCGCGCCCTGGACGAGCAACGGAAGGTGTATCTGCATCCGTGGACCGGGCCGTTGTATGAAATGCCCGAACCGGCCCTGGCCTTGCTGTCGGGCCACGAGATCGCCTACTACGCGAGTTTGCCAACGCCGTGAGCCCGCAGCGCCAGCGAGGGCGGTCCCGCGCCGGCGCCTCGGGTTCCGTGAGGATTCCATTCATGAGCATGACCACGACCGCCGCCCCGGAAGTCGCCACCAGCGCCGTCGAGGCGCTGCGCCACGCCGGCAATCCGTTTCGCAACTACTTCGCGCGCAACCCCGACGACGACGTCTGCGCCCGCTTCCACGTGCCGGAGCTGTTCGCCACCGAACGCGCCCGGCTGCTGGGCGTCGTCGATCTCTACCGGCAAACGCCGGGCACGCACTCGGAGATGGTGCCGATCCTCGGCAACAAGGGCGCCGGCAAGACGCACCTGCTGCACTCGATCAAGCACGGCAGCGAAGGCGCCTGGCAGCTCCTGGTCACTCCCGGCACTTACCAGCGCGACACGGACTTCCTGGAATACCTGCTGTTCCAGGTGATCGACACGCTCCTGGGCGGCGCCAGGCAGAAGGGCCGCCGGCCGCTCGAGTGCGTCGCCGAGGAATTGACGCGGCGGCTGTTCCACCAGGCGTTGACCGCATCCAGCCGCGACGATCAGCTCGATCTCTTCCCCGCCCCGGGCTTGATCCGCTGGACGCGCAAGCTCGGCATCGGCAGCACCCAGGCCCAGGAACGCACGCAGTGGCTGACCGACCAGCTCGCCCGGCCGTTCCCGCTCGGCGCCGGCTTCGCCCACATGCGGCGGCTGTGCGCCGAATGCACGCTGGCCCCCGACAAGGCCTGCGAATTGATCGGCCGGTTCGTCGATCGCACCGAGCCGCACAACACCGCCGGCCTGCTCCGCCGCCACATCTATCACGGCCTGAGCCGGGCGGCCCTCGCCGGCGACGAGAGCGACCTGGCCAACTTCCTGACCTATGGATTCGCCGAGCTCGACGTGAAGGTTCGGCCGACGCGGCAGGACCTCGTGCTGGCGCTGTTCAAGGTGCTGATGGAAGTCTTCCAGGGCTTGCACATCCCCGTCGTCATCGCGTTCGATCAGCTTGAAGACCTGCTCCTGGCCCGCCGCAACGACGACGGCCATCGCACAGCCGAGGCCTTCTTCGCCGGCATCGTCCAGGCCATGCACCAGATCGACGGCGTCTGCTTCCTGGTCTTCGCCGAGCGCGGCTTGTGGAACCGCTTCATCCCGTCGCTCGACGGCTACATCCAGGACCGGCTGAACAATCCGATCCACGTCCCCGGCCACGGCACGGTCAAGGCGTTGCGGCTCGAAGCGCCGCCGGCCGAGCTGGTCCGCAAGGTGGTCGAGGCCCGCCTGCAGCCGGTGCTCGAGGCCGCGGGCGAGCTGGGCTTGACCAGCATCCATCCGTTCAGCGACGAGCAGGTGACGCGGATCGCCCGGACCGAGCCGACGCTGCGCGACATGCTGCAGCAGTATCGCCAGCTCTTCGATCACCTCGTGTACGGCGAAGTGCAAAAGACCGCGTACGACACGGACGCCGGCTGCGCGCCGGCCGCGCGCGCCGGCGAGTCGCCTGGCCATGGCGCGCCGCAAGTGAAGTCGGTGGTGGTGGTGGAAACGCCGGCAGGGTACGTCGATCCGACCGTGGCCACGGTAACGACGCACATGACGCGGAGCAAGCCGGATCAAAGCCAGTCGGCGCATCTGCTCGAAAGCTGGGACCGGCAGTTGCAGGCTGCACGCGAACAACTCGAGCCGGAGGGGGCCCTCACCGGCGCCGCCCGCGAATTGCAGGCGGCCCTGGGCACGTTCCTGCAGACCTGCCACGACCACGGCGTCAAGGTCGGCCCGTGGCGCCTGCAGCACGTGGTGCCGGAGTTCAGCTTCAGCGAACACCCGACTTACGGCGTCATCACGATCGCCCACTGGGTGTGCCGCGACGGCCAGCCGTGGAAGGTCGGCATCGGCCTGTTCATGGGCCGCGGCGCCGGCAAGCCCCGCGACCTGGAGACGAAGCTGGCCGTGCAAGGCGCCACGCCGCCGGTGATCGATCATCTGATCCTGCTGCGGCCCGACGACGACCTGGCCCTGACCGGCAAGAGCAAGACGCTCTGGCAAGAAGCCGAGCGCCGCGGCCAGCACGCCCGCTTGGAACCGGTGCCGCTCGACGGTTTCGCGCTCCTGTACAGCATCCCGCGCTGGCTGAGCGCCATCACCGAATCGCTGCCCGAAGGCCAGCCGTTGCCGAACCTCGCCGATCTGATTCAGGAACGCTGCGAGAAGCTGCTCGAGCAGGTGTGCATGCCCGTGCCGTAGGAAGATTTTCGATTCTTGATTTTCGATTGTCGATGCGTTGACTCGCCACCACTCACCAGGACTAGATGAGCGTGCGTGATTCCGCGGCACCAACCCGAAGCGTAAGCGAGGGATTTTGCCTACTCCCCTCGCTTACGCTTCGGGTTGGTGCCGCAGGATTGCGCATGGCTATTTGCTCAACGCAATCGAACCAACCCGAAGCGTAAGCGAGGGATTTTGCCTGCTCCCCTCGCTTACGCTTCGGGTTGGTGCCGCAGGATTGCGCACGGCGAAAATCAAAAAGCGAAAATCAATCCTTGACCCGCTTCAGGATCACCAGCACGTTCTTGTCCTTCGCCTCGAATTCCGTGGGGCGGGCCACGTTCTGGCCTTCACAGACGCAGATGGTCAGCGTATCCTTCTCGATGCGATAGATGCCTTGCATCGCGTGGTCCTTGTCCTCGGGCTTCAGGTCGATCTCCTTCGGCTTGCCGGCCGGGTTGATCTTGTAGGTCGCCTTCTTCTGTTCGCCGCCTTTGCTGAACTCGATCTTGCCGTCGGTGGAGAACTTCAGCGTGGCGTCGGCGAAGTCATCCTTCTTGCCTTGCTGGGTCTCGAAGCTCTCGAACTTCCACAAGCCCTTGAGCAGTTCCTTGTCCTTCTTGACGGCTGCGTCTTCGTCCTGGCCGACGGCCAAGGCGCCGTTGAGCAGCAGCATGCCCACGGTGACTGCCAGCAACTTCTTCATGAGACTCTCCTGAGAGGGGAAAGGGGGAACTCCGAAACCGCGGAGCCGGACGTGCGATGCTTCTGTTATCGCCGGCGGAGCGCGGGAAGTCAACGAGCAACGTAGGCGAAGCGGCACGCTTCGCCGCCGACGAAGCGAGCCGCTTCGTCTACGGGATTTTTTCGTTGCCGGCCGCGGCGTCATGCTGTTTGATAGCAAGCAGACCAAGCGACGAACCGACTTTGACAAGGAGACCTCCATGCGTGCGGCCACCTTACTTGCTTTCATGTTCATCGCTGCGCCTGTCCTGGCACAGGACCCTTACGGCAGCATCGCCGACTTGAAGCTTGCCAAGCCGGAGGACGGCAAGGACATGCCCAGGGTGACGCCGCCGTCGCGGGCTGTCGTGCTCTTCGACGGCAAATCGC
Organism: Gemmataceae bacterium; assembly: GCA_022616435.1. Lineage (GTDB taxonomy): Bacteria > Planctomycetota > Planctomycetia > Gemmatales > Gemmataceae > JAKEET01. The sequence goes on from JAKEET010000123.1 coordinate 30,923, forward strand.
TCGACGGCTGGACCAAGCGCGACGGCAAGACCGCCGCCCACTGGAAGCTGATGGACAACGGGGCCGTGCAGGTCGTCCGCGGCGGCGACATCATCTCCAAGCAGAAGTTCGGCGGCACGTTCAAGCTGCACGTTGAGTTCCGGGTGCCGTACGAGCCCAAGGGCAAGGACCAGGGACGCGGCAACAGCGGCGTCTACGTCCAGGGCCGCTATGAAGTCCAGGTGCTCGACAGCTACGGCCTGAAGAGCGGCATCAACGATTGCGGCGCCATCTACGGCGTCGCCGTGCCGACGGTCAACGCCTGCAAGGCGCCGACCGCGTGGCAGACGTATGACATCGACTTTCAGGCGCCCACGTGCGAGAACGGCAAGAAGAAGGCCCCGGCCGTGATGACCGTCTATCACAACGGCGTCAAGATCCACGACAACGTGAAGATCACCAGCGACAACACCACGTCCGGGGCCGGCGGCGACGTGTGCCAGCCGGGGCCGATCCTGCTGCAGGACCACGGCAACCCGGTGCAATACCGCAACATCTGGGTGGTGCAGGTGAAGGAATAGATAACAACGCCCTCCCGGCGGTGGAGGGTGATTGGGGTGCGAATCATGCGTCCGCGCGGGCTCGGGCAAGCGATCGCGGAATTCTTCCGGGACCTGGCGGCCTTCGAGCCGGTTCCGTGGATTTTCGTCGGCGTGCTGGTGCTGGTTGTCGCGATCATCCTGCTGTGGGGCGTCAAGATCATGCGCGACAAGCGCCGCATCGACGAGGAGCGCAAGGAGCGCTGGCGGAAGAATCGAGCGAAGCCGCTTTAGGGCAATGTTGCAAAGCCAGGCAACCACCATGCACCTGCACGACGTCGAATCGAAGCCCGCGGCCGGCCAGATCGGCGAACGCATCGCCCAGATGCGCGGCGCCGGCTTGCCCGTGCCGCAGATCTGGCACCTGTTCGCCTTCAAGCCCGACATGACCCGGCACCTGGCGGCGTTCACGCACGAGGTGATGCGCGGGCCGTCGCCGTTGCCGGCGGGTTGGCGCGAGCTGATCGCGGCCTTCACGTCGCGGCGCAACGATTGCCTGTTCTGAATCGGCTCGCACGCCGCGGGTGCCGCGGAGCTGCTGGGCGACCGCGAGCTGGTGCGCGCCGTGCTGGCCGATTGGCGGACGGCGCCGATTTCCGACAAGGACAAGGCGCTGTTCACGTTCATCGACAAGGTGAACCGCGCGTCGAATCAGATCGCCCAGGACGACATCGACACCCTCAGGCGCCACGGCTGGACGGAAGAAGCGATCTACGACGCGGTCACGGTCTGCGCCCTGTTCAATTTCTACAATCGCTGGGTGGACGCCACCGGCGTCCCCGACATGCCGGCCGCGGCGTATGAGCTGTCGGGCCAGCGGCTGGCCGGGCACGGGTATTTCCAGGGTGGGAAGATGGAGTAGCGAATTCCGACGCAGATTCATGTAGCCGGCGAGCTTGCTCGCCGTGATCGTCGTCATTGCGGGACAACGCCCACGGCGAGCAAGCTCGCCGGCTACATGATTCAGGAATGGAGGACACGATGAGAGCTTGGTTCATGTTGGCAATGATGGCGGGCATGACCGTCGCCTTGGCACGCGGCGGCGAGCATGACAAACCGTTGCGCGTCTGCCTCGTCTCCGGGTCGCTCGAATACGATTCGGATGCGTCGCTCAACAAATTCCAGAAGCACCTGGAGAAGAACTACCACGCGGTCTGTTCGCGGGCCTTCATCAAGACCGAAAGCGATCTTCCGGGGCTGGAGAATCTCGACACCTGCGACGTCATGCTGCTGTTCACGCGCCGCCTGAAGATCACCGGCGAGCAGCTCGAACGCGTCAAGAAGCACTGCCTGGCCGGCAAGCCGATCGTCGGCATCCGCACCGCCAGCCACGCGTTCCAGAACTGGCTCGATCTCGACAAGGAAGTCTTGGGCGGCAATTACAAGGGCCATTTCGGCGCCGGCCCGCTCTGCGCGGTGAAGATCGAGCCGAAGGCCAAGTCCCATCCGATCCTCAAGGGCGTGCAGCCGTTCCAGTCGGTCGGCAGCCTGTACAAGAACACCGGGCTGGCGAAGGACGTGGACATCCTGCTGACGGGCTCGGCCACGGCCAACACCGAGCCGATCGCCTGGACGCGCCAGTACAAGGGCGCGCGCATCTTCTACACGTCGCTGGGCCATCAGAAGGATTTCGACGATCCCAACTTCGTGACCATGATCGTCAACGCGCTCTACTGGACGACGAATCGCGAGCCGGCGGCGCGGAAGAATCCGTAGGCAACGACCGTAGCGGAATTCGCAGGAATTCCAATGCGACGGCGCTCTCGCGGGGTTCACGCGAACTTTGCGACCAAGGGGCGTTTGTGCCGTCGCGGATGCACACTTCACCGATCATTCCACCTCTGCGGTAAAGTCTCGCCATAGCGCCCCGCTTCCGGCAAATCTGGCCGTTTCTGGGCCAGGTCGAATTTACGCGGACTCGTTTATCGGGAAAGATTATCCAGGCGGCGCGGCCCCGCCCTCGGACTCGGTGTCCCTACGGATCATGTCCGCCGGAGGAGATGAGAGATGAAGCTCACGAAGATCATGCCCGCGGTGCTCGCGTTGTCGGCGTTGGCCGGCTTCGCCGCCAGGGCCACGGCGTCGCACTGCGGCGCGTGCCGTTTTACCGCGGCGCCCGCCAGGTGCTGCCCGACCGTCAAGCCGCGTGTGTGCTATCAGACCGTGGTGGAAGAGCGCACCCGCATTTGCTACCGTCCCGTTTATTGCACGACGTTCAAGGAATGCAAGCACACGGTCTACGACAAGGTGACCGAGCAGTGCTACCGCGAGCACAAGTACACGGTGTCGCGGCCGGTGTGGGAATGCTACGACGTCGTCAAAGAATACAAGGTGATGCGTCCGGTTTACGAACAATGCTTCCGCGAGCACAAGTACACCACGTACCGCACGTGCCAGGAGCAATACCAGGAGCCGGTCCGCTGGACCACGTACCGCACCGAGTACCAGAACCACGTGCGCGAGTGCCGCTACACGGTGCAGCGGCCGGTCTGGCAGGAATACCAGGTGCCGGTCCACTACACCACGTATCGGCCGGTGTACGAGCAGCATGTCCGCGAATGCCGGTACACGACGTACCGCCAGCAGTGGCAGGAATACCAGGTGCCGGTCTACTGGACGACGCAGCACCCGGTGTACCAGCAGCACGTCCGCGAATGCCGCTACGTGGTGCAGAAGCCGGTGTGGCAGGAATACCAGGTGCCGGTGAAATGGACCACGTATCTTGCCGAGCACCAGAACCACGAGAAGCTCGTCCCGTATACGGTCTATCATCGCAGGGTCGAGCAGTACCAGGTTCCGGTGAAGTGGACGACGTGCCGGCCGGTCTACGAGCGGCACGAAGTCGATGTGCCGTGCGTGACCTATCGGACGGTGACCGAAGGGCGCGAGCGCGTGTGCAAGACCGTCAAGATGGAGCGCGTCTGCGAGGAAAGACAGATCAAGGTGCAGTGCGGCTCGTGGAAGACCGAGCAGCGCTACGTTCCGGGCAGGACGATCACCAAGCGCTGCCGGCAGCCGGGCAGTTGGGTCTTCGATCCGTGCACGTGCCGCTGCCGGTGGTGCCCGGGCGAGACCATCTGCTGCGAAGTGCAGTGCCCGGGCCGGTGGGTGTGCGAGAAGGTGTGGTGCCCGCGCGAGGAGGTCCGCACCGTGCAGTGCTGCAAGATGGTCCCCAGGGAACACTGCGAGGTGGTGAAGTACAACGTGTGCCGCGTGGTGCAGGAGTGCACGACCAAGAAGCGCTGCTACACGACCTGCCGCATGGTGACCGAGGAGCACTGCAAGATGGTGACCCGCGAGCGCTGCGTGATGGTGCCCGAGCAGAAGTGCCGCAAGGTGTGCTGGACGACGTGCCGCATGGTTCCGCAGGAGCACTGCAAGATGGTGACCTGCCGGAAGTGCGTCATGGTCCCGCAGGAATGCGTGCGGCGGATCCCGTACACGACCTGCAAGATGGTGACCCAGCAGCACTGCAAGATGGTGACCAAGCGCAAGTGCGTCACGATTCCCGAAGAGAAGGTGCAGCGGATTCCGTACACCACCTGCAAGATGGTCCCGCAGCAGCACTGCAAGATGGTGACCTGCCGGAAGTGCGTCATGGTCCCGCAGGAGTGCGTCAAGCGGATCCCGTACACCACGTGCCGCGTCATCCCCGAGCATCATTGCAAGATGGTGACCAAGACGCGCTGCTTCACGGTGCCGGAGGAAAAGGTGTGCCGGATTCCGTACACCACGTGCCGCATGGAAGTGGAGACCCGGACCTGCGTGCAGAAGTGCAAGAAGTGCCGGATCGTGTGCGAGGAAAAGGTCTGCAAGGTGCCGTACACGAAGTGCACGCTCGTGCCCCGCGAGGTCGTCACGAAGGTGCCGGTGACGACGTGCAGGATGGAGCCGTACTGCCAGACCTACAAGGTGTGCCGCCGCGTGCCGGTGTGCGTGCCGCAGTGCGACGGCGTCTCGGCCCCGGTGCTCCGCTCGATCGCCACGCCCGAGGCTGAGAGTGAAACAAAAGATTAGGTGTGATTAGACTTCCGAAGTCTTGAAGGCTTCGGAAGTCTGGGTCGGGAGTTCCTCTCTCCCCCTTTCCAAGGCCCTGCCGAGCAACTCGGGCAGGGCCTTTTTTGTTGGTCGCCGTTCGGCGTTCGGCGTCAATCCCACTGTTCGCACGGCTGGCGTCGAGTTATCATGGACTCTCCCATGACCCCCGATCTCCACCAACAAATCGAACGCGCCGCGCGAATCATCGGCCGCGCCAAGAAGATCGCCGCCCTCACCGGCGCCGGCATCTCGGCCGAAAGCGGCGTGCCGACATTTCGCGGGGCCGGCGGCCTGTGGGAAGGTTATCGCGTCGAGGACGTCGCCACGCCCGCGGCCTTCGCGCGCGATCCGGCTCTCGTCTGGCGTTTCTACAACCTGCGCCGCGCCGGCCTCGCCGCGGTGCGGCCCAATCCCGGCCATCACGCCCTGGCGGCGCTGGAAGACCGGCTGGGGCAGGGCCGGTTCACGCTGATCACGCAGAACGTGGACGGCCTGCACCGCGCCGCCGGCAGCCGCCGCGTCCTCGAAATCCACGGCACGCTGCGCCGCGTCCGCTGCACCGGTTGCGCATGGACAGCCGACCGCGCGACCGAGGCCCTTCCCGATTTGCCGCGCTGCGGCGCGTGCCACGAGCTACTCCGTCCCGACGTCGTCTGGTTCAACGAGCTGCTGCCGCCGGACACGTGGCAACAAGCCGAGGACGCCGCCCAGACGTGCGATTGCTTCCTCGTGATCGGCACCAGCGCCGTCGTCTACCCGGCGGCCGGCCTGGTCGAAAGCGCCCGCCTCAACGGCGCCGAGATCATCGAAGTGAACCTTACGGCCACGCGAGCGTCGTCCCAAGCGGATGTGACGTTGTTGGGTCCGTCCGGAAGCGTGCTGCCCGCGATAGTGCAGCGCCTGTAGAATAGTCCGGGACACGAGGACGTTCGACACGAGGACGTTCGACATGGCGCAAATCCTGGACGGCAAGAAACTCGCCGAAACCATGCAGGCCGAGATCGCGGCCGACGTGGCTGCGCTGGTTCAGGAAACCGGCGTGCGTCCGGGGTTGGCGGCGGTGCTGGTCGGCGACAATCCGGCCAGCCAGGTCTACGTCCGCAACAAACGCAAGGCCTGCGACAAAGCGGGGATGGCAAGCTGGCTCCATCAACTTCCCAAGGAAACGACGCAGGCGGAGCTGCTCGCCCTGGTGGCGCGGCTCAACGCCGACCCGCAAGTTCACGGCATCCTCGTGCAACTGCCGCTGCCCAGGCAGATCGACGAATCCGCCGTCATCCGGGCCGTCGCGCCGCTCAAGGACGTGGACGGCTTCGGTCCCGAGAACCTGGGCCTCTTGACTGCCGGCACGCCGCGCTACGTCGCGGGCACGCCGCTGGGAGTGCAGCAAATCCTCATCCGCCACAACATCCCGGTCGAGGGCCGGCACGTCGTCATCGTCGGCCGCAGCAACATCGTCGGCAAGCCGCTGGCGTTGCTTTTGATGCAGAAGGCGGCGGGGGCCAACGCGACCGTGACGGTCTGCCACAGCCGCAGCCGCGACATCGCGGCCCTGACCCGCCAGGCCGACATCGTCGTCATGGCGATCGGCCAGGCTCATTTCCTCAAAGCCGACATGGTCCGGCCGGGCGCGGTCGTCATCGATGTCGGCACCAACCGCATGCCGGACGGCAAACTGACGGGAGACGTTGATTTTCAAGGGGTCGAAGCGATTGCGTCGGCCATCACGCCGGTGCCGGGCGGCGTCGGTCCGATGACCATCACCATGCTGCTCCACAATACGATGCAGGCAGCAAGGCTCCAGACCGGCGGGACGTAGGGTCGCCTTTCGCTCCGCGAAAGGGCGCGCTTTCGCGGAGCGAAAGCCGACATGGTTCAACTCACCTCACATACAGCGGCGTGCTGTCGAACAAGTTGACCGGCCGCAACGTGAATCCCGTCCAGCTCGTGATGGCCGCGCCTTGCGACGCGGAGACGCCGTCGATGCCGTAGTCCTCGCCGCGCGGAATGTGGACGCCGGCCGTCGCGTGCCACACGGTGACGGGCCAGCCGTCGAGCGACTGCCGGCGGCTGGTGTACATCGGCACGTTGCGGAACAGGGGCTGGTTGGTGCGCCGCCGCGTCACCCAGTATTCGTGGTTGGCGAAGGCATAGCGCTCCGGGAAGTTGCGCGCCGTCCCGGTGCGCAGCGGAATCACGTCATAGCCGGTGTATTGCGGGTTCTTGCTGCGGTTCTTGCGGACCGTGCTTTGCACGCGCAGGGTCGTGAACTCCTCCGCCTTCCAATCCGCGAAGCCTTCGCTCGCCACGCCCTCCCCGTCAGGATTGAAGGGGGCAACGTCGATCCTGAACTTGCCGTCGGGCACGCGCGACTGGGGCACGCGGCGGACCAGCTTGACTTCGTTCATCTTGGCGCCCCCGACCGGCCCGACCCCCTCGCCGCCGCCCTCTTCGCACAGCTCCGGGTCCCAGCGCCAGCAGCCGACGTGAAGATGCACGTCGCGGCCGTCCTTCTGCTTCGAGAAGAAGTTGTGGGCGCTGGCGCCCAGGCGGCAGGAGACGACACCGTCGTCGGTAAAGGCGTACTCGAGGATGTACCGGTAATTGCCGCCGTCGAACAGCGCGGTCAGCAGCATCTTTTCGCCGCGGCGCGTCTTGTTGCTGCCATTGATCCAGCGCAGGCCGTCGTCGTGCACTTCCTTCATCACCTTCCCCTTCATGCGCGGGTCAGCCGAGTCCAGGATTTCCCCGACCGCGACGCACGTCGGCCCCAGATACTCCGGCTTGGCGGGGATGAGGCGAAAGGCATGGTCGGCCACGTCCAGAAATACCGGCCTCAGGTGATCGTAAGGGACGAAAATCTCACCGACTTCGAGGTTGCGCAGCACCGTGAACCAGCGGACGCCGCCCTGATGGTCCTTGAACATGAACTTCGCCGAGCGGATGACCAGCACGCTCGACGGTTTCATGCTCTTCTTGCCCGTGCCGTTGTCGGGATTGGTGATGTCCCATTCGATCTCCCAGGCGGTGTCGCTCTTGGTGAGGTCGGATGGATCGGCCTTCGCGGCCGGAAATCCCTGGCGGACGACATTGAGCGCGCGACGCGTGGTCGGCCTCGTCAGGCCCTCGGCTGGGGCGCCCTCGGCTGGCGCTGCTGGCTGCTGCGCGAAGGCCGAGTGTGCGGCGCAAACTGCCACGCCAACCAACCACGTGCGAATGACAACGAGGCGCATCGCCGATTCTCCTTGGGATGAAATGAACGACAGTATATCCTAACCTAGAAGATGAGTGGTGAATAGTGGTCAGATCTGGACGATGCGGGTCGCGGCTGCGCGACGTGGACGCCGAGGCAGGCGCCCCGAAAACACTGGAGAACCCCAGGGCGATTCGCTAATCTGTGGACGTTTCCGCTACAATGTATCGTCGTATCGTCGGCGCCCAAGCCCCAGGATGAGCGCAGCGATTCCTGGGGGTAGCAGCGGTAAGCAGCCTCACAGACTCCCCACGGAATCGCCAGCAATGCCTTACATCGGGATCGATTTCGGCACCAGCAATTCGGTCGTCGCGAACTTTCAATACGGCCAGGCGGAAGTGCTCCCCAACCGCGAGGGCCAGAAGTGGACCCCGTCGGTCGTCACCCTGCGGCGCGACGGCACTCTCGCCTTTGGCCAGGAAGCCAAGGAGAACTTCGACGAGCAGCGTTCGATCCGCTCGATCAAGCGCATCCTCGGCACGCCGGAGCGCGTGCCGCTCGTCGGCCAGCAACTGCGCACCGAGCAGATCGCGACGATGCTGTTCAGCATGCTCAAGAAGGACGCCGAGAAGGCCCTCGGCGAGACGTTCACCAAGTGCGTCGTCACCATTCCCGCGAACTCGAAGGGCCTGGCCCGCCACGCGACCAAGCTGTGCGCCGGCGCCGCGGGGATGCAGGTGTTGACCCTGATCAACGAGCCGACCGCCGCCGCCATCTGCTACGGCCTCAACGCCCAGCAGGATCAAACGGTGCTGGTCTACGACTTCGGCGGCGGCACGCTCGACGTCACCATCCTCCGCATCCATCACGGCATCTTCGAGGAGATTTCGTCCAAAGGGGTTGGCAAGCTGGGCGGCGACGACCTCGACGCCGCCCTCGGCAACGTCATCGCCAAACGCTTCCTCGACAAGACCGGCTACGACATCCTCAACTCGCCGTACCGCACCCAATTCATGCTGGCCGTCGAAAAAGCCAAGATCGAGCTCTCCACGCAATCCACCACCGTGGTCCGCAAGGCCGAACTGGTGCCGGAGCGCCACCTCAGCCTGGAGGAGGAGATCGATCGCCAGTCGTTCGAGAAGGAGATCATGCCGCTGGTGGTCAAGTCGGGCACGGCCCTCGACGAAGCGATGAGCCTGAAAGGGCTGAAGCCGAAGGACATCGACAAGATCTTGCTCGTCGGCGGCACCAGCAAGATCCCGCTCATCAAGCGGTTCGTCAGCGAGAAGCTGGCCGGCAAGGACCCCGAGCCGTTCGACAAGGTCGATCCGATGACGTGCGTGGCCCAGGGGGCCGCCATCGTCTCCGCGATCTTGCAAGGCGCCCCGGGTCTCGACAACTGCGCCTACTCGGTCAAGCTCGAGCATTCGCTGTGCGCCAACCCGATCAACGAACGCCGGCAGATGTACCTCGACCCGATCGTCAAGCGCGGCGTCGACATCCCGTGCTCGTTCACGAAGACCTATCACCCGGTGGCCGACCCGGCCGAGCGCGTCGTGATCAGCGTGTACGAGGGGGACATCTACGACGATCCGCACCATCAGGACAACGTCAAGCTGGCCGAGATCCCGTGGGAGTTCAACCCGCCGCGGCAGCAGAAGGACGGGGCTCTCGAAGTCGCCTTCGAGTACGGCGACGACGGCATCCTCACGGTGCAGATTCACGACCTGCACAACGGCCAGCGCCGGCGTTTCGCGATCCAGCAGACCGGCCCCGACCAACTCGACGCCGGCCAGATCATGAAGATGAAGCGGATCAACGAAGACCTGATGAAGCGGAACGAGGACCTGGAAGCCTCGCCGGAATACCGCGACGCCCTCGATCTGCTCAAGAAGACCGAGCAAGACGTGATCCCGAAGCTCGAGGACCCGGCCGACAAGCGCGACCTGGAAGAGCTGTGCAAGCAAGTCCGCGAAGCGATGTCGTCCGGCGACAAGAAGAAGATCGAAGAGGCGGGGTCGGCGTTGAATGACCGGCTGTTGAATTACGCGTATTTGCTGTAGGCATCAGAAAGAGTCGGAACCACAGAGACAGAGGCACAGAGAAATCACGGAGCATTGGCCACAGATCGACACAGATGAAACGCAGGTACGTGTCGAGCGTGTTCGCCGGTCCCAATCTGTGTTCGAGTGTTTGTCTTCTCTGTGTCTCTGTGCCTCTGTGGTTCAATTCTTCCTCACCGAGGTGACCATGCCGCAATGCCCTCAATGCTCCAAGCCGTTGCGCGACCTGGTGCGGCGCTGCCCGACGTGTCAGGCCGATCTGGATTTGCTCGTCGATTATGTGAGCCACCTGAACGGCGGCCTGGAGCGGGCCGAGAACTTGACGCGCGCCGGCGAACTGGGTCAGGCGTTCTGGGCGTACATGGAGGTGCTTGAAGTCGATCCCGACAACAGCCCGGCGAAGAGGCAAGTCAGCCAGGTGATCACGGCGGTGCGGCAGTTCGACCAGATGAACCAGGGCCGGCGCTGGCTGGCCGAGGTTCGCCACGGTCCGCCGAGCAAGTCGCCGTTTGCCGCGCTGCCGCCTTGGGCCTGGGCGGCGATCGCGGCCGGACTGGTGGTGGCCGCGTTCGCGCTCGGCTACGCGGCGGGTTTCTACGCGCCGACGGAGACGCCCAGCGACGATCGGCAGGAGCTCAACCGCCCGGACAACCAGATGGGCCTGCCTCCGCCGAAGATGAAGGAACTGCCGCCGCCGGAGCCGGATTAGCAAGCGATCGCTCGCCACGGTCGCCGGCTGATGTTTGCGTTGTCACGCTTTCACACGCGCTTCGTGCGCAGCCGCGCGAGTGCTGGGGGCGAACCTTCAGAGAATGGCGGGATAAGCGAGCGCGAAACGGCAAGCCACACGCGGTGTGTCACGTCGCTGGCGGAGTGTGCGCCGCGGTGGTCGTCATTTCCCTATGCGACCCGCGCGCCAAAGCTGCAGAAGCGCCGCTTTTTTTTGACATGCCGATTTGACTCGCGGCCTAACGCAATCTACGTTTCTTTTGTCAGCGGTGAAGGGTGCTCGCGATTAGCGGTTAATGTATCCCCCGCGAAATCGAAACCACTCACGAGTAACCTTAGCATCCTCGACAAAGGCAAAACCGTCGTAAGGCGGTGACGCAAAGCTATGGGCCCAGGACGCGTGTCCGGGGTCGCCAGGCCGCCGAAAGGATGATTGGTGTGCGCTCGGCTCGCCATCATCAACTCCCCTCGCATTACCATCGAGGAAAGGTCGGCTCCCGTCCCTTGGGGACCCAGGAAAGGACAGAGATGATGCGCGCTTGGTATCACAAAGCGGTGCGGTTCTTACAAGCGGAAGACGGCCCCACGGCCGTCGAGTATGCGGTCATGCTGGCGCTGATCATCGTGGTGTGCGTCACCGCGATCTCGGCGCTCGGCACCAACGCCAACAAAGTGTTCAGCAACGCTGCCCTGAATACAGCCCTCGGGCCGTGAGCCGTAAGCGGCGGCGCAAGCAATGACTGTGGTGGTTGGTGCCAACATGATGTTCGACAACGTAGCCAGCAACCTGTCGGCAGATGGCCGGGAAGCCAGGTTGTGATGGCATGAAGATTCGCTGTCGGCCGCGCGGTGCGGTCGACAGGGATACCTCGCGGCGGCCGGCCCAGGATACGGCGCGAGGCGGTTTCTAGGGACCCGGGTTCAGAGAAAGGATCCAGTCATGCAGAAGCTCGTGCAGAGCGTCGCCAACTTCCTCAAGCGGGAAGACGGCCCGACCGCGGTTGAATACGCGGTCATGCTGGCGTTGATCATCGTGGTGTGCATCACGGCGATCACGGCCATCGGCACCAACGCCAACAAGACGTTCAACAACGTCGCCAACAACCTGACGACCGCGACCTAAGGCGGCCAAGGTTCGCCCGCTTCCCAGGCCTTCCGGGGCTTCCCTTCCGGGGCTTCCGGGGCCTGGGAAGCTGCTGTTTGTGCTCCAGTCGCCGGTCGCAGTGGGCGGCCGGTGTTGTTTGCCCTGTCGGACAGCTACAGACTTTCCGCGGGGTTTTTCTCTCGGGACACGGGATTCATCAGAAAGGACCCCGAACCATGCGTAAGTTTGCTCAAAGCGTCGTCAACTTCTTGAAGCGGGAAGACGGCCCCACCGCGGTCGAATACGCCGTCATGCTCGCGCTCATCATCGTGGTCTGCATCACCGCGATCACGGCGATCGGCACCAACGCCAACAAGACGTTCAACAACGTCGCCAACAACCTGACGACCGCCACGTAATCGTCGAACGATCCATGGAAGACGAGCCGCGGGCGGCAGCGATCTGCGGCAGCCGGCGGCTCGTTTTCCACCGGATCCCCGCCGTGCCCATCCGACTCCCCGCCAAGCCAAGGATTCCTCTCATGGATTATTTTCTCGACCTGAACAACTGGCCGGTCCTGGTGGTGTGCGCCGGCATGCTGGCGGCCGCCATCATCGACTGGTGGAAGTTCAAGGTCCCGAACAAGCTGACGTTTCCGCTCATCGTGAGCGGCTGGGCCCTCGGCCTGGCCAACCATTTCGGCCTGGAGGCGGGCCAGGGCGGCATCGGCGCCGCGCTGCTGGGCACCGCGCTGGGCCTGGCGCTGCTGTTGCCGATGTACGCGATCGGCGGCATGGGCGCCGGCGACGTCAAAATGACCATGGGCTTCGGCTCGTGGATCGGCGCGTTTTACGGGCTGCCGCAGGGCCTGTGGATCATCACCTACGCCTTCTGCGCGGGGGCCATCGTGGGCGGCGTCATCGCCGTCGGCATGATCATCGTGCGCGGCAACTACCAACAGAACGTCGGCCATGTCCGCGCCATTGTCGGGGACCTGGCCACGGCCAAGGGCATTGGCGAGATCGCCGACAAGGCCGACGCCCGCCGGCCCCGCTGGCACCGGCTCCCCTACGGGGTGCCGCTGTGCATCGGGTTCATCGGCTGCCTCTTGTATATGTTCGGCGGCTGGCGTTAACCGCCGCTTCGGTGAACCGCCGTTTCGGTTAACCGCCGCTTTGTTCGCCGGCGGCGTGGGTTGGACTGGCGAGCACCTGGATTCCCACACCCTTAACATCGCGCGGAAGCCCCCCCTTCCCGTTGCCTGAAGGTGCAACATGAAACCGAAAACATTGATCCTGATGGTCGTGGCCATTTCCTGCGGCCTGGGCGCGAGCTACATGACCAGCCGCTTGCTGGCCGACCGTCAGCAAGAAGTCGAAAAAGTGTCGATCCTGATCGCCAAGAAGACGCTCAGCACCGGCGAGACCCTCAAGATTCCCGAAGACCTGTTCACGCTCAAGCAGTTCCCCAGCGGCGAAGAGCCGAAGCTCGCCATCGCCGATCCGAAGGTGCTGCAGGGCCGCGTGCTCAAGCGGTCGCTGCGTCAGGGCGACTTCATCACGCCCGACGATCTGCTCGACGACAAGAACCCCGGCATGATGTACGAGCTGCCGCAGGGCCAACAAGCGATCGGCATCCGGGTCAGCCCGGAGACGATTGCCGGCGGTTTCGCCAGCTTGCCGCATTCGCGCGTCAACATCATCTCCACGGTCCGCCGCGGCGATGACGTCAAGTCGTATTCCAAGATCCTGCTGGAGAACGTCCTGGTGCTCGCGGCCGACGGCACCACCAAGATCGTGGAAAACGGCCAGGCCATGCCGGCCAACGTCGTCACCGTGGCCCTCAAGCCCGAGGACGTCCTGAAGCTGGAACTGGCCAAGACCATGGGCACGATCAGCTTGGCGTTGCGCAAGTACAACGACAACAGCAAATCGGAAATCACCAGCGTGACCGTGGAAGGCATGCGCGGCAACAACGTGGCGGAAGATCCCACCACGGAGCAGGTCCCGACGCAGGCCCCCGCGGCCATTCCCTTGGCGGCCAAGGAGCCGCAGCCGAAGGTGCCCGGGACCGCGCCGGTCGTTGCCAACGACCCAACCTTCAGCCAACACACGTTGACCGTGTTCAACGGCCCCAATGTCACTCAAACGATCTACAAGACCGAGGAACTGCCGCAACCCGCCTCGAAGAAAAAGGGCAACTAAGGCTGCAAGTGTAAAGGCTGCTAAGCTGCTCGCCCACGATAGCCCACGGATCGCCCGTCCGTGGGCTTTTCTTTGCGCGCCCACTCGGTGAGACCGATCCGTAGACGGCAAGACTTCGCCAGGTTTCCGAATATCACCGGCATCCTCAGCATAACCCCTTCGTCTAATTCCGCCGTCGCATCCGTAAAAGTTGAAGTTATCGGCGCTTCCCGGACGAAAAAGACATGGCGGCGCGAGCTTTTGTCAGCGCCGCTAAAGTCACATCGGCTGGTCGGGTCCGCCAGGAGGAGGGCCCGGCAACGGCTTCAGACACAGCTGCGGCGGGCAGGGCCGATTGCCGGCCGCCAGAGGCGTCCCACGGCGGGTGTTCGCACTCGCTCGGCACAACCAAACATGAGGTGTTAGGATGCGTTGCACGACCCGTTGCGTTCGGCGGCTTCTGCTGGTGGGGCTTTGCTTGGTCCTCAGTGCCGGCGCTGCCTCCGCTCAGGAAAAGCCGCGCCTGCTGGTCATCGCCGTCGGCGAAACCAAGCGCGAAGGCATGAGCCGCTCGCAGAAGATCTCCAAGGTCTTCAATGAAAAATCCAATGTCGTTCGCGTCGAAGCCATCAAGGACGACGCCACCGCGGTCATCGTCTCCGGCCTGGCGCCGGGAACCTCCCGCATCGAGTTCACCGACGGCGACAACAACGTCGAGCTGCTCGACGTGCTGGTCACGCCGGAGGCCTTCATCATTCCGCGCGTCCAGCAGGTCGAGCTGGAGGTGGTGGTCGCCGTCGTCCAGCGCAGCGAGATCCGCAGGATCAGCTTCAACTGGGTGGAAAATCGAGCCAACTACTTCATCGGCAGCCTCATCGGCGCAACCGGCGGTGCGTCGCTGCTGTTCAACAGCGCGATTACCACGGGCGTCGGCGGCGCCCTGCAAAGCGCCAGCGGCACCCCGAACCTGCAATTCGGCGTCGTCGGCGATCGCCACTCGTTCCTGGGCTTCCTCGAAGCTCTCCGCACCGAACAGCTCGCCAAGGTCCTGTCCGAGCCGCGCGTCACCACCTTGAGCGGCCAGAAGGCCGACATCCTCTCCGGTGGTGAAGTCCCGGTCGTCCTGGTGAGTTCCGTCGGCTCGCCGCCGACCGTGCAATACAAGCCGTTCGGCACCACGGTCGAATTCACGCCGGTGGTCATGGAGAACGGCAAGATTCAGATCACCGTGGCGGCCGAGCTGAGCAACCGCAACGCCGCCAACGACCTGAACGTGCCCGGCGCGTTCGCCCCCGGCTTTGACACGCGCCGCGCCCGTTCGGTCATTCAGATGGAAGACGGCCAGACGCTGGCCATCGGCGGCTTGATCCAGAACACGATCGGCGCGTTGACGAACAAGGTCCCGATCCTCGGCGACATTCCGTTCCTGGGCACGGCGTTCAGCTCGACGCGCTATGAGGAACGGGAAGAGGAAATGATCATCCTGGTGACGCCGCGGCTGGTGGCCCCGATGAATTGCACGCAGTTGCCGCACCGTCTGCCGGGCCGCGAAACCCGCTCGCCCGACGACTTCGAGCTGTTCCTCACGCAGATTCTCGAAGCCCCCCGCGGCCAGCGCGAAGTCTGCCCGGACGGCCGCTTCCGCGCCGCCCACATGAACGGTCCGACCGCGGGCCTCTATCCGTGCAACGACAACTCGCAACGCCACAGCTGGGGACACGGCGCCAACTGCGGCCCGAACGGTTGCTACCCTGGCTACACGGCCTCCAGCGGCAGCGTCAGCCCGGTCCTGGGCGCCATGCAGAGCCCGCCGCCGGACATCACGACGGCGCCGGCCGAGCCGATGACGGAAGCCGCTCCCGCCGCCGCGCCGCTGCCGGTTGCCCTGCCCCCCGAGGCGCCGGCGCTGCCGCCGCTGCCGGAAGGCCGGCCCGCCGTGCCGGCGACGTTCGGCCCGGCCGAAAGCCGCTAACGGAAGATCGTGATCGGCCAACCCAAACTCCCGGAGTGCTCGGCACTTCGGGAGTTTTCTGTTTTTGGCCAGGTTAGCGCTTCGCTGCCCCACTTCTCGCGCGATTAAGAAAACTGACAAATTTCCTCCAGGTTACGACATCGGCTCAGGTTGCGAGCTATGTTCGTGATAGACGTTTCCACGTGTTATCGGTGGTGACAACATCCCATGAAGGACGTGCAACGCATCGCGATCGTGGATCCCTCCGACGCCACACGCGAACCCCTGCGCAATCTGCTGCTGAGCGTCGAAAGCGTCTGGCTTGAAGCCGAATGCTCGCGCTATGAGTTTTTCATCGATGTCGCCAAGCAGTCGGCGCCCGATCTGGTGGTGGTGGCCCTCGACGCCGATCACGGCAAGGCGCTGCAGTTGATTCAGCAGTTGACCGTGGAAATCCCGACCCTGCCGATCCTGGCGGTCAGCGCCCGCGGCGACGGCAATTCGATTCTGCAGGCCTTGCGCGCCGGGGCCAAGGAGTTCCTGACGGCGCCGGTGGTCCTGGAAGAACTGCTGACCGCCATGCAGCGGCTGCGGGCCGGCCGCGTCAGCCCCGACGGCACGCCGGTCGCCAACGGCCACGCCGGCCTGCACTCGCTGGTGGTGTCGGTGATCGGCTCACGCGGCGGCGTGGGCTGCACGAGCATCGCGGTGAACCTGGGCTGCAACCTCGCCCAGGACACGAACCATAACGTCGCCTTGATCGACCTGGACCTGGCGCTGGGCGACGCCGACGTGGCCCTGGATCTGGTCCCCGATTACACGCTGGCCGATGTCGCCCTCAACATTGACCGCCTCGACATGGCCTTCTTGCGCCGCTCGCTGTGCAAGCATGCCTGCGGCTTATCTGTATTGCCACATCCCGTCCAGATGGAGGATATTTCGCTGATTCAGGAGGAGCAGCTGGGCCGCGTGATCAATCTCTTGCGGGCCAGCTACTCTCAACTGATCTTCGATCTGAGCAAACGCTTCACCACGACCGATCTGACCGCCATGCGCATGAGCGACGTCGTGCTGCTAGTGTGCCAGCTGGAACTCACCAGTCTGCGCAACGTCGTCCGCATGCTGCACACGTTCGGCCAGGACGCGGCCCTGGCCGAAAAGGTCAAGATTGTCGTGAATCGCGTCGGCGCGGACGACGGCGAAATCACGCTGGAGAAAGCGGAAGAGACGATCGGCCAACCCGTCTTCTGGCAAGTGCCCAACGACTACAAGGCCATGCTCGGTTCGCGCAACGCCGGCGAGCCGTTGCTCGTGCACTCCCCCAAGTGCAAGACGCAGATCAGCCTGGTCGGCCTGGCCAATGTGTTGTCCGGCAAGGATCCGCTGCAACGGCACGCGAAGAAGGAACGCCGCGGGTTCTTCTCGTTTCGCTGAGCGTCTGGAGTTCATCACGATCAGGTAATTCGCCGCCGGAGCTGGATCGGGCGTCAAGCCGGTCCAGCCCGCGACGGTCTTGAGGATGACGACGATGTCGCGATTGCAACGCGGTCTGAACAGCCTGAGCACTACCGGCGGCGCTGGCGCCGGCGCCAGCCAGGCGGGCGCGAGCCGCCTGAGCATGTCCGGAAGCGAGCGCAACAGCGGCAAGGGCTTCGACGACCTCAAGCGACTCATCCACAGCAAGCTCGTGGACAAGCTCGACCTGTCGCGCGTCAGCGACCTGGCCGGCGACACGCTCCGCCGCGAAATCCGCCTCGTCGTCGAGCGCCTGTGCGACACCGAAAACCCGCTCCTCAACCGCATGGAGCGCGAGCGCCTCATCGACGAGGTGCTCGACGAGACCTTCGGCTTCGGGCCGCTGGAGCTATTGCTCAAGGATCCGACCGTCAGCGACATCCTCGTCAACGGCCCGTTCAAGGTCTACGTCGAACGCCGCGGCAAGCTGGAAAAGACCGACGTCAAGTTCCGGGACAACGAGCATCTGTTGCAGATCATCGATCGCATCGTCTCCAAGGTCGGCCGCCGCGTCGACGAAACCTCGCCGATGTGCGACGCCCGCTTGCCGGACGGTTCCCGCGTCAACGCCATCATTCAGCCGCTGGCCCTGGACGGCGCCAGCCTGAGCATTCGCCGTTTCGGCGCCAATCCGCTGAAGCTCGAAGACCTGCTGAACTTCAAGGCCTTCACCCCGGAAATGGCCATGCTGATGGAGGCCTGCATCAAGGCCCGGCTCAACATCGTGATCTCCGGCGGCACCGGTTGCGGCAAGACCACGCTCCTGAACACGCTGTCCAGCTTCATTCCGCACGACGAGCGCATCGTCACCATCGAGGATGCCGCCGAACTGCAGTTGCAGCAGGACCACATCGTCCGCCTGGAAACGCGGCCGCCCAACATCGAAGGCAAGGGCGCCGTCCACACCCGCGACCTGGTCCGCAACGCCTTGCGTATGCGGCCGGAACGGATCATCATCGGCGAGTGCCGCGGCGGCGAAACGCTCGACATGCTCCAGGCCATGAACACTGGCCACGCCGGCTCCATGACCACCCTGCACGCCAACTCGCCGCGCGACGCCCAGGCCCGTTTGGAGACCATGATCATGATGGCCGGCATGGAGCTGCCGATGAAAGCCATGCGCCAGCAGATTTCGTCCGCCGTCGACTTGATCATCCAGGCCAACCGCCTGCAGGGCGGGCCGCGCAAGATCACGTCCGTCGTCGAAGTGCTCGGCATGGAGCAAGACGTGATCATCATGCAAGATATTTTCCGCTTCAAGCAACTGGGCATCGACCAGAACGGCCGTTCCTACGGCCAGTTCGAAGCCACCGGCGTGCGGCCGTCGTTCGTCCCGCGCCTCGAGTCAGCGGGCATCAAGCTGCCCTCGAACCTGTTCCAGGAACGCGTGTTGATGCGGGACTAACCAAGAGTCAGTCCCCGACTACTGACCACCGACTGACTACTGACTACTGACTACTGACTACTGACTACTGACTACTGACTACTGACTACTGACTACTGACTACTGACTACTGACTACTGACTACTGACTAC
>JAKEET010000021.1 GCA_022616435.1 Gemmataceae bacterium
AGCTGATCGTGCTCAACAAGATCGTGCTGGCGCTCTTCAAGGCGCCCGGCGTGCTGTGCTACTTCAACCCCAACGGCGAGGTGCTGCGCGACGGGGACTCCTTCCGCGACCATGAAAAGTCGTGCCGGGAGCAGGAGATCATTCCGCTGGAGCTGTGGGCGAACATCCGTTTCTTGCACGTCAACGAGGCGATCTGGTTCATGGACACGGTCGGCAACGCCCAGCTCGACCTGCAGGACGTGGAAGCCTTCTATCCCAAGGACAAGTACAAGGCCGAGGACATCGATCATTACCTGCGCAACGTGACGTTGTACCTGATGAGCCTGGATCGCACGCTCCAGTCGGGCGAGGAGATCGACGGGCCCGGCGAGGGAGACCTGTCCTGGACCATGGACATCCTCGAGCAGGGGGCCATCGAGCCGCCGCGGCACATCGTGCGGCTGTATCCCAAGGGGCTCGGCGAGGACGTGAAGAAGGCGCTGGAAGCGGTGGGACGGGTCTAGCAACGTTCAAGAATTGCAGATTGCAGATTCAGATTGCAGATTGCAGATTTGAGGAGCATGGAGCGGCGATCTGCAATCTGAAATCTGCAATCTGCAATCTGCAATCTGCAATCTGCTGTGCGTGGGCACCGCGCCCGCCGAAAAAATCGGAAGAAATCCTGTCACCAGCGGCCGCCTCCCCGCACATTTGATTACAGGAGGCGGAACGCGTCGATGGAACCGCACAATCTCGGTCAACACAGGCTCGAGCAACAGGATCACGCGAGCGCGGCAGCGCTGCCGTTGGCCGACGGCCTTCTCCTGGACCAATTCGCCAACGATCGCAACCAGGATGCCTTCGCGACGCTCATGCAGCGCCACGGCCCCTACGTGCTCGGCGTCTGCCGGCGCTTGACCTATCACGCGCAGGATGCGGAGGACGTTTTCCAGGCTTGCTTCCTGGAGCTGGCGCGGCAGGCCCGGTCGATCCGGCAGCGGAACTCGGTCGCCGGCTGGCTGCAGACCGTGGCGGTGCGCAAAGCGCGGACGGCGCGGGCCAGCCGGGCGCGCCGGCAGCAAGTCGAGGCGGCTGTCCGGGGCAAGGAAGGCGCCAGCAACCCGGACGACATCACCTGGCGCGAGGTCCGCCAGGCGCTCGAGGAGGAAGTCGCGCAACTTCCCGAAGACCTGCGGTCGCCCGTGATCCTGTGCCTGTTTCGCGAACAAACGCAGGAAGAAGCGGCGCAATCTCTCGACGTGAACTTGCGGACGCTGCGCGACCGCCTGCAGCGCGGCCGCACGCTGCTGCGCAACCGGCTGGTTCGCCGCGGCGTGACGTTGAGCGTGCTCGGCGCCTTGCTTTCGGGCGGCAGCGTCCAGGCGGCGGTGCCCGCCGCGCTGACCCAGGCCACCGTCCACGGCGCCGCGGCCCTGGCCGGGCACGCGCCCTTGGCCGGGATCGTCTCGCCGGGAGCGCTGGCGTTGACCGGCTCGCCGGCACTGGCGGGATGGGGCCCGCTGGCCGCGCTGGTGGCGGGCTTGCTGCTGTGCGCCGGCGCCGCCTACGGCCTCTTGGTCGAGCCCAGTCCACCACCGCAGCGCGTCGTGGAATTGGCCCCGGCAGCCGGGGAGGCCGTGCCCCGTCCGCACCGCGTGGTGCGGACGTTCCGCAACGGCGAATTCGACGACGACTTCTTCGAATGGTCCGGACCGAACCACGAGCGCTACGTCCGTCATGAGCCAGAGGGCTTGCGGATCACCCTGCCGGCCAACGACGTTCAGGCCAAGCCCATCGGCGTCAAGGTGCGCTATCCCGTGCGCGGCGATTTTGAGGTGGAGGCGACGCTCGAGGTCCTGCGCCTGAAGGGACGCTTTCCGCTGGCGGGCGTCACGGTCTACTTCCGGCTGAAGTCCGCCGAACGGGACGGGGTGTGGCTGGGCAGGATGCTCGGTCGGATGGAAGGGCACGTGTTCACGGCCGGCCACCTTACCGGCGCCCCGGCCGACAACAAGAAGCGTCAGGCACGCTTTCATCGGGACTGGTCGACGGATCAGGCGGTGGGGCCAGCGCGGCTGCGCGTGGTCCGTCAGGGGCCGCGCTTTTCGTTCTACGCCGCCGACGGGGAAGCCGGCGCGTTCCGGCGGCTGGACTCGATCGATGCCGGCGACGCGGTGGTCGAGATGGTGCGCTTCGCCGCCGATCCCGGCTGGTTGAGTCCGATCGCGGGGGTGGACGTTCGCTTGCTGGACTTTGCGATGACCGCCCAGGAGTTCGTCGGCTACCGCGCGGACCAAGCAGGGAGGCTGTCGCGATGAAGCTGGCTGTGGCCGGTTTGTTCCTGGTCGCCTTTCCCGACGGCCTGCCCGCGGATTTCCACCAGGATTTTCGCGGCCAGGCGTTCGATCCCCAAGTGCTGCAGATCATGGGCCCGGAGGCCGCCGCGCGAATCCGGTCCGAGCCCGAGGGCCTGCGCATCACTCTGCCGGCCGAACAACAGCGGGCGGAGCACGTCGGCCTGATCACGACGTTTCCGATCAAGGGCGACTTCGAGATCACCCTCCGCTACGAGATCCTGCACGCGGACCGGCCCAAGACCGGCAACGGCGTGGGCCTGGAGTTCTACCTCAAGACCGAAACGCCCACCGCCGAAGCTCTCGGCTTCTATCGCGTTCGCCGTGTCCGCGAGGGCGACGTGTTCATGCTCACGCGCGCGACGACGACGGCCGAAGGCAAGCGTCGTCACACCCACGAGCTCATCCCCAGCGCCGCCAACGCCGGGCAGTTGCGGATGACGCGCACCGGGACCGAGGCGACGTGGTGGGCGGCCGAGGGCGACGACGGCGAATTTCGAGAGCTGCACCGGGACGAGCTGGGCGCCGAGGACGTGAGCTCGGTGCTGCTGACGGCGTATCCCGGCAAGGCGCAGTGCGCCGTGGACCTTCGCCTCATCGAGTTCCGCGTTCGCTCCGGCAAAGCGCCGACAGCGGCCGAACGCGCGGGCATCCGGCCAAGGCGCATCGCGCTTTGGGTGACGGCAGGGGTGAGCGGCGCCCTCTTGATCCTGGGCGGGATCTGGGCGCAATGGCGCCGACGGCTGCCGCGGCAACCTGGGGCTGCCGGCGCCGGCCCGACCGCGCCGGCAACCGCGGCGGCAAGCCTGTTGTTCCCGTGCTCCACCTGCGGCAAGAATCTCAAGGCCAAGCCGGAGTCCGCCGGCAAGAACGTCAAATGCCCCCAGTGCGGCGGGACGATGCTCGTTCCTGGGACGCAATCAGGTTAAGCGGCCGACTGCGCCGCGTTCAGCGGGCCGCGACCGCGGCTCTCACGGCTGTGTCCGGAACACCGCCTCTCCCACGCTCGTTACAGAAGTCTGGTACGAGGTGCGCCATGAAATCGCTGTCGGGCGGTGTGTTGCTGTTGGCATGTCTCGGTTTGACCGCGCTCTTGCTCCCGCAGCCACAACAGGGGCAAGACTCCGCCGAACGCCGTGCGGCCAGTCAGCAACGGCGGGCCGAGCGCTGCGAGATCAACCGCGCCCGGCGCGACGCGTTCGCCCTGTTCAACGCAACCATGTGCCGGGACATCGAATCCGGCAAGCTGCGTCTGGCGGAGGCCAGCCAGCGTGTCCTGAACTACTGCGCGCTGTTCTATCCGGAGTACCTGACGAACTTGGCGCCCGTGGAAAGCGGCGCCACGGACAAGGAGCGCATCGCACGCAATTTCCTGCGCCATTTCACCTACCGTGCCCGCGCTCGCCCCGAACTGGTCGATCCGGCCCTGATTTCCCGCCTGGAACAGGAGCTGAGGGCGATCTGGTGAGAAGGATTCTCGCCGGGAGCCGGCATTTCTTCATGAGCCGCGTGGCACGTGGCGGGATAGAATGGGGGCACGCGGGACGGGATCGGATTCCAGTCCCACGGCGCGCGCGACATCCGTGGATGACGCCAACTCTATGGCGAAGTGCGCGTCGGCGCCGCTCGGCGGCGGCCAAGATCCCTCTCAGCGACTGCCGGTTTTCCCGCACGTGCCAATCCAAACCGCGGGCAACCTCGTCTTTTCCGGTGACTTATGGCGAAACGCGACGTGGCCGTGTCGATTCGCGTGAAGCCCGACACCAACGGGCGCAGTGCGCGGGCCGAGGAGATGGTCCGCCTGTTCAATGACATTCGCGACGAGCTGATCAGCACGCTGCTCTATGTGCTCGGCAATCGCGACGACGCTTTGGACGCCGCCCAGGAGGCGTTCATCAAGTGCTGGAACGCCCGCGACCAGGTCCACCAGGTGTTGAACCTGCGGGCCTGGATCTTCCGCGTGTGCTTCAACACCGCCAAGGACATGCAGCGCAGCGCCTGGCATCGCCGCGCCAAGCCGCTCAAAGCGGAGCAGTACACGATGGCCGCCAAGGAACCGGCCCCAGGTGAGACGGCCGAACGGCGCGAGTGCGTGGACCGGCTGCGCAAGGCGATCCGCCATCTGCGCGACGAGGAGAAGGAGATCTTCCTGCTGCGGCAGAACGGCGACCTGACCTACGAGCAGATTGCCGACATGCGCGGCTGCCCGGTCGGGACGGTGAAGACGCAGATGCGCAGCGCGCTGGAGAAGCTGCGCAAGATTCTGGTGTGACGATTCGGGATTTGCTGGAGCAGGAATCCATAGGTCCCATGAGGCCTATAGGGTCCTATAGGGGGGCGCCCAGGGCTCAACCGGGTTTCCCCCGCCCCGCGAAACACCGAACAGGGAATCCCCCATGAACTGTGAGCATTGCCAAGAGCAACTGTTGCACTACCTCTACGACGTCGTCGAGCCCGAGGAGCGCGCGCAACTTGCCCAACATTTGGAAAGTTGCGCCCCTTGCCAGGCGGCCCGTGACGCGCTGCGTGCTCAGCAAGACCTTCTCGCCGAAGCGGCCAAGGAATCGTTCGCGGAGGTGAGCTTCCAGGTCCCGGCCGAAACTCCCAAGCGGTTCGCCGAGCCGACGCAAGCCTTGCCGCGGCGGCAGCGCGGGTTCTCGTGGGTCCGGGTCGCGGTGGCGGCGTCGATCTTCGTGTTCGTGTTCGGCGGCGGCACGATGGGCACCTGGGGCTGGTTCCGCACCAAGGACAAGATCGAGGTCGCCGAAGCCAAGGTCCGTGAGTCCCGGAAGCAGCAGGAGGAATACCAGCAGAATCTGCAGAACCATCGGCGGGAGACCGCGGAAGAGATCAAGGCGATCCAGGAAGAAATCGACCGGCTCTTCAAGGATTGGAGCCGCGACGCCAGCCAGGAGCGCAAACGAGTCGTCAACAAGCCGAACGTGCGCGTGCAGGCCCCGGCCAGTCCGGCCGCCGGCGCCAGGATCCCGGTCAACATCGACGTCACCAATTTGCAGACCACGCCGCCGGTGCGGCCCCTGCCGATCCCCGCGGCCACGGTCAAATCCAAGAAGACGCTGATGGCGCCCCTGGCCACGGCCCGCGCCAAGTTGACGGTCACCGACCAGGTGACCCAGAAGGAGCTGTACTCGCTCGACGTGCCCAACGTGCAGGCCAGAAACCATATCCAGGTCCCGCCCCTGCCGCTCACCCGCGATACCAGGCCGGAACTGCAGGTCGAGCTGTTTGACAACCACGGCCAGCTGGTCGCCAAGCATGAAGTCGGCCTGACCGCCGTCGAATACCTCACCCACCTGATGACCGACCGGCCGATGTACCGGCCCGGCGAGGTGGTGCGCTTCCGGTCGCTGACGCTGGAGCGCTTCAGCCTGAAGCCGGCGCAGGAGGACCTGCACCTGGTGTATCGCGTCCTCGGCCCGAATCAGCAAGAGATCTTCAAGGTGGACGGGGCCGCGACCCTGGTGGCTGCGCCCGAGCAACAAGCGCAGCCATTCCAACAGCAACAGCGTGAGCCGATCAAGGGACCCGACGGTCAGCCGCTCCGCGGCCTCGGCGCCGGCGAGTACCCGCTGGACCCCAACGCTCCCGGCGGGCAGTACACGCTCATCGTCAGCGATGCCCAGGACCGCTTCGCGCCCGAGAAACGCACGTTCCTCGTCAACCAGTGGCAGATGCCGCGCATGAACAAGGAGCTCAAGTTCCACCGCAGCAGCTACGGTCCGGGCGACGTGGTCGAGATCCACGCCCTGGCGAAAAGGGCCGAGGGAGGCGCTGCCCTCGCCAACCAACCAGTCCACGTGCGGGCCACGGTCGACAACCGCGTCATTCACGAAGCCCGCCTGATGACCAAGCAAGATGGGAGTGTTCCGCGCACGGTCTTCCCGCTGCCGGCGGCCGAGAACATGCCGTTCGGCCAGGGTTCCGTCACCGTCGAGTTCCACGACGGCGCCGGCCCGGAATCGATCGTCAAGCCGATTCCCATCGTGCTCAACAAGCTCCATGTCGAGTTCTTCGCCGAAGGGGGCGATCTCATCCAGGGCGTCGCCAATCGCGTCTACTTCCAGGCGACGAACACGCTGGGCCGGCCGGCCGAGCTGAAGGGCCGCGTCGTCGATCAGCAGGGCAACGTCGTCGCCCGGGTCGAGACCTTCCACGACGATCTCGAAGAAGGCATCAACCAGGGCCAGGGATCGTTCACGTTCGTCCCGGCGCCGGGCCAGCGCTACGAGCTGAAGATCGACGCGCCCATCGGCATCAAGAGCCGGCACCTGTTGCCGCCGGTGATGCCCAAGGGGATCGTGCTCCACCTGACCAAGCCGCTGGTCGACGACGCCATCGACATGGAAATCACCAGCGCCGACGCCCAGCGGCCGCTCATGGTCGGCGCCTATTGCCGCGGCAAGCTGCTCGATCAGCGGCACATCGGCGCCCCGGCCGGGCGGACGATCCCGGTGACGCTGCAGGCCGAGCCGGGCGTCAGCGGCGTCTACCGCATCACCGTCTATGAAGTGGTGGTCAAGGGCGAGGACGTGCACTACGTGCCCCGCGCCGAACGCCTGACGTTTCGCAAGAACACCGAGCACCTGAAGGTGACGCTGGACGGCGCCAAGGACGAATACTTCCCCGGCGAGCGCGTCGAGTTCAAGCTCCGCTCCCAGAACGAGCAAAAGCAGAAGACGCCGGCCGTCGGCCTGGTGTCGGTGGTCGACCTGAGCCTGATCAAGCTGGCCGACGACAAGACCGACCGCGGCCTGCCGACGCATTTCCTGCTCACCAACGAGATTCGCAAGCCGGAGGACTTCGAGAACGCCGACGTCCTCCTGGGCTCACACCCGAAGGCGGCGCAGGCGCTCGATCTGCTCCTGGGAACGCAAGGCTGGCGGCGGTTCGCCGAGCAGAATCCGCTCCAGAACAACGAGCCGGAGGTGGCCCGCGTCGTCACCGCCTGGGCGCAGCCGAACGCCCGCCGTGAGACGGTCGACGACATCGTCGCCGCCAAGGTGGACCGGGCCTACGCCGGCAAGGCGGTCAAGATCATGGAGGTGCTGGCCAAGAAAGAAGCGGTCGAGAACGGCCCGCCTGACGCCGCGCAGCAGCTCCACATCCTGCAGATCAACGCCGAAATGGCGAGCCGTGCCCGCGAAAACGCCCAGGCCAGCCTGCGCGACTATGAGAAGCGGATGTTCCAGTACCTCATGGGCGCGCTGGTGCTCGGCGCCCTGGCGTTCGGACTCGGCGCCATCGCGCTCGGCATCCGCCGGCTCGGCCAGGGGCGTTCGGCCCTGGCGTCGCTGGTCACCGGGACGGCGCTGTTGCTCTTCCTGTTCATGGGGAGCCTGGCCGGTGTGTTCTACATGATCGGCAAGCGCGAGGATCCGATGGTGGCGATGCATAAGGCTGCCAAGGACATGCCGCCTCCGGCGGCCAATGCAGCCCTGCCCGCGCCCGACGTGGTCATGGTGGCGCCGAAAGCGGAGGCGAAGGCCATGCCGGCGGCGCCGCCGGCGCCGGGCGCGATCGAGCCGGGCATGTTCGAGATGGCCAAGAAGGACAGGGCCGTCGGCGACGCGAAGGACGGTGCTCCACCGCCGCCGGCGATGCGGGGCAAAGGTCAAGACGATGAGAAACGGGCCTTCGCGCCCCAAAAGCTGGCGGCCGGTGGCGCGGCGCCGCCGCGCTTCGCTCAGAACGCCATCCCGGGCATCGGGCCCGGCGGCGCTCTCCCGGGCGTTCCGGCGCCCCAACCGCAGTTCCCGGGCGGCTTCGGCAACGCCAACCCGAACCAGGCCCTGCTTCAGCAGTTGGACGCCAACCAGCTTGAAGCGCAGATGCGGGCCGATGCTTTCGGCGGTCCTCGCGGCAACTTCCACATGTTCGCCGAGCGCGAGCTGCGGCAGCAACGAAACTACCAGGAGATCATGCGGCGCCGCCTCAACCGCAACATCGACCTGCCGGTGCAGCCGCCGCCCCTCGTCGTCCGCGAGTACGCCCACCGGCATGCCGACCCGCTCGACAACGTCCGCGCCGGCGCGGATGCCGTTCGCCGCGACTTCACCGAGACCGTCTTCTGGCAGCCGGCGCTCATCCTGCCCGGCGGCGAAGCCCAGGTGGCCTTCGATCTGTCCGATTCCGTCACGCGCTACCAGGTGACCGTGTTCAGCCACAGCCTGGACGGCCGGCTCGGCGCCGATCGCTACGAGATCGCCGCCCGGCTGCCGTTCAGCATCGATCCGAAAGTGCCGTTCGAGATCAGCAACACCGACAAGGTCATCATTCCAGTGGCCGTGAAGAACGACACCAAGAACGAAGGCCGGGTGGAGCTGTCGGCGACAGTGTGGGGACTGAAGTCGCAGGACCCGCAGACGCGCGACGTGGAGGTCGGCCCCAACGAGCGCAACCGCGGCCTGTTCGCGTACGAGTCGGCCGTGGTGTCCGGCCAGGCCCAGCTCCGCGTCAAGGGAACCATGAACTTCAACCAGCACGGCAGCGACACCGTCGAGCGCGAGTTCAAGATCGTCGCCGAAGGCTACCCGCTGCGCGGCTCGGTGAGCGGCCTCCTGGAAAAGGCGGCGGCCCACGACGTGACGCTGCCCAACACCTGGGTGCCCGGCACGCTCCAGTGCCAGGTGCAGGTGTTCCCGTCCACGCTGGCCGAGCTGCAAAAGGGGCTCGAAGGCCTGCTGCGCGAGCCGCACGGCTGCTTCGAGCAGAGCTCGTCGAGCAACTATCCCAACGTGCTGATCCTTAACTACCTGCAGGAAGCCGGCCAGGCCGATCCCAATCTCGAGACGCGCGCCCGCGGGCTGATGCAGAGCGGCTACCAGAAGCTGACTTCATTCGAGTGCATCAATCCGAAAGACACTGCGAAACGGGGCTACGAGTGGTTCGGCCGCACCGCGCCGCCGCACGAGGCGCTGACCGCGTACGGGCTGCTGCAATTCCACGACATGGCCAAGGTCTACAACGTGGACAAGGACATGGTCGAGCGGACCCGCACCTACTTGTTGGGGCAGCGCGACGGCCAGGGCGGCTTCAAGCGCAATGCCCGCGCCATCGACACCTTCGGCCGGGCCCCGGAGCACATCACCAACGCCTACATCGTCTGGGGGCTCACCAACGCAGGGGCCCCGGAGGACTTGTCCAACGAGCTGGCCGCCCTCTACGCCAGGGCCAAGGGCAGCAACGATCCCTATTTCATCGCCCTGGTCGCCCTCGGTCACCTGGGGAGCGGCAAGACCAACGAAGCTCTCGCGCTGGCCAAGGCACTGAAAGACAACCAGAAGGACGACGGCCGCCTGGACGGGACGCAGACGAGCATCACCGGCTCGCAGGGCCGCAGCCTGCAACTGGAAACGACGGCGCTCTGCGTGCTGGCCTGGCTCAAGGCGAACCGGCCCGACGAATTCCACGCGAACGTGGAAAAGGCCGTCAAGTGGATCAACGCCCAGCGTTCCGGCCAGGGAAGCTTCGGCGCCACGCAATCGACGATCCTGGCCCTCAAGGCCTTGATCGCCCACACCCGCGACAGCAAGAAGATCGCCGAGGACGGCCAGCTCTCGGTCAAGCTTCTGAACGTGAACAAGCGGCCGATCGCGGAAACGGCCTACACCGCCGGCGCGTCGGAGCCGATCACGCTCGCCCTGCTCGAAGCCAACGGCTTGCGGCCGGGGCAGAACAAGGTGCTAATCGAAACGACCGGCAGGAACACGTTCCCGTACACGTTGAGCTGGTCGTACCAGACGTTGACGCCGCCGGCGGACCCGAACTGCCCGGTGAAGTTGTCGGCCCGGCTCGGCAAGCTGACCGCCCAGGAAGGCGAAACGGTCAAGCTGCACGCGACCGTCGAGAACCAGGTGGACAAGGGCCACGGCATGACGGTGGCGATCCTCGGCCTGCCCGCCGGCCTGTCGATCCCCGAGGACGCCAAGCAACTCAAGGACCTGGCCCGGCTCCGCGACAACGACACCAAGCCGGGCGTCATCAGCCACTGGGAGCTGCGCGGCCGCGAGCTGGTGCTATACTGGCGCGACCTGGCGCCCAAGGCCAAGATCGACGTGGCGATTGATCTGATGTGCCGGCTGCCGGGCACGTACCGCGGCCCCGCCAGCCGGGCGTACCTCTACTACGACCCCGATCACAAGAACTGGATCGAGCCGCTCGCCATCGCGATCGACCCGCAGCGGGTGGAGTAGTGGTGTGTGGTGAGTGGTGAACGCGAAAGCCCGCGGCTGTGCCCGTGGGCTTTTTGCATTCAGCCGACCAGCCGCTTCATCTCGCGGACGGCCGCCGCCGGGCCTTGCGGGTATTTGAAGACGCTTGTTCCCGCCACCAGCACGTTGGCGCCGGCGCGAACCGCGGCGACCGCCGTGTCGTGATCGATGCCGCCGTCCACTTCCAGCTCACAGGCCGGGTTGTGCCGCTCGATGAGGGCGCGCAGCCGGCGAATGCGCTCGGGGCTTTCCGCGATGAACGCCTGCCCGCCGAAGCCGGGGAACACCGTCATGCACAGGGCCAGGTCGATGTCGCCCAGGAACGGCTCGAACGCCTCGACCGGCATGTCGGGGTTGATCGCCAGGCCGACTTTCTTGTTCCGGCCGCGCACGTCGGCGATCAACGCCCCCGGCTGCGGCACGACCTCCAGGTGAAAGATGACGCTGTCGGCCCCCGCCTTGAGGAACGCCGGGATGAACCTGGCCGGCGCCTCGACCATGAGATGCACTTCGAGCGGCAGCGCGGTCCGCGGCCGCAAGCCTTCGACGACCACGGGTCCCATGCTCAGGTTGGGGACGAAATGGCCGTCCATGACGTCGACGTGGACGCGCTGGGCGCCGGCGGCCTCGGTTTCGCGCACCTGCTCGCCGAGCCGGCTGAAATCGGCGGCCAGGATGGAGGGGGCTATGTGGATCATGGGGTTAAGCTATGTGCCATCGCGCGAAAGTCCGCACAATCGACAACATCGCAGCCGGGCGAGTTCCTGGCCGGCGTCAGCGAAGGCCCAGAAGTGGCTGGGTTTTCCTCGCGTGCACGCTAGAGACAGGTTAGGGACGATGGGCATGGCCCTTCCGCCAAACGTTTCAGGCGGGCCAAGGATTCGCGATACCCAGAGTATTGACAAGGAAGTCGCGGATGCCTGCGTCCGTTCGGACGCCAAGGCGCCGAAAGAAGGTAGGCAGCCAAGTTGCATAGGCATTCTGGATTACCGGGCTCGGGTTTACGCCGTGCGCAATCTGATGTCGGAAGGTCAAGGCCTCGGCAAGCAATTGGCGTGCACGATCACTGGTGCAGTTTTTCCAGAACCACGACGCTGTAACGTCCTGCAGGCCGATCGTGTGGGAAAGCAGCATTCGGACGTTGTCCACGTTCGTGGTATTCAATCGCCCTGCCGAACTTCTTGTAGATGCGTTCAGCGAGTACCAGGCTCCCAGAGGAGCGCCAACCGCTGGGCGTAACGTGGTCATTGCCTCTACAGTCACCTCCTGGACGTAGGCCTGCCATGCGGAAACACAGATGACCACCACCGCACGATTCAGCGCTCCGAGTCCCCATTGTCGACCCGGCTTGCCGGTTCGCAATCCTGCATGCGCACCGAGCAATTCGTCGGCATCACCCAATAATACGAGCAAGTGCTGTTTGAAGGCATTGGAGGGCATCAGCGACTCCCCAAGGCGGCCGCCCACCTTGGTGCAGAATCAACTTCGCATCAGCGTATCAATGTCGAGACCCGCGCGGTCCAGTTCCGCCATGCCCTTCTCCAGGAATTCTGGCAGCGGCCACATTTCGAAGATTTGCCGCGCCGCCAACTGTGCGTCCCCATAAGCTTCGTCCATGTCGCGATATTGCTCAAGCAGATCCTTGGCTTCAAAGTCGCCCCTTCCCAAATTCGTGATTGCCAAGAGTAGGTAGATCGTCGCTGACGACTGCTTTTCCAAGAACTCTCGCAGCCGGCGCTCCTCCGTGATGCGCGGCTTCACCGTGGCGGTATAGCTTCCGGAAGCGACGATCGGCGAATCTTCTTGCCCC
This sequence comes from Gemmataceae bacterium, assembly GCA_022616435.1. Classification (GTDB taxonomy): domain Bacteria; phylum Planctomycetota; class Planctomycetia; order Gemmatales; family Gemmataceae; genus JAKEET01. The sequence goes on from JAKEET010000021.1 coordinate 12,375, forward strand.
TGGGCAGCTCGCGCCTCGTTGGCTGCTTTCGCCAGCGAAACGGCCTCTCGTACGATTTCGGAGACTTTCATACTGCCACCTCGTTTTTTGCGAAAACTGAAGACACTCCCGATCGCCCGCTGCCACGTATCTCATTCGAAGCTTCGCGCCCAGCGCCAGTCAATATAGCATCGAATCAGAACACGGCCTAGTCCGCATACAGCTGCGGCAACTGCTTGACAATCCGCACCGTCTCCCGGCTCACCCGCACCACCTGACGGCCGCAGCGTTTGACGGTACCTTCGCGAAGACGCCTGCTTGACGCGACTCGCAGTTTGCCGAACTTGTCCAGCAGCCCGAGAACAAGCGTAGAAGTCATCACTGCAAGTACGCGTACAAGTCGGCGATGTCCTCGTCCGACAGGCGGTCCAGCAGCCCCGCCGGCATCAGCGAAGTCGCCACGGTGCGGCGCGCGACCACGTCCGGGCCGGCCAGCCGCACCGTCGTCGTCGCGCCGGTCTGCAGGATCAGGCTGTCCACGGCGTCGTAGATCACCACGCCCTGGTAGACTTTGCCGTCGCGCGTCTCCACTTGCGTCAACTGGTAGCGGGCGGATACGTCGCGGCTCGGCTGTACGATCGCGGTAAGCACGTCCTGGCGCGAGAAGCGCTTGGTCACGCCCTTCAGGTCCGGGCCGGTCGCCTGGTTGCCGGAATGGCAGGCGGCGCAACTGGCCTTCACGAAGATCGCCCGGCCTCGTTCGCCGTCCCCCTTGGTCCAGTCGAGGTTGGCGACGCGCCGCGTCCAGGCGGCCACGTCGACGCCGTCCGGGTTCGCCAGCCGGGCCGCCAGTTTCGGATGCTGCTTCGCGAACCAGGAGTTCCACGCGCGCTCGTCACTGTCCGCCGGCAAGCGCGTGACGCGAATCAGCCGCTGCCGCAGTGCGACTCGCAGCGCCTTCTGCTGTTCGGGCACCAGCTTCCACGCTTGCAGCAATCCCAGCACTTCGTGGGCGTCGTCCGCCGGCGGCAGCTTCTCCAGCGCTTGCAGCGACGCGGCCAGCACCTGCGGCCGCGGCGAGGCCAGGCCGTGGACGAACTTGGCGCGATCCTGCTGTTCCGGTTGTCGCGCCAGGAGCTGCACGATGGGACCGTCGTGCCCCGCCTGGCCCCACAGCGGCCGCACCACGGGATTCACCTGCGCCGCCGGCAACGCGTGCAGGGTCTGCAACACGGATTCGTTGACGGCGAACTCCGGAACAGCCGTGATTCTCTTGAGAAAGATCGCCGCCGCCTTGGCCTGATCGAAACCCCTGGCCTGCGCGAACAACGCGTGATCGGGGCGGCCGAAATCCGGATGGACAACCATGGCCGCGTGCAACTTCGGATCTTTCTCCGCAAGCCCGGCATACAGCTCGGCGATGCGCAGCGGCCAGTGCGAATCGCGATTCATGTTGCGCTTGGTGATCTTGCGATCCACGTCAAGCAAGGCGGCCGCGACGCGCTCGGTGGCGCGATTCTTGTTGCTGCAACGTGCCCAGACGATGAGCTCGTGGATGTTGTCGAGCGGATCGGACTCGGCGGTCCAGCGCTTGGGCAAGTCGCCAGGAGCTTCGGCGCCGATCATGGCCAGCGTGCGCAGGATTTCGCGATTCTCGTCGGGAGTTCCGCCAGGATAGGCGTCCAAAAGCTTCGCGACCACGGCGTCGCGCTTGGGCCGCTGTTGAGCCGCGCCGCGGGCCGTGTAACCTTCCCAAACCGTTCCCCGCAAGCTGGCAGCGCCGATGTCGCCAAGCTCCAATTGCAACGAACGAATCGTGTCGAGGAATCTGGGCGGAACGGGAACCATCGATCCGGTGTCGCGCAGGATCCTGAGTTTCGACGTCGCCCACTTCGCCGCCTCGACGTCGAGATCGCCCGTCAGCCCCTTCGGATACCGCACCCGATACACCGCCCCGCGCGTGCCACGGCCGCCGATGCTGACGAACAGATCGCCGGTCTGCGGGTGTACCGCCATCCCTGTCGGCGCTAACCCGTTGTCGCCGGCCGCTTCCAGAAACACCTTCGGTTGGCTCGTGTAGCTGGCCCCCTTGCGTTGGAGCGGGCAGTGCCAGATCTTGCCGAACGTCCAGTCCGCGAGCAAGAATCCGCCGCGGTATTCCTTGGGAAACTGCGCGTGCCGGTAGCAGATGCACGCCGTCGGCGAGCCGCGGCCGAGCGTGGCGGCCGGCGCCACCACGTCGGGAAGGTACGGCGGCATCCGCCAGAAGTTGGCCCGTTGCGGCGACAGCCAGCCGTAATGCCCGCCCGGAATCACATGGTAGAACCGTGTCGGCTCGTACCAGGGCAGGCTCACGCAACGCTCGTTGTCGGAATCGAACGTGAACAGCTCGCCGTCCGTGTTGAAGTCCATGTCGTACGGGTTGCGGAAGCCGTGCGCGACGATTTCGGATTCCTTCAAATCGGGTGAAAAACGGAGTACGCAGCCGGCGACCGGATCCTTGATCGGCGACGCCGGCTGCGTCGCATAGCCCTTGTCGATGCCGGCCATGTTGCCGCACAGGACGTACAGCCAGCCGTCCGGCCCGCGGCGAATGGCGTGGGCCGCGTGCTCGCCGCCGGTCTTCATGGCGCGGATCAGCTGCGCCGGCCCGTCCGCCTTGCCGTCGCCGTCGCGATCGACGAACTTGCGCAGCCCGCCGTCGCCGGTGACGTAGAGCGTGTCGCCCTCCCAGCACAGGCCCATCGCGCCGTCCTTGGGATTGTCGGCGAACTCGATGGCTCGCTCCGCTTTGCCGTCCGCATTGTCATCGACGAGAATGCGGATGTAGCCGCGGCCTGCGACCACCACGCGGCCCTTGGGATCGATGGTCAAGCAATAGATATCGTTGGCGAGCTGGCTGTCGGCGTACTCGACGACTTCGAAACCGGCGGGGACGCGCAGGCCGTGCTGAATGGTCTGCCCGCGAAGATCCCTGGCCGGCACCAGTGCAGAAACAACGAGCAAGGGAGCGGCAAAGCGCGATGGATTCATGGCTGATACGATGACCGTTCGGGGGGATCGGTAATTCCCCAATTATCGCAGACAGGCAACTTCTCGCAAGGCGCTGCTCGGCCAGCGCGAAGCGAGACTCTGGAGTGTCTCAGTTTGCCATATGTCGCCTTTCGCTCCGCGAAAGGTCGCACTTTCGCGGAGCGAAAGGCGACCATGTGAGACACTACCGAAACCTATACCAACCCGAAGCGTAAGCGAGGGATGTCGACTGTGCCCCTCGCTTGCGCTTCGGGTTGGTGCAGCGGAATCAGGCACGCTGATTTTAGTACCGAAACTCGATCCCAAACCGGATGCCGTGCAGCACGACGCTGCTGGTCCGCTCCACGAACGCGGGGCGGGCGGGGCCGGCGAGGGGGCTGCCGCCGAGTTGTGAGGTGTTGACGGTCAGGTCGACCTGATCTCCCGGGCGGGCCACGCCGGTCACCATCAAGAACTCGTAGCCCGTGACCAGCCGCAGCCGCGGCGTGGCCTGATAGCCGGCCGCAACGCTCGCGGCCGGGACGACCGCGAAGCCGCTGCTGTGGCGGCGGCCAATGTTGGTCGGTTGTGTCAGGAAGCCGCCGGGCGCCGTGACCGAGCCGACGCCGGGGACCGTGACCGTGGTGGCGCCGGCGATATCCACTTCGCGGCAGATGCCGCCCAGGGCCACGACGGCGCGGCCGTCGAGCGACCAGCGGCCGCGCCAGAGTTCGCCGGCCACGCCGAGCTGGCCGCCGTGGAACATGTTCTCGGCGCCAAAGCGGTCGTTGATGAGGAACCGCGTTCCCGCGGGAATGCCGACGTCGGCCGAGGCGACGACCAGGTTTTCGGTCACGCCCAGGCTCTCGGTCAGGCTGACGATGCGGTACCCGGCCAGGCCGTCGATCCGCCAGCCGCGCGGGGAGCATGGATCGTCATCGCTCCGGCAACAGAGGGGGCAGCGCAGGTTGAGCTCGCCGCCGAGGATCTGCGACTCGGCGGCGACGCCGACCGTGCCGTTCACGACGCCCGGGGCCGATACGAGCTGTGCGTCGGGCAGCGGCGTGCCCGGCGTGTTGGGATCGACGTTGATGAACGGCCGCGTGAGGATGAACGAATCGCTGGGTCCGGCGGTGAAATCGTCGGCTTGGTCGCCGGCATAGAAGAAGCCCATATCGATGCCGCAGCAGTCGCGAAGGCAGCCGGCGCGGACCTGCACGCCGGAGCGCCAGTCGCCGCCCAGGCGCTCGCCGCCGGACAGCACGGTGGTGTCGGGATTGCCCAGCGCTCCGGGGATGGCCGAGGCGCTGGCGAAGGGCGCCGCGGTCACCAGCGGCGGGGTCGGGCTGCCCTGGAGCTGGTAGAGCATGTAGTCGGCGCTGAGCCACCAGCGCTTGCCGGCGTTTGCCTGCGTGGCGGTGATTGCCTGCGCGGCTTCCGGCGGCGCTGCGGTGATCTCCTCCGGCGGTCCAAGCCGAGGTTCCTGCGCCGCGGCGCCGCCGCAGGCGACGAGCAGCGAGCAAACGGGAGCGATCAGGTTTGCTGTCAGGCTCGCTGAACGCATGGACAAGCCCTCAGTCAGGCTATCGGGTGTCTTCGTTGGAATATCGAGAGAAGTCGCGTTGGAACTGAATCAGATGCATGGGCGCCAGCAAACGTGGCCGTGTCCGCGCCGGCATTGCGTAATCAATTTGCGCAGGCTATGCATCTTGAGAGGGTGTCCATCACCGCGCCAGCCATTTCTTCATCCGGGCCGTCTCCTTGCTCCAATCGTCGCCCAGCCGGCGCTGCAAGAACGCCGCGTACAGCAAGTCCAGGGTTTCGAGCAGGCCGCGCAACTGGGTCACGCGTTCCTCCTGGCGGGCGCGGTCGTCTTCCGCTTCCGGCGCCGGCAGCCGGGCGCCGGTGACGGCCAGCGACTCGGCGTGCAACGTGAATTCATATTGCTGGTCGTGCCGCGCCATCGTCAGGCCGGCTTTGCGCGGCAGCTTGCCGGCCTGGATGGCCCGCAGCGCTTCGGGGAGCTTCGCCGGCCCGTCGCTGGAAATGCTCTCGCGGCCGGTCTGCCCCAGCGGACATTCGAGGACCAGCGTGCGGGCCATCATCACCGCGACGTCCGACTTGTCGCCGAGCGGAATCACGTCCGCTTCGTTGGCCAGGTGAAACCACAGCCACAGCACGAACTCGTTGCCGAGGAAGTCGCGGTTGTTCTCGTCCGGCGTCCAGGCGACCGAATGCGTCTGGCCCGGCACGAACACGGTCGGCGCCGCGTCGTCCACGGCCCGCGTCTGGTTGGTCGCCTCGGCAATCAGGAACGCGTGCTTGCCGGCGCCGAGCGGTTCCAGCCCGCGGTCGAAGGTCTGCTTGAACAAGGTGACCAGCCGGTCGAGCGCGGTCGCCGACGTGCTGGCCACGATCAATTCCCCCGACGGCGCGTCCCAGAGCAGCGGAATGGCCTTGCGGCGCAGGTAGCGGCCGTCCTTGGCCTCCTTCTCGAGCCGTTCCTTGGCGAGCAGCCGGGCCTCGCGGCGCTGGCGGGCGCTGGGCTGGCCGCTGGGGTTTTCCGCCGCCAGACCTTCCAGCTCGACCTGGGTGTACGCCCGCAGCAGGTCGCCGGGGACTTTGTGCTCGTCGATGCGCAGCGCGAACTGCAGTGTGTCATGGACGAGGTTCTTCGCCGGCTCGAACTTCGTGTCGAGGATATGATCGCCTGCGATCCAGCCGGCCTGGCTGCCGTCCGCCAGCGCGATCCGCTGCCGGCCGATGGCGTGGTCGGCCAGCTTGTCCACGTGGTCGCCGTGAAACGCGCTCAGCGATCGACCCGTGACGCGATACCGGCAGCAGGTGACTCGTCCGCTGAAGAAGCCCATCGTGAAGCTATCCCCACGTTCGTTGTTTTTGCCAGACAGTCAGGATACATGCCGCTTCCGGCGTGTCCATGGAACCAGCGCCGCCGCTGCGGTGTCCGTTCCAGGAGGTGAGGCGGATGCGGAAAAGTTGTTGCGACAGGCCAATTTTGGGGTACAATCAGGAACAATGCGGGCGTAATTCAGCGGTAGAATGCCAGCTTCCCAAGCTGGACGTCGTGGGTTCGAATCCCATCGCCCGCTCTGGTTTGAAACACTTCGCCGAACGCTCTGGTTTGAAACACTTCGCCGAACGCAACTCACGCGTACCTTCCGACGTTCGGAAGTGCGGCCTCCAAAGCTCGCCAAAGCGGTACTGGCACCGCTTTCGACAACGGAGCCGCATGCTCACCGGCATGAGGCCCGGTGAAGTTTGCAAGATGCACAGCTGCGACCTGGAAGTTTCGGTGAGCGTTTGGATCTACCGGCCGGCATCGCACAAGACGCAACATTTCGGACACGCCAGGGAGGTCTACCTCGGCCCGCAGGCGGTGCCGGTCAATGACTGAAGGGCGAAGCACGCGTTTCAGTCATGGTCGACGACTGTGTGTCGAGTGTGTTGGGTGTGTGGAGTGTCCTAGAGGAGAAAGAAAATGGGCTCAGCCGACGACCCGCAGCTCGCGCGGCAACGGAAAACTGACGTGTTCTTCGCGGACGGTCCGGCTCTCCACGTCCGCGGCGAAGCGGCTCTTGAGGTAGGCGATGCATTCCTGCACGACGTCCTCGGGCGCGCTGGCGCCGGCCGTGATCAGCACCGCGTCGGCGCCCTGAAACCACTCGTCGCGGATCTCGTGGACGCTGTCGATCAGGTGGGCGGACTTCTGGCAGCTCCGCGCCAGCTCCGCCAGACGCTGACTGTTCGAGCTGTTCTGGCTGCCCAGCACCAGCACCACATCGGCCTCGGGAACCAGGTCCTTCACCGCCTCCTGGCGGTTCTGGGTCGCGTAGCAAATATCGTCCCGCGACGGCCCGACGATGTTCGGAAAACGCCGCCGCAACGCGGCGATGATCACCTCGGCATCGTCCACGCTGAGAGTCGTCTGCGTGAGGTACGCGACCTTGGCGTTGGCCGGCAGATCGAGCGCGTCGACTTCATGCTCGTCCTGGACCAGGATGATGTTCGCCGGCGCCTCGCCCACGGTCCCCACGACCTCGTCGTGCCCCTCGTGGCCGATCAGGAGGATGGTGTAGCCCTCCTTGGCGAAGCGGACCGCTTCGAGATGGACCTTGGTGACCAGCGGGCAAGTGGCGTCGATGGCGTTCAATCGGCGGGCGGCGGCGGCGGCGCGGACCGCCGGGGCGACGCCGTGGGCGCTGTACAGGACCGTCGCGCCGTGCGGGACCTCGCCGATGCTGTCGACGAAGACGGCGCCGCGCTGGCGGAAGCGCTCGACGACGTGCAGGTTGTGGACGATCTCGTGATAGACGTAGAGGGGGGTGCCGAACAATTGCAAGGCGCGTTCGAGGCTGTCAATGGCCATGTTGACGCCCGCGCAGAACCCGCGCGGGTTGGCCAGGATGATCTTCATGGACGTCCTCCTGCACCCTTTATCCTACGGCGGCGCCGCCGGCTCGCCAACGGAACGCCGCAGGTCAATTTCCTGATTGCCCACAAACAGACCCGGCTGGATCTCAAGAAATTCGCCTCGTCCGGCGCATGCAAAAGCCCATGGACCGCAATCCATGGGCCTGCGAAAGTCGCCGTCGCGGCTAGTCGAACTTCAGTTCCTTGACCGAGATGATCTCCTTCTTGCCTTCCTTCTTGATGGTGCCGACGAGAGAGCCCTTCTTGGCTTCGGTACAGATCTCGGCGTGGTACTTCTTGTCGGAAGCGGCGTCGAAGTAGATCGTGACGTCCTTCTTCTCGCGCTTCGTGACGATCACAGTGGCGCAGGCCTTGGCTACGCCCAAGTCGCACTTGGCGCAGGTGATCGTGCCCTTCAATTTGACTTCCTTGGCCTTCTTGTCGCCGCCCGCATCGACGCCGGCCGTGAGCAGAAGGGCCAAACCCGCGATGACCAGGCTCAACATGAGTCGCATGGGATTCCTCCCTATTGGTAAGAGCTGACTAAATCCGCCCCGCAGTATACGCCGGGCCCCACCGGAAATCCAGCTGAATTGCCAAAGGGAAGTGGACGAGGACTTCCGAGGTCTGCAAGACTTCGGAAGTCTTGGATGGCGGCACTATGCCGTTGGGCGGGGCGCAGCCGGCGGGGGGCCGCCGGCGCCGCCCGGACGCGGCAGGTTGCGGATGCGGCGCTGGAAGTCCAGTTCCAGGGCGCCGTAGGTGTTTTCGTACTGGCTGACGACGCCGATCATGGCGTTCATCAGCCGCTTGGCGGTGTAGAAGTTCATCACCACCCGGTGCGTCAGCTTGATCGCCTCGTTTGGGTTGGGGGTCATCGTGGTGTTCAGGCCGAAGTCGAGCACCAACTCTTCCGGCGTGACGCTGACGCGGCAGAAATTGGTGTAGACCGTGGACAGGCTGCTGTAGTCGGTCGGGAACTGGGGAGCAGCTTGAGCGGCGGGTTGTGGGGTGGCGCTGGTTTCGTCAGCCATGGCAAGGCACTCCTCGTTGTGAATTCACGGGATGAAAGGACTCGGCACGGGAACCATAAGTGTGAGGTTAGTATGCGGAACGGGGTTTGCTTCTTCAATTGCCGCGCCGGATTTTTTCCGAGATTTAGCGCGTCCACGTGTAAAAATGGACTGGCCGGGGAAAACGGGGGAAGGTACAATCGGCGCCGCGCTGTTCGGTCCAGTTCTGCCCCTGGTCAAGGATGACTGCCATGGCGCCGGAACCGTTCCTCGTCACCCCCCTGCGCAGCTGCCGCGACCTGGTCCACGCCCGACACCTGGCCCGGAAGGTCGCACAGCTGCTGAAGTTCACCGAAATCGACGCCATCGGCATCGCCGCCGGCGCGCTGGCCGTCGCCCTGCAAGCCCGAAAGACCCTCGGCCGTGCCGAGCTTTGCTTCACCCTGGCCGACCGGCAACTAAGTGTCCATGCGCGCAGTCGCCGTCAGCAAACGGCGTCCCGGAGCTCACGCCGTCAGCAAACGGCTGCGGGCAGCACACTTTACGTGCTCCAAAGAGCCTTGCCTCTCGGCGACCATCCAGCGGGGGAGGATCTGGCCTGGCTGGTCCAGCAGGTCGAGCGACTTGCCCCAACCACCTTGGAGGATGAGATTTTCGAGCAAAACCAGGAGGTCTTGAGCCTTCTGCTTGCTTTGCGTGGAATGCCGGCGATGTGCGAGCCGGGCGCGTATCCGTGGGGCGCTAGCCCCTCCGACGAAAAGCCGTCAAACGTTAACCCCCCATCCGCGGCCTGAAGCCGGAAGCGTAATTTCCGGCTCGTCTTGCGCTTCGGGCTTGCATGGAATTCTCGGAAAAGTCGGTATACTTTCAGTGAATATTCCTCAGGCGATAGGACTGCGGGCGCCGGGCCGGCGGCGGATACACTTCGTGAAAAAATTCACTTTTTTAGCAAATAATGCTTGTAATCCTGAACCTGAACCCTTATTATTCACGCAGCGTTGAGAAGCAAAGCCAGCTCCTCGGCGAAAAGAGGCCCCCGGGGAGGCAGCCTGGTGATCGGGCTGCAGCATCGGTCAGGGAAGCAGGTTGTGCGCATTTGCCGGATGCCGGAGAATCGCAACAACCGCTAATATTGCGGTCTTGTGCTGGAAGGTCACGCAGCCTTCTCGCTCTCCCGCCTTCGCTGGTGCGGTTCGCCGCGTTGTCACGGGGCATGGCAACGCGTCCTACTCACGCTATTGGGGCTCGAGAACGTCTATCTTAAGGAAGCCAAGGCCATGAAGACCAAGCGTCGCAAGCGCCAGCAGCCGGCGCCGGAAATTGCTGTCGTCATCGATCCCACCACGACCATTTTTTCGTCCGATCTGCTGACTCCCGAAGAAGAACGCGAGTTGCTGGCCCTGTTCTGGGAATGCAAGAGCGAGTTGGTCCGCGGCATGGTGCGCCACTTCCCGAAGCTGCGCGCCCATCGTCCCACGCTCGAACCGTGGCCGATGGCCCAGTTCATCCGCGACTACTGCGACCTGGAAGTCCGGCGTTTCCACGCCATCCGCCGCGTCCACGACCGCTACATCCACTGCAAGCACCGGCTCGCCTCGGCGAACATCCGTCTGGCCGCCCACGTGGCCAAGCGCTTCCGCCATCACGCGCTCGGATACGCCGACCTCCTGCAGGAGGCCGTCTGCGGCCTGATGCAGGCCATCGACCGCTTCGACGTCAGCCACGGCACGCGGCTGGCGACCTACGCCACCTGGTGGATTCGCCAGACGCTGCAGATTGCCGTGGCCCGGCAGAGCCATCTCGTCAGCCTGTCGCCGCACCACTTGCAAGAACTCGGCCTGCTGCAGCAGGAATCCGAGGCGTTGGCCCACGGCGGCCAGCACCTGCCGAGCCCGCAAGAGCTGGCCCATCGCACCGGCAGCAGCCTGGAACACCTGACCCACCTGCAGACCGCCACCCGCGCCCCGGTGTCGCTCAACGCCGTCCTCGACGACGACAGCGACTTCAAACTGACCGAGGCGATGCCCGACAACGACAGCTCCGTGCAGCGCACCAACTCGGAGCGCCAGGAAGCCCTCCATTTCCTCATGGACAACCTGCGGCCGCGCGAGAAGAAGGTCCTCGATCTTCGCTTCGGCCTCACCGGCAACGGCACGCACAGCCTGCGGCAAATCGGCCACCTGCTCCGCATCAGCAAGGAGCGCGTCCGCCAGATTCAGAACCGCGCGCTCGAGAAACTGCGGGCCTCGGCGGAGCGGGTTGGGTGGGACCCGAGCTTGCTGCTAGGATAAGGTGCGGGGGCGGGAAACGTACATCGCCAAAGAAAAGCGAGGCCATTGGCCTCGTTTTCTTTTTGTGTGCCAGGTATGTTTTGCGTCAGGAGGTGCAAGTCCTCCGCGGGCGGTGATGGCCCGAACCGCAAGGCTAGGCAAGGGTGTCCGTCGCGAGGC
>JAKEET010000124.1 GCA_022616435.1 Gemmataceae bacterium
ACCCGACGAGCCGTATGCCTTAATTGGGCACGTACGGATCTGTGGGAGGCCCGGCGGGCAACCGCCGGGCCGACCCGGCCGTTCTACCTCGACCTGTTCGGCAACAGCGGCAATTCGCTGTTCACCAAGAACCGCGGTGTCGGCACGATCCTGAATGACGATTGATCGCTGCGGCAATAAGCCGGCGGGCGAGGTGCTGGGTGTCCAGCCTCACCGGCCCGGCTCCGCCACGGCGTCATCGCTTTCTATCTGGATAACCAGCAAGAAGTGGACGCTTACGTCGCCGACTATCGAGCGGAGTTGGACCGCCAGGAAACCACTCGACCTTCGAGTGCGGCGGCGGTCGAGATTCGTAAACGACTGCAAGCGCGACTCCGCGCTCGGACTCCAACCTCCCAGCCGTGATTCTGAGTTATGCCCCTGATGTTCCTCCTGGATGAACACCTTCGCGGCGTGCTCTGGCGAGCGCTGCAAAGGCACAATGCAGGCGGCTTCGAACTGCTCGATGCGATCCGGGTCGGCGACGAGCCCGATCTTCCGCTGGGCATCCTCGACCCTGCAATCTTACTCTGGACGGAACGCGAAGGGCGCATCTTGATCTCACGGGATGCTTCGACCCTTGACGGACATCTTGCCGACCACTTGCAGGCGGGGAATCACTGTCCCGGGATCTTCATGGTCCGACGACGGTGCGTACTCCCCCAAGTCGTCAGCTTCCTCGTCGAGGCGGCCTATCGAAGTAACGCTGCCGATTCGTGGCAAGTTGGCAGAGTTGGCAGAATGGCAAGGAGCTTCCACCCCGTCCACCCGACCCGCTTTGCAACGGTCCAACGTGCTCGTGGCTGGATGTTGTTCTCGATTGCAACCGGCGGTCTTTTGTCGTCTAATGCTGCATACCCAAAGAAACTGCAACATGATCCGCGTCGAACACCTCACAAAGACGTTTCCCCTGCCCGGCGGCGGCAGCCTCACCGCGGTCTCCGACCTGTCGTTCACCGTGGAGGCCGGGGAGATCTACGGCTTGCTCGGTCCCAACGGCGCGGGCAAGACGACGACGTTGCGCATGATCCTGGGGCTGTTGCAGCCGACCCACGGGGAGGCGTCGATCGCCGGTTTCGGTTCGAGCCAGTTTCCCGACGAGGTGAAACGCCGCGTCGGCCTGGTGTCGGCGAGCGCCGGGTTGTATCAAGGGCTCAGCGTCGAGGAGATGCTGCTGTTCTTCGCCGATCTGTATGCGGTGCCGCCAGCGGAGGCCCGGTGCGAGATGGTCAAGCTCAGCCGGCTGCTGGGGCTGGAGGAGTTTCTGGGACAGCGGTGCGCCACCTTGAGCACGGGGCAACGGCAGCGCGTCAACCTGGCGCGGGCGTTGATCCATCGGCCGCCGGTGATGCTGCTCGACGAGCCGACCCTGGGACTGGACGTGCTCGCCAGCCAGGTGGTGACGGAGTACATCGATCATCTGCGCGACGAGGGGAAGGCGGTGATCCTGACGACGCACCACCTCGACGACGCGGAGCGTCATTGCACGCGCTTCGGGCTGTTGCACCGCGGCCGGCTGGTGAGCGAGGGGACGTTGGCCGAGCTGCGGGCCCGGACCGGGTGCGTCAGCCTGATCGAGATGTTCTTGAAGCTGTCCCAGGTCGGGCCGGCCTTGAATCGGTGAACCGGCAGCCGCCGCACGGCGTAGATCAACACCATGACCACGGACCTCGCACGTCTGGGACGGCTCACGCGCAAGGAGCTGAGCGAGATCCTGCGCGATCGGCGGACGATCATCACCCTCGTCTTGATGCCGATCCTGCTGTACCCGCTGTTGAGCGTCGCCTTCCGGCAGTTCTTCCTGGCCAGCCGCTTGACGCCCGGGCAGGGGATCGAGTATCGCCTGGGGTTTGTCTCGAAGGATGAACTGGAGCTGTTCACCTTCCGGCTGCTGGACGGCGAGCGGCGCCTGAACGCCCGCAGCCTGGGGCCGAGCGCGAAGGTTCCTCCCGCATCGACGGCAGCGCCCGACGGGGAGTCGCTCGTGAGCGCGCTGGTCGCTCCGTTGGAGGAGTTGGACGCGTCCCTGCACTCCGGCCGGATCGATGCGATCGTGCGCCTGATGGACTCCGGGAACGACAAGTCCTTGCCTCCCGGTCCCGAGCAGTTGTTGAATTTCGAGATCATCTACTTGCAGCGGTCGGCCGGCGCCCACGGCGTGCTGACGCATATCGAAGAACGGCTGGCGGCCGCGAACGAAGCCGACCTGCGGCGCCGGCTCAACCGCTCGGCGATCGGACGGCCGAGCGCCGTCATCCGGCTGCTGCGCGCGCCGGTGGCGCACGATGCCGTCGGGCCGATGATCTCGCTGGCGTCGCTGGTGCCGCTGATCCTGATCTTGATGACGATCACCGGGGCGGTGTATCCGGCGATCGATTTGACGGCCGGCGAGCGCGAGCGGGGCACGCTGGAGATCCTGGTGGCGGCGCCGGTGCCGCGGCTGGGGCTGCTGTTCGCCAAGTACGTCACGGTGGTGACGGTGGCGGTGGTGACGGCGCTGGTCAATCTGACGGCGATGACCGCGACGCTGATCCTCAGCGGGCTCGGGCCGATGCTGTTCGGGAGTCAGGGGTTGTCGGCCGCCGTGGTCATTCAGATGTTCGGCCTGCTGCTGCTGTTCGCGGCGTTCTTTTCGGCGGTGCTGTTGTGCATCACGAGCTTCGCGCGCAGCTTCAAGGAGGCGCAAGCGTACCTGATCCCGCTCATGCTGGTGTCGCTGGCGCCGGGCGTGCTGGGCATGCTGCCGGGACTGCACTTGTCGGACTGGTCGGTGGCGCCGCTGGTCAACATCGTCCTGTTGGGCCGCGATCTGCTCGAAAGCCGCGCCAATGCGGGGACGGCGGCGATCGTGATCGTCGCCACCCTGATCTATGCGGCGGCGGCCATCGCCCTGGCGGCGCGCGTGTTTGGCGCCGAGGGGGTGCTCTATAGCGAGCAGAACACCGTGGGCGACCTGTTCCGCCGGCCCGAAGCGCCAGGGCGGTGCGCCGCGGTCAGCGCCGCCTTGTGGTGCCTGGCGCTGATGATCCCGCTCAACTTCGTGCTCCGCGGCACGGCCGTGCTGTTCGCGCGGGATGGCGATCTTCCCGATGCGCTGCGCTTGTGGATGACGCCCGCCGTGTCGCTGCTGCTGTTTGCGGCGCTCCCCGGCCTGTTTGCCTGGCACGGCCGGGTGCGGCTTGGGTCCGGGTTCGCCATGGTCGCGGCCCCGGGCCTGACGCTCGCCGGCGCCATCGTGCTCGGGATCTCGTTGTGGCCGTTGGTTCTGTGGCCGATGTCGTTCTTGCCGGAGCACGCCCTCCTGGGACAGAATCCCGAGTATGTGCAGGAGTCGATCGAGTTTGTCCGGCGGCTGACGACGCCCCAGCGGCTGGTGCTCGTCGTCGTGCCCGCGGTGCTCGAAGAGTGGTTCTTCCGAGGTTATCTGTACTGCGCCTTGCGTCGGCACCTCGGCGGCTGGACAACGATCCTGGCGACAGGACTGTTGTTCGGCGTCGCGCACTGGGTGTTGAACTTCGAATTCGGGTTCATGCGCCAGTTGCCGAGCTTTGCGATGGGCCTCGCCTTGGGTGCTGTCCGCGAGGTGAGCGGCAGCGTGTGGCCGGGTGTGTTGCTGCACGTCGGCTACAACGCGTCCCTGAGCTTGTTGTTGGCGCAGGACACCGATCTGCGAATCACCGTCGAGCCGTGGTGGGTGTTCGCGGGCGCGGCGGGCTCGGCGCTGGGCGCCGGGCTGGTTTGGTGCGGGCGCGTGCGAGCGCCCGATCGCACTGACGGACTGGAGTGAGCGCTAAACGGCACCATCTCGCTCGGTTCGCGGGCAATACCGTCATGGATCGATTCGGCATCTTCCTGTTTCTCTTCCTGGCGTCTCCGGGCGGCGGCGCTGGCCCGGTCGAACCCGGCTTCACGCCGCTCTTCAACGGCAAGGACCTGGGCGGCTGGGCGATCGAGAACCAGGGCAAGTTCTCCGTCAAGGACGGCGTCATCTTCCTCGATCGCGGCGACGGCTGGCTGCGCTCCGACCAGCAGTACCAGGATTTCGAGCTGCGCCTGGAGTTTCGCTTCATCAACAAGGGCGCCGACAGCGGTATCCTGTTCCGCGCCGGCCGGGAGGGCAAGAACTGGCCGGCCAAGACGTACCAGGTCCAGACGATGGACAACGAATCCATCGCCGGGCTGTACGCGACGGCGCTGACCCGGCCCAATGTCAAGCGCGACGTCGGCCTGATGCGCAAGCTTCGCAAGGGCGCGGGCGAATGGCAATCGTACGCCATCACCGTGACGGGCGCTCGCGCGGAGATCAAGCTGAACGGCGCCCTGGTCACCGTGGCCGACGGCCTGACCGTGCGACCCGGCTACCTCGGCCTCAAGGGCCAGGGCGGGCAGTTGGAGTTCAAGAACCTGCGGATCAGGGAACTCAAGTAGCCGCCGCCTGCGACGCCGCGTTGCAAGTCACGGTTTTCCGGGCCGACAACGAATAGGCCGACGCGATTTCGGCGCTTGCCACTGGCGGGCAGGCTCACCCGCGGGTAAGCTATACGGTTGCATCCCTGCTCAACTCCTATGACTGGCCGCGTATGCGCAAGATCGCCGTCGTACCGACGCTTCTGACCCTGAGCAACGGCGTGTGCGGCTTCGTGGCCATCGCCATCGCCAGCAAGATCACCCTTCCCGAAGCGGGCGTGGTGGTCGCCCCCGAAACCGCCAGGCAATTCGACTTCTATTTCGCCATCGCCGGCTGGTTCATCATCGCGGCCATGGTGTTCGACATGCTCGACGGCTACGTGGCCCGGCTTTCGAAGACGGCCAGCAAGTTCGGCGGCGAGCTGGACAGCCTGTGCGACGCGATCAGCTTCGGCGTGGCGCCGGCGTTCTTGCTGCTCAAGATGGGGCCCGGCTGGGAGCCGCATCCGGGCCTGCACCAGATCCTGGCCGGCATCGCGGCGCTGTACATGGTGTGCACCATCTTGCGGCTGGCCCGCTTCAACGTGGACAACACGCCCGATCCCGACAGCCACAAACGCTTTCGCGGACTGCCGTCGCCCGGCGCCGCCGGCTGCATCGCGTCGCTGGCGGTGCTGCGCGGCGAGTTTCCCAGCAAGCTGGCCGAGCGCTGGGGCCACTTCGATCTGGAAACGGCCCGCGAGCTGGTGCAGCGCGCCGTGGAATGGATCTCGCCGATCGGCGGGTTTGTCGTCGCCCTCTTGATGGTGACGCTGCTGCCGTACCCCCACGTGGCCAAGCAGATCTTGCGCGGCCGCCGGCACGTCTGGCACGTGATTCTGGTCATGCTGGCGGCCTTTGTCGTGATCCTGATGCGCGAGCTGGCCCTGGCGGTGATCTTCTGGGGCTACGCCCTCGGGTTGCCGTTGGCCCATTTGTTCTCGCGGCATGTGCTGAAGGAAGACGCCGCGGCGCCGCGCCTGGAAGACGGGCTGCAGCATTAGCTTCCACATTCGCATCCCTCATGTTCACCGGCCTGGTCGAAGCCTTGGGGACCGTTCGTGAAGCGCGTGACGACGGCGCCGGGCGCGTGCTGCGCATCGACGAGACCACCGTGGCCGGCGACTTGCCGCTCGGCGCCAGCGTCGCCGTCAACGGCGTGTGCCTGACGGTCGTCGAACGCGATCAGGGCGGCTTCGTCGTGCAGGTTGGACCGGAAACGCTGCGCTGCACCAACCTGGGCGAGCTGCGCGGCGGCGACCGCGTCAATCTCGAACGGCCGCTGCGCGTCGGCGACCGCCTGGGCGGCCACATCGTCCAGGGGCACGTCGACGGCATGGGCCGGCTCGAGCGCCGCGAGCGCCAGGGCGACTGGGAAATGATCTGGTTCACGTGCGAGCCGGCGCTGAGCAAGCACATGGTCCGCAAAGGCTCGATCGCCGTGGACGGCGTGAGCCTCACGCTGGTTGACGTGACGGCCGGCGGCTTCAGCGTCGCCCTGATCCCGCACACGCTGCAGATGACCACGCTCGGCTTCAAGCAGCCGCCGGCGACCGTGAACCTGGAGACCGACTATTTCGCGAAGATCATCGTGAAGTACATGTCTGAGTTGCCGATCCCTGGACATTAGCCGCGACCGCCGCTTGCAGCCTGGCGTTCGCGCCGTTGGAAACGATGACCCGAACGCTAAGCCGCAAGCGGCGATATACTGAAGGAATGGAATCTCACGCGCCGCCCCGCCGGCAAACGCAGTCGTTCTTGCGCGACCTCATCCTGGCCCAGGGCCTCAAGCCCAAGAACAAGCTCGGCCAGAATTTCTTGGTCGATCTCAACCTCATCGACTTCATCGTCCGCCATGCCGACTTGACCAAGCACGATCTCGCGCTCGAAGTCGGGACCGGCACCGGCAGCCTGACGGCCAAGCTGGCCGACGGCGCCGGCGCGGTGCTCAGCGTCGAGATCGACGCCGCGTTCCATCAACTCGCCCAGCAAACGCTCGGTCCGCGGCCAAATGTGATCCTGTTCCACGGCGACATCCTCAAGAACAAGAACCATCTCAACCCGGATGTGCTCGCGCAGCTCGATGCGCTGCGGCAGGAATTCAAGTGCCAGCGCGTCAAGCTGATCGCGAACCTGCCGTACGCGGTGGCGACGCCGGTGATCGGCAACCTCATCCTGTTGGACTTGCCGATCGAGCGCATGGTGGTCACGGTGCAGTGGGAGATCGCCGCCAAGCTGCGCGCCCGGCCGGGGACCGAGCATTTCGGCGGCCTGAGCGTGCTGGTGCAGAGCCTGGCCGACGTCGAGATTCGCCGCCGCTTGCCCCCCGCCGTGTTCTGGCCGCGGCCGCAGGTCGATTCGGCGATCGTGCGGATCTGGCCGCGGCCCGCGAAGCGGGCCCGGATTGCCCACGTGCAGGCGTTTCGTGATTTCCTGCGCGACCTGTACGCCCATCGCCGCAAGAACCTGCGCGGCGGCCTGGCGAGCATGGCGCACGGAGGCGACAAGCGGGCCATCGACGCCAAGCTGGCGGAGCTGGGGATGGACGGCGGCGCTCGCGCGGAAACGCTGAGCCTCGAAGATCATCGGCGCTTGTGGGAAGCGTTCGCCGGTGAAGGATTGGTGAAGTGAAACCGCCTGCCATTGCTTCGAATCGGCATGGTCGTTATCGTGAGGCCCCATGCGGCAAATCCTTTTCCACATCCCGCTGATCGACCTGCCGATCTACGGCTACGGCTTCATGCTGTTCTGCGCCTTCATCGCCTGCACCTTCGTGGCGGTCCGGCTGGCGCGGCGCGAAGGCGTGCCGCGCGAACCCATTCAGGACCTCACGGTCTGGCTGTTCGTGACCGGCATCATCGGGGCGCGGGTGACCTTTATCGTCCAGCATTGGGGGCAATTCAACAACATCTGGCAGTTCTTCGCCGTCTGGGACGGAGGCCTGGTCTTTTATGGCTCCGCGTTCGGCGGGATCATCGGCTACCTGTGCGCGTACCACCTGCAACTCAAGAAGTACGGCATATCGCACTGGAAGATGCTCGACATCGCGGCGCCGTGCATCGCGCTGGGGCTGTGCCTGGGCCGGGTCGGCTGCCTCTTGAACGGCTGCTGCTACGGCAACGTCGCCTGCGGCCACTGCTGGGGGGTGCAGTTCCCCACGTCGAGTCCGCCGCGCGCCGAGCTGGTGGCCCGCGGCTATCAGACGCCGACGGGCTTCTTGACGATTCCCAACACTCGGATTGTCGGCGTCGTCGAACCGATGTCCGCGGCGGCCAAGGCCGGCCTGGTCGCGAAGGACACGATTGAGGAGGTCAAGGTGGACGGTCGAGTTGTGGACGATGACGCCGCGCTCGATGCCGCGTACGGGTTGAAGTGGAACCGCGGCGAACGCACGCTGGAGCTGGCAGTGACCGCGCCGGCGACCCGGACGGTCGGCCCGTTCGCTCCGCTCACGCTCGGCTTGCATCCGACGCAAGTGTACGAATCGATCAGCATGGCGCTCTTGCTCTTCTTGCTCGTGTCGCTCTATCCGTACAAGACGCGCG
The DNA here is from genome assembly GCA_022616435.1 of Gemmataceae bacterium. Lineage (GTDB taxonomy): Bacteria > Planctomycetota > Planctomycetia > Gemmatales > Gemmataceae > JAKEET01. The sequence continues at coordinate 8,031 of JAKEET010000124.1, forward strand.
ACGGTGTGCTGATGGTGATCTTCATGTTCGGCTACGGCGTCCATCGATTCCTGAACGAGATGCTGCGGATCGACAACGAGAGGATCGCCTTCGGCATGACGTTTTCGCAGATCGTCAGCATCGGCGTGGTCGCCGGCGCGTTGTTGCTCGCCGCCGTGGTTTGGCTGCGGCCGGCCTCGACCGCTTCCCCCGCCGCGGACGCCGGAGCGGATACCGCCGCCGACGCCGCCACCAATGCCGCCGCAAGCGCCGCTACCCCGGCAGACGCGAGTCCTCCCGCAGCCACCACGGCCAGCTAAGGCCGCACCCGACCGCGATTCCCAGGCAATCAAACAGGACATCGCCCAGCGTGCCAGTGCGATAGGAAAGGTGGAGCTGGACAAACTCCGTGGCCACGGCGTGCAACATGAGGAAGAACATCAAGAGGGGCCGCCAGCGGGAGGCCACGCGCAGCCAGCCGGTGAGAATGGCGAACAGCGCATAGGCGGCGATGTGGACCGCCTTGGCCACCAACACGCGCCTGGTCACCAGCAGCTCGCCCAGCGGCAACTCTTCGGCAGACGGCACCGGAGCGGTGAGCGCCACCGTCCATGCCGCGAAGAACAACAACCATACCAGCCAGCGCGAATTCACATCGATCCTCTACGATTTCTTCTTGCCTTTCTCGATCTGCGCGAGGATGTCGCGGATGTCCTCGCCGGTGGGAAGCTGCCAGTTCTTGTGGCCCAGGATCTGGCTGGCGTCCGGCGCGGCCTGGTCGTCCGCGTCGTCTTCGGGTTCGGCGCTGGCCGCCGGGGCCGTCGCCCGGCCGGCGTCGGTGAGCTTGACGCGCTGCGGCGGTCCCGGCGCGATCGTCACCTCGTCGTCGACGTCATCATCCACCGGCGCGGGCGCTGGCGTGCGCGCCCGGTTGATTTTCTTGGGCACGGGCGCCGGCGCGGGAGGGGGCGCGCCCCCCGATTTCTCTTCGATCGCCCGCAACGCTTCCAGAGGATCGGCCGGCACGTCGAGATCCTCGTCCACCGGCAGCGGACCCTCGTCCTCCTCCTCGAGCACCAGCTCCACCTCGCCCCCGTCGAATTCGGGCAGCACCTCGACGTTGTCGAGCGGCGCGATCGCCGCCACCTCCTCCTCTTCCTGCAGCAGCCGATCGACGGCCGCCTGCGTCAGCTGATATTGCACCAGCAACGTGACCGGGCCGACCCGCAGCTTGTCGCCGGGACGGAGAAACTCACGCTTGCTGATGCGCCGGCCGTTGAGGAACGTGCCGTTGGCGCTCGACAGGTCCTCGACACTGAGCAGGTCGTCGCTGAAGGTCAAGATGCAATGCTGCCGGCTGACGTCGCCGGACGGGATGCGGACGCCGCAGCCCTTCTGCCGGCCCACGATCATCTCCGCCGAGCGCACATGAAATGTCTGCCCCGGCTTGCCGCTCTTCTGGACCACCAGTTTCACGTCCATGGTCTCAAACTATCACAAACCAGCCCAAAAAAATACCCACGGAGACGGTTCCGTGGGTATTGGCAGTTCGAAGGGGCTCACTGGCCGCCGCCCGGGATGCCGGGGAGCTGCAAGTTCGAACGGTTGGCCCCGAAGGTCTGGAACATCGGGCGGATGACAGCCTCGAGGCCGTTTTGCTCGGACATGCGGACCTGGCCGGTCATCTGCACGGCGCCGCCGCGCACCGCCGATTGCCGGCCGACGTCGGACCGGGCGGCCGTGGCGGCGACCGAAGGCCGGGCCGTGCCGGCGGCGCCGACGCTGCCCCGCGGGCTGCTGGCTCTGGCGCCGGAGAAGTCCGGGAAAGCCAGGCCGCGCAGCTTCTCGAGCGCCGTCGGCGTCCGGGCTTCTTCCCTGGTCTCGCGGCGCTTTTGCAGGTCGGCGGGCGGCACGCTGGCCAGCTCGACGCGACGGCCGCGCGACAGGTTCAGCTTCACCGTGCCGGTCTGGTCGAGCCGGACGACTTCCAGCCGACGCGTCTCTTGCGGCGTGCCCAGATGCTGGATGATCTCCAGCCGGGCCCGCGAGCCAATCGTCTTGCCCCACACGCGCCGCACCGTGATCTCGTAGTCGCCCGAGAAGCCCTGGGCGGCCAGATAGGAGATGCGGTTCGGCTCGTTGAGCGTGGCGCCGGTCAAGATGCCGCCGCCGGGCGTTTGCTTTTGCTGGATCGAGCACACGCTGCCGGTCGGCTCCTTGACTTCGAGCTCCACGCCGGCCGTTTCACCCTTCGCGGTCGCCCACGTCAGGTTGATGACCAGGTCGCGCTGCTTCAGCATTTGCAGCGCCGCTTGCAGGCGCTCGGCCTCGGTGCCGCGGGTCTCCTTGTTCAAGGTGTCAGCCAGCGCCCGCACGCGGAACGCCGCCTGATCGTGCAACGCCGGGTTGTCCACGGGCCAATCCTGGGCCACGAGCTTGCCGGCCGCCCATTCCATGGCCTTGCTGTCCTTGGCCAGCTCGGCGTAGGCGAGGGCGTCCACGTACGGCTGGGCCAGGTTCGGCTCCAGCAAGGCCGCTTGCCGGCAGAACGCCAGCGCCCGGTCGTATTGCTTGCCGTTGGCCATGGTGCGGGCGGCTTGCAAGAAGCCCTGCGAGTCGTTGGGGTCCAGAGCGACCGCGGACAAGCGCGCCCGCCGGATTTCATCGGGGTCGCCGTTGGTCGCCTCAAGGGCGGCCGCGAGCGCCTCGTACACCCAGGGCCGGACCACGACGCCGTGCCGCAAGTTGGCCTTGAGGAACTCGACGACGTGATGCGGCAGGCCCACTTCGAAGAGGAAGTCGGCCGTGGCGATCACCAGGCCGGGCTCGATGCCGCCCTTGGCGAAGGCGTCTTCCCAGATGACGGTCGGGTCGAACTCCTTGACCTTGGCCGGGTCGAGCTTGGGCAGGTCCTTGGCCTGTGCCAGGACGTTGTTCTTGTTCTGGTTGACGTTGGCCACGGCCGGGGCCGCGGCGCCGGGGCGGCGGATGGCGCCTTTGCCGGCGATCATGTCCAGGTTGCGGCGCTCCGCTTCGTTCCTGACGAATTCTTCGCGCTTGGTATACTTGCCGCCGATGACGCCGCCGGAGATCGACGTGTGGATGCGCGACGGTGCGCGGACGATCAAGGCGAGGGCGGGCGGGAAGAAGTCGATGGTGTTGGCGTTCTGGATGTCGGCGGGTCCGCCCTGGGAAACGGGCGTGGCCGGGGGCGCGGCGCCGCCGAAGCCGCCCTGGCCGATGCCGCCGCCGGGGGCGCCGAGGCCGCCGCCGAACGGATTGGCGAAGCCGCCGGCGATGGCGCTGGGATTGAACGGTTGGGCCTGGGACACGTAGAACCAGTTGCCCGGATCGACGACTCGGGTGACCAGCTCGATCAGGGTGACGGCGTTGGAGGCGCCCATGATGCCGAGCGAGCCGTTAAAGCCGCCCTGGAAGCCGCCGCCGGTGAAGGCGCCGGAGACTTGACCGCCGGCGAACCCCTGGAAGCCGCCGCCGAAGCCCCCCTGGAAGCCGCCGCCGAAGCCCCCCTGGAAGCCGCCGCCGAAGCCGCCGCCGCCAAAGCCGCCGCCGAAATTGCCGCCGAAACCGCCGCCGCCGAAGCCGCCGAAGCTGGCCGACGCGGTCTGGAACTGCTGGGAGCCGCCCAGGGCGTCGATGGGGATCACCAGCTCGCCGACGGGGTAGACGCGGATGACACGGTCTTTCAAGGCCCGGTCGTTGGTGGTGATCTCGACGAAACTGCGGCGGATCAAGTAGGTCGCACTTCCGGACTGGACCTGCGACAGCGCCAGTTTCAACGCGGTCGCCATGGCCATCTTCTTGGGATATGGCGGGAACTTCACCGGCGATTCGTAGATGTCTCCGGCTTCCGGCGCCTCATCCTGGAAGGCCTGTTGATCCACGAGGATTGGCAACTCTCTGCCCTTGGCCGCGAACTTCTCGTAGAACAGGCCCAGCGCTTCCTTGAGCGTCATCGGGTTCTGGAAGTCTTTCATGTCGATGGTTTCCTCGAGCATCCGCGACAACGAGTTCGCTTCGGCCCGAGCTTTCTCGTCGTCGGGCAAGCTGCTGACTTCGTACTTCTCCTTGCGGATGCTGGTGATGGCCTTCCAGGTCGCCAGCGGCGGGAAGAAGATGCCGGGCTCGTCCGGGAACGGGATGTGCGACTTGTCCACTTCCAGCAGCGTGGCCAGGAACCGCTCTTCCTTCAGGCGCCGCAGGTCGACCTGCTTCTGGAGGTTGTACTGGGCCAGCGTCTGGTAGTAGGTGGCGTGCAAGGTCACCGGCGGCGCCTGGCCGCGGAGCAGCGACTCCCGGTTCATGGCCACCATCTGGGCGAGCAGCTCCGTCTTGGCTTGTTCCTCGAAGCGGCCGCGGGTGATCTCCTGCTTGAAACGCTTGAACTGCTCGATCTGGCGATCTTCGAACGTCTTCTCCTGGAGCAACTTCTCTCGATTCTCGTCGAGCACGCCTTGAATGCGGTTGCGCTCCTCGATGCGGAGCTTGATCTGCCGGCCTTGCGTGGCGGTTTCCCGCAGCGCCGTTTGCAAACGCGAGGCCAGGGCTTCGCGGACACGCTCGCCGATGTCCGGATGGTCCGTGACGCGCGACAGCGTGTTGCGGAGCAACTCCAGTGAGCCATCGGGGTCGGCGTTCAGCTCGCGCCGCGCTTGCCGCAGCGCATCCTCGACCATCTGCGTCGTCTTCTGCTCTTCGATGATCGCGCGGTCGCGGTTGGCCTTCAACAGGTCTGGGACGTCGCCGCCGCCCGCCGGGCCGGCCTTCGGGTCCTTGGGCTCGTCCTGGAGCGCCGCCACCTGCACGAAGTTGGTCTTGGCGATCTGGATCTGGCCGTTGATCTTCTTGATGCGGCCGCCTTCGCGCACCTGCTCCAGCTGCTTGCGAATGTCCGCGCGGGTCACGCTGCCGTCGCGCAGCCTGGCGACCAGCCGCAACCCGGCCGCGGCCTCGCCGTCGCGCGGCGCCATCTTCTTGACTTCCTCGAACAGCCGCTGGGCGCCGACCAGCTCATTGCGCTCCATCGCCAGCTCGGCGCCGATCAGCAAGTCCTGGTGCAGCACCTTGGTCTGCTGGTAGGCGAACACCAGGGCCCGGTCGGCCCGCAGCAGGGCCGGCTGCGTCCGCGCCCTGGCCCACTGATCGACCATGCTGATCAGAAAGAAGTTGTCCAGCTCCGGCGCCGGCACTTCCAACGTCGCCGTCGCGGTGGTGGGCGCCGCGGTCCCGGCGACCGTCCCCGTCACCGTGTAGGTCAGGGCCGGGGCCTTTTTCATCCGGCCGACGATCAACGTCGGGGCGTCGCCGCGCAACGGCGGGACCTCTTGCGGGTACACTTCGGTGACGTCGGCGGACAGCTCCAGCTTGGCGTTGTACATGATCGGCGCCGCCAGGGCTTCCTGGTAGCGCTTGAGGGCGTCCACCAGTTTCTCGTCGGTGACGCGGGTGCGCATCACCGCCCCGCCGGTCCCGGTCGCGAAGCCGTGCAGGTTGGCCGGGTCGAGCGGCAAGCCGAGCGGCACCGCGAAGAACGCGATCTTGCGGCTGACCATCTCCTTGCACAGGTCGGCGCGGTCATTGTGATTGAGCGGGTTGTCGATGCTCTGGCCGTCGCCCAGGAACAAGAGGACGCGTTGCCGGTGCTCGCCGCCGTCGAAGGATTCAATGGCCCTGGTGAGCGCGCCCTTGAGATCGGTGGTGCCGTTGGGATACAGCTTCTTCAGGGCCTTGAGGGCGTCCTTCAGCTTGGCGTGGTCGGCCTTGGCGTCGAGCATTTGACCGGTCAATTGCTTGGTCGCGTCCCGCGTGCTGACGGCCCACAGGGCGATGCGGTCGCCTTCCTGCGCCGTCTCGACAAACGCCTCGGCGATCTGATTGGCGCCGATCCAGCCCGGCCCTGCCTGAGCGGCCGAGGTTGAAACCAGGATCACATAGTCGCGCTTCCGGGCGGGCGCGGGGGCCAGCTTGGGCTGGACGTGCATCGCGAAGATGCGGTCGCCGTTCATCGGGTCATACACGTGCAATGGCGCGGTGGCGAACTTCGAATCCGCCAGGTTAGCTTCATGGTTTTGCAGCGGCCGCGGCGCGATGGGAGACACGGGCGTGGACGGCTGCACCTGCTTGTTGGCCGTGGGCTCGCCCTGCGATGGACTGGAGAGCCACACCCCGAGGCCGAGGAACGCGCCGACCACGAGGAAGCGAGAGAACTTGGTCATCGTGCAGACCCTCTGAATGGATGGAAACTGAGCGGCCCTGCCCCGGATTCCCCTCAGTTTGCCTACTTCGATTGTAGATGAAAACCCCGGCGCTTCGCCAGTGTTATTTTGCAGAAATCGTTGACCTGACCCGGTTAAGCGCTTGTGCCGCCGCGCTACCGGCGCAACTGGCGCTCTCGATACCGCCCGCTCCGAAACTCCCTTGACCCTCTTGTCCAGAATCTGGTACTTTCCTCGTCCAACAACGGGCCTCGAACCTGAACGCGTTCGGGGCGCTGCGCTTGCGCGGAAAACTCGGGAAAAACAGCAGCTCGGGCGCAGAACTCGCAAGACGTTCGGTTTTTGGCGGCGCAACGGTAGCGGCCAGGGTTCCGTTCGGCCGATGTCTCACGAATTCGGCATACATCCGAGTTCGGCCGCCCGGCATTGAACAGACCTTCACTACATCGTTATCCACGGAAGGAACAGAACGATGCGCACGGCTTTAATCACCGGCATCACCGGCCAGGACGGCTCTCATCTCGCCGAATTGTTGCTGCACAAGGGCTATCGTGTCCTGGGGATGATCCGGCACACGAGCACCACGAGCCAGAATCGCATCAAGCACCTGCGCGATCAGCTGACGATTGTCGAGGGCGATCTGCTCGATCAGACGTCCTTGACGCGCATCCTGGAGCTGCATCAGCCCGATGAAATCTACAACCTCGCCGGCATGTCGTTCGTCCCCGCCAGCTGGCAACAGCCGGTCTTGACCGCCGAGTTCACCGGCCTGGGCGTGACCCGGTTGCTCGACGCCATGCGGCACGTCGCTCCCAAGACGCGGTTCTACCAGGCGTCGAGCAGCGAGATGTTCGGCAAGGTCCGCGAGACGCCGCAGCGCGAGACCACGCCATTCCATCCGCGCAGCCCGTACGCGGTCGCCAAGGCCTACGGTCATTACATCACGGTGAACTACCGCGAAAGCTACGACCTGTTCGCCTGCTGCGGCATCCTCTTCAACCACGAAGGCCCGCGCCGCGGCCTGGAATTCGTCACCCGCAAGATCACCCACACCGCCGCCCAGATCAAGCTCGGCCTCGCGGAAGAGCTGCGCCTGGGCAACCTGCAATCGAAACGCGACTGGGGCTTCGCCGGCGACTTCGTCCGCGCCATGTGGCTCATGCTGCAGCAGCCGAAGGCGGACGACTACGTCATCGGCACCGGCGAGACCCACACCGTGCAGGAATTCGTCGAGATCGCGTTCGACTACCTCGATCTCGACTGGAAGCGCTACGTGGCGGTCGATCCGCAGCTGTACCGTCCGGCCGAAGTCGATTTGCTCCTGGGCGACGCGACCAAGGCGCGCACCATCCTCGGCTGGCAGCCGGAAGTCACGTTCCGCGAGCTGGTCCACATGATGGTCGACGCCGACCTCGCGCTGCTGCGGCAGCAACTGCAGAACAAGCACGATCCGCGCGGCAAGGTCGCCAAGGTGGCGTGAGTTTGGTGAGTGGCGCGTAGAATAATCCCTGCCATGCCTGCATCCCTCGGCCCGTTGCGCTTTGAGCCCTTCCTGCGGCCCATGGTCTGGGGCGGCCGCGATCTCGAAACTCAGCTCCACAAGCGGCTGCCGGCGCCCGAGAGCTACGGCGAGTCGTGGGAAGTCAGCGATCACGCACTGCACCACAGCGTCGTTGCCGAGGGGCCGCGCCGCGGAACGACGCTGCGGCGTCTCATGGAGGACGAGCGCGACGCGCTGCTCGGCCCTGCCGCCGCACGCTTCACGACCTTTCCCTGGCTGATCAAGTTCCTCGACGCCTGCGACTGGCTGTCGGTGCAAGTCCATCCCGACGCCGGCGCCGTCAAGACCCTGTGGCCCGGCGAAGGGAGCAAGACCGAGGCCTGGTACGTCGTCGCCGCCCAGCCGTCGAGCCGCATCTACGCCGGCCTGGCGCCGGGGATCGGGCCGGAGCAACTGCGCCGCGCCGTTGCCGCCGGCCGCGTGGCCGAGTGCCTGCACTCGTTCGTCCCGCAGCCGGGCGACTGCGTGTTCCTGCCGGCCGGCACGGTGCACGCGGTCGGCGGCGGCGTGCTGTTCGCCGAGATTCAAGAGACCAGCGACGCCACCTTTCGTCTGTTCGACTGGAACCGCGTCGATGCCGCGGGCAAGTCGCGCAAGCTGCACATCGACGAGGCGTTCGCGGCGATCCACTGGGACCGCGGCCCGGTCGAGCCCAAGCGCGTTTCCGCCGGCGCGGCCGTTCCCGCCGGCGAAGGCCCGCGGTTTCCGCTGGTGCACTGCGACGAATTCCTCCTCGACTACGTGCAGGCCGAAGCCGCAATCAACCTCGGCGGCGGCGGCGCCATGCAGACGCTGATCGTCCTCGAAGGCCACGGCCGCTGGGAGTCCGGCGCGGCCCTGACGCCGGGGCAGGTGTGGGTGCTGCCGGTATCGTTGCCGCCGACGCGCTGCGAACTGGCCTTGACGCTAAGGGGCTTGATGGCGACTCTGCCAAGTTAACTTCCGGCCGATCGCGAGCCGAGCGGCCTCTCACACCTTCGAATACGCTATTCCCACGGCCGCACGTCCCAGATGCGAATCGTGCGGTCGGCCGCCGCGGACGCCAGGCGCTCGCCGTCGGGGCTGAACGCCAGCCGTTGAACCAGCAGCGTATGACCGCGCAGCACGAACAGCAACTCGGCGGTCGTGAGGTCCCAGACCAGCACCGCTTTGTCCTGACCAGCGGCGGCCAGACGGCGATCGTCCGGGCTGAAGGCGATTTCGCCCGCATGGTTGCCCGGCATTTGCAGGCTGGCGCAGCGCCGGCCAGTCGCGACTTCCCAGAGGCCAAGGCGTGTCGTGCCGGCCTTGGCGTCAAAATGGGCCATGGCGATTCGGCTCTCGTCGTGACTGAACGCCATGGCACGGCGAACTTGGCTGCCCTGGGCAACGCCGATGTCGATCGAGCGGATTGCCTTCTTGGCGGCGGAATCCCAGATCTTCACCGCACTGCTTCCGAACTCGGCGACGCCGACGTACCGGCCGCTCGAGCTGACCAGCGGCTGCAGGATGTAGTAGCCCTTGAAAGGAATCGGTCGCGCCTCGCCGGTCGCCAGGTCGATGAGAAGCGTCTGCTTGTTGCGGAGCGGCAGCAGCACCCGGCTTTGGTCGGGATGCAAGCTTTCGCTGCGCTCGCCGTTGCCGACCTTGATCTGGTGCACGGCGGCGCCGGTAGCGGCATCCAGATGGTCGATCACGAGCTCCACCGCGTTGCCATCACGTGGCCGCCGCGTGGCATAGACCCCGTACAGAAGCTTACCGGCGGGCGCGAAGCAGACGCCCATCGCCGATTTGGCATCGTCGCCGGCTTGCCAGAGCAGACGTTCCGCGGCGACGTCCCAGACCTTGATCCTGTCCTCGGCCGACGCCAGGCGTTTGCCGTCCGCGGCAAAGGCGAGATGCATGCTGAACTTCGACGGTAAACGCTGCAGTTGGCTGTTGCACATGCGCTCCAGGTAGCGCCAGTCTCGGTTGCGATACGGCGGCGGGCACTCGGCCAGATGCTGCTTGGCCTCATCGAGGCGGTCCTGCGACCATTCCAGTCGCGCCAGCGAGATCAGCTTGTCTGCCAGGTGCGCCCCGGCTTGCTGCCGGTGCAGTGCCTCGGCGCGCCAGCCGGCATCGGCGTCGAGCCACAAGAGCGTGATGGCCGTGAAGGCGCCGGCCGCCAGGAGTGCGATGGTCGCCAGCAGCGCCGTCGGCAGGGGATGACGCCTCATCCATTTGATGCCGCGCTCCCACATGGTGGTGCGTCGCGCCAGGATCGGCTCGCCGCTCAGGCAGCGGCCGAGGTCGTCCGCGAGCGCCTGGGCCGTGGCGTAGCGCCGGTCCGGCGCCTTGCGCAGGCATTTCAGGCAGATCGTTTCCAGATCGCGCGGCAACCCGGCTTGCAGTTGCCGGGGCGCCACCGGATCGGCGCTGCGGACTTGCTCGAGCATCTCGGGAACGGTCAAGCCCTGGAACGGCGGGCGGCCGGTGAGCAGCTTGTAGAGCACGGCGCCCAGGGCGTAGACGTCGGTGTGCGGGCCGACGTCCGCCGAGGCGCCGGCCGCTTGTTCGGGGGCCATGTAGCTCGGCGTGCCCAGGAGCGCCCCCGTGGCAGTCTTGTTGCCCGGGTGGTCGAGCAGCTTGGCGAGCCCGAAGTCGGCGATCTTCGGGATCGCGGGTTGCGCATTTCGGATTGCGGATTGGTCCGCCGGTCGATGATCGCCCTCGGACGTCACGGTTCTGAAATCCGCGATCTGCGATCCGCAATCGACAATCAGGATGTTGGCCGGCTTCAAGTCTCGATGCACGATGCCCCGGGTGTGCGCGTAGTGCATCGCCTCGGCGAGCGTGCGAACCAGGGTGGCCGCGTCCCTGGGCGGCATCGTGTCGCCCTGAGCTTGGCGCCGGGCGAGCAGCGCCTCCAGGCTGGCGCCGTCCACGTATTCCAGGGCCAGAAACGGCACGCCGTGGTCGTCGCCGATCTCATGAATCTGGACGATGTTGGGATGGTGCAGGCGGGCCGCTGCCTCGGCCTCGCGGCGAAAGCGCTCGCGCTGCTCGGCGCCCGCGTGCGCCCCGCCCAGCAACATCTTCAGGGCCACCAGTCGGTTGAGCGCCGTCTGCCGCGCCTTGTAGACCACGCCCATGCCGCCGCGATCGATCTCTTCCAGCACCTCATAGCCGCTCAAGGCATGGACGCTCAACGTGCCGCCCGGCAACGGCGGCGCAGCGCCGCGCGGGCCGGGCGTTGCCGAGCCACGCACGCGTTCGTCGCCGCCCACGACGGTCGACCGGAACAGCTCATCGATGACGTCGGCGTGTTCGGGAAAGCGCGAGCGGTACTCGTCAAGCGACGGCGTCTCCCCGCGGCCACGCCGGCATTCACATTCCGACAGCAACAGCTCCTTGAAGAGCTGCGTGCGCAACGACGGCGCCGCCTGCTCCAAACAATCCTCGATCCGCGGCAGCCGGCCTTCGCGCCAGGCTTTCTCAAAGGTGTCGCAGATCTGGTCGAGCAGGGCGTCGGAATCTCCAGAAGCGGATGCAACCGCATTCATGGCGAGCTGGTCCCCAGCCGGCTCGTATTGTACTCCAGTGCTCACCGCTTGCTCAGCGCTTCCAGAATCGCCGCCGCGAACTCCGCCGCGTCTTCCGGCCGGCCGCCGGTGATGATGTGATCGTGGGTCACGACGGATTGGCCCTTCTGCCAAAGGCCGGCCTCGGGAAGTTGCGACACCACCAACGGACTGGATGCCGCGCGCTTGCCCTTCAACGTCCCCGCTGACGCCAGGACGAACTGCCCGGTGCACAGCGCCGCGACGATCTTGTTCGATTTTTCCATGGCTGCGATGATCCGGCGCACGACCTTGCCGGCGTCGTGATTCGCGTCTCGATATTCGGAGACGTCCAGGCCGCCGAAGATGACCGCGTCGTACGGCGTCAGGTCCATGTCCGGGCTCAAGGTGACGTTGATCGGCACCGGTTCGCCGCTGCTGTTCATGGCCAGGTGGCAAACTCCCTTGGCGTTGGCGGCGACGCTGACCTTCACGCCGTTTTTCTCCAGCACGTCGCGCACCGGCCCGAAGTCGCCGAACCAGACGCCGATGCGGGGCAGGATGTACAGGACGTGCTGCTGGCGCGGCTTGACCACCACCGGCCCCGGCCCGTCGGGCTTCTTCGGATCGAGCTGGTCCCGGTCCGGTCGAAGGAACGACAGCAGCACGCCCGCCAGCAACGCTCCCCCGATCGCGATCGCACCCACCCCAATGGCGCGGCGCGATCCGCGCGGCCGCAGCTTCGATGTCGCTGCCGGCGCCGTCGCGCCGCGGCGCGCCTTCGGCGTCGGCGACCCCTGGGCCGTCGCGCTCTTGATGAACGGCGCCAGCGCCTGGGCGACCTCGGCCGGCGTCTGCACGCGGTCGGCGGGATTCTTGGCCATCATCTTGCGGACCAGGGTGGCCAGCTCGGGCGGCGTGTCGGGGCGGAGCTGCTCCAGCGGCGTCGGCTCCGTGTCGTGGTGCATGAGCAGCTTTTCCAGCGCCGTCCCCTGCGGGAACGGCGGCTGCCCGGCCAGCAGAAAGTACAGCGTGCAACCCAGGCTGTAGATGTCGGCCCGGCTGTCGGCCTCGCGGGGGCTGCGCGCTTGCTCGGGCGCCAGGTAATCGGGCGTCCCCACCACGGTGTCGATGCTGGTCAAGCCGTGCCGCCGCGCATCGCTCTCGGTGGCGAAGCGGGCCAGGCCGAAGTCGAGGACCTTGACCTTGCCGTCGCTCATCACCATGACGTTGTGCGGCTTGATGTCGCGGTGCACCATGCCTTGATCGTGGGCGTGCTGCAACCCCAGCGCCGCCTGCCGCATCACCGAGCAGGCCAGCGGAATCGTCAACGGTCCTTTGTCCTTCACCAGCCGATCGAGGCTTCGGCCCGGGACGTATTCCATCACCAGGAAGTGCACGTCGCCGGCTCGCTCGGCGTCATGGGCAGTCACGATGTTCGGGTGCATCAACCGCCCCGCCGCCTTGACCTCGCGCTGGAAGCGGGCCACGGCCTGGGAATCCGAGGTGAAGTTGCGGTGGATCAGCTTCAGCGCCACTGTCCGCTCCATCAAGCGATGCTCGGCCTTGTAGACCGCCCCCATGCCGCCCTGGCCGAGCAGCTCCAGCACGCGATAGCGCGGGTGGTCGGTCAGCTCCGGGGGCAGGGACGTGTTGGGCTCGCGCGCCGCGTCCGCGCCGGCCGCGTCTGCGCCGACTGTTGAGCCGGCTTCGCGCACCAGGTGCGCCAGCGTGTCATCGGGGCAATGGCGCAGGTCGCGGGCGCACGGTTCGCACCCGGCCACGTGCCGCTCGATCGCCGCCAGCTCCTGCGGCGGCAACCGGCCCAGGCCAAAGTTGTCCAGTTGCTCGCGCGTCGGGTGTTCCATGCCAGGGGCATCCGGGAATTCGGGGGACCCTATGATTATGGCATGGCGGGGGGGCGGTTTTCACGAAAAACACGTCACTCAATCAATCCGCTCGCCTCCTGCCGCAGCCGGGCCAGCACCCGCGACTTGGCGATCCACACCGCGTTCACCGTCATCTTCAGCTCGGCGGCGACGCGGTCGGCGTCGGCCCCTTCGACGGCGACCTTGACGAACGCCGTCCAGGTCCGCGGCTCGAACTGAGGTTGCAGCAGCTCGAGCAGCTTGCGCGTGACGTGGCGGTCGTGCTCCTGGTCCCAGAGCCGGCTCACGCCGCTCGCCGGGTCTTCCATCTGCGCGAGCACGTCCTGAAAGTCGCTGTCGCCGGTGGCGCGCGGCCGGTAGCGGCGGGCCTTCCAGAAGTCGCGCAGGCAATTGGTGGTGATCGCTCGTAACCAGCTGCGAAACGCGCCGCGCCGCTGGTTGTGCTGGAAGGCCGGCAGCTTCCGCGTCACGACCGCCAGCACCTCCTGCACCAGGTCGCTGCAATCGGCGTCCTGCACGGCATGCCGCAGCAGCCAGCCGCGGATCAAGGGCGTGTAGATGTCGACGAGCCGCTGCCAGGCCCCGGCGTCGCTCGTGGCGGCCAGGCGTTCGAGCAGGCTGGCGGAGGTGGCGTCGGCGGACATGCGCTTGCGTCTCTCGCTCACGGCGTTGGGCGTGATAGCGTCAAGGTACCGCCCCGGCTGGCGCGGAGCAATGGGCCGGAACCGAGGCGAGCAAGGCGGTATTGCCGTACCGCCCCGGCTGGCGCGGAGCAATGGAACCGCCGAATTCTACGGGGAGCGCGGCGCTTCCGGCGCTTGGCGCCAGGCCGCGCTGATGCGCCTTGGCATTGCTGGCGGGCGACGCGCGTGGGTAAGATGCCGCTTCCGCCGGTCGATCCAGACGCGAAGGTGGCCACATGGGCATCAAAGTTCTTTATTACTCGGCTGTCGACCTTGCCGATCTCAAGCAGACCAACGGCGGCAACCTCTGTTGCCGCAACCACCTCTTCCGGCTCAAGGAGGACGCCGATCTCGAGGTGCACGTCGTGCTGGCCGGACGCGCGGACCTGGCGGCAGCCAACCTGCGGTTCTTGACCGAGTTTGGCGCTCCCCACGTGTACGTGCCGTTTCGACACGACCGGCCTCGCCTGAAGCGCTTCAACGTTCCGGGGAGAATCGCGAATTGGTATCGGCGCCGCTTCAACTACCCATTCAACTACGATGCATGGCAGCAGCGCCACGTCGAGGAGGCAGTCCTCGCCGCCTATCACCGCTGGCGCATCGACGTGGTCATCGTCGATTACTTGCCAAGCATGCTGTATTGCACCGGTCTGATCAAGGAGGCGGCCAACGTCATTCTGATCACGCTCAACCGCGAGGCCGAGTTCTATCGGGACGTGCTGCAATGCAAGCTGACGGCTCACACCCGGATCACGGGCCTTGTCAGTCAGTGGCGCTGGGCGCGCTACGAGCGACACGTCCATCGAAACGTCAAGCAAGTGGTGGCGATTGGGCCTCCGGATCTCCCCCGCGGTCGTGGGCTGCGGTCCCGGCCCGTGTGCGTGACCCCCTATCTCGACCCCAAGCCCGAACCGTGGTCCTTCGCCGATTCGAGGGCGGCGTTCTTCGTGGGCAACATCAACCATTATCCGAATCGGCTGGCGATCGAGTGGATCGCCACGCAATTGGTCCCACGAGTCCACCGGGAGAGGCCGGACCTCCGGGTTCTGGTCCTCGGCGCGGACGAGGCGCAGACGCCTGCTCCTTGGCGGCACGGGGCCATCACTTACTTGGGGGCCGGCGACCGCGAGCGAACGGATCGGCTCTTCCGCACGGCCGACCTGATGTTGTGCCCGATTGCCAATGACTTCGGCATGAAGTTCAAGGCAGCGGAAGCGATCGCCTACGGGACGCCGATGCTGGCTTCACGCCAGACCCTCGTAGGCATTCCGTATCTGCGCGACGTGCCGAGCCTCGACCTGGACAATCCCGAAGCCGCCGCCCGCCTGATGTGCGCTCTCGTCGGGCAGCGCCCCGCTCTGGAACGGCTGAGCGAGCAGCTGCTGCGTCAAAGCCGCGAATTTCGCGCCACGCAGAAGGACGTCTGGTCCAGGCTGATCCGCTCGGTGCTCGCCCGTGATGAGGCTGGCAATCACCGATCAGGATGATGCGATCCGAGCACGCCAGGATGTTCCGCAGCGCCGTCGGCCGCGGCTCAGTCAGGCGCCGAGGGTCTGGTAACCCGCCAGCGTCTGAATCCGCGGCAGCGGAAAGACCAATTGGCCGCCGCGCGCCAGGAAGGCCGATTCACGCTGGATGATGTTCGCGCGGAAATGCCAGGGCAGCACCAGCAGGTAATCCGGCGCCAGGGCATGGACCTCCCGCTCCGACAGGATCGGAATCCGGGTTCCCGGGGTGAAGGCGCCGAACTTGTCCTCATTGACCTCGGCGATGGCCGGGATGTCGTCGGCCGTGAACCCGCAAAACTGCAGCAGCACATTGCCCTTGGTGGAGGCGCCGTAACCGTACACGCTCCTGCCCAGCCGCCGCGCCCCGCGCACGAAGCGCTGCAGCTCAGCGCGGTGGCGAAATACCCGGTCGCGAAACGCCAGAAAGGGCGCGAGCGTGCCCAGCCCGAGGCGATCCTCTTCGTCCAGAAGCCTGGCCACGGTGTCGTCGCTCGCCGGGCCCGCCGCCGTGCCCGCCGCGGCCGTCTTCGCAAGCGTCACGCAGAAGCTGCCGCCGTTGATGTCGTTGTGCTCCACCTCGACGATCTTGAAGCCGACGCGGTCGGCCATCCACTTGATTTGCCGCAGGGCGTAGTAGCTGACGTGTTCGTGGCAGATCGTGTCGTAGGCCAGGGCCCGGAGCATGGCCGGACAGTAGCTTTGCTCGAGCACCCAGATGCCGTCGTCGGCCAGGACGGCGTGGACTTCCGCCATGAAGTCCTGCGGCCGATCGAGGTCGTAGAACATGGCGAACGACGTGACGATCTTGGCGCGTCGCCCCGGGAACGCCTGGGCAAACGCGGCAGGGCTGAAAAAGTCGGGAATCAGGCGAACCTGGGCGGGGTAGTAATGCGCGAACTTGCCGCCGCTCGGATCCATGCCGACGAGCGTCAGGTTGTTTGCCGGATATGCGCCCAGGGTGGTGCCGTCGTTGCTGCCGATGTCGAGGATGAGGTCCCCCGGCTGGGGCCGGGCCCGTTCCGAGGCAAGGCGCACGCGCTTCCGCAGGTGAGCTACCATCGAGGCATTGAGTCCCGAGCGATAGCCGTAGTTGGACCCATAAATCAGATCGGCTGCGTAACTATGGCGCAGTTGCACCAGGCCGCAGCCACCGGCGGTTTCGGAGCATTTGATGAGCTCGATCGGCCCCGACTGCGCCGCGGCGTCGCCGCGCGGGAAAACCCCGGTGAGCGCCTGGTTTCCCAGGTCCAGGATGCTGTCCAGACGCGTGTTTCCGCAGATGCGACAGGCGGTGACTTCCCGAGAAACGTCCATGTTTCTCCGCTCTAGCTCTACCAATTGGGGGCGCTTATCCAGAGCGCCATGTGTTAACAAATCGCTGGAGGCGGGTCCAGACGAAAAAAGGTCATGCCGCCGCGGGATTGCCGAGCTGACCGAGTCGTTCCAGGAGCGCATCGCACAGCTCGCGGACGGCGCCCTGGCCGCCCGGCCGGCTCAAGACGCCCTTGGCCGCGGCCTGCGCCTGCGGATGCGCGTCGGCCACGACCAGGCCGCAGCCGACAGCGCGCAGGCAGTCCAGGTCATTCACGTCGTTGCCGACGTAGATGACGTCGGCCGCGGCGGCGCCGTGCTCCGCCAGCAGCTTGGGCAGCACGCTCCCCTTGTCGGCGACTCCCGACACGCACGGAATCTTCAGCTTCGCGGCCCGGCGCTGGACGACCGGGTTCTCTTCGGTGGACAGGATCACGACCGGGAAGCCGCGCGCGCGCAGCAGGGTCAGCCCCATACCGTCTTCCCGCGAACAACGCACGCTCTCGATGCCGTTCTGGTCCAAGGTGACGAGGTTGTCCGTCAGCACGCCGTCGAAATCGAGCACCAAGAGCGCTGGTCGCGATGGCAGATGCGCGCGCCAGTTCGGGCGGGCACGTCGTCGAAACCAAGTGAACAGCACGGTTTCACAACCTTGACCCATGATCGCTCTCCGACCGTCGCAGGGCGCCGCGCTGGAATCCGGCCGGCATGATCCGTCGCACGCCGCGCGCGGCGCGCTGCAGCAGGCGGCCAACCCAAAGACCACAGCGCAGCGAGCGCCCGGAAAGGCCGCGCAACATCTCGGCGTGCCGGCGCTGTTGCGCCTGCTGCTGCCCAAGTTGAGCCTGCAGACGCGCCAGGTCATGGCCGAGCCGCTCATTGGCGCGGCTCAGGTGGAACTGCGCCAGCGGAACGTACTGGTCCAGCGCCGTCGCCGGCGTCTCGAGTTGCTCGGCCAGCCCGGCGTCCTCGTCGCGGACGTAGAAGCGATTGATGCCGTTGAAGAACACGAATCGATACCGGGCCGCCAACAGCAACGGCTCCCACGCCTGATGACACAGGATGGTCGTGTTCGGCAGCGTCGACTCGATCACCAGCACCCGCGGCCGATGACGCTCCCAGTCGTTGCCGCGCAGCACCTGCTCCTCATGGCCTTCGACATCGATCGACATGAAATCGATCTGCGGGGCGCCGACGTCGTCGAGAAGGCCGCGCAGCGTTCGCGCCGCGACCGTGCGCGCCACCGGGCGCGTCGATTCGCCGTTCACGGCGGGCGCACAGTGGGGGCTGACCGACGACATGCCGGGAACCTCGGGACGCTCGTAGAACGTGATCGCCCCCTCGGCGTCCGACACGGCGACGTTCAGGTTGACGTCGCGCGGCCGGGCCGCGGCCAGCCGGGGAAACCACGAGCCGGGCTCGATATTGATGCCGCGCCAACCCCGATCATAGAAGTGTTTGGTCATCGATCCATACTCCGGATCGGACGCGCCGACGTCGACGTAGAACCCGGACGCCACCCAGCGAAAGGCGCGCTCGAGCATCACGTCTTCATGATTTTGGGCATAACTGATCATCGGCCGGGGATTATCCATGAAAGCCGGAAATCGAGTCAACGGCACTTCGACGAGGCTCGGTGGTCATGCGGCTTTGGTCGGTTTGTCCTTGCCGACCTGATCCTTGCCGATCAGGCGCAGGACCGCGTGCTTGACCGGCCGCAGCAACCGCCGCAAGAACTGGTTGCGGAGCCGCGTGTCGAGCTGCTCGATGGTCGCCTTCATGACCTTCAGGGCGCGTTGATCGGCATCCCGACCCACGACGTGGATGTGGAGCCGCATGAGCTGGTGATACAGTCCCTGCAAGGCGTCGGCGGCCGAACCCCGCGTCGCCGAAGCGCGGGCGGCGACGCGGCCGCAAGCCTCGACCAGCGCCCCGGCGCTCGCCTCCCAGGAATACCGCGGCCAGCGGTCCTTGCCGCGCTCGACGAGCCGGGCGCGCAATGCCTCGTCGCCGGCGATGCGGCGCAGCGCTTCGCTCATGGCGTCGGGATCCGTCGGGTCGCACAGGAGCGCGGCGTCGCCGGCCACTTCCGGCAAGCTCGAGGTGTTGCTGCACGCCGCCGGCGTGCCTGCGGCGAACGCCTCCAGGAGCGGCATGCCGAAGCCCTCGAACAGCGAGAAGAAAATCAGCGCCCGCGCGCGCCGCAACAACACCTGCAGCAGCTCGGCGCGGACGAATCCCGGATGCCGGATCGGCAGGTCGGCAAAGTCGCTCGCCAGCGCCGGCCAACCCTCCGGATGCCCGGTGAACACGAACTCGAACGGCCGCGGCGCCGCCTTCAGGAACAGCCGGAACGCTTCGAGAACGCGGCGATGGTTCTTGTGGGGCCACAGGTTGGCCGGGTACAGGAAAAAATCGCCGGCCGGGACGACGGCCCGTTCCGCGGGGGTCAGATCGTCCTCGCTGGCCGAACGTCCCGCGGCGCGCAGCGCCGGGGGCATCAAGAAAATGTCGGGTTCGTGCCCCGGCGCACGCGGCGCATGCTGCCGCAGCGTCTGCCGCGAGTGCTCCGTCAAGGTGGCAACGGCCCCGGCGTTGGCGAGAGCATGGCGGAAGCCGGCGCGGCGCTGTGCGAGCGTCGCGGCCGCGAAGAACTCCGGGAAATACTCGTGCTGCAGATCGGGAATGAGCACGATCTGCCGCGCGTGGGGAAAGCTCATCGCCCGGTCGCAGGGATAGCTGCGCAGCAGCACGTCGAGGTTGAGGCAATTGGCGTGGGCGTCCAGCAGCTCGAAGCACCACGAGGGAGGCAGCTCCCAGACGTGCACGGCGCCGCGGCCGCCGTCGAACAGTTGGCGATTGGTGGGCGTGCAGAACAGCGTGACATCGTGCTCGGGCCAGTGGCGCAGCAGCGCCGCCACCACGCCTTGCAGGAGCGGCGCGATCCCGCCGGAGATGCCCTCCTCGACCTGCAGCAGCTCGATGCCGATTCGCATGCGCCGGCTCCACAGCGGACAAGCCCCGCTAGTGCTCCCGAGAATAATCGACGTGGGGAGTATGGCAACTTGACCGTAGAAGATGCGCTTTTCCCGTCGCCCAGTCAATCCGACATGGACCGCCGGCGGGGGTTCAGCACAGCGTTCGACGCGGCGAATCAAACCAAATAAGCGTGATCTCGCTGCACCAACCCGAAGCGTCAGCGAGGGATTTCGCCCGCTCCCCTCGCTTACGCTTCGGGTTGGTGCAGCGGAGCTATAATGACGCGCATGGACAAGAAGCCCTCCGCGAATGCCGACGAGCTGGGTCGCCGCCTGCAGGAAAAGCTGCGGCGCGAGCGGCCGCGCTGGGTCCGGTGGACGCCGATCGTGGTCATCGTCCTCCTGGGCGCCCTGCTGTTGCTGGCGTGGCTCTTGTACCCGCCGCCCGATCCGCCGCGCGTCACGGCGACCGCGCTGGACGCCCTGGTCCCCGAGGGTGAGCCGGCGGCAGTGCGGGTCTACCTCGATCCGGTGGACGCCGACGCGAAAGCCCGCGCTCTCGCCGGTTTCCAGGCGATCTTCTGGATCGACCAGGGCGCGGCCGGCCCCGAAAACGCGGTCAAGGCCGTCACCGATGACCGCGGCCTCGCCACGGCGACGCTCGATATTCCCGACGGCCCCGCCAGCGCCGTCTATCAGGTTCGCCACACGGCGCCCAGCAAGAAGCACGATTCGCCCACGAGCCGCGGCGCCATCCACCGGGTCGCCAAGGACGCGCCCCTCTTGCTCGTCGACGTGGAAGAGACGGTTGCCGACCTCGATCCCGGCCTGTGGACCAAGACCAACCCGCTGAGCATCGCGCCGCGGCCCGGCGCGGCCAACGCGCTTCGCGAAGTACGCCCCAGGTTCACGATCGTCTATCTCGCCGTCGTCAACACGCCGGCCAAGGAGTATCGCCGCGTCCAGAACTGGGTGCGGATGAAAGCCGCCGATCCGAAAGGATTGCCCGGCGGCCCCGTCCTCGGCCGATTGAGTTATGACTCGGCTGATGTCGGCGAAGCGCGGCGGGCACTGTTGAGCGACTGCCGCGAGCGCTTCACCGGAACGCTGGTCGCCGTGGTCCGCACTGCCGAGGCCGCGGAGCAATGCCTGGCCCTGGGGATTCGCGCCATCGCGATGGGCGGCGGCGATTTCCCTGGGAATGTGACGCGCGTCAAGGCCTGGGATGAGCTGCCGGCGGCGCTGGCCAAGTAACGGCGAGCATGGACATGGTCTACCTCTCACGCATCTACACGAAGACCGGCGACCAGGGCGACACCGGCCTGGGCGACGGCCGGCGCGTTCCCAAGGACCATCCGCGGGTCGCCGCCTACGGCAGCGTCGATGAGCTGAACGCGGTGCTCGGGCTCGCCCTCGTTTCGATTGCGCATGAAGAGCACCGGCGGCTGCTGCAGAGCATTCAGAATGACTTGTTCGACGTCGGCGCCGATCTGTGCATGCCGCCGGCGCCCGATGAAAATCCGGACAAGGCGCTGCGCGTCCGCCCGGAGCAGGCGACGCGCTTGGAGCAGGCGATCGACCAGCTCAACGCCGCGCTGGCGCCGTTGCGCTCGTTCGTGTTGCCCGGCGGGAGCCCGAGCGCGGCCTGGTGCCACCTCGCCCGCACCGTGTGCCGCCGCGCCGAGCGCGACGTCGTCACGCTGGCGCGCACCGAAACCGTCAACCCGCAGGTGATCGTGTACCTCAATCGGTTGTCGGATCTGCTGTTCGTACTGGCGCGGGTGTGCAACGACCACGGCGGCCGCGACATCTTGTGGGTTCCGGGCAAAACCCAGCCATAGTGGATTTCGATTTTCGATTGCCGATTACCTTCTCGCGGTTGATGATCGCGGATGGCGTCAAACGCAGGAAGCGCGCAGTGCGGCGCGATGTGATTTCAATCAACAAATCGAAAATCACAAATCGAAAATGCCTACATCCGATTGACCTTCTCGCGGTTGGCGTGATCGCGGATGGCGTCGAGGTGTTCGTTGAGGAAGCCGGCCAGCGCCTGCATCTGCTCGGCGCTTTCGTTCAGCTTGCGCAGGGCGTTGTGCATGGCCAGCATGGTGGGGTAATGACTGCGGCGCCGGACCGGCCGGCTCAAATCACGAAAGTCCGACACCCGCCCCAGAAAGCTGGTGTGGACCAGGTCGGCCAGATCGCGAGCGCATTTCTCCGAGTGCGTCAGCAACTGCCGCAGCGTCATGCGGCGAATCGGCTTTTCGGCGCCCATGACTGCCTCGCGTGGAAGGATCGATCAGGCCGCTCCATTTTACCACCAGCAAAGCATTGACAGCATACGAATTTCATCAATTATTAAAAGAGACACGTGGACTCGAAGCATGGCGGCAGCTCGACGTTGAGTGGACAGAAGTTCATGCCTGGTTGCATTTCCTCGTTTACAGTGTACCTTTGCTGACGTGATGGCCGCGCGTCTCGCCGCGCCCATCCGGCCGTGAGATCCTCACATGCGCATCCTCTTGCTGGCCGACATCCACGCCAACTGGCCGGCCCTGCAGGCGATTCAAGAGCCGTTCGACGTCTGCCTGTCCCTGGGCGATCTGGTCGATTACGGCCTGGAGCCGGGCCCGTGCATTGACTGGGTTCGCCAGCGCGCCACCCATTCGATCCGCGGCAACCACGACCATGGCGTCGCGCAGCAGGTGCGCGTCAACGGCAAGGGGGGCTTCAAGTACCTGACCGGCGTGACCCGGCAGCTGACGCAAGAGCGGATCACGCCGCACGACCGCCGCTACCTGGGGGCAATGCCGGTGAGCAAACGGCTGACGCTCGACAACACCCGGTTCCTGCTGGTCCATGCCACGCCGCGCGATCCGCTGGACGAGTACGCCATCGCCGACGTCGATTTCTGGTCGAAGCGGCTGGGCGACATCGACGCCCAGGTCATTTGCGTGGGCCACACCCATCATCCGTACGTGCTGGAGGTCGGCGACAAGTTGATCGTGAACCCCGGCAGCGTCGGCCAGCCGCGCGACGGCGACCCGCGGGCCTCGTACGCCATCATCGAGAACCAGCGCGTCGAATTGAAGCGGATCGAGTATCCGGTGGAAGACACCGTCCGCACCGTGCTCGAGAGCAACCTGCCCGAGCCGGCCAAGGCGCTGCTGGTCGAAGTGTTTCGGACCGGCGCCCTCGCGAAGCCCGACAGCGGCAAGCTCAAGGCCGACAGCGTCATCCTCGACGCCAGCGACGCCGCCCGCGCCGCCAAGGAAATGGGCGAGATGGCGGCGCACCGTTCGTGAGGCGCAGGTTGTCGCCTTTCGTTTGTCGCCTTTCGCTGTGTCGCCTTTCGCTCCGCGAAAGAGCGCCCCTTTCGCGGAGCGAAAGGCGACAATCGGAAATCCTGCGCACGTCCCAACTTTTCCTAAAGTTTCCCGACCTGCCCTTGACCGGCGCCGCCAAAGGGGCTATCGATTCGCAGCCTTGGCTGGCCGAACGACCCGCGGCCGACCAACGGGAGGCAAACGGCCGCGCCACAACAGTGGCAGACGGGGCGGTTTGCCCGGCATGGACAAAACGGCGATTCACGGAGACGGCGACATGGCCCGAAGATCGTGGTGGCTGGCAGGCATCCTGCTCGGCGCCTTCCTCAACACCGGTTGCTGCCGCTGGTGCGAACGCTGGTGCGGTGCACCGCACGCCGCTCCGGTGGCCTACGCGCCCCAAGCTTACGCCGCGCCCGCCTACGCTGCGCCCGCCTACGCGCCGCAGCACTGCGTGCCGTGCTGCCCAGTCGTCTGCACCCCCGCCAGCTCGCCCGCGGGCGGCCAATGGCAACGCGGCCCGTATGGGTGTCCGTAGTTGACTAATGACTAACGACCAACCCGTGGTGCTGTTCATACCAGCGCCGCAATTCCGCATCGCAGTGGGTCCGCGCCACGCGGGCAATCCACAGGGCCGCCACGCCGGCGGCGACCGGACCCGCCAGCCACGACCATGACACATTTCCGGCCGCTCGAAAGACGCTGCCGGGCGGCAGCCACGCCGCCGCGACCGGCCAACCGCCGGCGAGCAAGAGCCATGTCGCGATCGGAACCAAGAGCGTCAGCGCGATCCCCAGCGTGTTCGCTTGCATCCCCTTGGCAAAGGCCCGGAAGCCAAGCGCGAAGTACAGGCCCCACAGGATGACGCCGGCGGCCATCGCCGCCAGCGCCTGCGCGACATCCAGCTTTCCAGCGACGGCCGCCGCCAGCCAGAGGACGAGGGCGACGGCGAAATAGCCGCGGCCGCGCTGCCACGCCGCCCCGGCCGCGGCGTGCCAGTATGCCCGGCCGTCGAGATGCGTCAGCAGCAACAGCTCCAGGCGGCGGCAGCGATCCTGCGTGTTCGAGTCCCACAGGCCGTATTGAAACGCCGCCGGCACCGCGGCCAGGAGCACCAGGGCGGTCGTCAGCATCGGGATGCCGCCCAGGTTCTCGAAGGTCGTGAACACCTGGCGTCCCAGCCACGCCGGCCATTGATCCGCGAACACCGTGTACACCGCGAACAGCACGCCGAACCCGCCCGCCAGCCACAGGTTGATCCGCCCGGAGTAACGGCTGACACGCTTGACCGCCCACCACGTCAACGGCCGATCGCCGACCGCGGCGCGCTTCTCGTTCTTGTTCGAAGTCGCCGGCTTGTAGTGCCACTCTTGAAAGTGCGCCTGCAACCGACCGGCCGCCCGCAACAGGAGCGCCAGCGCCAGTCCGAAGCCAAGCCAGGCGGCGAACTCGACTCGTCCCTGCGCCCAGGCCGGGGAATGTTCCATCGCGAACCGCATCACGCCGAACGGATTGTATTCGTGGAATGCCTGGAACCCGGCATACGCCCGGCGGCCCAGTCCCGGCGGCAGCGCTGCCAGCCAGCGCGGCAAATGCTCGGCGGCCAGAACGCCCACCACAAGGTAGACGAGGATCAGCACGACCACGACCCGCTCGCCCCAGCGACGCACGCGGTGCGGCTCGTAGGCCCAGGCTGTCAGTCCCAGTCCGGTGACCGCGCCCCAGGCGAACGGAACCAGCAAGAGTGCCGGCAAGTCGGCGAGGTAGAGCGTTCCCTGAACGATGAGCACCAGGAGCAGCGGCAAGCCCGACAAGGTCACCAGCGCCAGCCGCGCCAGTCCGACCAGCGCCTCCGCCAGCAGCACCCGGCCCGGCCGCAACGGACTGACCAGCAGGAATTCGAGGGCCTGGCTCTTGGGAAGCTGCGTGAGTCGCCAACCGATGAGCAACGCGCCTTCGATGATCCCGGCGATCAGCAGCACATTGCCCACCGCCAGCGGCCGGGACAAGGCGCCCAGCCATTGCAGGCCGAGCGCGGTGAGTCCGAGCGCGGCCACATGCGCGATCAGGAGCGTGCGCAGGGCATGCCGGCGCGTCGGTGAAACAGCGGCGAGGGTGAAAAATGGCAGCATAAGCGGCGGCACAGCGGCATCGTGATCCCGCCCAAATCTACGCTTTTCCACGGCAAAGTCAAAGAACCGCGCCGCGCTCCCTATCATGCTCTCATGGCGAGCGTCGCGGCGTCAGCCTGACGTGACCCGACGTACGCCAGCAGACATGACCCGCAGACGTTGCCCGCCTGCTTACACGTCGGGCTGACGCCGCGACGCTCGCCGTGTCGGGCTGACGCCGCGACGCTCGCCGTGCCGATTCACCCGTTTCTTGAAGGAGCGCCATCATGCAGCCAGCCACGCCGCGCGATCCGATCGACGACCTTCAGCAGCAAGTCAACGCCTTGCACCGGGCGGTCGCCGGGCAGCGGACTCTGGTCATCGTGCTCGGTCTGGGACTTGGCGCCGCGCTGATCTGGAACCTCACCAGCGGCCACGCGGCGGCGCGGGCGTGGGCGCAGGACAAAGGCCCGATGGAAATCACCTGCCGGGCGCTCAAGGTGGTGGACGACAAGGGCAAGGTCCGCCTGCACCTCACCCACAACAACAGCGGCGGCGTCGTCCACGTCCACAACGCCGACGGCAAGACCCTGGCCGTGCTCGAAGCCGACAAGGACGGCGGCTTTCTTTCCGTCCGCGGCCACGACGGCAAGGAACGCGCCTTCGTCGGCGTCGGCGACAAGCAAGCGGGCGGCCTGATCTATCTCAAAGACATCCACGGCAAGAACCGCGTCAACCTGCTCGTCTACCAGGACGGCAACGGCGGCCTGTCGCTCCGCAACGCCGGCGGCAAACAGGAGGCCTTCTTCGGCGCGTCGGCCAGGGGCTTCGGCGGACTGGTCAGTCTCAACGCTCCCGACGGCAAGACGCGCGTGATCATCGATTGCGACCAGAACGGCCGCGGCGCCCTGGAGATGATCAACGCCGACGACCAGAGCGAGATTTTCCTGGGCTCGTCGGCGAAGGGCTGGGGCGGGCTGCTGAACGTCAACGCCCCCAACGGCACGGCCGGCGTCATCATGGACATCGACGAGAAGGGAATAGGCCGGATGAACCTGCGCACCAAGGATGGGCAACGTTTTGTCTTCGCCGGCGCCGATCCGGAGGGGGGCACGCTGCAGGTCTACGGTCTCGACGGCAAGCAGCGGGCCTTCGTGGGCGTGGGCGACAAGCAATCGGGCGGCGTCTTCTACCTGCTGCACCCCGACAACGACAAGGCCCGCATCGCCATCGGCATCGACAACAACGGCATCGGCTACGGCGAAGGCCGCGACGCCAGCGGCGCTCCCCGGCGGGCCATGCGGTAGCCAACATTCGAAATCGCAATAACGAATCCGCCACGCGAACCGCGCCACGCGCCGCGCGCCACGCGACACGGCTTGACACCGTTTTTTCACCGAAGTACCGTAGGATGGTTTCAGGAATGGATTTCTGCATCCTGGGGGAGCTTTGGGGGCCACGGAGGGCGTCATGGAGCTGTTCGCTGCCATCATCGATTTCCTGGACGAAGACCGTCTGCTCGCCAATCTGATCGGCGTTCACGTCATCCTCGGCATCATCCTCGTCCTGTCCATCGTCATCCGCAAGATTTTGCTCCGCGGCGGC
Organism: Gemmataceae bacterium; assembly: GCA_022616435.1. GTDB lineage: Bacteria > Planctomycetota > Planctomycetia > Gemmatales > Gemmataceae > JAKEET01. Next base: position 34,739 of record JAKEET010000124.1, read on the forward strand.
GATTCGCTGGTGCGCTGGACCGGCATGCACTGGCTCGACCAGGTCGGCCAGGAGGCCAACCGCCGCGTCCGGGCGCTGATGTTCTGGACGACCCTGTTGACGCTGTCGATCAGCGTCGCCTCGGGGGTCGTCTACCACGCCGCCGGCCGCGATATCCGCGCCGACCTGGGCGCCTGGCATCAGCACCTGACCGGCGCGCACCTCATCGCCCTGGGGTTTGTCCTCGGCAAGTTGACCCTGTTGCTCGTCGCGGTCCATATTGCCTTTGGGCTGGTCCGCCGCGGCATGCACTTCGTGGAAACCTACACGCTGCACCTGCTGCAAGTCACATCGGCCGCGGCCGCTCCCGAGACCAGCGGTTCCAAGGTCGAGCCATCCCAGGTCGGGCCAGCCAGCGCCGCCCCCGTCGATGACGAGCGCAGCCAGCAAGAAACGGCGCAGCGCTGGTTCTTCCTGCTGGAACGATTCGCCCTGGCCTCGGTCTTGCTCGGCGGCCTGTACATGGCCAGCCGCATTCTCGAGTGGCCGGTCCTCGATACGGTCGTCGTCTTCCTGTGGAGGTTCCTGACGATCGTCATGGTCGCTCGCCTGGCGACGCTGGCCTGCAAGACCGTGCTCCACCTGACGACGCGCCTCGGCGACCGGCACCTCGACGGCATCCACGCGCGCCGCTACTGGGAGCGCGTGACGCGGCTGTTCCCCTTCGGCCGGAAATGCTTCGAGGCGGCCGTGTACGTCTACGCCGCCACCAAGTGCGTCGCCCTGTTTCGCCACATCGACATGGTCGAGAACTATGGCGGGTACTTCGTCAAGTGCGTCGGCGTCTTCTTCATCACGCGCATGCTCATCGAGCTGCTGCAGACGCTCATCAGCGAAGCGTTCGGCGTGTTCGAGGAGGATCGGCCAATCGACCAGAAAAGCCTGACGCTGGCGCCGCTCTTGCAATCGATCGTGCAATATGTCCTGTACTTCGCTTCGGCCATCGTGATGCTCGAGGTCTGCAACATTCCGACCGAGCCGTTCCTCGCCGCGGCCGGCATCGTCGGCCTGGCTGCCGGCCTGGGCGCCCAGAGCATGGTCACCGACCTGGTGTCCGGCTTCTTCATCCTGTTCGAAAATCAGTACCTGGTCGGCGACGTGGTCCAGATCGGCGACGCCCACGGCCGGGTCGAGGCGGTCAGCATCCGCACCACGCAGATCCGCGACGAGAACGGCAAGCTGTTCATCATTCCCAACGGGCAGGTGAAGAACGTGGTCAACTACTCGAAGGGCTACATCAACGCCGTGGTCGATTTCCAGGCGCCGACCAGCGCCAACCTCGAACACCTGACGGCCGACATGGCCGAGGCCGGCCGGCGCCTGCGGCGGCAGCGCCGCGAGGTGCTGGCGGAGACCGTGGTGAAGGGTCCGGTCGATTTGACGCCGGGCAACATGGTGATCCGCGCCCTCACCAAGGTGCAGCCGGGAACGCACCAGGCGATGCAGATCGAATATCGCCGGCTGCTGAAACAGGTACTGGACGAACGGCAGACGCCGGCGAAGGCGGCGGCGTAGGGGGTGGGGCAGACCGTGCGGCGAGCAATCGACATGACATCAGTCTAACCGGCGGCCTCAATCACGTCCTGCCACACCTTCGGCACCTTTTGAAAGGCGGCTTGGTGCCCAACGAAAAAGCGATCACGCCTTCAGACGCAGCTGCCAGAGAGTGCATAACACGCTCTCGGAACGCTCCAAGATGCGGTCGCCCAGCTTCGTTAACTCGGCTTCCGAAATCAACTCGAGAGGGTCCATGATGTCAATGCAAACGACGAGGTCCGGCTCGTTGTGGGCGAACTCATCGGCACCGCGAGGAACGCTCGGGCGCGCCTGCCCAATCCATGGGCCACGTCCTTCGGAAGATGCCAGTTGTTGCAAAGGCAGCATTTTGGCGAGTTGGGACGATGCTGTCGATGTCGCGCTGGCGCCAATGTCATACGGTTGTCGCCCTATCCTTCAGCGTCAACCCAAAATTCCGCCCCGCCATCTCCGCGATCGTCCGCCCGATGCTCAGCGACGCCGTCGCCGCCGGCGACGGCGCATTGAGCACGTGGATCATCCGCTCCGCCTCGACGAACCGGAAATCATCCACGAGGGCGCCCGACGGCGCCACCGCCTGGGCGCGGACGCCGGCGCCATAGGGGCGAATGTCCTCGCAGCGCAACTCCGGCACGAGCCGTTGCAAGGCCCGATGAAACGCCTTCTTCGAAAAGGACCGGTACATCTCGCCGAGACCCGTGCGCCAGTACTTCCAGGCCATCCGCCAGAAGCCGCCGTAGGCCGCGTAGCCGAGCAGGTCGCGCGGCGACGCCTGCCAGCGACTGTAACCCTCGCGGCGAAAGGCGAGCACCGCGTTTGGGCCAGCCTCGACGGAGCCATGGATCGTCCGCGTGAAGTGTACGCCCAGGAACGGGAAGCGCGGATCGGGGACCGGATAGATGAGGTTCTTCACCAGGTGGCGGCGTTCCGGGATGATCTCGTAGTATTCGCCGCGAAACGGGATGATCTGCAAGCCGGGATCGAGTCCGCACCGCCGCGCCAGCCGGTCGGAGTGCAGGCCGCCGCAATTGATCAGGTTCCGGGCCCGGATGTCCCCTTGAGTCGTGCGCAGGATCAGCTCGTCACGACGCCGCTCGACGCCGGTGACGCGGGCCTTCAGGCAGATCGTGCCTTCTTGAGCCGCCACCAGCTCCGCGAACTTGCGGGCCACGACGCGATAATCGACGATCCCCGTCTGGGGCACCCACAACCCCGCGACGCCGGCGACGTTTGGCTCGTAGTCCTTGATGTCGCCCGCGGACAGCCGGCGAATCCCCTGCAGCCCGTTGGCCCGCCCGCGCCGCTCCAGCTCGTCGAGGGCCGGCAGCTCGTTGTTGTCCACCGCGACGACGACCTTGCCGCAGCACTCGAAAGGGATTCCGTGTTCGGCGCAAAAGCGTAAGAGCGCCGCCCGGCCCTCGGTGCAGTTGCGGGCCTTGTGCGAGCCGGGCTGGTAGTACAGGCCGGAGTGGATGACGCCGGAATTGTGGCCGGTCTGATGCTGGGCGACGTCGCGCTCGGCCTCGACCACGACCAGGCGGACGCCGCGCCGGGTCAGGGTCAGCGCCGTGGCCAGGCCGACAATGCCGCCGCCGATGACGGCGACGTCGTAGCTCGAGCTCATGGATGAGTCGATCACGTGCCGAACTGAATCTCCACCACCTGATACCGCAGCGTCCCCATCGGCACCTGGATCTCGGCGATGTCGCCCTTTTTCTTGCCGACCAGGCCTTTGCCGATCGGGCTGCTGGTGAGGATCTTGTTCTGAGAGAAGTCTTCCTTCCCCGGGCCGACGAGGACGAACGTTTCCTCCTCGTCGAGGTCGAGGTCCTTGACGCGGACGCTGGCGCCGAACGCCACCGCGTCCTTGGCGACGTGGTTCATGTCGATGATGTCGGCCCTGGCCAGCTCGTTCTTGAGGTGATCGATCTTGGCTTGCAGCATCCCCTGATCCTCGCGAGCGGCGTGGTACTCGGCATTCTCGCTCAAGTCGCCCATGTCCCGGGCCGCCGCCACCCGTTTGGTGATCTCGATCATCTGCACGCTCTGCATGTGATCGATCTTCGCCTTGAGCCCGTCGTACTCGTCCCGCGTCATGGGAATGCGTTCATCGCTCATGACCAAGCCACTCCCCGGTAAACAACAGAAAACCGCAGCCTCGCAGGAAAACGAACTCCTGCCGAAGCTGCGGAACTTCGATCTAGTCTATGTCAAAACCGCGCGGCACGCAACGGCTGGTTGGCGGTTCGTGGTTGGTTCAAACAAAATCAAAATGCGGGTGCCCTTGGTGCGAGGCATCGGGTAGAATCAGAGAACCGAGGGGTCACAGACATCGCCGGTTGCGAGCGCCACGAACCATGTCGCTGAAACTCGCCTGTCCTCGATGCCGTCACGTGCAGTTCTTCGACGATGCCCTCGCCGGGCAGCCGGTGACCTGCGCGAAATGCGCGCAAATGTTTCGCGTGCCGCGGCCGGCCGACGCCGACGCTGGCCGCGCCTCCGACGCGACGGCCTCCGACGCGACGGCCTCCGGCATGACCGCCTCCGGCACGCCCGGCATGGCGGCGGCCAGCGCGGCCGCCAACGCTCCCTGGCCCTGGCCCGAACAGCTGGCGCCGCGCGAGCTGCCGGCCACCTTCGCCCCGCCCGACCTGCCGGCCGTGAAGGTCGTGCCCCTGCCCGACGACGACGCGGCCCGGGGACGCAAGCGGTCTTCGTTGGCCGATGACGACAGCGACCCGGAAACGGCGACGCGGGGAACGGCGACGGCGACCGCCGAACCCTTCCGCCGGGGCCCGCGGCCGGGCGGCCGCACGCGCATCACGCGCGATGAGCCGTCGCAGCTCCCCTGGGTGTCCGGCGTGGCGATCATCGCCCTGGTCATGATCCTGTTCGTCGGCGCCGCTGTTTGGTTCGTGTCGCGCGACCACCATCCTCCGCCAAAAGTAGTCTTCGCTCCGCGGCCCCAGCCACAGCCGTTCCAACCTCAGCCCTTCCAGCCGCAACCGCTTCCGCGGCCGGGCAAATTTCGACCAATGCCGGGACCTGGAATGCTCGGCATGCGGCAATGGCAAATGCTGCAAAAGGGCATGGACGTTCCGGTAGCCCCGCAGCCGAACGAGCAGTTCATCGCCGCCAAGCTCAACCATGGCATCCTGCGCCAGCCGGGCGCCATCCAGTTCACCGACCCGCACCATCCGCTCAACCCCGGCCACCATCGCAAGGTGTACCTGATCGACCTGGAACCGGACCGCAACTACACCATCGAATTGAACATGGACCCGCCGCGCAAGCTGATGAGGAATTTCAAGCAGTTCGTCAACCTCGATCCATTCCTCTTGATCGAAGACAGCAAGGGCAAGCTGCTCGACTTCAACGACGACATCAACGAGGGCTTCGAACTCGATTCGCGCATCCAGATTCGCGTTCCCGCCAAGGGCACGTATCGCATCGAGTGCACCTCGTTCGCGCCGAACGAGACCGGCAAGTTCATCCTCAATATCCGCGACGAGGACATGGGCAAGCCGGTGGCGGCCAAGAAACTTCCCCAGCGGCAACTGCCGCAGCCCGCCGAAACCAAACAAGGCCTGGCCGTCGAGAAGACCGTCAAGCGCAACCTGCAGATCACCACCATCTTCGCCAGCGACGACCCGCTGGTGGGCGACTTGTGCTGGACCGCCGACGCCGCCGCGTTCTTCGTGCTCGACAAGAACGGCACGCTGCGGCGCATCGCCTGGCCGGACAACGTCGAAGAGCGCAAGCTCGAGCTGGCCCAGCCGGCGAGCAGCCTGACGATGTCGCGGCTCGGGTTGCTCGTCAGCTTGCCGCAGCTGGACGAAGTCTGGTTGATCGATACCGAGTCGTTGCAGGTAACGAAGCGGATCAGCGCGCCAGGCCTGGTCCACGTCACGGCCGCTCCAGCCACCGACATCGCCATCGCGGCCACGCGCCAGCCGGCCAACCCGCTCCCCCGAGACGTGCTGATGGTGCTCGACGTCGCCAAGGGGGTCGCCGTCCGCCAGTACGACAATTATGCCCACTATTCGCCGCGCCACGCCGCCATGACTCCCGACGGCAATTACCTGTTCACCGAGGGGGGCGTCGAACAGCTCATGCGCTATCGCGTCCGCGGCGATGAGATCGTCCTCGAAGAGGAAAGCCCGCGGCTGGCCGCGAAGGGCACCGGCGTGTTCATCAGCCCCGACGGCAAGCACGTGTGCCTCCCCTCGCCGGGCGGCAACTATGCGACCGATCCGGCGGTCCGGGTCGAGCCCTTCACCACGCTCATCTTTCCAGCCGGCAACCTGCGCAAGCCGGCCTTCAGCATCAACACCGGCGAGGCGCCGGGCGCCGTCGGCTTCGATCCCAAGTCCGGCAACGTCTTCGCCCATAGCAACGACAAGCAATTCATGCTGTTCCGCGAGACCGGCTTCAAGAGCCGCGAGGTGAACTTGCCGGGCGCCGACCAGTTCTCCGGCCAGCCGCGCCAGTTCCTCACCCACCCGGCCGGCTTCCAGGTCCTCGTCCGCACGGCGCACACCATCTACGGCGTCGAGCTGCCGCGAGACGATGAGAAGAAGTGAATCGCCGCGCAAATCATTCGATGATGTCCGTCACCACCTGCCCGGCCACGTCGGTCAAGCGGAAGTCGCGGCCGGCGTAGCGATAGGTTAGCCGTTCGTGGTCGAGGCCCATCAATGCCAGGAGCGTGGCGTGCAGGTCGGTGGAGTGCATCGTGCCGTCAACCGCGTTGAGACCATATTCATCCGTGGCGCCGTAGGAAAAGCCCTTCTTGACGCCGGCGCCCGCCAGCCACATGGGATAGCCGGTGATGTTGTGATCGCGGCCGTCGGGGCCTTGGGCGGTCGGCATGCGGCCGAATTCGCTGCCGAACAGCACCAGGGTTTCGTCGAGCAGGCCGCG
>JAKEET010000125.1 GCA_022616435.1 Gemmataceae bacterium
GCCTGCGAGAGCCGCTGGGCGGCCTGCTCTTCGACGGCCCGGCGCACGCCCTTGGAGACGCCCTGCCCCGAACGGCGCAGCACCAGGTGGTTGACCAGCGAGTTCTTCATCTCCGGCGCGTGCCGTTCGATCGTGTGAGCCGAGTAGACTGGGTTCACCCGGCGAAACACCAGCGGCAGCAGGCGCAGCACGACGAACGCGACCACGCCCCCAATGAGCAATAGCAACAGCCCCCAGCGGCCCATCGAGCGCAGCGGCACGATCCAATGGTCGATCACCGCGGCGGCGAGGAAGAAAACCAGCAGGCCCACGGCCAGCAGGAACAGCCCACCGAAGACTTCGGTAAGCTTGACCTGGCGGCCAGTCTTTTCGATCTGCCGGTCGATATACCGGCTGTACTCGGCCCGACGGGTATGGTTCCGCATTGGCTTGCCTCCGCCCTGGAGGGCCGCGCCGCGCGCCGGCGACAAACGACTTGACGCTAGAGTTCAGTCGCGCTCGCGCGCACCACGACCCTCGGGTATCTCAGTTACAAAGTATAGACGACACGAGGGCCGTTTTTGATCCCTTTTGACGGGATTTTTTGGAGGCCGGTCGTTACACTTACGCCTCAGCTTTCGGAGTGCAGTGACTCGTCACCGCTTTAGGATTGTTGGATTTCGCATTTCGGGCGGCGTCTTTTTTTGCGCTAGCGGCGTCGGGTGTCCAAAAAATCCTAAAGCGGCGACGAGTCGCCGCACTCTGAGAATGCTGCGCGGCCGCCGCTAACCTTCGAACACGGACCGTCAAGGTTATCTAACGAGCACCCCGGAGCACCTCTGATGATTCGACGCCTTCTCCTGGCCCCCTTGGCTCTGCTGGCCGCCTTGCCCGTCGCTCGGGCATACGTCGAAGTGCCGCACACGCTGGGCCGCGTCTGCCACGAATCGACAAACATCGTGTTCGTCGAAGTGACGCGCGTGGATAAGGCCAAGGGCCTGATCCTCTTCAAGAAGATCGAAGACATCAAAGGCAAGCACCCGCAGGACCAGATCAAGCACAATATCGGCCAGCGCGGTTTCCACGAGCGCGAGTGGAAGACCGTCATGGCCTGGGCCGAGGTCGGCAAGAAGGCCGTCTTCTTCCACAATGGCGGGGCCAGTGAGACCTGCACCGGCGGCTACTGGTATCAGTGCTACCCCGAAAGCGACTGGTGGGGTATGTCGCACGCCGAGCCGCTGCTGCTCCGCAGCTTCTCCGGCGACGCGGAGAAGCTGGCCGCCGCCGTCAAGGGCATCGTCGCCGGCCGCGAAGTCGTCGTCCCCTGCCTGGCCGACGGCCCCCGCGAGCAGCTCCTACAGGCCAAGGGCAAGCTCCAGCGGCTCAAGGCCAGCCTCAAGCGGATCGACTACGACGCCAAGCGCGACTTCGTCGGCTGGGGCGCCGGCGACGGCGAAGAGGAGAACTTCGAGCGGATCGTCATCCTGGCGGCCAGCACAACGGGCTGGAAATACCTGCCCGCCGCCCAGGCCGTGCCGGCCGGCGACCGCTGGCGGCAGCCCGAGTTCGACGACCGCTCCTGGCGCGGCGGCCGCACGCCGCTGGGCTACGGCGAGGAGGAGATCAACAAGCGCGGCGGCACCCTGGTCGCGGAAAAGGGCACGCCGTTCGTCTTCCGTCGCGCCTTCGACGTCTCGTCCGACCTCCTGGCCAAAAAGGGGGCCGCCTTCAACCTATCGATCGCCAGCGACGACAGCGCGGTCGTATTCCTCAACGGGCAGGTCGTCGATGAAGACTCCGGCGACCACGAGTTCGCCTACTGGAACCGCGACGTGCAGCTTCAGGCCAAGCAGCTCCGGGCCGGCCGGAATGTCATCGCCGTGCTTGTCCGCAACCAGCCGCAAAGCTCCGACCTGTTTCTCGACTTGGAGCTGACGGCCGACGTGCCGGTGCCCAAGAAGACCGCCAGGCCGTCGCCGGCCGATCTGGCCAAGACAGGGGCCAAGCCGGGCACGAAGCCGGCCAGGCAGATCGATGTGCCACCCTCGAAACTGGAGATCGACAAGGCCCGCCGCACGGTCAGCATCACCTGCGTCATCGCCCCGCGCAAGCTGCCGCACTTGAACGAGGTTTACCCGATCGAGGTCATCGCCACGTATCCGGCCGGCCAGAAGGCCCACGAAACTGTGGTCGTCTTCGCCGGCATCAAGCCCAGCGACGTGCACAAGGCGCTGGAGTCGCTCGGCCTCAAGCCCGGCAAGCCGGCCAAGGGCGAAGGGCCGGCGGCGACTGGGCCGGAGGTGAAGATTTCGCTCGAGCTACCCGGCAAAGACGGCAAGCCGCAGCGGCTCCCGCTGGAAGGCGTGCTGATCGATCGCAAGACCGGCAAGTCGCTGACGACGCCCTTCCGGTGGCACTTCACCGGCTCGGCCATGCGGCAGCTCGACCCGGAGAAGCCGGGCCTGACCTACACGGCCGACGCCACCGGCACGCTGATCTCGGTCTTTCCCGTGACCGACGACACGGTCTTCCAGAGCAGCCTGACCATGAAAGACGAAGCGACGCTCAAACTGGAGACCAACGCGGCCGTCTTGCCCAAAGAAGGCACGGCCGCCCGGCTGATCATCGAAGCGCGGTAGGTCCCGCGAGCCGAGCGGGACCGGCTCGTCGAGGCGGGCCGGCGCCAATGAGTCGCTCCCCGATATCGATCACTCCCGGCGCATCAGTTGGAGTCGCCGTCGTTCAAGACGTATTGGGTTGGACGGAGGCTGGCATTGTGGAAGCCGCCGGAGGGGATGTGACAAGCGGGCGGCGTCACCCGGACGGGTAGGAGACCGGCTGTCATTGATTGATCGCGCAGCAGCCAGCGCCTATCATGCCGTCTGCCGATCGCTCGGCCTCGAGAATCGGCCTCGAGAAGAGGGCAAGCCCATGGCCAATCGGGTCTCGCTCGCGCGTGCGCTCATCGGCTGGGCCGCGCTGTGCCTGCTAAGCGGGTGCGGCGAGCCGCCGCCGTCGCCAGTCCCGCAAGCGCCGCGCGACGCGCTGCGCGAGAAACTGCGGCAGACGGTGTCGCTCGACGAGCGCGAGGCGCCGCTGGCCGACGTGCTCGCCCGCCTGGCAGCGCATTGCGACGTGGAGATTCGCCTCGACGAGCTGCCCGTCGTCAGC
>JAKEET010000126.1 GCA_022616435.1 Gemmataceae bacterium
GAGGCCGATGACGCGCTGCCAGGCGAGCCCGCAGCGCTTGACGGCAAGATGCGTGAGCACATCGACCGGATTGCTGACGACGATCACGTAGGCGTTGTCCTTCAACCCGACCTGCTTCATCTGGTCGAGAATGCCCGTGAACAGATCGACGTTGCGATTGATAAGATCGAGCCGGCTTTCATCGGGCTTGCGCCGCAGCCCGGCCGTGATGACGATAATGTTGCTGTCCTTGACCTCGCTCATGTCGCCGGCGTAGATGCGCTGATCGGCGACCAGGCTGGCCCCGTGCAACAGGTCAAGCGCCTGCCCCTTGGCGAGATCGGCGTTGGCGTCGATGAGACAGATGCTCGACGCGACGCCGCCCGTCTGCAGCGCGAACGCCGTCGAGCTGCCGACCAACCCGCCGCCGCCGATGATGGAGACTTTCATGGAGGGTTTCCTATTCTCTTGTCCAGTCTTCGATTCTCAAACCGGGAACTTTCGTGAAGTCGCCGACGTTGCGTGTCAGAACCGTCGCTCGATTGGCCAATGCGATGGCGGCAATCTTGAGGTCCATCGTTCCAACGCGGAGTTTGTGGCCCTTGAGTCGCTGAAACTCGACCGCGGCCAATTCGTCGAATGGCAGCACTGTCATGGCGCAATAGTGCACCAGCATGCGCCGCACCCGACCATAGGCCTCGACCTGGTCTTTGACCGTTTTTGCCTTGGCGAGATACGTCAACCAGCCGCGCAGCTGCTCTTCATAACTGACGATGGTTGCTGCGACTTCTTCCTTCGGGAGGACTTTCGTCCGCGCCAGAAGTCGGGCGCCGGGCCCTTGCTCCGAGCGTTCCAGCAGGGTCACGTGGTCGGTATCAAGCACGACCATGAGATTTCTTGCCCTTGGTCTTGCGCTTCGGCTTTGGCCGCAGCGATTCCCGGTATTCGCGGCCTAGCCGCATGGCCTCGTCATAGATTGGATCGTTCGCGAACGCACCGTAGATCTTTTCAACCCAGTGACGATTGTCGCTCGTCTCGCCGGCGACCTTCTTTTTCAACACAGCCACTTCTGCTTCCAGCGCCGTTACCCGTTGTTCCAAGTTGTTCGCGGACATGGCATGCTCCTCCTCTTGACCTGGTCCCTCATTCTATCACCCTGCCCGCGCCATCGTCAGCGACGCCATCACCTGATCCGTGATCGTCTGCACGAGTTTCTCGATGTCCGGCTGCCCGGCGGCCGGCGTCGCACAGGTTTCCGTCTTGCACGCACAGGCGGCGCCGTCCACGAACACGGTCGGCTCCTGCTCGTCGCGCGGGAACGCGTATGGCTCCGGAACGAAGTCGCCGTAGCCGTGGCTGAAGACGCTCGGCCCGCACAGCTCGCAATCCTTGATGTGAATGCGCGGATCGTCGATCTTGATGCGCTCCTTGAACTTCATCAGCTCGGCCGTGTCCTTCTCCGTGAAGTAATTGATCCGCCCAAGCTGCTTGGCGATGATCAGAATGCGGCAGTACGCGTCGATGATCTCGGTGTTGAAGTAGGCCCCTTCAAGCGTCGGCCCCCAGCTCACCGTGCCGTGATTGGCGAGCAGGATCGTGTTGCAATCCTTGACGTAAGGAATGATCGTGTTCGGCAGCCGCTGATCGCCCGGCGTCGCGTACTGCGCGATCGGCACCTCGCCGAGAAACACTTCGACCTCGGGAAGAATGCACTTCGGAATCGGCTCATGGGCGACGGCGAACGCCGTGGCGTGCGGCGGATGGCAGTGCACGACCGCGTTGACATCCGGCCGATTCTTGTACACGGCGAGATGCACGAGCACCTCGCTGGTCCGCTTGCGCGTGCCGGCGAGCTGCTTGCCTTCGTAATCGACCTTGCAGACGTCGTCGGGCTTCATGAACCCCTTCGACACCATGGTCGGCGTGCAGAGTATCTCCTTATCGTTCAAGCGAACGGTGATGTTCCCATCATTGGCCGCGGCAAAGCCCTTATTGTAAAGCCGCCGACCGATCTCGCAGATCTGTTCTTTCAATTTGAATTCGGGTACATGCATGATTATCGATCCCAGTCAGTGATCATTTGGCCGGCGAGCTTGCTCGCCGCGGCCGGCAACCCGTCCACGGCGAGCAAGCTCGCCGGCTAAATGAGTGTCAAACAGTTACGTTGTCCAGAATGCACGCGCAATACGCATCCAATGGTTTCTTGTTTGGATGAAACGGCATCGACGCCTCCACGCCTTCGCTGACGCCAATCTTGTGTCCAAAACCGGCGCCGAGTTCATCGAGGATCACTACGTCTTCGCCATCCGGCGCCGCGTTCGCCTTGAGCGCCTTCAAACTGTACGGCACGCCGATAATCCAGCGATATCCTTGCACCGCCGAGTGGCAGCGCGACAGCGTCACCGTACCGATCACTTCCGCGATGCGCATCGACGTGATCCTCAGTCGCAAATCCCTATCACGAACCAGCGGACCGGCGAGTTCTTGTGGCCGATCATCTGTCGCGTGCCGGCGCCGTCGTTGCAGATGAGCACCCGATGGCCCGTCCCCGCGCCCAGGGCATCCACGGCCAACTGCGGCTCGCCGTCGGCTTTGCCGTCGGTCGTCAACGGCTGAACGACGAGCAGCCGCCAGCCGGTCATGCTCGGATGCTTGACCGTGGCAATCGCATGGCCGACGACGTTGGCGATCTGCATTGCTCCACCGTTTAGCCCCGGTTCGTAGAACCGGGCGGGCAGTGTCCTTCCAGGAACCTCATCTTCAAGCCGAGCGACCCGTCCGCCCCGGTTCTGCGAACCGGGGCTAAACAGCGCGTCAAATCACACTCATCGATCCGATCGTCGCGCTGCGGCGAACCCGCGTGAACGTCAGCGGCGTCGTTACGCCTTCGCCGGTCGGCGTCGCGATCGAGTAGCTCAGGTAGCCTTCGCCGCCTAATCCCAATCCGGCCATGCTCGGGCCGTTCTGCACGAAGATCGTCGTGTCCATCTCGCGGCCCATGCGCGTGATCGTCTCGACGTTCCGCGAGTGGATGATGGCCGTGTGCTTGAAGCCGTGCTCGTATTTCTTCGCCAGAGCGATGGCCGTACCCACATCCGGCACGCGGACGAACGGCACGAACGGCATCATCTGCTCGTGATCGACGAACGGATGCGACTCGTCGGTTTCGCCGTAGACCAGCTCGGTGTCGGCCGGCACGCTGACGCCCGCATGCTTGGCCAGCACGGCGGCGTCCTGGCCAATCAGGTCCTTGTTGACGACCAGCTTGCTCTTGTCTCCTTCGGCGGGAACAAACGCGGCCTTCGTCAGCGCCGCGATCTGCTTGCTGTCGAGCCGGGCCGCCTTGTTGCGGGCCATGGCATCCATCAGCTCATCGAAGATGCCGGCGACCGCGAAGACTTCCTTCTCGCCGATGCACAAGAGATTGTTGTCGTAGGCGCCCCCCTTGATGATCGACCGGGCCGCGTTGTCGAGGTCGGCGGTTTCATCGACCACGACCGGCGGATTGCCCGGCCCGGCGACGATGGCCCGCTTCGGACTGCGCAACGCCGCGCGGCCGACCGCCGGGCCGCCGGTGACGCACAACAGCCGCACGCCGCGATGGTCGAAGATCGCCTGGGCCGATTCCAGCGTCGGGTTGGCGATGATGGTCAGCAAGTTCTCGATGCCGATGGCCTCGGCAATCGCCTGGTTGAAGAGCTGCACACCCTTGACGGCGATCTTCGCGCCCGCCGGGTGCGGGTTGCACACGAACGCATTGCCGGCCGCGAGGATGTTGATCGCGTTGCCCGCCAACGTCGGCAGCGAGTGCGTCACCGGCGTGATGATGCCGACGACGCCGAAGGGGGCGTACTCTTCCAGTGAGATGCCGTTGGCGCCCGAGAACGCGTTGGTCCGCAGATACTCGACGCCCGGAGTCTTCTCGCCGGCGACGATCAGCTTCTCGACTTTGTGCTTGAGCCGGCCGATCTTGGTTTCCTCGAACTCCTCCAGGCCGAGCTGCTCGGCTTTCGTGATGCAAATCCTGCGGACGCAATCGACGGCCTGCTTGCGCTCTTCCATGCCCATGCGCTCGAACTTCTGCTGGGCCTGGCTCGCGGCGGCGACGGCGGCGTCAACGTCGTCAAAGACGCCGAGGTTCCTGGCGGCGCTCTTTGCGGTGCTCTGGGCCGGCGCCTTGGCGTGGCCGTTCTTCATGTGCCCGAGCACTTCCTGGACCACGCTGCGGATCAGATCGTCGGTGACGGTCAGCATGTGTATGATCCTGATTCCGCCGCTCGCGGCTTGGCGTTCGGAGTGAACCCGCGAACGCTAAGCCGCAAGCGGCAGTGTTTATTTCTTCGCGTCAAAGATCGTCTTGTTCTCGACATTCACCGTGTCCACGATGCCGATGATGGTCGCGTCCACGGGGAGTTTTTCCGTCTCGGGCGTCAAGCGGGCGCTCGAGCCTTGCACGATCAGCACCATCTCGCCCTGGCCGGCGCCGACCGTGTCCACGCAAACGAACGTCCGTCCGGTGCCGACGAGCTGATCGCGCTTGCCGGGCTCGACGCGCAAGGGCTCGACGGCGAGCAACTTGTGCCCGGTCATGCTGGCGACCTTCTGCGTCGCCACCACGCTGCCGGTGACTTTGGCGAGGAACATGGTTTGCTTCCTTTGCCGCTTGCGGCTTAGCGTTCGCGTTGCCCGTCGGTGATCGCTAAGCCGCAAGCGGCGAATGTTTGCCGCGCCACGATCAACTCTTCGTTCGTCGGCATGATCCACAACTGCACGCGGCTGCTCGCCGCATCGATCCGCGTCTCGCCCTTGGCGACGGCGTTTCTCTGGGGATCAATCGCGATGCCGTGCCAGTCGAGGTTCGCGCAGATCGCGGCTCGCATCGCCACCGAGTTTTCGCCGATGCCGCCGGTGAACACGATCGCGTCGGCGCCGTTCAAGAGCAGCAGGTAAGCCCCCAAGTAGTGCCGCACCGCCGCCACGAACACTTCCAAGGCCCGTTTAGCGCACGCATCATCCTTCGCCGCCGCGGCCTCGATGTCGCGCAGATCGTTGAACCCGCTCAATCCCAGCAATCCGGCCCGATTGGCGAGATCATCCAGGATCTGTTCGAGCGTCTTCCCTGTCCCTCGTAACAGCGCCGGCAACGCGAACACGTCAAAATCACCCACCCGATTGTTGTGCGGCACCCCAGACTGCGGGCTCATGCCCAGGCTGTTCGCCCGCGACTTGCTCCCCGCGATCGCACACACCGAGCTGCTGCCGCCCAGGTGGCACGAGATCACCTTCGCGTCCGGCTTGCCGAGCAGCGTCGTCGTCCGCTCGCCGATGTAGCGATGGCTCGCGCCGTGGAAGCCCCAGCGCTTCACGCCGTGCTTCTCGATCCAGTCCATCGGGATCGCGTACAGCTTCTCGGCCGGCGCAATCGTCTCGTGAAACCCCGTCTCGAACGCCGCCACCAGCGGGATCTCCGGCAGCTCCGTCGCCAACAGCCGCATCGCGGTCACATACGGCGGATTGTGGGCCGGCGCCACGTCGTTGTACGCTTCCATCGCGGCCAGCACGCGGTCGTCCACACGCTGGACGCCGGTCATTCCCTGGGCGTGGACTGCCTTGAAGCCGATCGCGGCCAGCTCCTTCGGGCTTTGCAGGCACTTCTTGTCGGTGAGCTGCTGCAAGCACAGCCGCACCGCGACCGCATGGTTCTTCGCCTGGATTGTCAGCTCGTCGCGCCGTCCGCCGGCTTCGACGAAGCACTTCGATTCGGTTGAGCCGATGCGCTCAACGCCGCCGCGCGCCAGCACCCGCTCGTCCGCCATGTCGAACAGGCGGTACTTGAAGCTGGTGCTGCCGAGATTGGCGACGAGGACCTTCATGATTGCAAATTGCAGATTGCAGATTGCAAAATGCAGCGTTCGTCAATCTGCAATTTGCAATCTGCAATCTGCAATTCTCCTTACTTGCCCAGGAAGACCGAAAGCACGGTCTCTTCCGGCCGCGGGATGACGTGGGCGCTGATCAGCTCGCCGTGCTGGCTGGCGGCGGCGCCGCCGGCATCGACGGCGGCGCGGACCGAACCGACGTCGCCGCGGACCAGGGTGGTCACGTAAGCGCCGCCGATCTGGACCTGCCCGGCCAGCGATACGTTAGCCGCCTTGGCCATGGCGTCGGTCGCCGCCACGGTCGCGATCAGCCCCTTGGTCTCGACCAGACCGAGGGCTTCATTCGTCACAGGAGTTTTCGCCATCGCAGAAACCTCGCAGTTAGGGATTCATGATTTTCGATTCTTGATTTTCGACTCTTGATTGTCAGATTTCCCAAGCCCCGGGATGAGCGCAGCGATTCCCGGGGGTCATTCGAAAATCGAAAATCAAGAATCGAAAACGACTTACCCGACCCCGCCCGCCGCCGGCTTCACCTTGGGCAGCACGCTGCTGGTGTCTTCGTGCGGCCGCGGGATGACCTGGATGCCGACGACTTCGCCGACGCGGCCGGCCGCCGCGGCGCCGGCATCGACCGCCGCCTTGACCGCCGCCACGTCACCGGACACGAACGCCGTCACCAGGCCGCTGCCGATCTTTTGCCAGCCAAGCAGCGTCACGTTGGCGGCCTTCAACATCGCGTCGCTGGCCTCGATCAACGCCACCAGACCCTTGGTCTCGATCATGCCAAGGGCCTCCATCACATTCGCCATGTCATCACCTCACAAAGGTAGTCAGTGGTCAGTAGCCCGTAGTCAGCAGCGAAAAGACATGCCGTCCATTTGCTACTGACTACGGACTATTGACTACGGACGAAACAATTCAAACCTCGTCGCCTGCGGATGGTTCACCGCGTTGCCTTCGTCCGTGTCGATGTGGACCTCGAGCTTGCTCGCCGGCGACAGTCGCACGAGCAAATCTTCGAGCACCGCGGAGCAATCGCTCTTGACCCGCAGGTGCAGGCGGTCGCCGTCCTTGACGCCGTAATAGTCCGCGTCCTTGGGGCCGATGTGGACGTGCCGTTCGTGGCGGATCACGCCGCGCTCCAGCTGGATCATGCCGGCCGGACCCATCAGGTAGCAGCCGGGCGAGTCGCGATGATCGCCGCTCTTCCTGACCGGCGGGTTTAGCCCGAGCAGCACGGCGTCCGTGAACGCCAGCTCCACCTGGGTGTGATCGCGGCACGGGCCGAGGATGCGCAGGTTCGTGATCATCCGCTGCCGGGGGCCGATGATCGTGACCGCTTCCTCCGCCGCGAAGAAGCCGTCCTGGTAGAGCCACTTGTACGGCTTCAGTTGATGGCCCTTGCCGAACAGGCGCTCCAGGTCTTCCTGCGTCACGTGGCAATGGCGGGCGGAGACGTTGACCACGAGCTTGGGCTTGCCATCGGGCACGCCCGCGGACGGCCGCCCGTTGGTTTTCAGGTGCCTCTGCAGCGCCTGCCGCACCAGGTTCTCGACCACAGGACGGTCCAGGGTCATCATGATTCGAATCCCTTGCTCTGTTCGCCGGCCACGATGAGCCGCACGTCCGGGTCGATCATCTTCCGTTGTTCGTCGTTGATCTTGGCGTCCACGATCAGCGTGTCGATTTCACGCAGCTCGCACAGGAAGGCCAGCGCCTGCCGGCCGATTTTCGTGTGGTCCGCGACGACCGCCACCTCGTCGGCACAGCGCATCATGGCCCGCTCGGTCTCGACCAGGAGCAGGTTGCTGTTGAACAGCCCTTTCGCCGTGACGCCGCCGACCGACAGGATCGTCTGCTGCACGTGGATGTCGTCCATCATCCGCACAGTCAAGGGGCCGAGGGCGACGCCGGTCTTCGGGTACACGTAGCCGCCCAGGATCACCAGGTCGGTCTCGTGGCTCGACGCGAACAGGTTGGCGATCGGCAAGCTGTTCGTCACGATCTGCAGCCGCCGGCCGACCAGCAGCCGGGCGACTTCGAGCGTCGTGGTGCCGCCGTCGAGGAGGATGGCGTCGCCGTCCTGGATGCGGGCGGCTGCGGCGACGGCGATCTGCCGCTTCTCCTCGAGTTCGCGTTGCGAGCGTTCCTCCAGGGCCGGCAGGGCGCCGCCGTCGCCCTGAAAGACGGCGCCGCCGTGTGTGCGCTTCACGAAGCCTTGTTGATCCAGGTAGTCCAGGTCGCGCCGCACGGTGGATTCCGACGCTTGCAGTTCTTTCGCCAGGTCTGCCAGGGCGATGTAACCTCGCTCGCTGACCAAGTCGATCACTTTCTGGCGTCGCTCTTCCACCAGCATGGTTACATCCTGTCCATTTGTGGAATGATTCAGTCGTTGATTCTGAAATATAATTCCCATTTTCTCCAAATTAGTCTGACGTGTCAAGACGTAAATCAGTCAAAATATTCCTATTTCATCCAATCTACATCATGTTCTGCCAAACCAACCGTTGACAAACGCTCCTGGGCGACGCCGACCACCGGGGTGCGAATGGCCGACAGGTCGGCTTCGTGACAGAAATCCACCAGGCGTGGTTGCATTCTGTCGGCAAGGCGGAATGGCGCCCGGGCTTCTCGTTTCGCGGTCCGTTCCCCGGACGACGGGGTTTCATAAGATGAATCATCAGGCGCGTGGGGTGCTGCGCGCTGTTGACGGTCCCACCGACCTGTTTCCAACGAAACGACGCTGTTCGACGACTTGGGGGAATCAAGGAATGTCCACGCGCATCTTGTTCGCGGCCGTCATCGGAGTCGCCGCCTGGTCCAGTCCTGGCGTTGATGCCGGTGTCAATCTTCCTGGCGACAAGAAACTGGAGCGCGTCGATTTCGAGCGCCACGTCATGGGCCTGTTCGGCCGGGCGGGGTGCAATGCCGGTTCGTGCCACGGCTCGTTCCAGGGCAAGGGGGGCTTCCGGCTGTCGCTGTTCGGCTACGATCCCGACAAGGATTACATCGCCATCACCCGCGAAGGGTTGTCGCGGCGCGTCAACGCGTCCGATCCGGACGGCAGCCTGCTGTTGTTGAAGGCGACCGGGCAGGTCGAGCACGGCGGCGGCGTGCGTTTCAGCAAGCGCACCTGGCAGTATCAGCTGCTGCGCGACTGGATCAGCCAGGGCGCGCCGTGGTCCAAAGGCTCGGGCGCTGTGGAAAAGGTGATCCTGAATCCGCCCGAGATCGCCTTCAACAAGGCCGGCGAAGCGCGCCAGGTTCAAGTCTCGGCCCGCTTCTCGGACGGCAGCGAAGCGGACATCACTCCATTTTGCGACTTCCGCACCAATGACGACGCGGTCGCCGAGGTCACGAACCTGGGGCTGGTCAAGAGCCTGCGTCCGGGCAGCACCGCCATCGTGGTCAGCTACCGCGGCAACGTGTTGCCGCTGCGCCTCATGGTGCCGATGGAAATGCCCGCCGGGTTCGCGTACCCCAAGACGCCGGAGGTGAATTACGTGGACCGGGAAGTGTTCGCCCGGCTCAAGCTGCTCAACATGGCTCCGTCGGACTTGTCGAGCGACGCCGAGTTCCTGCGGCGCGTGACCATCGACACGATCGGCCAGCTGCCGACGCCGGACGAGGTGCGCAGCTTCCTGGCCGACAAGGATCCCCACAAGCGGCAGAAGAAGATCGATGAGCTGCTGGTCCACCCGCTGCACGCCGCCTTGTGGGCGACCAAGTTCAGCGACATCACCGGCAATGACACCCAGTCGCTGGAAATCCCGAACAACATCAAGTCGAAGCGCAGCCAGCAATGGCACGACTGGCTCCGCAAGCGCGTCCAGGAGAACATGGCCTATGACGAGATCGTGCGCGGCATCCTGTGCGCCACGAGCCGGGAAGGCAAGGCGCCGGAGGACTGGCTCGATCACGTCAAGAAAATGGACGAGCAGCTTCTGACCAATTTCGATTCGGATTACGCCAACCGGGACACGCTCGATCTCTACTGGCGGCGGCAGCAACAGGTGACCATCGAGCTCTGGGGCGAGCGGACGGCGGCGGCGTTCCTGGGCGTCCGCGTCGAATGCGCCCAGTGCCACAAGCACCCCTTCGACCGCTGGACCCAGGCCGAGTATCGGGCGTACGCCAACATCTTCGGCGCGGTGAGCGTCGGCTCGTCGCCGGAGGCGTCGCGGCTGATCGCCGCCGAAGTGAAGCAGCGCAAGGAGAAGACGGCCAAGAAGAATCAGATCCTGCCGGTGCGCGAGGTGTTCCTGAACGCCAACGCCCGCAGCTTGCGGCACCCCGACACCAACGGCGTGCTGACCCCCAAGGCGCTGGGCGGCCCCGAGATCTCGTTCCAGCGCGGCAAGGACATGCGCGAGGAGCTGTTCAAGTGGATGCGCGGCCCCGACAACCCGTTCTTCGCCCGGGCCTTCGTCAACCGCGTCTGGGGCCACTATCTCGGCGTCGGCATCGTCCATCCGGTCGACGATTTCTCGCTCGGCAACCCGCCGTCCAACGACAAGTTGCTCGACGCCCTGGCCAAGGACTTCCTCGAGCACAACTTCGACATCCGCCACATCGAGCGGGTGATCTTGAACAGCCGGACATATCAGCTCAGCTCCAAGACCAACGAAACCAACAAGCTCGACAAGAACAACTACGCCCACGCGTATATTCGCCCGATGATGGCCGAGGCAGTGGTGGACGTGTTGAACTGCGCGCTGGGGACGGTGGAGAGGTGGGGCCCCGAGGTGAAGCCGGGCTCGAAAGCGGTCGAGGTCGGGGCCAGCCAGCTGCAGAATCCGCAGCTGACGTATGCCTTCCGCATCTTCGGCCGGCCGCCGCGGACCTCGGCGTGCGATTGCGAGCGGGCCATGGAGCCGGCCTTGCCGCAGAAGCTGTTCCTCATGACCGACCAGGGCTTGCTGGACAAGTTCAAGGTGGTCGACGGGCGGCTGGAGAAGCTGATCAAGAGCACGAAATCCGACGACGAAGCCCTGGACGAACTGTTCCTGGCGACGTTGTCGCGGTTGCCGAGCGCCCGGGATCGCCAGGCGTTCGCCGACTACCGCAAGATGGTCACCGACCGCCGGACCGCGTTCAACGACACGGTCTGGGCGCTGATCAACACGCGGGAGTTCATCCTGAATCACTGATGCGAGCGGCGCGGCGTAAACCCGACGTGTCGCCCGCCTGCCACGGCGGGCGTAAGCCGCGCCGCTCGCCCGCCGACGGATTTTTTCCCGAAACTCGAATGGGACATTGGGGTTAGATAGTCGATTCATCAGGTTCTAACCTCGGCGTCGCCCCGGGGGCGTGTTGTAAATACAGAATTGCCTTGTCCTTCCGTCAACTGCCCTGGAGGAAGGACGTTTTGGGGGGGATCCCAGGGCTGCACAAGGATTTTGACCCATGGCACGTTTCGTATCCGACTGCGAAGGATTTGCCCGCCGCGACTTCCTCAAGATCGGCTCGGCCGGCCTGCTCGGCATCGGCCTGCCGCAGCTCCTCCAGCTGGAGGCCAAGGCCAACGAGGCCCGCGGCCAACGCCGGGCCCAGGCCAGGTCGGTCATCATGGTGTGGCTTGCCGGCGGCCCGGCGACCATCGACATGTGGGACCTGCGGCCCAACGCCCCCGAGGGCATTCGCGGTGAGTTCAACGAGATCAACACCAGCGCCGCCGGCGTCCGGATCAGCCAGCACCTTCCGCGCATGGCCGAGGTGATGAACAAGTGCTCGATCGTCCGGTCGCTGGCTCACACGATCCCGTCGCACGGCCCGGCCACGGTGTTCATGACCACCGGCAACCGGCCCACGCCGGCCCTTCATTATCCGTCCCTGGGCTCCTTGGTGACGCGCTTGCTCCCCGCGGCCCAGGGCGTGCCGCCGTACGTGGCCTTCAACGAGCTCCGCAACGGCTCGGCCGGCCTCGCGGGCTACCTTGGCACCTCGTACAACCCGTTCATCGTCGAAGGCGCCGGCAACGCCAACGGCCGCGGCCGCACGGCCGGCAACCTCCGGGTTCGCGGCATCACGCTGCCGAGCGGCTTCACGCTGGAGCAACTGGAAAACCGCGACCGCCTGCTGCAGAACTTCGAACGCGGCCTGGCCGAGACCGACCGCCAAGACGACCTCGTGGACGGCCTCGACACCTTCCACCGCCAGGCCCTCGACATCCTGCGCTCCGATCGCACTCGCAATGCCTTCAACCTGCAACAGGAAAGCGACAGCGTCCGGGAACGCTACGGCAACACCCCGTTCGGTCAGGGCGTGCTCGCCGCCCGCCGGCTGGTGGAAGCCGGCGTCCGGTTCGTCACCATCAGCACTGGCGGCTGGGACACCCACAATCAAAACTTCCAGAACCTGAGGACTCGCCTGCTCCCCAACCTCGACCAGACCTTGTCGGCCCTGATCAAGGACCTCGACGATCGCGGCCAGCTCGACTCGACCATCGTCTACTGTGCCGGCGAGTTCGGCCGCACGCCGCGGGTCAACAACCGCTCCGGCCGCGACCACTGGGCGCGGTCGATGTCGGTGGTGCTGGCCGGCGGCGGCATCCGGCGCGGCTACGCCCACGGCACGACCGACGTGCAGGGCATGGCCCCCAACGCCGATCCCTGCACGCCGGACGACGTGGCCGCCACGGTCTTCCGCCAGCTGGGCATCGATCATTTGCAAGAACTGATGACGCCGACCGGCCGTCCGGTGCAGCTCTTCCGCGAGGGCAACCCGATCGCCCGGCTGGTTGGGTAGGCGGCGGCGCCGCGCTTTGAAGCAAGAAATGGAGCAGCCCTGCGGGTGGTCCCGCAGGGCTGTTTTCGTCTCGGCGTTCGCGGGCGGCCTCGGCCCACTTGGCGGCTTTCTCGCGCAAACTCTCGCAGGCGCGTGGTTGAATGTCAAATGAAAGTGCGTGATTTCCCGGGGCTTCGAAGACTCAGCCCCGGCCACGCCAACGCTTCACGGATTCATGTGGATCACCTTGGGCCACTTCTTCTTGAAGTCCCAGTGCACGTCGTTGTCGATGTCGTGGCAATTCTGGCAGAAGTTGTCGATGCGTTGCAGGCGGACGTGCTCGGGCACGCCGCGGTTGAACTGCTTGGCCCAGGGATTCATCAGCTTGCGGATGTCCATGTCCTTGGGATTGTTGACGTGCGCGCTGGCCGGGCCGTGGCAGCTTTCGCAGCCGACGTGGTGCAATTGGTTCTTGACGCGATCCTTGACGTTCGGGTCGTTGAAGCCCGTGGTGTGCCGGAAGCCCGTGGTGTGGCACTGCAGGCACTCGCCGTCCATGTGTCGCAGGCCGGGGTTCGTGGCGTTGACGAGCGTTGCCAGCGCGTTGGAGTGTTTCAGACCGTTGTTCGCCGCGTCCACCCAGATCGCATGAGCGTGTGCGTGGCAGTCGGCGCAGCGCTCGGAGCCGACGTACTTCGTGTCGAGCCTCTTCTCGTTGCGCAGGATCACCTGGTTCTTGTGATCGCTGACCAGGAACTGCGCGGCCAGCTTGGCATTGGCGACCCGCTTGGCGTAGTCCTCCATCAGGGCGGCGACCGGGTTGGCCGGCCTCGGGGCGAACTCCGGGGCCATCAGCACCATTTCATACTTGTACTCGTAGCCCCCCTTCTTCCGCCACACGCCGAGGACGCCGACGTACTTGCCCTTGTGGCCCACGGTGATGAGCTGCGTTCCGTTCAGGTCGCGGGGCCGGCCGGGGGGCTCGGGGTCGTCGCTCGAATAGACGACGACGTTCACGGCGGCCTGCTTTTGCTCGTTGCACCAGGCCGCGGTTTTGTCGACCTCGGGCACGCCGCCAGTGGCCAGCTTGTCGTCGGTCTGCAAGAGCACCACGTTGAACTCGGTCTTCTGATTCTTGAGCTCCCGGAGCGCGGCCGCCGCCTGGTCCGGAGCAAACTTCAACGTCTCCTTGAACAGCTCCTGGACGGTCTTGCCGATCATGCCGACGACGCCGATCTTGGGCAAACCTTTCACATCCATGATTTCATAAGGCCGAGCGTTCATCGCGTGGAACGGACCGTCGGGATGGGCGTCGGCGAGATCGGCGGCCACCGGGCGCGGCCGCTCATTGTTGAGGGAATACTGGGCCAGGGCGTTCATCAGCGGGGCGCCCAGCTCCTGCTTGCCGATGCCGACCGCGCGATAGCCCATGACGTCCAGGGCGCGCAGCGAAGTTTCATACTTGAGCAGGTTTTGCCGCGGCGGCGTGTCCGAGGTCTTGGGGTACAGGTCGCCGAGGTCCACCGGCACGACGTTCCAGTCCTTCTTCTTGAGCGACTGGAGAAACTCCCAGCGCCGTGCCAGGCCGCCGTACTGGGGATCGGAGCAGCCGCAGGGCTGGAGGTAGCCGTGGGTCTGGCCGGAGATGACCAGCACGAAGTCGGGCTTGGTCCAGCCGGCGAAGTATCTGGGAGCGAAAGCGACTGGCGCTGGATCGACGGCGGCCTGACCGTCGGCCATGGTCCAGCGGACGAGGGCGTAGCCGCCGGCGAACAGGACGGCGCCGGCGATCAGGGCGCCCAGCATGCGCACCCGGCAACTTGGTTTGCGAGAACTGGGTGATCGCGTCAAGGGCGGCGCCGAAGGCAAAGGGGGCGACGTGGACAAGTCGGCCTGGGACCCACCGGCCCGCGGTGCTTGGTTTTCCATAACGCCTTCCGTGCTGGAGACCTGATAACCTGTCAGCTCCCGAAGTGCTTCAGGAGTTCGGGAGAATTCCGACGCGTACCATCGTCTTTTTCACGGTTTCTGTCAACGTTGGTAGGTCCCGCTTGCCGGGCGGGACCTTCGACCTCGCCGGTTCCAGGTCCCGTCCGGCAGACGGGACCTACAGCGTCCAGGTCGGCAGACGGGACCTACAGTCAACGCTGGACGGCGTGGCCCGTCAGGGGAATGCGAATTGACCGCGGCGACTTGCCCTTGGTGCGCAGGGTCACCGCGCTTTCCTCGGCGATCGTGCCGAACAGCAGGTTGGGCGGCACGTGGACTTCCAACTCCCACTTCCGCTTGCCCGCGCTTGCCGCGGCGCCCGCGGCGGGCTTCTCCGTCAGCTTGACTCGAATCGCGGCCGGCTGGACCCGCACGTCCTGGGGGTCCAGCTCGATGTTGCGATTGGTCATCACGAGAATCCTTTTGGTCGTGCCTTGCCGGGCGTCAAACTTCAAGTTGATCTTGCCTTGATCCTCTTCGGCGCCGACGGCGATGTCGTCGCTGCGGACGACGCCCGTGATCACCAGGGGCGGGATCTCGTCGGCGGCGTCCTGCAGCTCGTAGCCGATCGCGCGCACGAAGTAGCCCTGATCGAGCTGGGCGCCGTCCTTGTTCTCGTGGATGGTCACCGTCACGTCCCAGGCGGCGCGGACCACGGTCATGATGTCGTCGCGGCGGAGCTGGGCTTGGAGCTCGGCGCAGGCATCCGGATCGCGCTGCTGCACGTCGATTTTGAACAGCTTGTCGTTGCTCCGGTCGTCGAGCGTGAACTTGACGTGGTCGCGCGTCGGCGACCACAGCAGGAACCGGGCCTTGACGACGCCGCCGGGACCGAGGAAACCGACGTTGGCGCGGTCGCGCTTGGTGCGCAGAGGATGCGTGCTGACCGCGTCGATCCGCAGCTGAAAATACTGGCTCTGACTTCCCGACCGCGCCCAGACCGTCGTTGCCAGATTGAGATTGTCCCCCGCGGCCCGGCGATTGACCCACACCACGCGCAGGATGGCGCGGCCGGGCGGAAGAGCGACGCCCTGGTTTTCCGATTTCGTCAGCGGCTGCCAGGTCCAGGCGGGGTTCTCGACCGGCGTCGCCTCCGGATTCTTCTTGATCGAGTTGGCGAACGGCTCCCATTCGGCTGCGGGCACGGCCGCCACGTGGAGCTCGGCGCAATCGCAGGAAATGGACGAAACGCCGACTTCGCAGCCCTGCTCGGTCACGTAGAACGGGAAGTAGTAGCGGCCCTCGGCGCCGCGCTCGAATTCGCGGGCATACAACCGCGGGCGTTCTTTCGTTTCCGGCTTCTGCAGCTTCTCGAAGTCTTCCCACACCGCCACATGGGCGTGCCGCTCGCGGTCGAAAGGATGCACGAAGCGAACCAGCAACTCGGGGCCCTTGGGAGCCGCGGGGGCCGCCGCCGGCGGCGTCCTGCCGCGCCAGGTCGGCATGTTCTGCACGATCCAGGCGATGCCGCCGATGATCAAGACGAACAGCACCAGCGGAATGAGCCAGCGCACCGGCGACCGGGCCCGCGCGGCGGACGGCGCGTCGGCGGACGGCGAACTCGGTGGCGGCGCAGCCAGGGGCGGCGCAGTCAGCGGCGCCGAACTCGTCAGCGGCGCGTCCGGGGACGTGCCTGCGGAGGCGGGGTGTTTATCGGCCATGTGTTAGGGCGTGTGGGGCTTCGACGGGTGGCATGCTTTCGCGGCTCCCTCGCCATACAGACATCGTCTGGACCGACACCGCGAAAGCATGCGGTCCTCGCCAGCGACGCATGCTTTCGCCGTGATGGCCCAGATCGTTCACGTGTGGCGAGGGATTGGCGAAAGCATGCCACCCAACCTTTTCGTTCGTCAGCGGCATCATGTCAGGCGCCACGGGCGCCAGCAGCCGGCTATTGCCGCCGCTTCAACTGGTCGCGGAGCTCGGCGGCTCGTTCGTAGTCCTCCTCGGCGATGGCGCGATCCAGTTGCTCGCGGAGCGTTTCGCCGATGTCGTACTGTTCGCGCAGCGATTTTTCGATGTTGCGCAGGTGCTGGACCATGCCGTCCTCGTCGAGCTGCTCCTCCATGTCATAGCTGGCGAAGAAGTCGCGGATCTGGTCGAGGCCGGCGCGGATCTCATCGACGGCCCGGTCCGGCTTGCTCTGCTCCACCTGCAAGGCCGCGGCGGCCTGGGTACGCTGGAAGAGCACGAACCCGCGATACTGCTCGTGGGCCTGCGTGTAGTCGTCGCTGGGCGAATGGCCCTTGACGAAATCCATGAACGCCAGGGTATGGTCGGCGTCCTGGATCGCGCGGTTGTAGTTGCGCAGGGCCAGCCAGCAGATGCGGCGATGGTAGAACTGCACGAACTCGCGGTCGGCTTCCTGGCACTGCTCCTCGCTCAGCACGAAGCTGTGGTTGCCCTTGGCCGACATCCGCGCCTGCTCTCGGAGATAATCGAAGTAGGTGTCGTGCCCGTGGGGTTGGGCGCCGTCGGGGCGGCCCTCGGTTTCCAGCTGCAGCACGCCGAGGTCGACGCGCATCTGGATCACCTGCCGCCCGCGCGCCTGCACCAGCCGCGCCTGCACCATCCCGGGCTTGAACTCCCAGCCTTCGAGGACGAAGTCAATATCCTGCTTCACTACGTTGGCCTTTCAGGAAAAGATCGTGGGGCCGCGCTTTTTATCTTACCCTGCCGGGTCAAGGCGACGCAAACCTTCCTTGCCGCGGAAGTTGATCCGCCGCCCGAAATCACGGCTTTCCCCGGCGCGCGCGGATTTTGCCCACTCTGCATGAATTTTCGTGCTATTTGTGAAATCTACGCTAAGATTAGAGGATTGCGGGGCCCCTTCCGAATCGCATCCAGGGAGAGGATGTTCGATGGATATTCATCTCAAGGTGTTGCACGGCAAGCCACGAGGGCATTGCCTGCGCTTCGGCCCCGGTGAGTTCGTCGTCGGCCGCGGTCCGGAGTGCCACATTCGCCCCAACAGCGAGCTGGTCAGCCGCCAGCATTGCCTGCTGCGCGTCCACAGCAACGGCCACCTGTTCGTTCGCGACCTCGGCAGCGCCAACGGCACCCTGGTCAACGGCCATCGGATCCTGGGCGAGCGCGAGCTGGCCGACGGCGACAAGCTCCAGGTTGGTCCCGTGGTCCTCGAAGTGGTGCTTCCCGAGTGCGCCGTGCCGACCGCCGAGACCGCCGAAATCAAGCTCGAAAACACCTCCGGCGACATGCCGACCTACGGCAACTAGATCTAGTCGTACCCGACGACGGTTGCCGGCTCCCAAATCGCAAGTTCGATTTCGGGCGCGCCTGTCCATGGCGGCGCGAGCCGCATACTGTTAGCGCATGGACAAGCGCAAGATTCTCATCCAGCTCGACAGCGATGTGCAAGCCAGCGTCTTCGATCGCGTCGTGGCCATTGACGCCGGGGCGGAGGAGCTATTCAGCTACGCCGGCGTGAAGCCCGATCAGGTTCAGGGTCTGGTCCACGGCGCCATCTTCACGCGCGGGCCGAAAGACCTCAAGAACACCGCCGTGTTCGTGGGGGGCAGCGACGTCGCCGCCGGCGAAGCGTTGCTGCAAGAAGCGGTCAAGCACATGATCCCCGCCTTCGGGCTGCGGGTTTCGATCATGCTCGACGCCAACGGCGCCAATACCACGGCGGCGGCCGCGGTCCGCGCCGCCGCGAAACACCTCGACCTCAACAACGCGGCGGCCCTGGTGCTGGGCGGGACGGGACCGGTTGGGCAGCGGGTCGCGCGGCTCTTGGCCCGCGCCGGCGCCGACGTCCGTGTCGCCTCCCGGCAAGCGGCGCGAGCACAACACGTGTGCACGGCCATCGCGCACCAGGTACCGGGCGCGAAGCTGCAACCGGTGGGGACGGGCACGCCGCACGAATTGGCCGCCGCCCTCGACGGCCGGAACCTGGTTGTCGCGGCGGGTGCGGCGGGGGTTGTGCTGTTGCCCCGGGCCGCGCGTACGGCGTGCCAATCGCTGAAGGTCGCCGTCGATCTCAACGCGGTGCCGCCCCTGGGCATGGAGGGCGTGGCCGTCACCGACAAGGGCGCCGACCATGACGGCGCGACCTGCTACGGCGCCATCGGCGTGGGCGACACCAAGATGAAGGTTCACAAAGCGGCGGTCGCCCGGCTGTTCGAAAGCAACGATCAAGTCCTGGACGCCGAAGAGATCTATCAAATCGCCTGCGCCCTGTAGCGGTCATCGGAAGCGCCCGCCGGTCAAGACTCCAAGGAAGAACAAGACAAGCAGCCCGTAATTGGCGAGAGACGTGATGCTCCCCAGGACGATGCCGGCGATGGCGTGGCCGGTCCCCTTGACCTCCGGATTGGCGTTGACGCGCCGCAGCCCGATGATGCCGAAGATGATGCCCAGCGGCCCGAGGATGAGGGCGATGCACGGAATCAGGCTGAAGACGCCGACGTAGTACGCGGCCAGGGCCATGCCGTTGCGATACGGGATGATCGTGGCGACGGCGTCGTCCTCGCGGCGCACGTTGGGGGCCCGCGGGCCGCGCCGCCGCGGACGGTCGCGGTCGTCGTCGTCCCAATCGTCCGGTGGAGGCTGCCCAGGGCGCGGCTTGGGCTGGGGCCTTGCCGGCTGAATGCCCTCGTCGCCTTCGGCGCGTGCCGGTTTGGCCGGCGGCTGTTCCTCGAAGGCTCCCGATTTGTCGTCTGGTTCCGCCATCGGATTCCCCTAGCGAGCCACGGCGAGCACTCCCAGCATGATCAAGATGAGGCCGATGATCTCGATGCTGCCAAGCACGATGCCGACGATGGCATGCGCGGTGCCGCGGGCCTCGGGGTCGCGGTTGACCTTCATCAAACCGGCAACGCCGAAGATCACGGCCAGCAACGCACAGATGCCGCCACCGCCGTACATGAGGGTGAAGATGAGCGCCGGGCTGACGTTGGGGGCCAGCACGGCCCCGAGGGCGAGGCTGCCGAGAATGAAGATCAGGCCGCCGAAGCCGCAGTAGTATGCGGCCAGGGCCATGCCGTTGCGGTACGGGATGATGGCCCCGCCCTTGCGACGGCGCGGGCGATCATCGTCGTCCTCGTCGTCGCCGCGCCGCGCCCGTCGCGGTCGGTCGTCGTCCTCGTCGTCGGGCGGGCGACGCCGGGGCCGCGACGGCGCTTCGGCATCGTCCGCATCGTCCGGCGCCGGCCGGCGCGGCTGGGCCGGCTGGATGCTTTCCGGGCGCGGCTTGCGCCGCGGTTTCTCCTCGTAGGCCCCGGAATCGTCGTCGTCATCGTCACGTCTGGCCATGGCGAAACCTCAGAGGAGCCGGCAGCGCTGGCGAGGGTCGAGGTGCTTCGTTGTCCCCAGTGTTATCCGCCGCCGGACGCCAAGTCAATCGATTTCGGGGCTTTCGTCGGTTGGGACCTCCGATTCTGACCTGATATGACATAAGCACCGGGTCAAAAGCGGAGTTCCATCCCACGAATCTGGAGCGAACATGTTCACGCCTCAGGAAACAACGGCCTGTGAAAAACTGATCGCGCTGGCCCTCGCGGAAGACCTGGGCGATCGCGGCGACTTGACCAGTCAGGAAGTGATTCCCGCGGACTTGCACGGGAGCGCCGTCGTTGTCGTCAAAACCCCCGGGGTGCTCGCCGGCCTGCCGGCCGCCCAGTTGGTGATGGCAGCGATCGATCCGCGCCTGAGCTTCGAGCGGCTCAAGGACGACGGCGACCGCGTGGCTGCCGGCGACCGGGTGGCGAAAGTCGCGGGATCGATGCGCTCGATCCTGTCCGCGGAGCGGACGGCGCTCAACTTCGTGCAGCACCTGAGCGGCGTCGCCACGTTGACGCGCCGTTACATGGATGCCGTGGCCGGGCTGCCGGTGAAAGTGCTGGACACGCGGAAGACGCTCCCCGGCTGGCGCTTGCTGGCGAAGTACGCCGTGCGGCAGGGCGGCGGCCACAACCATCGCCTGGGACTCTATGACGGGATCTTGATCAAGGACAACCACCTGGCGGCGTTGCCGGTGGCGCGCGATGCCATCCAGGCGCAGCTGGAAGAGATCGTCGCCCTCGCCAAGCACGAGGCCCAGCGCGCGAACCTGCCGCCCGAAGCGGTCGCGGGACTGGCGGATCATCTGGAGACGACGCTGAAGTTCGAAGAGACCGTGCGCACGGCGCGGGCCCGGTTTCCGGATCTTCCCGTTGAGATCGAAGTCGATTCGGTCCAGCAAGCGGCGGTGGCCCTCATGTACCGGCCGGCGATCGTGCTGCTGGACAACATGCCGCCGCCGCAACTGCGCGAGGCGGTCCGCTTTCGCAACCAGTTGGCCCCCAAGGTGCTGCTGGAAGCCTCCGGCGGCATCACGCTGGAGACCATTCGCGCCGTGGCGGAAACCGGGGTCGATCGGATCAGTGTCGGGGCGCTGACCCATTCGGCGCCGGCCCTGGATGTGTCGCTGGAATATCAAGCGTGAGCCATTCCATCGGTCCGTCGGATCGGTTATGCTGCGGGTGAGGAGGGTAGTCATGTCGTCCGTTCCGGCAACAAGTGACCCGAATGTCGCGGCGGCGTCCGTGTTCTTGCCGCCGGAGGCCAAGCCGAACATCGATCACCTGATTACCGAGGACGGTGCTCCCGTGGACGGCGTCTACTCCGAGAAGCAGATGCGTTTACTCACCCAGGCGCTGTACACGTCGTGGAAAACGGAGAGGCCGTTCGTCGCCATGGCCAACGTGGGCCTCTTCTACGCCGTGCGCAAGCCGGCCATCGTGCCCGATGTCATGGTCAGCATCGACGTCGAGTTGCCGGCCGACATCCACCGCAAGGAAGGTCAATCCTACTTCATCTGGGAATACGGCAAGCCGCCGGAGGCGGCGATCGAGGTCGTCTCGAATCGCGTGGGAGGGGAGCTGGACGACAAGCCGCCGATCTACGCGTTGGCCGGCGTGCTCTACTACGTGGTTTGGGACCCGCGCCAGCTAATCTCCAACGAGGCGCTGCAGTGCTTCGTCCTTCGCGATCGAGGATACGTGCGCTGTGGAACCTGGTTTGACGTGCTCGGCCTGGGCGTGACCGTGTGGACGGGACGCTACGAAGATATGGATAACCAATGGCTGCGCTGGTGCGACGAGTCCGGAAGCGTCCTGCTGACCGGCGCTGAAGCTTGCGACCGGGAAAAGGTCCGGGTTGACTTCGAGCAGCAACGCGCGGACTCCGAACGACAACGCGCGGACTCCGAACGGCAGCGCGCGGAGGCGGAACGGCAACGCGCGGAGGCCGAAAAGACAAGGGCCGATCAGCTCGCCGCGAAGCTGCGCGAGCTGGGCATCGAGCCGCCAGCATGACGGTCCCTTCCATCGCCGACGAGCCATGGTCTTTGTCCACTCGCCATCTCGGCCGGCGGGTCCTTATCCACGCGCAGCTCGACAGCACCAATTCGCTGGCTCTCGCCCTGGGCCACGATCCCGCCAACCACGGCCTCGTGATCGTTGCCGATGAACAAACCGCCGGCCGCGGCCAATATGGCCGCACCTGGCAGGCGCCGCCCGGCAGCAGCGTGCTCATGTCGGTGTTGCTCTTCCCGCCCGCGCCGCTGCGGCGTCCGGCCGTGCTCACCGCCTGGGCCGCCGTCGCGGTTTGCGAAGTGATTCGCGAGATCACCGGCCTCGACCCGAAGATCCAATGGCCCAATGATGTTTATGTTCAGGATCGGAAAGTCTGCGGCATCCTCATCGAGCAGCGCAGCGGCGGCCAAGTTGGGCAAGCGCCTGCCGCCGCCGTCGGCATCGGCTTGAACGTGAAACAACCGGCGGAGTTCTTCGAGCACGCGGGGCTGACGCTTGGCGGGTCGCTGCAGAGCCTCACGGGAAGCACGTTCGATCATCACGACGTTGCCAGGCGCTTGATTCGCCGGCTGGACGACGACCATGGCCGGCTTGTCGATGGCGATTTCGCGGTCCTGGAAGCCCATTGGCGCTCGCGCCTCGGCTTGGTCGGCAGGCGAGTGCGCGTGGAAGCGCTCAACGGCTGTCACGAAGGAATCTTGGTCAATGTGTCGTTGGACGCCGTGGAATTGGCCGCGGACGCCGAAGCGCCGTTGCGGCTGTTGCCGGAGATGGTGCGCCACCTTCAACCCATCATTTAGCCGGCGAGCTTGCTCGCCGCGGACGGCGACGCGCCAGCCGCGAGCATCCCCCGAGCGCCGACTGGGGGACGGCGATCGGGCGCGCGACGGCGTCCGCGGGGAGCAAGCTCGCCGGCTACATGACGCGAGAAGCGCCGATTATCGCGCTTGGCGGCCCTTTTCACTCGCCGTATACTGCATGAACGGGGCAACGACGTCCCGCCCGCCGGCACGATGCCCGTTCACCTTTGTTCGAGGCCTGCATGAATCTCCGCGCCGCGCTCGTGATCGTGTCGCTGTTCGCATGTGGCCCCTTCCTCCGCGGCGCCGATTGGCCGCAATTCCGCGGACCTGGGCGCACCGGCGTCTCGAAGGAAACCGGCCTGCTCAAGCAATGGCCCGACAAAGGGCCGAACCTCCTTTGGACCTACAAGAACGCCGGTCTCGGTTTCTCCGGCATGGCGGTTGCCGACGGCAAAATCTACACGCTCGGCACCCGCGGCGACGACGAGATCATCATCGCTCTGGACGCGAATGACCAGGGCAAGGAACTCTGGGCTGCGAAAATCGGCCCGATCTTCACGTTCAAGGGCAACTCGTGGGGCGACGGCCCGCGCTCGACGCCGACCCTCGACGGCAACCTGTTGTTCGCCCTGGGCGGCCAAGGCGAGTTGGTGTGCGTCGATGTCAGGAACAACGGCAAGGAAGTGTGGCGCAAGAACCTCATCAAGGACTTCAACGGCGAGATGATGTCCGAGTGGGGCTACAGCGAATCGCCCCTCGTCGATGGCGACCTGCTGATCTGCACCCCCGGCGGCGACGACGGCACGCTGGCGGCCCTGAAGAAGAAAACCGGTGAACGCGTCTGGCGCAGCGCGGGGCTGAAGAAGAGAGCGCCCTACACGTCCGTGACCGTCGCCGAGATCCACGGCGTCCGCCAGTACATCCAGCTCAGCGCCGAGAGCGACAAGAACGACGGCTTCCTCAGCGGGATCGCGGCCGCGGACGGCAAGCTCCTGTGGACGACGCCGCTGTTCAAGGGGTTCGTCTACTCGCTCAGCTCGTCGCCCCCGATCGTCGCCGGCAACACCGTTTACGTCACGTATCGCTCAGAAACCAACAGCAACTGTCACGCGTTCGCGCTCTCGGCCGACTTCCAGGTGAAGGACCAGTACAACCAGAAAAGCAAGAACGCGATGGCGAACAACCACGGCGGCGTCGTGCTGGTGGACGGCAAGGTCTACGGCTTCTCCGACAAGCCGCGCCCGGCCTGGGTGTGCCAGGACATCAAGTCCGGCAAAGCCCTGTGGAGCGAGTCGAACGCCCTCGAAGGCGGCAGCGGCTCGATTATCTACGCCGACGGCCGGCTGTACCTGTTCAGCGACGACGGCGAGGCGGTGTTGATCGAAGCCAATCCCAAGGAATGGGCCGAGAACGGCCGCTTCAAGCTCCCCGAGCGCTCGAAGCTGCAAAAAGAGCGCGAGACCAGCAGCCGCTCCGGCACCTGGTCGCACCCGGCAATCGCCGACGGGCGGCTGTACCTGCGCGATCATGAGTTGATTTTCTGCTACGACGTTCGCGGCAAATGAGTCATGGCATTGGCGGTCGATGAAGGTCCTGCGCGGGATAATGTCCGCCCCGGTTCTGCGAACCGGGCCTAAACAAAATGGAATGGGAATTTGCCACACGTGAAGCCATCGC
Source organism: Gemmataceae bacterium (assembly GCA_022616435.1). Taxonomy (GTDB): domain Bacteria; phylum Planctomycetota; class Planctomycetia; order Gemmatales; family Gemmataceae; genus JAKEET01. The sequence continues at coordinate 24,373 of JAKEET010000126.1, forward strand.
CACCCACCAGCGCGAAGCGCTTTCCCGCCTGCTGGCGGAAATCCTGCCACGCCATCGCTTCTACGCGGCGAAGTTCGGGAAGGTCGCTCCGGAAATCGAGCTGAACTCCCTCCCGTTCACAACGAAGGCGGAATTGCTCGATGATCAGCAACGCTCGCCGCCGTATGGAACTCTGTTGACCTACCCGCCGCTGCAGTACACGCGCTTCAATCAAACGTCGGGAACGCACGGCACGCCGCTGCGCTGGCTCGACACGCCGGCGAGCTGGCAGTGGATGCTCGACTGCTGGACGCAGGTCTTCGCGACCGCCGGCGTCGTGGCCGGCGACCGGCTGTTCTTCGCGTTTTCGTTCGGGCCCTTCCTGGGTTTCTGGACGGCGTTCGAGGCGGGCACGCGACTCGGCTGCCTGTGCCTTCCCGGCGGCGGGCTCAGCAGCGCCGCGCGATTGCGGATGCTGATCGACAACCGGGCCACCGTCGTCTTGTGTACGCCCACCTACGCTCTCCGACTCGCCCAGGTTGCCCAGGAGCAGGGCGTCGACCTGCGGCAAAGCGGGGTCCGCAAGATCATCGTCGCCGGCGAGCCGGGGGGCAGCATCCCCGCGACGCGCCGGCGCATCGAGGAATCATGGAACGCCCGTGTTTTCGATCACCACGGCATGACCGAAGTCGGGCCCATGACGATTGAATGTCCGGAGGCCCCCGGCGGTCTGCATGTATTGGAGGGCGATTACGTCATCGAAGTGATCGACCCAGCGACCACGCAGCCGCTGGCGCCGGGGCAGGTAGGCGAGTTGGTTGTGACGAACCTGGGACGCCTCGGCAGTCCCCTGATCCGCTATCGCACCGGCGACCTGGTGCGCGTCGATCCAAAGCCGTGCCTGTGTGGCCGTACGCTGGTCCGCCTGGCCGGCGGCATCCTCGGCCGCAGCGACGACATGATCTCCATCCGCGGCAACAACTTCTATCCGAGCGCCCTGGAGAACGTGCTGCGGCGGTTCGCGGAGGTTGTCGAGTACCGGGTGATGGTCGAGGCGACGTCGACGCTCGCGGAGTTGCGAATCGAGGTTGAACCAACAGCATCCGCCCCTGCCGGTTTGGCCGACACGATCGCGGCGGCGGTCCGTGATGAACTTCTGTTCCGCGCCGACGTCACCCTAGTCACCCCCGGTTCGTTGCCCCGATACGAGATGAAGGCCCAGCGCGTGCATATAAAAAAATGAAGCAGCCCGCAGCGCAAGCAAGGGCGTCAAGGGAGGTGGTCCTCATGCGTCGGTCAATGTTGTTCGCGAGTTTGGTCCTTTTCGCCGTGGCCTCCATCGCCTCCGCCGCCGATTGGTACAACTGGCGCGGCCCCTGGCAGAACGGCGTCTCCCCCGAGACCGGGCTGCCCGACAAATGGTCGCCCGAGGGCAACAACCTGATCTGGAAGGCCCCGTACGGCTCGCGGTCGACGCCGCTCGTCCTGAAGGGCCGGGTGTATTTCATCAACTACGCCCAGGACAACGACAACCCGGAGACCATCCAGGAACGCGTCATGTGCCTGGATGCCGACACGGGCAAACTCGTCTGGCAGCACAAGTTCAACGTCTGGCACGTCGATATCGTCACGGTCCGTCTCGGCTGGACCAACATCGCCGCCGACCCGAAGACCGGCAACATCTACGCCCACGGCACCCAGGGCATGTTGTTGTGCTTCGACAAGGACGGCAAGGTCCTGTGGTCGCGTTCGCTGACGGAGGAATACGGCCGCATCAGCGGCTACGGCGGCCGGCTGTGCTCGCCGATCGTCGATGAAGACCTGGTGATCATCGGCATGAACAACTCGAGCTGGGGCGATTTCGGCAAGGGGGGCAACCGCTATGTCGCCATGGACAAGACGACCGGCGCCGTCGTCTGGTGGTCCGAGCCCGCCGGCCAACCCAAGGACAGCTACTGCTCCAACCCCATCGTCGCCGAGATCGCCGGCCAGCGCCAGCTCATCACGGGTTGCGGCGACGGATCGGTGGCCGCGATGCAGGTCCGCACCGGCAAGAAGATCTGGAGCTACCGGTTCGCCACGAGCGCCATCAACACCACGCCGGTGGCCGAGGGCAACCTCGTGTACGCCAGCCACGGCGAAGAAAGCCCTGACAACAACATCAAGGGCCGCATCGTTTGCCTCGACGCCTCGCAGATCAAGGACGGCCAACCCAAGCTGGTGTGGAAAAAGGACGGCGTCAAGGCCCGCTGGTCGGCTCCCATCCTGTACGAGGGCCGGGTCTACTTCGCCGACGAGATCGCCAAGCTGTATTGCTTCGACGCCAAGACCGGCAAGCAGCTCTGGAAGTTCAACTACGGCCGCAACGCCCGCGGCAGCCCGGTCTGGGCCGACGGCAAGATCTTCGTCGCCGAAGTCAACGCCAAGTTTCACATCCTCGAGCCGCAGGACAAGAAATGCGTCCGGCTTCACGAACAGTTCTTCCCGGGGACCGGCGGCATCGACGTGGAGATCAACGGCACGCCGGCGATCGCCCATGGCCGGATCTTCCTGCCGACGAGCGACGAGATCTATTGCATCGGCAAGAAGGGGGCGAAGTCGGCGCCGGAGCCGGCGCCGAGGATTGCGCCGCAGCCAATCGCTGCAGGTGAGCCGGCCCAATTGCGGATTTCGCCTGCCGAAATCACCATCCACCCGGGTGAGACCGCGAAGCTTCACTTGCTTGATTACGATGAACTTGGGAATTTCGTCGGGGAAGCAAAGAGCGCGAAACAAGGTGGCGAATGGAGTTTGCCGACGCCCCCTCTCCCGCCCGGAGCGAAGAGCCCGCCGCCGGCACTCGAGGGCAAGATTACATTCGGAGAAGGCGCTACGTCCAATCTGGCAATGGTCACAGTTTCAAAGAAACCCAGCCAACAAGGCTATGTCATGGTCACGGACGGGAAGCGTACCGCCAAAGCCCGCGTCCGCGTCGTTCCGCCACTGCCGTACGAGCAGGATTTCAGCAAGGTCCCCGACGGCGCCGTCCCGGCCGGGTGGGTCAACACGCAGGGCAAATTCGTCGTAAAAACGATCAAGGGCGAGAAAGTGCTGACCAAGGTCAACGACAAGGCCAGCCCGCTCGTCGCCCGCGGCAACGCCTACATCGGGCTGCCGACATCCAAGGGCTATTCGATCCAGGCCGACATGCTGGGCACCAAGGTTGGCGACGCGCTGCCCGAAATGGGCGTGGTCGCCAACCGCTACACGCTGCAGCTCGAAGGCACCAGCCAGAGCCAGAAGCTGCGCCTCGTGTCATGGGATGCACTGCCGCGCGTCGACCGCTCGGTTCCATTCAAGTTCGAGCCCGGCGTCTGGTATCGCCTGAAGCTGACCGTGGATATCCAGGGCGGCAAGGGGATTATCAAGGGCAAGGCCTGGCCGCGCGACAAGGGTGAGCCGACGGACTGGCTGGTCCTGCACGATCCGCGCCCCAACACCGAGGGAGCGCCGGCGCTGTACGGCTACGTCCGGGGCGTCAGCGACGACGAACCCGGCACCGAGATCTACTACGACAACGTGCGCATCAGCGCCAACGGAAAGTAAGTTGTTTCTCGCCGCTTGCGGCTTAGCGTCGGCAGAGCTATGTGCGAACGCTAAGCCGCAAGCGGCCATCACCATCCGTGGAGTTGCGATGTCTACCTTTCCAAACCTGAAACGCGGGCTGGCCGCCGGACTCACTGTATGCACGTTGTCGGCCGTCATGCTCATCGCCAGTTGCAATCGCGCGCCCGCGCCGAAGACTCCGCCGCCCAAACCGATGCCCGGGCCGGTGGCTATCAAGGAAGTCACCGGCAAGGAAGGCGCCGGCAAGCAGCCCGTCGTCGCCGTGCAAGCTCCCAAGGCCGCGTCCGGCGACTGGACCATGTTCGGCGGCGACGCGTCGCGGAACATGGTCAACACCGTCGTCAAGAACCTCCCGGTCGAATGGAGCACCGACGAAGGCGACGAGAAGAACATCACGTGGGTCGCCGATCTGGGGTCGCGCTCGTACGGCGGTCCGGTCGTCGCCGGCGGCCACGTCTACGTCGGCACCAACAACAAGAACCCGCGCGACAAGAAGTGGATCAAGAACGGCGAGCCCATCGACCTCGGCGTGTTCATGGCCTTTGCCGAGAAGGACGGCAAGTTCCTGTGGCAGACGGCGTATCCCAAGCTGAAGGCCGGCCGCGTCGTCGATTGGCCCGAGGAAGGACTGTGCTCGACCGCCGCGGTGGAGGGCGACCGGTTGTACTACGTCAGCAATCGTTGCGAAGTGGTGTGCTCGAAGACCGACGGCAGCATCGTCTGGAAGCTCGACATGATCGAGAAGCTCGACGTTTTCCCGCACAACCTGGCCGCCTGCTCGCCGCTGGTCGTCGGCAACGACCTGTGGATCGTGACCGCCAACGGCGTCGATGAAGGGCACATCAACGTGCCCCAGCCGCAGGCGCCGAGCTTCCTCAAGCTCGACAAGCGCGACGGCAAGGTGCTCTGGAAGAACAACGATCCCAGCGCCAAGCTGACCGAATCGCCCACGGGAGGCGATCAGAAGGCGTTCATCAAGCAGCTCGTCAATCGCGGCGAGCTCATCCAGCACGGCCAGTGGTCGAACCCGGCCTACGCGGTCGTGGGCGGCCAGGCCCAGGTGCTCTTCCCCGGCGGTGACGGCTGGATCTACTCGTTCGACCCCGACGGCAAGCTGCTCTGGAAATTCGACTGCAACCCCAAGGACGCGATCTACGAGCTGGGCAGCAAGGGGACACGCAACGATTTCGTCGCGACACCCGTCATCTACGACAACAAGGCCTACATCGGCGTCGGCCAGGACCCCGAGCACCTCGTCGCGGTCGGCCACCTGTGGTGCATCGACATGACCAAGCGCGGCGACGTCAGCCCGGAGCTGGTGACCGACAACAGCGTCTTTCCGCCGAAGACCAAGCCCAATCCGAACTCGGCCAAGGTCTGGCATTACGGCGGCTTCACGACCCCGGAAGACCGCAAGAAGCTCAGTCGCAACTACTACTTCGGCCGCACCATGTCAACCTGCGCCGTCCACGACGGCCTGGTGTACGCGTCGGACTTGAACGGCTGGATCAATTGCCTGGACGCGGCCACCGGCAATGTATACTGGACGCACGACACCGGCGCCGAGCTATGGTGCTCGCCCTACTGGGCCGACGGCAAGATCTACATGGGCAATGACAACGGCACGGTCCTGGTCTTCGCCCACGGCAAGGAAAAGAAGGTCCTGGCCGAGAACTTCATGCCCGGCCCGGTCCGCGCCAGCCCGGTGGCCGCCAACGGCGTGCTGTACGTGATGACGAGCAACAAGTTGTACGCCATTGCGAATAAATGATCCAACATTCAGTGATCATTTAGCCGGCGAGCTTGCTCGCCGCGGACGGGAAAGCGCCCGAAGAATGAAATCCAACAGTCGCTTAATGGTGAACGAGGTTGTGGCGTGGAGACAAGTCCGCGGCGAGCAAGCTCGCCGGCTAAATGATCGGGGACCAAAAGATGTATCGTATTGCATGGTTCGTTGTTGTTGTCGGGATGATTGGATGCGGCCGGAATGACGCGCCGACATCCACGAACGCCCCGGCGTGCACCGTATCCGAATCCCAACCCGCCCCCTGCTGCGAGATCGACCGCAATCAGCTCGTCGCCATGCTCGCCGGCGCCCCGGCGCCCGCGAACATCGGGCCGCCCAACGGCGACTGGCCCATGTTCGGCGGCACCCCCGAGCGCAACATGGTCAACGTCGTCGATCGAAACATCCCGGCCGAGTGGTCGGTCGAGGACGGCAAGCGCAAGAACATCCGATGGGACGCGCTGCTCGGCAGCAAAGCCTACGGCGGTCCCGTCATCGGCGACGGCAAGATTTTTGTCGGCACCAACAACCAGAATCCGCGCGATCCCATGGTCAAGGGAACCCGCGCCGTGCTCATGGCCTTCAATGAAGCCGACGGCAAGTTCCTCTGGCAGATCACCCACGATTACCCGGCGGATGACCTGTTCAAGGAAGCCATGCCCTACGGCCTGTTCTCCGCGCCGGCCGTCGACGGCAAGCGGCTGTACTACGTCACCCCGGGCTGCGAAGTCGTCTGCGCCGACACCGGCGGCAAGATCCAGTGGCGCTTCGACATGATGAAGGACTTGAAGGTCGTGCCGTACCACACCGCCAACTGCTCGCCGCTGATCGCGGGCGACCTGCTGCTGCTGGTCACCGGCAATGGAACCGGCGAGGACGGCAAGGTCGTGTCGCCCAAGGCCCCGAGCTTCGTGGCCCTCAACAAGAACACCGGCAAGGTCGTCTGGCAGTCCGACCTGCCGAGCGCCGGCACCATCGAAGGACAATGGTCGAACCCGGCGCTCGCCAAGGTCAACGGCAAGGACATCGCCATCTTCCCCGGCGGCGACGCGTATCTGTATGGCCTGGAGCTGGCCAGCGGCAAGATGATCTGGAAGTTCAACTGCCAGCCCGAACGGGCCGCCAAGGACGACGACCGCTACACGCCCAACTACATGGTCGCCACGCCGGTGGTCTACGACAACAAGGTGTACATCGGCCTGGGCGTGTTCCCGGAGCACTACGCCGGCCCGCCGTTCAGCCACCTCCTGTGCGTGGACATCACCAAGATCGGCGACGTGTCGCCCAAGACGCTCAACCACAAGGACGCCAAGAACAACGGCTCGGCCCTGGTGTGGAGCTACGGCGGCAAGATCGACCCCGTGCCAAAGCGGGGCCGCCGCGTTCTCTTTGGACGCACGATCAGCACCTGCGCGATCCACGACGGCCTGGTCTACATCGCCGAGGAGCACGGTTACATGCACTGCCTGGACGCCAAGACCGGGCAGAAATACTGGGACTACGATTTCAAGGCCGGCATCTGGGGCTCGCCCTACTACGTGGACGGCAAGGTCTACATCGGCACCGAGGACGGCGAGGTGGTGATCTTCAAGCACGGCAAGAAACAGCATGTGCTTGCCAAGATCGATATGGGCGAGACGGTGCACAGCACCCCGGTGGTCGTCCGCGGCGTGTTGTATGTCGCGACGAAGTCGAAGCTGTACGCGATTGCCGGGAACTAACCATGGCGGTGCAAACGCTTGACCTCTGGACCTTGACGCGCGGCCGGCCGCAGATCGATCCCAATGATCTGGCGGAGGCGATCGCGGTGCAGGCGGCCGAGGAGGAATTGGATTACCGTACGCGACTGCTGATTCGCGACGGCGTGGAAGCACTGCGGTTGCACTGGGGAACGAAGCAATTGCAACGCTGGCTTGAGCAATGCACGCAACGCGGCAGGATCGAGGCCATTTGCAAAGAACAATTCAACGAGGTCGGTTTCCCTTCGTTGTCGAGACGACTGATGGAGAAGACAGAACCTGAACTCGTTCGTCAGTTCCTGCGGCACGTCGGGACGTCAATGCGCCGCGACACGCGCGTAGACATCGCCGGCGTCATCCCGTGCATCATGCTCGGCTATCTGAGTCGTCACACGGAAGACGTTGATCTGATTGACGAGGTCCCGCAAGAACTTCGCGACAACCATCGCTTGTTGCAGGAACTGCACGACAACTACGGTCTCGAGCTCGGCCACGTGCAATCCCACTACTATCCTTCCGGTTGGCGCGATCGCGTTCATTTCCTGGGCGACTTCGGACATCTCCAAGTCTTCTTGCTCGACGTGTACGATGTTTTCCTGAGCAAGCTGTTTAGTGCTCGCATCAAAGACATGGGCGATTTGCGCCTGCTGGCGCCGCAACTGGACAAGGCCGTCTTGGTGGAGAAATTCAAGAACACCTGCGGCTCCCTCTTGGCCGCGCCTGGACTGCCGCAATTGGCAACCGATGCCTGGCACGTACTTTTCGGAGAAGAGCTACCCCAATGACCCTGACACCCCAACAAGCCAAGGAAAAACTCGACGCCCACGTCCGCGACATCGTCGCATGGCACTTCAACCCGGAAACCGGGTCGCCGTTCTGGGTCGATGCCGCGGCCGGCAAGAACCCGGTCTTGAAGCTCAACTTCGACCCGCGCAAAGAGGTCAAGTGCTTCGACGATCTGAAGAAGTTCGGCCTGTTCGAGGACGACTGGCTGCGCGGCGGGCCGGCGCGCCGCTGGGTGCCGCGCGCCCTGGCGAACAAGCCGACCTACATCTTCGAGACCGGCGGCACCACGGGCATCCCCAAGAGCCGCGTCGTCGTCGAGGATCACTGGATCGACTACGAGCAGTTCAGCGCCACCCTGCCCGACAAGCACTTCCCGAAGGGCTCGAACTGGCTGATGCTCGGCCCGTCCGGCCCGCGGCGTTTGCGCCTGGCGGTCGAGCACCTCGCCCAGTTTCGCGGCGGCATCTGTTTCTGCCTCGATCTCGATCCGCGCTGGGTCATCAAGCTCATCAAGAAGGGCTGGATGGAGCATCTGAAGGCGTATCAGGAACACGTGATCGACCAGGCGATGACGATCCTGTCGGCCGGGCACGACATCAAGTGCGCCTTCATGACGCCGAAGCTGCTCGACGCGTTGGCCGGCCGACTCGAAAAGGAGGGCTCATCGTTCACCAAGGCGGGCATCACCGGCATCTTCTGCGGCGGCACCGAGATGACCAGCCAGTGGATCCGCTTCGCCATGGAAGAGTACCTCGGCCCGGACGTGTACATCGCGCCGACCTACGGCAACACGCTCATGGGCCTGGCGGCGTCGGATCAGCCCAAGCCGGAAGAGGACTACAAGATTTGCTACTACGCCCCACAACCGCGAGCTACGATCGAGGTCGTCGATTTCGACGATTACAACAAGGTCGTCCCCTACGGCGCCGACGGCCGGGTGATGCTGACGACGCTGACCAAGGAGCTGTTCATCCCGCGTTTCATGGAGCGCGACGAAGGCGTCCGCGAGAAGCCGAGCGCCAAGTACCCCTGGGACGGCATCAGCGGCGTCAAGCCGTACCGCGGCTTCGCGGCGACGACGGTGGTGGGGGTGTATTAGAATAGATGCGGAGGTAATTGCTATGCCCTCGCCGTTTCCAGGAATGGATCCATACTTGGAAGCCGGCCCATTTTGGCCGCCGCTGCACTCCACATTCATTACCGGCATGCAGGGCGAACTCAAGGCGCGCGTGCCCCCGCAATACTCCGTATGGCCCGGACAACACGTTTGGATTCACGAACCGGATGCCCAGACGCGGCTCAAGAGCTTCCAGCCGGACGTGACCTTGTCCAAAAAGGCCAACGGCGCCGTGTCAGCCTGCGGCCTGGCCCTCTTAGCCGCCCCGGCCAAAACCTTGTTGCCCGCGGTGGCACGCAAAGGGAATCGTTATCTTCATATCAAGGAGGTGCGCTCCGAACGAGTCGTCACGGCCATCGAGCTGCTAAGCCCGGCCAACAAGAAACCTGGTGCCGACTACGAGTCGTATCTGTCCAAGCGCAATGAGTATTTCGCCACGGGTACGAACCTCGTGGAAATTGATCTGCTGCGCGACGGCAAACGCATGCCGATGGGCAGGCCGCGGCCGCCGAAAACCGATTATTATGTGCTTATTTGCCGCGCGATTGATTTTCCTGGCGCGGCGATTTGGCCCTGGTCGGTACGGGAGCGCTTGCCGGACCTTCCGATTCCCTTGAACCCCGAAGACGGTTTCGTCAACCTTCCGTTGCAAACATGCTTCGACTGGGCCTACGACTTGGGGCCGTATGACAAGGAAGTGGATTATCGCCGCCCCCCAAAGATTCGACTCAAGGAGGCGGACGCCGCCTGGGCAAAAAAACTGCTCGCCGCGCAAGTTGTTCGATAACTCTGATTGCCTGCCAAGATCCACCCCTTTGGAGTTTCCAACACCATGCCGCACATCCCCATTTCCCGCTGGGGCGAACCCTACAAGAGCCTCGACCTCGACAAGGTCGTCCACTTCGCCACCGGCGAGGTCCTCGCCGAGGTCAGCCGGGCCAACGGCGGCCTCGTCGAACGCGACATGCGCCACGCCCAGCGGGCTCGCGACGTGCTCCGCGAGATTCCCATCAAGCAGCTCCTGGCCATGGTGAAGAAGGCCGGCGAGCTGTACGCCAAGGCCGAACTGCCGTGCGGCGATGGCACGCAGACGCCCGACCAGTTCGCGCGCATGCAATCGGCAACGACCGGCCTGCCCGAGCACATGTGCAAGTTCAACATGTCCAAGAACGAGTTCGTGCTGGCCGAGATGGAACAAATCCTCGCGTCGCTGACGCGCGGGCTTGACCTCGACATCCTCACGCGCGGCTACGGCGTCGAATCGCGCGGCGTGCCGGTCAGCTACCAGGCCCAGTCGCCGGTCCTGGGCATGGTGTTGCCGTCGAACTCGCCCGGCGTCCACACGCTGTGGCTGCCGATCATCCCACTGCAGGTCGGCCTGGTGCTCAAGCCCGGTCCCCAGGAACCGTGGACGCCGTACCGCATGACCTCGGCATTCCTGCAAGCCGGTATCCCGAAGCAGGCCATCGCGATCTACCCCGGCCTGGGCGACGTCGGCGCCGCCGTGCTCCAGCATTGCCCGCGCAGCCTGATCTTCGGCGGCACCGCGACCGTCGAGCAATACAAGGGCAACCCGCGCGTGCAGGCCCACGGCCCGGGCTTCAGCAAGATCCTCATCGGCGACGACAAGGTCGACGAGTGGGAAAAGTATCTCGACATCATGGTCGATAGCGTGCTCATCAACTCCGGCCGCGGCTGCATCAACTGCTCCGGCATCTGGGCATCGCGGCACACCAAGAAGATCGCCGAAGCCATCGCCGCGAAGATGGGCCCGGTTCAACCGTTGCCGCCGGAGGATCCGAAGTCGGCCCTCGCCGCGTTCACGGTCTCCGGCCAGGCCGACGCCATCAACAAGCAGATCGACGACGATTGCAAGGAAGCCGGCGTCACCGACCTGACCGCCGGGTTCGCCCCGCGGCTCGTCAAGAAAGAGCGCTGCGATTACCTGCGGCCGACGGTGATCCACTGCGAAGGCCCGGACAAGGCCATCGCCAAGAAGGAGTACATGTTCCCGTTCTGCACGGTGGTCGAGTGCCCGCAGGACAAGATGATCGCCAGCATCGGCCCGACGCTGGTGTGCTCGGCGATCACGGAAGACGCGAAGTTCCAGCGCGCCCTCACCGATTGCGTTCACATCGACCGCTTGAACCTTGGCCCGCTCAAGACGATCCAGTTGAACTGGCTGCAGCCGCACGAGGGGAGCATCGTCGATTTCCTGTACCGGGCGCGGGCGTTTCAGTTTGATAAAGGGATGATCAAGATTTGACGGCGATCGACAAGGCAAGCGCGCCGCGACACAAATCCGTTCGCGGGGCTCAACGGAGAGAGAAGTTGATCGTCCTTGGGAAAAAGTAGGAGCCGCAACATCGCTTTCATGACCTGCTCTCCAAGTTCACGGGCAGCGCCCTCGCCGGCAGCGCCCTTGGAGACAAGCGCCACCGGCGAGAGCCAGCCGGTAGCTACTCCGGCCGTCCCGTTGGTTTCAGTTTACGCGCTGAAGATTCGCAGGGCAGGTTTCTCTTTCTTCGTGGCGGGCTTCTTTTGCTTGGCGGGCGTGCCAAACAGCCAGGTGCGGACGTGTTCGGTAACCGCCTTCAGCCGATCATCGGAAACACGTTCGCGGTACACGTCTGCGATGTCATTGTCGCCGACGAGCCCCATGATCGAACGGACCGCAACGAAGTCGCGGGCATCGTCGCCGATGGTTTGCAGCGTGTGCCGCAGAGCGTAGTAGTTGCGATGGCCGTTGATCTTCAGCTTGTCCAGCAGCTTCCGGAATTCCTTCGTGATGGCCGCGGGGTCAACTCCCCACGAAGACCCGTACTTCGTGATGAACAGGAGACCGGCGTCTTGCTCATCCTTCGCCTTCGGTCTGACAGCCAACCAATCCCGGATCGCATCGACCGTCTCCGGCCAGAGCGGACAGCGGCGGTCGATGCCGGTCTTCGGCCTCGCGTAGTTGATCCAAGCGCCGTCCAGGTCCAGGGCGGCGACCGGCAGCGTGGCAACGTCGCTGTTGCCGTAGCCGCAGTTGATGCCGAGTAGGATCATGGCCTTGAGGGGTTGCCCGGCCTTGTCCAGCATCGACCGGATTTCATCAGCTGAAAACATCTTCGGCCCTTGCTCGGCACGATGCTTGCGAAGGGTCTTCCGTGATGGCCTCTTGAACCCTTCCCCATAGATCATCGCCCGGTCGATCAGCCCGGACTTGAGCGCGTAGTTGAAGACGATGCGGGTGCGGTTGATCTCGTTTCCCAGGCGATGCGGACCATACCGCTTGGCGATGCCGGCCCGCAGCTTCTCGAAATCGTCCGGGCGCAGATTCGATACAGGACGCGCCTTGCCGAACACCTTGACGAGCCGCTTACACGTTGCGCCGTAGTCGGCCAGCGACCGGGGGGACAGCTCGCCGCTCTCCATCATGCGTTTCTTGGTTGTCAGGAACTTGGCGCAGAGTGAAAAGACGGTCAACTCGTCCGGGTTGTCAGCGGTTGTCAGGCCGGCGTGTAGGCGGTCCTTCTCCGCCAGGTACTTCGCGAGGGCGCCGTCCGGGTCAGCCCACGGACCGAAGTAATGCAGCTTGCCGAGAATCTTCTTGCACCAGCGGCCGGACGGGTGCGGGGTCAAGGGGAAGTCGGGACTTGGCTTGGCGGGCTTCTGCGAACACGTAGAATTGCTGGGTGTCATGGTGACTGTCCTTTGCATGGGGTCACTGTGGCTTGGCCGGTCCGCCACGAACGGATCGGCCACTTTCATCTAGGATAGCGGTTGTCAAACGGTTGTCAAGAAAAAAATTGTTGACGTAAGTCCTTACGGGAGGCGTAGCTCAGCTGGTAGAGCAACGGACTTTTAATCCGTAGGTCATGGGTTCGAATCCCATCGCCTTCAATGGGTTACGGCAGGTCCGAAACCCCTTGGCAGACAAGTGGCAGAAAACCTCGTCGGGCGGGTAACCCGACGAGGGTATGCGAACCTTCCTAGCTCGCGTCACAGCAGTTTAGGAGATTCCTTTAACTCATCTTGAACACTTCAGCCCCAAATTCGCACCATCGATCGCGTTTCTTCGGCCGCCGCCGCGATTTGTTCACCGAGGTCGAGATCGTGTTCTTCGACACCACATCGCTCTACTTCGAGGGTCAGGGCGGCGAGACCTTGGGGCAGCATGGCCGCAGCAAGAATCATCGCCCCGATCTCCATCAGCTGGTCGTCGGCGCCGTGCTCGACGGCGACGGCCGGCCGATCTGCTGCGAGTTGTGGCCGGGCAACACCACCGACGTGACCACGCTGATCCCGATCGTCGATCGGCTATGGCGGCAAACCCGCGCCGCGCAACGGCCCGTACTTGGCCAGCCGACGCTGGAGGCGCTCGCCGCGTTCGTAAGCTATACGAAGCCGACATTACAGGCTGACGGGACTTTCAAGGCGACCGCGACCGCCTTCGAGATCGTGGGATTTCCGACGTGGGTGGCGTGGGTGGAGATGCAAGTCTACACCGACGATAAGATGACCATTGGCACTTCCAAGGACCACAAGGAGTTCAAGGTTCCGCCGCCCTGATCGCTTGCGTTCCCGCTTGCAACTTGCTGTTCCCGCTTGCAAGTCGGAACTGGAAAGTGGACATGTGCCACCCGAGAGTACTCAGGTTCGGATTGCGGTGAATCGGCCTGCTCGCATCGGATCGGCGTGCTCTTGGGTGCCCCGTTCTTCAACGGATGCGGCAACGGGCCATCGGAGGGTTTCGGCATGAGGCGCGAATGTCTAGGTCGGCGCGCGGTCACCCTGATGGAAGTGCTGGTCGTGATCGCCATCATCGCAATTCTGCTGGCCCTGCGATAACGATCAGCCGGCGCGCGTGCTATCATAGCCCGCATGCGCATCCTCCTCGCGGTCCATCAAGCCTACACCGATGTGATCAGCGGCGCCGCCCGCAGCGTGCGCACCATGATGGAATGGTTTGCCGAGGCGGGGCACGAATGTCGGGTCCTGGCGTCGGCGCGGTTCGATCCGCCCGCGCCCGCCGATCTCGACGCCCACCTCGCGGACCTGGGGATCGAGTGCGAGGCGCCTCCTGCCGATCTCGAAACTCCCGGACTGCGAACCCTGTGCTTCACCTTGGCCGGAGTTCACGTCACCAAGCTCGTCACCCGGCATCACCGGTCCGAGCATCCCGATCCGGTCGAAACGCGGCTGTTGCTCAACGTCTACGAGTGGCTGCTCGGCCGGTTTGCGCCGCAGCTCGTCGTCACGTACGGCGGACATCCGCTCGTTCTGCAAATCCTCCGGCTAGGCAAGCTTCACGGCGCCGCCACCCTGCTGACCTTGCGCAACCACGGTTACGATGATCCGCTGTGGTTCCAGCATGCCGACCACGTGCTGACGTGCAGCCCGTACCTGAGCCAGGTCTACCGCGACAGCATCGGCCTGGAGAGCACCGGCATCGCGTCGCCGATCCGTTGGGCCCAGGTGACCGCGCCGGCCGCGGAACGCGAATTCGTCACCTTCGTCAATCCCACGCTGCACAAAGGCGCGGCCCTCTTCGCCCGCCTCGCCCAGGTCATGAGCGAGCGCCGCCCGGACATCCCGTTCCTCGTCGTCCGTTCCGCGGGCGACGGCCGCATCTTCCAGGCCTTTCCCGAAATCAGTGCGGCAACCTACCGGCAGGTGAAGATCGGTCCGTCCACGGCGGCACCCGCCGATTTCCTTGGCTTGACGAAGCTGCTGCTCGTGCCGTCGGTCTTTGCCGAGCCGTTCGGCCGGGTGGCGGTGGAGGCGATGATCAACGGCATCCCGCCGCTGGTCAGCAATCGCGGGGCCTTGCCGCAGACGGTCCGCGACGGCGGCCTCGTGCTGCCGTTGCCCGAATGGATGACGCCGCAGTCGGTTCGGCTGCCGAGCGTCGAGGAGGTTGAGCCGTGGTTCGACACGATCCGTCGCTTGTGGGACGATGCGGCGGCGTATGAACGGCAGACCCGCCTGGCGCGGACCGCCGCCGAGCGCTACTATAGCGAGGCGGCCAGCAAGAGACGTTATCTGGAGTATCTGGATGGTGTGTGCATCGGCGTGCCTCGTTGATTTTGGCGCTATCCAAGTTACCTATCTTGACATGCCGGTCCTATCGATTATGATGGGCAGTCCCACCCAGGCGCTTCATCATTGAGGAATTTCACGCCATGTTCGCTCGTATGCCCCCTCGGTCCGCGCGAACCAGCAAGCGCCGCGTACCTTACCGATTGCAGTTGGAGAGCCTCGAAGACCGGCTGGCGCCGGCCATTTTTGTCGTCGACTCCATCTCCGACAGCGGCGATGACAACCCGGGCGACGGCGTGGTCACCACCCAGGGCGGCAGCGGCGGCGTCACGTTGCGGGCGGCCATCGAGGAGGCCAACGCGTTTCCGGGACCGGACGTCATCGAATTCAATGTTTCCGGCGCCGCCACGTTCACGCCGGCGAGCCCGTATGACGTCATCATCGAAGCCCTGACGATTGACGGCTACACCCAACCGGGCGCCATGCCGAACTCCAACGGCCCCGGCATGGCCAATAACGCCGTCTGGCAGGTGATCCTCGATGGCAGCGGCCTCCCGAACCTCGACAGCGGCCTGAGCGTGAACATGTCCTCGGCCAATCAGCAAGCGGTCATTCGCGGGCTGCTCATCACCGGTTTTGGCGCTGGCGTTGCCCTCAATGCGGACGACGGCGGACACGTCGTCGAGGGGAACTACATCGGCGTCTTCGAGCTCGAACCCGGGACAACCACACGCAATGTGTTCGGCATACTGGTCCAATCGTCGAACAACCGCATCGGCGGCACGGAACCTGACGACCCCAACATTATCGGCGGCAACCAGACCGAGGGCATTCACATCGAGGAGACGAATGTCACAAGCGCCGGCAATATCGTCCAGGGCAACTTCATCGGCGTCGCCGCCGACGGCGTCAGCGACCTGGGCAACCTCGTCGTCGGCGTCTTCATCCGGGGATCCGACGGCAACCTCATCGGCGGCGCCAGCGCCGCGGCCCGCAACCTGATCTCCTTCAATGACGCCGGCGGCGTCGTGATCCAGGCTTTTCCGACAGGGATCTCAGCCGATGGCAATCTCGTCTACGGCAATTTCATCGGCACCGACGTTTCCGGCACCGTCGCCGCCGGCAATTCCGGCAACGGCGTGCTCATCAGCGGCGGCAGCGGCAATCAGATCGGCGGCACGCACGCCCTCGCGGGCAACCTGATCTCGAGCAACGGCGACAACGGCGTTTTGATTTCGGACTTTCACCAATTCGATGTTTTCGGGACCATCGACGTTCCCGCCGTCAATAACTGGGTGCAAGGCAACTTCATCGGCACCGACGTCACCGGCACGCTCGGCCTCGGCAATGACGGCAATGGCGTGCTCATCCGTGGCGCCGACAACAACCTCATCGGCGGCGTCCCCGACGAGAGCGGCGACCCCCGCAACCTGATCTCGTTCAACAACGGCAACGGCGTCTTCCTCGAGCCTGATGATTTCCTGCAGCAGCCTAACGGCGCCGACAACAACGTCATCCAGCGCAACTTCATCGGCACCGACGTTTCCGGCACCGTCGCCGCCGGCAATTCCGCCAACGGCGTGCTCATCAGCGGCGGCAGCGGCAATCAGATCGGCGCGGACAACCTGATCTCGAGCAACGGCGAAAACGGCGTGTGGATTCTGGACGAAGACACGGACCTTCCCGCCGTCGACAACCGGGTCCAGGGCAACTTCATCGGCACCGACATCACCGGCACGCTGGGCCTCGGCAACGGCGGCAACGGCGTGCTCATCAGCGCCGACGGCAACCTGGTCGGCGGCACGGCGCCCGGCGCCCGCAACCTGATCTCGGGCAACTTCGACAACGGCGTCGCGATCGACACCGGCGCCAACGCAGTCCCCAACGGTCTCGCCCCACAAGGCGCGTACAACCACCTCGCCGACAACAACGTGGTCCAGGGCAACTTCATCGGCACCGACATCACCGGCACGCTGGCCCTGGGCAACGGCGACAACGGCGTGCTCATCAGCGGCAGCAGCCACAACCTCATCGGCGGCACCACCAGCGCCGCCCGCAACCTGATCTCCGCCAATGACGATTTCGGCGTGCTCCTCACCTCGTCCGAGTTCGACTCGTCCATCACCGCCCAGCGCAACCGCGTCGAGGGCAACTTCATCGGCACCCAGATCGACGGCACGAGCGAGCTGGGCAACGGCCTGTCGGGCGTCCGCCTCGAGGAGCGCTCGATCTACAACAGCATCGGCGGCGCCGCCGACGGCGCCGGCAACGTCATCGCCTACAACAGCAGGCGAATCCGCGACACCGGCGTCGAGGTCGCCGCCGACTCGACCAACAACCCGATCCGCCGCAATTCCATCTTCGCCAACGAAGGCCTGGGCATCGACCTCTTCGAGGAAATCGGGCCTGGCGTGACGCCCAACGACACCAACGCCGATGAGGACTCTCCCGATGGCGGCAACCATCTGCAGAACTTTCCCGTGCTGACTTCGGCGGTCGCCGCGCCGGGCGGCACGACGATCACCGGGACCCTGCACGGCACTCCCAATCACACCTTCGCCATCGAGTTCTTCGCCAATGACGTGGCCGACGAAACCGGCTTCGGCGAAGGCCGCACCTATCTGGGCGTCGTCGAGACGACGACCGACGCCTTGGGCAATGCCAGCTTCACGGCCAACGTCGCCGCGCTGCCGGCCGGGCAGGACGTGGTGACGGCGACGGCGACCGACGTCACCCTGGTCGAAACCGAAGCAGCGATCATCGAGCCGCTCAACGACACGTCGGAGTTTTCGCTGGCCCTGACGGCCATTCGGGTCACGCCCCCCACGGCGATCCCGGCGCCGGCCCGGGTGTTTCATCCGTTCCGCCTGGTGAGGGCCAGGATCTTCCGGGGCTTCATCACCCTGTTGACCAGGAGGAACTTCGCGGCGCCGACCACGATCGTGCTTCGCAATCTCCCCCCGGGCGTGACACTGCTCAACCCCACCGGCGTCACCCCCGAAGGCGACCCGTTCATCACCGTGAACCGGGCGTTGCGCAAGAACCGGCCGCTGCGAATTCGCGTCGTGTATGCCAATGCCCTGGGGAGGTACGCCGTCACCTTCTACCACGGTTTCCGGGTGGACGTCTTCTCGGGGACGTTTGTCCCGAGCCCGGTTTGACAGGCACGCGATGGACACACACAGAATGCAAGCAACGGATCTGCTGCAACGCGGCGCGGCCCGTTTCGCCGCCGGAGACCTGGCAGGGGCCCGCGCCGATATTGACGAAGTGCTGCGTCTCGTCCCCGATCATGCCGAGGCGCTGAACAACCGCGGCGCCGTGCGTCACGCGCTGGCCGACTACGCCGGCGCCGTGGCCGATTTCGACGCGGCCCTGCCGCTGGCGCCGCCGGCCGCTCGGGCCCAGATCCACAGCAACCGCGCCGCCGCCCGCTTGCAGCTCCGCGATTACACGGGCGCGATCGCCGATATCGACGTCGTTCTCCAGGTTGGACCGGCCACGGCCCCAGCCTATAACCTGCGCGGCACGGCGCGTTTGGAACAAGCGGATGCCGCCGGCGCCGTGGCGGATTTCGACGAAGCCCTGCGCTTGAACCCCGCCTATGCCGAGGCCTACTGCAACCGCGGCGCGGCTCGCCAGGCTCAGGACGATCTTGCCAGCGCTCTCGTGGATCTAACCAGGGCGCTCGACTTGAATCCCCGCCTCGCCCTGGCCTACAGCCGGCGCAGCATCTGCCGCCACAATCAAGGCGACTTTCAAGGCGCCCTGGCCGACGCCGACCTGGCCCTGCAGCTCGATCGCGGTCCCGCCGAGTTCCATCACAACCGCGGCACGGCCCGGCTCGCCCTGGGCGACTTTAGCGGCGCCAGCGCCGATTTCGACGAGGCCCTGCGCCTCGACCCCAACCTGTGCGTCGCCTACATCGCCCGCGGCAATGCCAGGTACCACAAGCACGACATGGCCGGCCTGTTCGACTACCGGGCCGGCTTCAAGGTCAATCCCCAGCTCGCCGCCGCGACGCTGGTCCGCGTCTTCAAGAACGACCTGCGCCGCGACGCCGCCGCCGTGTTCGCCAACTGCGACGAGCACTTGCAACGCAACCCGGGCGACTTCCTCGCGCTGGTCCGCCGCGGCCTGACGCTGCTGTTGCAACGCCGCGACGCCGAGGCCCAGCAGGACTTTGACCTGTTCTTGAAACTCAATCCCAAGGGGCAGACGAATCTCGAGCACATGATCCGCGAGGCGGTGCGCGAACGAGGGCCGTACGAGTAGACGGCGCCGGCCGGTTTACGGCAACGCCCGCCGGAAGTCGTCCAAGCTGGCTGCGGTGCTGAGGGCTCGCTGCAGAGCCAAGAGGGCATCGGCATCGTCAAGGCGCCGAATGCGCGGCACCAGCTTTTTGCCCGAAGCGCCGAACTTCGACTCCAGGGTCACCGCCAGCGCTTTCCGTAGACCGATGAGCTCGCCGATTCTCTGACCCTTTTCCATCCCTTTCTCCATCCCCTTTTCCATCCCCTTTTCCATCCCTTTTTCGATCCCGATCCGTTCTCCAGTCGTCACGAATGGCATCTTCTTCTCCTTTTCAATCGCCTTGACGTCGTCCCAGAATTTGTCGCCGAGCGCCTTTGGCAACTCCATGATCCAATCGATGAAGCGAAACAGCTCCTGAATGTCGCCGCGTGGCAGGCCGCGTTCGTACAAGTGGCGTACGATCCGGATCTTCCAGGCTCGGCGGTTTTCCGGATTGCCGCGCGTTTGCTGCGTTTTCAAATGGGCCAGCACGAGGAGGGCAAACGGGTTTGGATTACGCTCCAAGGCTGCTTCGTCAGCCGCGAAATCCAGCAGCTTCACGGTGGGGAACTCGATCCTCAGCGTCCAACCCCACAGGCTCGACCTGTATTCGTGCGGCCGCCATTTCGGATTATCGTCCGCCAGCACCGCCAGGCTGACCACGGTTCGATTATACCGATCGAAGAGCCGGTAGTTGTAGACGTACATCCGCCGCGCGAACTCCTCATCGCGCTGGCTCTGCACGTCAATGTGGATCAGCACCCAGGTCTCGGCGCCGTCCCTTCGCCAGACCTTGACGAGTTTATCCACATGCCGCCGGCCCGATTCCGCTTCACGCACCACCTGCTGCAATTCCTTGTCGAGCATCTCGAAGGGGCGCGACCAATCGATGGCCGCGTGGATGCCGGGAAACAGCAACGCCATGAACGACGGGAAGTAACGGTCGAGCGCTTCCTTCCACGGGCTGTCGAAATCGGTCATGGCGCCGCCTCGATGCCCCGCACCTCCGGCACATGCCGCCGCACCAGGTCTTCCAGCCCCATCACCGCGGCCATGATCGAGCTGGGGCAGTTGCCGCACACGCCGCCCAGGCGAAGACGGGCGATGCCGTCGGTCACGTCGAGGACTTCGATCTGCGTGCCGTCCATGTCGAGGGCGGGACGGGCGTGCTCGGCCAGGACGGCGGCGACGCGCTCTTGGAGATTCGTGGACATGGTTGCTCCGACAGCGGCCGACTCCACTCCCGGCCCCCAGGGCTCGCTGCGCTCGCCCTGGGGCTTTGGGGCATTTGACATTCCACACTCAATATCCCAAAGTTGCGTGCCCTGGACAAGCGTGGAGATGCGATGGCGTTGCGCGCGTTCTTGCCGACCGATGCCTGGGTGCGCTGGCTGCTCGTGCCCGCCGCCGCGTTCATCGCCCTGGCCGGCAATGCCAGCTATCTCGCCGACTACTGGCATCACCTCGCGCGCGGCCGCTACATCATCGAACAGGGCGCCTTGCTCGATCACGACATCTTCACCTACACCGTTGCCGATCGTCCCTTCCAGGATGTCAACTGGCTGTCACAAGTCGTCTATTACCAACTCCACGAGCTCGGCGGCCTGGAGCTGGTCCGGGTCGTCAACGCCTTCCTGGTGGCGCTCACGCTGGTCTGGCTCATAGCGCTCTGCCGCCGCCTGTCCGGCTCGCTGCCGGTCGCCCTGGGCGTCGGCATCGCGGTGTTCCTGGGCCTGTGGGACGTCCTGACCATCCGGCCGCAGACATTCTCGCTCCTGCTGTTCGTCGCCATGATGGACGTCCTGGAGCGCAGCAAGCGCCGGCCGTGGCTCCTGGCGTTGCCGCCGTTGATGATGGCCCTGTGGCCGAACCTGCACGGCGCATTCCCCGCCGGGCTGATGTTGCTTGGCTGCTGGTGGCTGGCGTGCGTGCTTGGCGGGTCGGGCGCGCCGAGCTCCGGCGCGCCGAGGTCCGGCGCGCCGCGCTGGACCGCGCTGGCCTCCCGGCTGGCGGCGCCTACCCTGTGCGTCGTCGCCGCCGCGCTGGCCACGCTGGTCAATCCCTACGGCTGGAACATCTACTTGTACGTCGGTCAGACCTCGAGCCTCGCCGCAGCGCGCGGCATCGATGAATGGCTGCCGCCGGCGTTCGACCAGCTCAGCGGGCTGGCGTTCTTCGCCTCGCTGCCGGTCATCGGTGCGCTGGTCGTCCTCGCCTGGAGAAAACGGGGCGTCGCGGTGCTGTCGATCTACGAGCTGGCGCTCATGGTCTGCTTTCTGCCGCTGGCCTGCGGTTCGGTGCGCATGGTCGCCTGGTGGCTGCTGGTCACGGCGCCAATGGTTGCGCGACGCATTGCCCTCCTGTGGCCGCGAACCATCGACCGCGGCCGGGCGGAACCCAACCGCGGCGCGGCGTGCAGCGTGGCGGCGCTGCTCGCGCTTGCCGCGCTCAGTCTGCCCGGCCTGGAGCGCTGGAATCCCCTGCGTGCCCTGCGTCCCGCCGACACGACCATGGCCGAGCTGGACGCGGCCCAGTCCGTTCTGGCGCGCGACCTGGACAATGGGCGCGTGTTCAGCCGCTTCGAGTGGGGAGAGTATCTGAGCTGGGCCGCCCATCCGCACTGGAAGGTCTTCATGGATGGCCGCATCGAGATCTACCCCGACGACGTCTGGCAAGCGTACGCGACGCTGACGTGCGGTCAGGCGGGCTGGTCCAAGGTCCTGGACGATTACCAGGTGGACGCGCTGCTGCTCGACGCCGACTATCACCGGCGGACGGGATTGTTGCAGCAGGTGGAGCAATCACATTCCTGGCAACGCGGTCAGCAATTCGGCAGGGCGGTCGTATTCACCCGCGCTCAGCAGTGGGCCGAATGAAGTCACTGGACCGCGCGCCGATCCGGACGCCGATGACGAAACTCTTCCATCCTTCACGTCGAACGTTGATATCGTCGAAGCGTCGCCGCGGCATCACTTCCCTTGTACAACGCCTTCTTGCATCTATCAGGAGATCCGAGGGTGTCCGATCAAAGCCGCGAAGGGCTGCTCTACGGCATCGCCGCGTATGGGTTGTGGGGCGTGGTGCCGTTCTATTTCGCGCCGCTGATGCGCCTGGACGTGGGTCCCGAGGAAATCCTGGCCCATCGCGTGGTCTGGTCGCTGGCGTTGTTGCTGCCGATCGTGAGTCTGGCCGGCCGCTGGGACCATGTCCGCGCCAGTTTTGCGAAGCCGGCGGTCTTCGGCCTGCTGCTCGCGTCGGCGCTGCTGATCGCGGCCAACTGGCTGGTCTACATCCTGTGCGTGGCGATGGGGAAAATCGTCCACGCCAGCCTCGGCTACTATCTCACGCCGCTCGTCAGCGTTGTGCTCGGCCGGATCTTCTTCCGGGAACGCTTGCGGCTCTGGCAGAGCGTCGCCGTGGCCCTGGCGACGGGCGGGGTCGCCTACCTGGTTCTTGCCGCCGACGAGTTTCCGTGGCTGGGGCTGACCCTCGCGTTCTCGTTCGGCTTTTACGGCCTGGTCCGCAAGCAAGTCCCGGTCGATGGTTTGGTTGGACTGTCGGTCGAGACCCTGCTGCTGGCGCCGGTCGCGCTGGCGTTCCTGGTCGTCCGGGCTTTGCAAGGATCGCTGGCCTTCGGCACGCAATCGCGCGGCCTGGATGTGCTGATCGCCTGCGGCGGGGTGGTGACTGCCGCCCCGCTCCTGTGCTTCGGCCAGGCGGCGCGGCGGCTGTCGCTGACCACGCTTGGCTTTCTGCAATTCCTGTCGCCCAGCCTGCAGCTCGTCCTGGCCGTGACGTTCTTCGGCGAGCCCTTCACCGCCGAGCGCGGCATCAGTTTCATCCTGATCTGGTCGGCGGTGGCGTTGTTCGCGTTCGATTCCTGGCGCGGACACCGGCAAACGCACGCGGAGCTCGAACCAGTGACCGAAACGTGAGCAAGGATGATCGCTTGCCGTTTCGCGAGCGCCGGATGCCGCGAGCGCGAAACGGCAAGCCGGCGCCCCTTGTCTCGCCAAACGTCCGCCGCACAATGATTCGATACACACGAGCCGAACCATCCCCATGACAGGTCCCACGATAGGCCCCATGGCCGCCGGTCCTTCACCATCGCCGCCGCCCCAGAACAAGCGCGCCTGGGCTCCGCGCATCTGGCAGGGCTGCGATTTCTTCGCGTGGATCCGGCTGCTCGCCCGCAACCGCTGCGCCGTTCACTGGAAGTGCTGGTACATCGCGCTCACCGTCACGTTCGTCAGCATAATGCACACGCTGTTGCGCTGGGTGCAGGACGCCCTCTACGGCCGGGCCATCCGCAAGACGCACATCACCCAGCCGCCGATCTTCATCGTCGGCCACTGGCGCACGGGGACGACGCTGCTCCACGAGCTGATGATCCTCGACCCGCGGCACGGCTATCCCACGACGTACGAATGCCTCGAGCCGAATCACTTCCTCCTCACCGAACGGCTGGTCACGCGCTGGCTGCATTTCCTGGTCCCGTCGGAGCGGCCGGTGGACCGCATGAAGGCCGGGTTCGATCGGCCGCAGGAAGACGAGTTCGCGCTGTGCATGATGGGCGAAGGCTCGCCGTACTTGACGTGCGCCTTCCCGAACCATCCGCCGCAATGCCAAGAGTATCTCGACCTGCGCGGTCTGCCGGCAAGCAAGGTGAATAGCTGGAAGCGGTCGCTCAAGCAGTTCCTGAAGCGGATCACGTACAAGACCGGCAAGCGGCTGGTGCTGAAGTCGCCGCCGCACACGGCCCGCATTCAGGTGCTGAAGGAGCTGTTTCCGGACGCCGTGTTCATCCACATCGTCCGCGATCCGTTCGTGGTGTTTCCGTCGACGATCAAGCTGTGGCGTTACATGTACGAGCGCCACGGCCTGCAGGTTCCCACGTTCGCCGGCCTGGAGGAACACATCCTCGACACGTTCGTGCGGATGTACACTCGGCTGGAAGAGGCCAAGCGCGACCTGGACCCGGCGCGTTTCTTTGAGATGCGCTACGAAGACCTGGTCCGCGAGCCGGAAGCGCTGCTGCGGCGCGTGTACGATCATTTCGGATGGGGCGGCTGGGAGGAGTATGTGCCGCGACTGCGCGGCTACCTGGCCAGCGTGAAGGGCTATGAAACGGACAAGTACGAATTGACCCCGGCCCAGCGCGACGCGGTGTCGCGACGCTGGGCGGCGTTCATCGAACGCTACGGCTACGACAAGACTGCCGACGTCTTGAAGACTTCAGCAGTTTAAATGACTGTGCGTGATTCTGCACCAACCCGACGCGTAAGCGAGGGATCCCTCGCTTACGCGTCGGGTTGGTGCAGCGGAACCGTGCCCACTCATTTAGGGGTCGCCGTCCTTCTTCTGCCAGCGCGGCGCGATCGCGACGTACGGCAGCCCGAGCAGCCGCTTGATGCCGGCCCATTCGCCCATGTCGTTGCCTTCAACCTGGTGGCCGATGAACTGCAGCAGATAGCCGAGGACGAACGCGCCGACGCCCCAGTGCCACTCGGCGGGGTAGAGGATCACCAGGACGACGCCGATGATCGTCATCGGAATGCCGATCAGGTGAATCCAGAAGCTGAACGGGTGCTGATGGCGTTCGAGCCAGTTGCGGAGGGCGCGGCGGGCGAAGCGCAACAGCGGGCGGCGCGCCAACGGATCGGACGAGGCGGGCAGTTGCTGGTTCATGTCAAGAGGCTGCTTGTCCATTGCCGGGGGGTTGCTCGCGCCAGCGCCGCAGTTGTTCGTCGGCCCAGCCCTGATCGGCGTCGGACAACGCCGGCTGGCACGGTTCGTGGTATTTGAGCCGCCAATGGTAGCGACCGTCCTGATACGCTTGTTCGACGGCGACTTGCAGGTCGAGCAGCACGTCGGGGTCCGGAGCGACCAATGGCACACTGATGCGCGGGAGGCGCTGCCGCAACAGCCGCGGATACAACTCAAAGCGGGCGCGGTGCGGCCAACGATGGACGCAGGTCAGAAACGTAAAGGGCGGGATTCCTTGCAGACCGGAAGCCGCGATCGGAAACACAGGCTCCCCGTTGCGAAGCAAGTCGATTTCCACGAGATGGCATTCACGATCGAGGATTTCCTGTTGTTTCTCCAGGTAGCTTCGGCGGCCGTCGCCGCCGGACTTGTTCGTTGGGCTGATGACCTCAATCACCGCCACCAACTTCAGTTCGTTGTAGGCATCGAGGATCTCGATACGCTTTTGCCGAAGCTCGATCGGGCTGGCCTCGAGAACAACCGCCGCATCCGCATCCGCCACGGCCACGTTGGCTTTGCCCGTGTCGGACAATTGTTCAATTCGTACATCGGGAATTCGATACTGCGGTTCTTCTACGACAACTCGCTCTTCAATGCTTGTAATATAACGCGGATCAAGACGAGGCTGGAGTTGATTGGCAATCACGGGGATGAGTCGCGCATGGAATCCCTCCCAGAGAATCGGGTGTTCCAAGTAAGGATCCATTCCCGGAAACGGCATGCCCATGGCGCACTCAGCACACGAGGGTCCTTGCGGCCTATTATAAAGCGGATCAGGGCTCACCGACACGGAATTCACGGGACAACCGATGCTCAATCAACAAAACGCCGTGATCTGGGACGTCGACGGCACCATGGTCGACACCGCCGAGCTGCACTACCAGGCCTGGTGCGTGCTGGCGCGGGAGATCGGCCGGCCCTTCACCCGCGCCGACTTCACCGCCACCTTCGGCTGGCGCAACCCGGAGATCATTCCGAAACTCTGGGGCATCCATGACGAAAGCGAAGTCGCCGCGCTCGGCGACCGCAAGGAGCTGTATTACCGCGCCGAGGCCAAGAAAGGCGTGGCCCTCCTGCCCGGCGTCCAACAGTTGATGGAAGCCCTCGGCGCCGCCGGCTTTCGTCAGGCGGTCGGTTCGAGCGCGCCGCGCCACAACATCGACCTGATTCTCGACATCACGAAGGTCGGCCAGCACGCCCAGGCTATCGTGTCGATGGAAGACACGCGCCGCGGCAAGCCGGACCCGGAGGTGTTTCTGCTCGCTGCCCAGCGGCTCGGCGTCGAACCTGGCCGCTGCCTGGTCATCGAGGACGCCCCGGTCGGCGTGATGGCGGCCAAGGCTGGCGGCATGCGCTGCGTCGCCGTCACTTGCGTGGGCCATCATCCGGTGGAAAAACTGCACGCGGCCGGGGCCGACCTGGTGGCGCCGACGCTCGAACAGGTTGCCGTCGAGCAGATTCGCGAGCTGTTGGGGTCCTAGCCGATCGCCTTCAAGCCGCGGAAGAACGTGCCCAGCGGCTTTCTGAGCGGGTTCCGGACGGTCACCACGAAGCGCAGCAGCGAGTTGACGCCGACATCCTGATCGATCGTGATCCTCACTGCCTTCTTGCCGACGCGCTGGCCGAACGGCGCGACCCACCGCACCGAACGATGCGGCAACTTCACGTGGATGGCGAACGACTCGCTCGTTTCCACCTGGGACACCAAGGTCACCACGCCTCGATAGACCCTGGCCTTGCGGTTGTACACCCAGCGCACCGGCGCCAGCAGCTTGAGGGCGGCGCCCTGGGCGGCCGGGTTCACGACGAAGGAGCCGGTCAGCTGATAGCCGCCGACGTTGAAGCCGAAGTTGGTCCCGGTGGCGGCGCTGCTGACGCCGTGGCTGGACACGACCAGGATGTACGTGCCCGCCGCGGCGACATTGAAGGTCACGGTCGCGTCGAACGACGTGGACGGATCGCTGGACACCAGCAGCGCGCCGGCGCTGTTCCGCAGCTCCAGCTTCACGTCCAGGTTGTTGAACGGCTCGGGCACGTCGGCCGTGAACGTGAGCGGGCCGGGATTGGCCGTGATCTTGTACCAGTCGGCATCGGTCATCTGGGTGATCACCCCGGATCGGCTGACGTTGACCGTGCCCGTGCCGATGGCGATCAGCGCGGCCGCCGCCGCCGCGTTGCCGCCGGCCTCGTCGGGCCGGAAGCCAAAGCCGTTCGTGGCGTTGGAGAGGACGGCGAGGTCGTCCTGGAAGGTGGTCGCGGACGTCGAGGTGCCGAACCACCACATGTTGCGAATCGGCAGGTTATTGGTTCCCATGAGCGGCGAGGTGCCGTCCGGCAACCCCGGATTGAGCGGGTTGCCGCTCTGGGTATAGTCGATCTGGTGCTCCAGACCGAAGGTATGGCCGGCTTCGTGCGACGCCGTGAAGGCGACGTTCTGCCGAAACGTCGCATCGTACGGATGGGCGGCTTCAAAGACGTAACAGGTCGGCGTCTGTCCCGAGCCGGAGTTGAATCCATTGAGGAGGCCCACCCCGAACGGGGGATTATTGGCATCGAACCATCTCCCGTCCCCGCCGATGGAAACACGCTGCGCGACCCGGATGGCGAAACTCGGCGGCAGCACGGTCGTCACGTTGATGTTGAACGGCGCGTAATCATCGGCGACAAAGCGCCAGATATCGGTGATTTCCTGGATCTCGGTGGCGCTCCATGCGTTGACGTTGTTGTCGGTGTCGTAGGGCGGCGTATCGACGTTGGAGAAACTGCTCCAGCTGGCGTCGAAATGCCCGTTGAAATCGAGATAGATTGTCGCCGGCGCGCCGGGCAGGCTGTTCAAGACGGGCGGCACCATGCTGGGATTGTCCGCGGGCGTCAAACGATCCTCGAGACGCTCGACGGCCAACCGAACGGACTTGCTGATTCGGCGCATTGTCAAGACCCATTCGCAGCGAGCGCCGCGCGAGCGCGGCGCTCAAACAACAGTTCGTGAAATGTGAGGCCTGGGTAGACCTTGAGGATAAAGTCCGGACCGGTGGTTGTAAAGCGGAATTCTCATTTTTGGCGCGCTGGGCAGCGGTTGACGACGCGGGAGATCGGCGCGTCCGTCTGGAGGGCGCCTGACGAATCGAACGAAACCAACGGCTGGGCGGACTGTGCCGGCGCGGTCCACGTCGAATCAGCTCAAGGGATCTGACCTACTTCGCCAGCACCGCCGGCCGGTTCCGCGCCGTGGTTTTCTTCTGGCCCTCGTGCCGCGCCAGCGCCGCCTCGATGAAGCCGCGAAATAGCGGATGCGCCTTGGTCGGCTTCGACTTGAATTCCGGATGGCACTGCACCGCCAGGAACCAGGGGTGGTCGCGCAGCTCGATCACTTCCACCAGCTGGCCGTCGGGGCTGGCGCCGGTCACGAGCAGGCCGTTGGCCGCGAACTGCTGGCGGTACTGATTGTTGAACTCGTAGCGGTGCCGGTGCCGTTCGTGGACCAGCAAGCTGCCGTAGGCTTGGTGCGCCTTGCTCCCTTCGACCAGCTTTTGCGCGTAGGACCCAAGTCGCATGGTGCCCCCCTTGTCCACGATGGCGTACTGCTCATCCAGCATGCACACGACCGGATGCCGCGTGTCCTTGTCGAACTCGGTGCTGTTGGCGTCGGCGAGGCCGACGACGTTGCGCGCGAACTCGATCACCGCGCATTGCAAGCCCAGGCAGATGCCGAAGAACGGCACCTTGCGCTCCCGGGCGTAACGGATGGCGTCGATCTTGCCGGTCGAGCCGCGGTAGTCGAAGCCGCCCGGCACCAGCACGCCGTCCAGGCCGGCCAGCACCCGCTCGGCCCCTTCGCGCTCGATTTCCTCGGCCTCGATCTTGCGCACCACCACGCGCGTGTGGTGGGCGATGCCGGCGTGGTCGAGCGACTCGTAGATCGATTTGTAGGCGTCGTTGTGCTTGATGTACTTGCCGACCACGCCGATCGTCACCTCGTGGGCCGGGTGCTTGATCCGCTGCAGCATCGCGCGCCAATCGGCGATGTCCAGCGGCTTGGCCTTGAGGTTCAGGCGCTCGACGATCAGATCGTCGAGCTTGTTCTCAACCAGGCTGGCCGGGACTTCGTAGATGCTGAATTCCTTGTCGCGCTCCTCGATGACGGCCCGCGGCTCGACGTTGCAAAACAGGGCGATCTTGGCGACCTCTTCCTGGCCGATCGGGCGCTCGGTGCGGCAAATGAGGATGTCGGGCTGGATGCCGATCTGGCGGAGCTGGCTGACCGAGTGCTGCGTCGGCTTGGTCTTGATCTCGCCAGCCGCCTTCAAGTACGGGATCAGCGTCAGGTGGATGTACAGGACGTTGGCCTTGCCGACGTCGAGCGCGAACTGGCGGATCGCCTCCAGGAACGGCAGGCCCTCGATGTCGCCGACCGTGCCGCCGATCTCGGTGATGACCACGTCGACGTCGTCGGCGACCAGGGCCTTGATCGCCCCCTTGATCTCGTCGGTCACGTGGGGAATGACCTGGACGGTCTTGCCGAGGTACACGTCGCCGCGCCGTTCCTTCTGGATGACCGACAGGTAGATCTTGCCGGTGGTGTAGTTGCAATCGCGGCTCAGGGGAGCGTTGGTGAAGCGCTCGTAGTGCCCCAGGTCGAGATCGGTCTCGGCCCCGTCGTCGAGCACGTAGACTTCGCCGTGCTGGTAGGGACTCATGGTGCCGGGATCGACGTTGATGTACGGATCGAACTTCTGCAGGCGGACCCGCAAGCCGCGCTGCTCAAGGAGCATGCCGATGGATGCGGACGTGAGCCCTTTGCCCAGGGAGCTGACGACGCCGCCGGTCACGAAGATGTGCTTGGCCACGCTGGTTCCCTCAATCCTTGAAGAATGGCGAATTCCCACGGCGCTATTCTATATGACCGCGCTCGATTCAGCAGCAGAGGGCCGCGACCGTCCAGGGAGTCCGGGAGCGGCTCCGGACAATCCAGAAAACACGAAAGGACGAAAGCACGAAAAGAACAAGAGTGTGCCGTGTTTTCGTACTTTCGTGCTTTCGTGATTTACCTGAAGCCGCTTGTCGCGACTCCGGACGGTCGCCGCCCTGACGACTTCCCATATTTTTCATCAAGGACCCATTGACTCGTCGCCGATTCTAGATTAGCTTTGCATCGTAAAGCTAACCCCGAGACTTCCCAAACGTCAAGACGTCGGAGGCCGGTGGAGAGCAGTCTGCGGAGCGACCGGTGGACCTTCGCGAAGCCCTGACGCAGATCGCCGAAATCCGCCAGCAGGTGGCCCAGACCGAGACCTTTCGCGGGTATCGGGCGGCCCCGGTGGCGGCGTCCGGCGTGTTGGCCTGGGTGGCGGCCGGCGTGCAGGCCTGGCAAATCCCCGATCCGACGCAGAGCCTGGGAATCTGGCTCACGCTGTGGATGGGCGCCGCCCTGTGCAGCCTGGCGATCACCGGCGTGGCGATGGGGCTGCATTCCTGGCACGCGCCGTCCCCGTTGTCGCGCACGCTGACCGCGCTCGCCGTCGCCCAGTTCTTGCCGTGCATCGTCGCCGGCGGCTTGCTGACCGCGGTCCTGTGGCTGCAGGATTCGGAGTCGCTGTGGATGCTGCCGGGCCTGTGGGCGATCCTGTTCAGCCTCGGCATCTTCGCGTCCTACCGGCTCCTGCCGCGGGCCACCTTCCTGGTCGCGGTCTGGTATCTCGCCGCCGGCGTCGTCTGCCTGGCCTGGGCGCGCGGCGACCATGCGTTTTCGTGGTGGGCCATGGCGATTCCCTTTGGCGTCGGCCAGCTCGTCGCGGCCGGCATCCTCTACTGGACCCTGGAGCGCCCTACTCTGGAGCGTCCTACTCTGGAGCGTCCGACCCTGGAGCGACCTCATGGCGACTCATAAGGATGTGAAAGTCGTTGGCCGGTTCGCGTACGACGGCCTCGATCGCGTCATTCACGAAAAGGCGCGGCTGGGGATCGTCTCCTCGCTGGCCACGCATCCCAGCGGCCTCGTGTTCAACGACCTCAAAGAGCTGTGCGCCCTCACCGACGGCAACCTGAGCCGCCACTTGCACCTGCTGAGCGAGAGCGGCCTCGTGCAAATCTGGAAGGGCTACAAGGACAATCGCCCGCAGACACTGGTGCAACTGACCGACGAGGGCCGCCGCCGGTTCCTGGAGTACGTCGCGGTCCTGGAAAACGTGGTCACCGACGCGCTGGAAGCGTCCAAGCAGCCGAAGGCGGCCAAGGTGGCGCCGGGCTGGACGCCGGCGTAGTTTTTTTTCGACAAGCCTTTGCTCGACAAAGTGTCTTGTCGAGCAAAGCCCAAGAACAGTTGCCAAACCCGACGGACCGCGGTTCTTCACGATGAGGAAACACCGATGCAAGTCATCCTCGCCGACGTCCTGGGCATGTGCTTCGGCGTGCGCGACGCGCTCGCCGTCATCGACGACATCGACCGGCCCGACGCGGTCACCATCCACGGCGAGCTGGTCCACAACGAGAAGGTGATCGAACAGCTGCACGGCCGCGGCTTTCACATGGTCGAAGAAGACCGGCGCACCAGCCTACCGGTGACCGACACGGTGCTGATCACCGCCCACGGCGTCAGCCGGAAGGAGCGCCGCCGGCTGGAGCAAGCCGGCAAGCGCTTGATCGACACGACGTGTCCGCTCGTGACCCGCGCCCACGACGCCGCCCAGAAGCTGCAGAGCGAAGGCTGCCACGTGCTGGTCATCGGCAAGCCGGGCCACGTCGAGGTGGAGGGCATCATCGGCGATCTCGACGACTTCACGATCGTGCCGTCCGTGGACGCCGTCCGCGAATATCCCCATCGCAAGCTCGGCATCATGTGCCAGACGACCACGCCGGCGGACCAGGCCGAGCGGATTCGCCGGGCCGTCGAACAGAAAAATCCGCACGCCGACGTCCGCTTCATCGACACCGTGTGCCACCCGACCAAGGACCATCAAAAGGCCCTGGAAAAACTGCTCGACCAGGTGCAGGCGGTCGTCGTCGTCGGCGGCCGCAACTCGAACAACACCAAGCAGCTCGTCCGCCGCTGCGCGGACCGCGGCGTGCCGGCGTTCCATGTGCAAGACGCCGCCGACCTGCGGCCGGAATGGTTCGACGGCATCGACGTGGTCGGGCTGACGGCGGGGACATCGACCTTGGAAGCGACCATCCGCGGCGTGCATCAGAGCCTGCGGGCAATGCGGTCCGAGCTCGAGGCAGTTCGTTGACAGTTGTTGACGGTCGTTTTTTTCGATGGCCACTTTGCGATGCAAAGCACGGCGAGGTTGCGCGCATGCCAAACAGGGATGTCCATGTCAAGACGTCGGCCGAATGGCTCACATATTTCGCTGCCAATGCCAGCCGGCAGCGCATGATCCCGTGGCGCCTGGGAGCGGGCGTGTCCGCCGCCGAGTTGACGGCAATTGCCTGTTCGCTCCGCGGTTGGCAGCTCGGTGAGACGTCCGACGGCGCACATTTGCTCGCCGCCGCTCGGGCCTACGCCGCGAAAGTGAATGATCCGGGCTTCGTCGACGTCGTTCGATTGTTCATTGCGGAGGAGCAGCGCCATGGCAACTATCTGGGCAAGGTTCTCGATCTTGCCGGCGTCGAGCGAGCCAAGTCTGATTGGGGCGACAGTTTGTTTCGGGCGATGCGCTACCTCTTGCCGAGCATGGAAGTGTGGGCGACGCCCGTCGTCATGGTCGAGACGCACGCGCTGATCTACTACAACGCGATCCGCTTGGCGACGAAATCGGGCGTGTTGCGGACAATCTGCGAGCAGATCTTGGCGGACGAAGTGCCGCACATCCAGTTCCAGTGCGAGCGTCTGGCAATACTGCATCGGCGCCGGCCGCGCTGGTTGCGGGGGCTGACCATGGCATTGCACCGAGTCCTGTTCGGCGGAATCACGATCGCGGTATGGCTCGGGCATCAGCAGGCGTTGAAGGCTGGCGGATACAGTTTACGAAGTTCTGGCGGAGTGCCTGGGTCAAGATGGGGCACTCGTGGCGTCGGATGGCGCCGGAGACGTATAGCTGGGAGCAAGATGCAATGGCGCCTGCGGCCCACACCGTGTTAGAGACAACAGGCCTTCGATCTGCCGGATGAATTTGGCGACTACGTCGAGGGAACACACATCGTCCGGGCGCATCGGGAACATTTCACCTTCTTGCCGGCCAGTGCCCCCTTCGCCTTCAGTTTCGCCCCACAAGCGGAACATGCGAAGAATACTTCGTCCGTCTTCTGGTCCACGGCCGGATTGTCTGCGCGAGTCTGTGCGAGCGGCCGGCAGACGATCCGGCCGCGGCGCGCCAGGGTCCAGACAATCATGCCGACGGTCAGCGCCGTGGCCAGCGCCAGGAGCAGGAGCCTGAGCTGCGGGTGCGCTTGGGCCTCGTCGGCCTTCTCCGGCGTGCTGGCGGGAAGTGCGTCCATGTCCAGCTTCTGTGGATCGGCGCCATTCCACAGCACCGCCGTTTCCTTTCCCGTTTCCAGATCGAAGATCTTCAGGGTCTTGTGTTGCCCGCCGACGATCAGCGTCTTGTCGTCGGCTGTCAGGGCGAGGGCGCGGACGTGGGTGATCCCGGTGGCCAGGCGCCTGGTTTCCTTGCCCTGGTCGACGTCCCAGAAGCGGACGACCGACTCCGGACCGCTGCTCACGAGGGTCTTGCTGTCGGCGCTGAACACGAGGCTGTCCACTTCGCGCATCGGCCCGCGCAAGGTTCCCTGCGGCAGCCCTGTCTCGGCGTCGTACAGCCGAATGGTGCGGTCGACGGAGCCGGTGGCGATCGTCTTGCCGTCGGGCGAGCAAGCGAGACAGAACACGGTGTTGTTGTGCCCGGCCAGCTTCAGGACCTGCTTCTTCGTGGCCACGTCCCAGACGCCGACATGATTGATCCCGCCTGGTTTCCAGTCGCCGCCGCCGGCCAGCAACCGCTTGCCGTCGCGCGAGAAGGTCACGCGCTGGAAGCGCAACAGGTCTCCTTCCAGGTGTGCGACCAACTCACCCTCGGCCACGTCCCAGAGCTGCAGGGCCTGACCTTCGCTGGCGGTTGCCAGCAACGGACCAGCGGGCGCGAACGCGACGTGAGCCAGGCCGTCCACCGCGAACTCGCAGAGTTCCTTGCCGGCGGCCCAGTCCAGCACGCGCACGTGATGGGTCCAGCTTCCGAAGGCCAGCAACTTGCTGTCGGCCGAGAAGGCGACCGAAACCACCCCGCGGGCCTCGACGAAACGCCGCAAGGGCTTGTGGGTGGCCAGGTCCCAAACGCCGACTTCGCCGCCGGTCGTCCACCACCCCGCGCCCGCGGCCAGCGTCTTGCCGTCCGGGGAGATCGCCACGCTCCAGACGACATAGGGATCAGGCAAGACATCTGCTGGGTCGGCGGCTTGCTTCTGGTTGGCGTCTGGCGGGCGCTCCTCGATCTGGTTGCCCTGTCCAAACAGCAAGAGCGCCGCTGCGCCGCCGAGCACCGCCAGGACCGCGAGCAGCAACATCGCCACGCGGAAAAATGACAAGGTGACAGGGTGACGCGGGGACAGGGTGACAGCGCCAGCGTCCGCGTTTTCTGTCACCTTGTCACCGTCAACGGGCGGCAGCGCCGGCGCGGGGTTCGTGTCCGGCTGGCGAAGATGGACGAGGTATCCCTCCAGCAAGGCCGCGACTTCCGCGGCGCTCTGGAAGCGTTGTCCGGGGTCCTTCGCCATGAGCCGGGCAATGAGCAGTTCCAGCCAGGCCGGCACGCCGGGGTTCAGCGCACGCAGAGGCGCCGGGGCGCGCTCGTTGACGGCATGAAGAAGCGCCAGCGGAGTCGGTCCGCGGAACGGGGCCGTTCCGGTGCAGCAGGCGTACAGCACGCTGCCCAGGCTGAACAGGTCGGACCGGTGATCCGCTGACTCGCCACGGGCCTGCTCCGGCGCCATGTACTCCGGGGTGCCGGCCACCACCCCCGCCTGGGTCAATTGCACGTCATCGGCCATGCGGGCGAGGCCAAAGTCGGTGATCTTGACTCCTGACTCCTGATCCCTGACCCCTGTTTCCTGTCCTCTGACCCCTGCGTCCAGGAGGATGTTGGCAGGCTTGATGTCCCGGTGAATCAGTCCCTGCGCGTGTGCCGCGGCCAGGCCCGAGGCGATTTGCGCGCCAACGCGGACCACGTCCGGCACAGCCATCGGGCCGGTGCGGTCGAGGCGTTCTTGCAGCGACTCTCCGCCGACGTATTGCATGACCAGGTAGGGCAGGCCGTCGATCTCGTGAACGCCGTGAACGGCGACGATGTGGTCGTGGCAGACGGCGGCGGCGGCCTTCGCCTCGCGGGTGAAGCGGCGCCGGGCGGTGGCGCTGCCGGCCACGGCGGCGGCCAGCACCTTGATGGCCACCAGTCGATGCAGCGCCGGCTCATACGCCTTCAGCACCACCCCCATGCCCCCCTGGCCGATCACCTCCTGGACCTCGTAGCCGCCGAGCGTGCCCAGGATGTCTGGGCGGCTGCTCGGCGACAGAAAGTACAGGTCGGGGGGTTCGACAGGGGCGGCGGGAACGAGGCCGCAGCCTTCGTGCATCCGCTCCAGCAATCGAGACAGCGTCGGATCGGCGGGCGCGGCCGTGGGGTCGCCGACACGTCCGGCCCATCTCCGCAATTCCGCCTCGCCTTCGGGGGCCAGGTCCAATCGGTCCTGACAAACCGGGCACGACTGGAGGTGCTCCTCCAGGCGGCCCATCTGGTCCGGAGGAAGGTCGGCGTCGAGCAACACCTGCCAGCATTCGATTTCCTGGCAGTCCAGCGGTGCGGCCATGACGGCTCCTTCGCGGCGGCGGGCGCCTACTCAGAGGCTGTCCGCGAAAAGCAGGGGTCTGACCCGTTTTCGGATAGCCTCTCAGATTCGTGCGCGGACCGAACCAGTTCCTTGAGCCGTGCCAGCACGCGGTGACGGGCGAGGTAGACGGCCGCCGCGGTCAGGCCGAGGTCGGCGGCCACGCTCTGGGTGGGATGTCCGTCCATGGCTGTTCTCCAGAAGGCTTTCCAGGTCGAATCCGTGACGTCCCTTCGGACCTGCGCGCACGCCCAGGCAAACACCCGATCCTGCCACTCGGCCTCCCACGCCTCGTGGTCCACCGGGGGCGCCTGAACTTGCTCCAGGACGTGCCGGGTCGCCGGATCACCGCTGCCGCAAGGCCCCCGTCGCTGGGCCGCGCGCCAATCGGACAGTCGGCGGCGCACCAGGGTGAACAGCCAGTTGCGAAACAACCCGCGGCGCGGATCGTACTCCAGCCGGCCCACCGCGGCCGCCACGCCGCGGAGCACTTCCTGTCCCAGGTCGGCCGCGTCGGCGTCCTGGAGGCCTTGCTTGCGCGCGTAATTGTAGACCAGAGCGCCGTAGAGATCGATGAACTCCGTCCATGCCGCCGCGTCTCCCGAATCGCGCAAGCGTACGAGCAGACTGGCTCGGGTAGCAGGAATCTCGGCCATCGCTCAGCTCGGTCTATCGATCAGTTCCGGCTCGTGCCGCGGATCTTTCACGGGGGCGGCGCGGCAAGCGGCTTCAGGTAAATCACGAAAGCACGAAAGTACGAAAACACGGCACACTCTTGTTCTTTTCGTGCTTTCGTCCTTTCGTGTTTTCGTGATGGTCCGGCGCCCTGGCGGACCTGGCTTTGGTGTACGGCTGGACCCCGCCTTTGTGAAGAAGCGGTCGTTGTGCGAGCTGAGTAGGTCGCGGCCGGCCTTCGCGCCGAGAAAAATGACGTTCTCTGTTACAACTTCGCGATTAGATGATCGAGGAGATGCCAGGAGGCGGCGGCGGTCCCGCTGTCGCCAGCCTGCATGGTGTTAGCAACGTGTGAACCGGCGGAAGCCGAACCGGCGGAAGCCGAACCGGCGGAAGCCGAACCGGCGGAAGCCCTGGAGAAACCAATATGCCGATCGACAAGGACTTGGCGGGTGCGTTGAAGCAGGCGAAGACCAGGACCATGAACTTCGCCCTGGTCGAGAAAAAGAAAGGCGAAGGGACGCTGATTGTCAACAGCGGCGACGTCAAGTCGTCCGCGATTGCGGAGGCCGAGAAGGCCATCGGCGGCACCAAGACCTACAAGGGCAAGTGTTTCACCGACGAGAACACCGGCGAGCTGATGTTCGAGACAACCTCGGACGTGCCCTCCGTCGATACGCTCAAGGCGGTCATCAAACGGGATGCGGGCATGACACTCAAGGTCAACTCGCGCAAGGAGACCGCGGCCAAGGTCCTGGATATGTTGGGCGCCAAGCTCAAGGAGAACGCCCAGAAGCGCCTCGCCGGCATCGAGGGCGGGGCCGACTTCAAGAAGGCGATGTCCCTTGGCGGCCCGGTCGCCGACGACCTGAAGAAGCGGGTGAAGGAAATCAAGAACTTGATCGACCGCAACGACTCGAAAAAAGCCAACGAGGCCATGGATCGGCTCGACAAGGTCGCCAAGAACCCCACGCAGACCCTGTGACGGACCGTATGCTCATTTCTTCTCCGTGACCAGCGCGAACCCGTCGACCACGGCGCCCTGGCGCAGGCGGATGCCGAGCACCTTGCGGCCATCCTTCGCAAGGACATGCGAGGTCGCGCCCTTGTACCCGAGCAGCGCGCCGGTGTAGCTGTCCTTGAGGTCGAGCGAGCCATCGACCTTGATCTTGGCGTAGGTGAGCTTGATGCCGTCGATGTGTGGCAGCGAACAAAAAACCAGCCAACCGGTCACGAACCCTTGAATCCGCCGAGGTTCCGGCGGAAAATCAACGTGTCGGGAGTATTTGCACCGCTGGTGCGGGCCCTGGTCTTCAAAACCAGTGGGGGGTTTGAACAAAGCTCTCAGTGGGTTCGATTCCCATATACTCCCGCTTGCGTTCTCACTTCACCCAACTCTTGTCCCGCGCCGCCCGGAATTCGTCCCCCGGATTCCACGTCGGCAAGCCGTCCGCGTTGGCGGCCTCGACCGCGATGTCGTGCGCGAACCGCATCAGCACCGGGAAGCCGGAGAAGTCCCAGTCTTCGCGGAATTCATCGGCCGGCGTGTGGTACACCCTGGCGATGAACTGCTCGACCGCCTTCGGGATGAAGTCGGCCGGCTTGCCGCGGATCTTTTCGCCGAGGGACACCGAAAAGGCCGGGACGCCGCCGCGGGCCAGCGCGAAGTGATCGGACCGATAGAACAGGCCCAGGTGGCCGCGCTTGTCCGGTTCGATCGTGAGCTTGTGCTTCTGCGCCGCCGCTTGAACCGTTGGCCAGGCGGTGGTGCGCTCGGCGCCGCTGACCACCACCGACTCCGGCACGCCCAGCGGATGGATCACGTCGAAGTTCAAGTCGATGGCGGTCTTGCCGAGCGGGACCACGGGGTTCTGCGCATAGTAGACGGCGCCGAGCAGGCCGCTCTCCTCGGCGGCGGTGGAGAAGAAGATGGCGGAGCGTTTCGGCTTCGAGCGCTGGCCTGACCAGAGCCGGGCCATCTCCAGCAGGATCGCCGAGCCGGTGGCGTTGTCGAGGGCGCCGTTGTAGATCGTGTCGCTGCCGACGCCGCCCTTGCCGACGCCGAGGTGGTCCCAGTGGGCCGTGAACATCACGGCTTCCGACTTCAGGACCGGATCGCTGCCTTCCACCATGCCGATCACGTTCCTGGTGACGATCCTCCGCACCGTCGTCGGGATGTGGCCCTTGACGCGGACGCCTAACGGGATGGCCTTGAAGCCGCGGGTATCGGCCCGCTGGAGAGCTTCCTCCACGGTCAGGCCGGCGAGCGACAGCAGCTTGTCGCCGGCGCGGCGCGACAACCAGCCGGCGAACGCCAGGGCCGGCGCTCCCGGCGTCCGCTGAATCTGCGCCCCTTCGAGCTTGCGGACGACGCCGTACGGATAGCCCGCGGTCTCGTTGGTGTGGATGATCAGCACCGCCTTGGCGCCGCGGCGCGTGGCTTCGTCGTACCTGTAGGTCCAGCGGCCGTAGTAGGTGAGCGCCTTGCCGCCGAAGAATTTCGGATCGTCGGACGGCGGCTCGTTGGTGAAGACGACGACCACCTTGCCGGTGACGTCCACGCCGTCGTAGTCGTTCCAGCCGAACTCCGGGGCGGTGATGCCGTGGCCGAGGAAGATCGCCTCGGCGTCAAAATCCTCGAGCGGCTGCTGCGTCCGGCCCTGGCCGGCGAACTCGTCCTCCAGGGTGAAACGGATCGTTTCGTCCCCCTTGGTCGCCGCCAGCGTGGCCGTCGCTTGGGTCAACACCTTGACGAGCGGCACGCTCTGGAAGTACGTGCCGCGCTCGCCCACCGGCTTGAGCCCGGCCTTCTTGAACGCGCCGGCGATGAAGTCGATGGTCCGTTCCTCGCCGGCGGTGCCGATGCCGCGGCCTTCGAGGCGGTCGCTCGACAGGTATTTGACGTCGGCGCGGATTCGGTCCGCGGAGATGATCGGATCACCGTCGTCCGGAGGGAGTGCGACGACCCTGTCATGATCCGAATGCGGCCCAAGAGCACAAACTGCAACTACGAAAAGGATTGCGATGTACCTGATCATGGACGGTCCTCAAGCCGATGTGGAACTCGCAGGCGCAATGCAATCCATTCTTATCCTCTCCATCGGAACATGACCACTCCCAACGGCGGCAGCATCAAGTTCAGCGACAGCGCTCGGCCATGGTACGGGATCAGGTCGGCGTGGACGCCGCCGGCGTTGCCGACATTGCTGCCGCCGTAGATGTGGGCGTCGCTGTTGAGGATCTCGTCCCAGCGGCCGCCGAGCGAGACGCCGATGCGATAATCCTCGCGCGGCACCGGCGTCAGGTTCATGACCACCGCGATCTGATCGTGCCCGGCTCGGCCTTTGCGCAGGAAGCTGAGGGTGCTCTCCTCGTAGTCGTTGGCGTCGATCCACTCGAAGCCGGCGGCGTCGCAGTCCAGCTCGTGCAGCGCCGGCTCGCGGCGATAGGCGGCGTTCAGGTCGCGCACCCAGCGCTGGATGCCCTGGTGCGGCCCCCACTGCAGCAGATGCCAGTCGATGCTGTGCTGCTCATTCCATTCGTGCCATTGGCCGAATTCCCCCCCCATGAACAGCAGCTTCTTGCCGGGCTGGGCGTACATCATGCCGTACAGGAGGCGCAGGTTCGCGAACCGCTGCCAATCGTCGCCCGGCATCTTCGTGAGCAGGGCCCGCTTGCCGTGCACGACCTCGTCGTGCGACAAGGGCAGGATGTAGTTCTCCGAGGACGCGTACAGCATGCGGAACGTGAGCTGGTTGTGATGGTACTTGCGGTACACCGGATCGTGAGCCAGGTAGTTGAGCGTGTCGTGCATCCATCCCATGTCCCACTTGTAGCCGAAGCCGAGCCCGCCGGTGTACGTCGGCCGCGACACCCCGGGCCAGGCGGTCGATTCCTCGGCGATGGTCATCACGTCGGGATAGGCGGCGTAGACCTGTTCGTTCAGCCGCCGCAGGAAGGCGATGGCCTCCAGGTTCTCGCGGCCGCCGTAGCGGTTGGGAATCCATTCGCCTTCCTTGCGGGAGTAATCCAGGTAGAGCATCGATGCGACGGCGTCCACGCGCAGGCCGTCGATGTGGTACTTGTCGAGCCAGAACAGGGCGTTGCTGATGAGGAAGTTGCCGATCTCGCGACGGCCGTAGTTGAAGATGAACGTGCCCCAATCTTGATGCTCGCGAAGTTTCGGGTCTTCGTGCTCGTAGAGGTGGGTGCCGTCGAAATAGCCCAGGCCGTGCTCGTCGCGCGGGAAGTGGGCGGGGACCCAATCGAGGATCACGCCGATGCCGCGCTGGTGCAGCGCGTCGATGAGGAACATCAGATCCTCGGGCGTGCCGAACCGGCTGGTCGGCGCGAAGTAGCCGACCGTCTGATAACCCCAGGATGCGTCGAGCGGGTGCTCGGTGATCGGCAGCAGCTCGACGTGCGTGTAGCCCAGGTCGCTCACATAGTCGGTGAGCCTGGTCGCCAGCTCGCGATAGGTCAACCAGCGATTGCCTTCCTCCGGCACGCGCATCCACGAGCCGAGGTGAACTTCGTAGATGGAGATCGGCGCGTGCAGGGCATGGGCGCGGGCACGGTTGGCGAGCCAGTCGGCATCGTGCCACTGGTAGCGCAAATCCCAGACCTTCGAGGCCGTTTGCGGCCGGATCTCCGCGGCGAAGGCATACGGATCGGCCTTGGTGACGCGATAGCCGCCGTACTGCGAGGCGATGGCGTACTTGTAGAGCGAGCCGGGGCCGACGTGCGGGATGAAGCCTTCCCAGATTCCGGAGACGCCGCGCGGCTGGAGCGTGTGGACATCGTCGCGCCAGCCGTTGAAGTCGCCGACCACGGCAACCGCGCGGGCGTTCGGGGCCCAGACCGCGAAGTGGGTCCCGGCGACGCCGTCGCGCTCGACCGGATGCGCCCCCATCTTCTGGTAGGAGCGGACGTGGGACCCTTCCGACCACAGGTAGACGTCGAAGTCGGTGAGGAAGGAGGCGTCGGTGGTGCGCAGGGACATGGACACGTGTTGGCGGCTCCGCGGAGCAGGTTTGGCGCGGCTTATGGACGATTGTAATGAACCGGCGCGGCGTCACCCAAGGAGGGTCCGGAGAATCCGCCGGCAAGATGTGGCGTGCGTGGCAGTTGCGCGGGAATTGTGGCCTGTACTGGCGCTGCCTTGGCCACTCTTCAAGCGGGCGCGTAACGTGTGATCCCCGGCACGCGGTCGAAGTCGGCATCGTGGCTCGCGAGTTCGGTGAGCCCATGATGTTGCATAATGGCAACGGTCAGGGCGTCATCAAGGCGTGGGCAACTTCGCCAACCATGTGCGTGGACGTGAAGCCGATGAGAGTCTGGTTCTCAATGTCCGCCAAGAGTTGCTTGCAAGGCGGTCCA
>JAKEET010000127.1 GCA_022616435.1 Gemmataceae bacterium
CGTTTAGCCCCGGTTCGCAGAACCGGGGCGGACAGCATGCCACGCCGCCACCCTCTCCCGCCAACCCCGACCGGTCACCGATCCCCCGCCGCCGTCAGCCGCACGTAGTCCAGCCCCATCTTGTCTCCGCCGACCGCCGCGACGTTGGCCCCGCTCAGCTCCAGGGTCAGCCGGTGGTTGCCGGCGTCGAGAGTCTTCGTGCCCAGCGCCAACGCGCCGGTCGAGATCACGTCGGGAAAGTTGTAAAGGTCGATCGGTTCACCCAGCGTGGCGTCGTCGAGAAGGACGCGAACGATGCCGCAGTCGCGGGCCATCGTGAACGCGGCCGCGACGGCGTAGTTTGCCTTGGCGGGCACATCGAAGGTCAATTCGAGACGAGCGCCCGGTTTGGCGCCGCTCCAGAAGAGCTGCTTGTCGCCGCTCCAGCGGTCCCTGGGAAACCCGCCCATCGCCTGGACCGAGGTCTTGCCCGCCGAGGCCCTGGCGATGGTCATGTCCTCGGCCTCCAGGGCGCCGGCCACGCGCCCGGTGTCTTTGGCGATTGCCGGGAACGGACCGCGCCGCAGCGGTCGCGGCAACGGCGCCAGCGGCTTGGGCCGGGCCGCCTCCCACGTCGCCCGGTCCACCTTCTGCCGCGATTGCACCAGCACGTGCGCGCCGACCATGCCGCCGACGACGATGTCCGGCAACCGGTCGCCATTGATGTCGGCGATCGTGATCTGCCGCCCGATTCCCGAGACGCCGTCGATCTGATGGGGCGCCCAGTCCACGCGGGCCGCCCCCTTGGAAGGAGAGGCGGGTGTCCGCACCAGCTTGAACCAGTACACGACGGCGCCGGCGTCCCACATCGGGCTTTGCTTGTGATGCGAGTAGAACGTTCGGCCCGTGACGATGTCCTTCAGCCCGTCGCCATCCATGTCCGCCAGGGCGACCGAATGCGGCTCGGTGAACAGCGTGCCGTAACGGCTCTGCTTGGGCTGCTTGCCCATGATCAGATGCTCGCGGAAGACGGTCACCGGCCCGCTGCGATCTTGCTGAAACCAGGCCAGGCCGTAATCGTGGGCCGCGTGGCTGGTGACGATGTCGTTGTGGCCGTCGCCGTCCACGTCGTAGGCGTGCATCTCGGCGCCGCCGTAGGCATTGCTGAACTTGGCCTCGTGGAACGTCCAGCGCGAGTTTTCCGGATCGCCCTTGGGCTGCTGGAACCAGCCGTCGACGATGATGATGTCGTTGCGTCCGTCGCCGTCCACGTCGCCGACACCCAGGCCGTGGCCGAACGGCTTGGGCGCGGCCCGCTTCGAGATCACGTGAAACGTCCATTGCTTGAACGGCTCCTTCCAGTCGATGGTGGCGAAGCCGAACGCGCCGTTGAACGTGCAGATCAGCTCCGGACGCTTGTCCCCGACCAGTTGAACGAAGTGCGGCGACTCGTTGCCGACCGAATCGAAGACCTGGTGCTTCACCCAGTGCTTGGCGAAGTCGCCCTTGGGATTCTCGTAGACGTACGCGGGCCGGCCGGGGAAGCCGACCACGAAGATGTCGTTCCAGCCGTCGCCGTTGAAGTCGTGGACCCAGCTGAAGAAGTTGTCGGCGTAGCCCTCGCGGTTTTGCGGCTTGGGCGGATACAGCTCGTGCTTGGTTTTGAAGTCGGGCCCTTGAAACCAGTAAGGGCCGTAGACCGCGTCCACGTGCCCGTCGCGGTTGAGGTCGCCGGCGCCGGCGCCTTCCGAGAAATAGACATCGGTGAGCTGCTGGCGCTGGTACTTGTGCAAGACGAGATCGTCGCCGGCCCCAGCCGCGGATCCCGCAACGGATGCCAGCAGCAACGACGCGACCCAGGAAGCCATGTTCGCACACCTCATCGTGAATCCGCGGGTCATCGTATTATCCTTTCCTCAAGCAACACGTGCGGGCATGACGGCTGTAACTCTACCCGCCCGAAATGTGGCGAGCAATTCAATTCCTCCAAAGCGAATGCAGGGAACCTTCGCCGACTATCAAAACTGGACGGTGCCGGTCCAAGGAGTTGGAACCGATATGGATGAGCCGCTGTGATTTCGCTACGCTAGCCTAAGCCAAGCAGGCGTACCCAGCGGCAAGATCATGGCTGGAGTTGTTGCTTCGCTCCTTAACCTGATGCCAGAATTCCGATAGCGAGGAGGTTGGTCTCGATGAGGCTCAAATCGATCGACTACGCTCAACTGCAGGGTACCGACCGCGAGTGGATGCTTGAAGGGCTGACGCTGGGGCAAATGAACTTGATCGTCGGCAAGAATGCCACGGGTAAGACTCGCGTCCTGAACGTAATCAATGGTCTGGGTAAGCTGGTTTCGGGCCGGCAAAAGCCGTCCGAACTCACAACCGGAGCGTACCGAACGACCTTTGAACACGAGGGGCGCCTTCTTCACTACACGCTCGATATCCACGAACGAAAGGTGGTCACGGAGGAATTCCGCGACGGGGAGCGGACGCTCTTGCGACGGGCCGTTGGCGGGGTAGGCGAGATCTTCCACGAGAAGGAAAAGAAGATGCAGGAGTTCCAGACACCGGAGACGGAGGCCGCGGTCGTCGCACGCAGGGACACGATCCAACATCGCTTCCTTGAGCCGCTGGGGGAGTGGGGTGGCCGCGTACGCCACTACGAGTTTGGTGACAAGATGGGTCGCGGGCATATTGCCCTCTTGGTCAAGGGCGCTCTTGAGCCGGACCCCACAGATGTCAACGCTGTCATCGCACTCTTTCGCAAAGGTGTGAAGGATTTTCCCGACCGTTTCGCCGAGTCTGTAAAGAACGACATGAACAGGATCGGGTACCTGATCGAGCAAGT
Source organism: Gemmataceae bacterium (assembly GCA_022616435.1). GTDB lineage: Bacteria > Planctomycetota > Planctomycetia > Gemmatales > Gemmataceae > JAKEET01. The sequence continues at coordinate 2,828 of JAKEET010000127.1, forward strand.
CGGTGTAATGGCTCCGACGGACGTTACGGTGCCAATCCCCTTGGGGGCTCCGCTGGAACCGCTCATTCTATTCGTGAAGGAACGCGACCTGCCCTGCCTCACTCAGCAGACGGATATGTCGCAGGGAATGTTCCGGGCTCTCTCCGTAATTATCCACTTGAACTACGCCACCATCGCGATGCTCCCCAGTGCCGTCCTAGTGGACGATATTGGCGAAGGGCTCGATTTCGAGCGATCGTGCAAGCTCATCGATTTGTTGCGTGATCGCGCGCACGACACGATGGTGCAACTGATCCTTTCGACGAACGACCGTTTCGTGATGAACGAAGTTCCCCTGGCAGAGTGGTCCATTCTCCGGCGGAAAGCTGGGCATGTGCGGGTGCTAAACCAGGAAAATTCAGGGGCGATGTTCGAGGAGTTCAGGTTCACCGGCTTGAGCAACTTCTCGCTTTTCGAGATGGACTTTGCCGGTGACCCGGCAGTCGAGGAGGCCGTCGCCCATGAATAAATTGGCGGTGTTCGTCGCTCGGTCGCGGGACCGCACGTCGGACTCTTCCGTTTTTTTGCATGACGCGGGCAGATGCAACCGATATCGATGGGGGAGCGTCCGTTTTCGGTGTGTACCGATGAAGTCTCTCTGTCCACGAAGGACATGACGATGCCGGCAACATGGAGAACGTCGGGGCTGTGCGCCGCCCTGGCTGCCGGGCTCGCATCGGGTTGTGCTCAGCTATCCCCCTTCAAGTCAGCCGCCGACCCAACTCCACTGATCGTGCCGTCCCCGCAGTCGGCTGCTGCGTCGCCGCCGAACAGGGATGACGCCATCGTGACCGTTGCCGCCGAGGCCCCCCTCGCGAAACAACCCGCCGCCCCGTTCGCGGGCAAGTCGGAGCTGCAAGTCGAGGCGCTGATCGAAGCCGTGCTGGCCCGCAATCCCACCATGGCTCAGATGGTGGCCGCGTGGCAGGCCGCGTCCGCCCGCTACCCGCAGGTGACTTCCCTGGAAGACCCGATGTTCGGGACGACCGTCGGCCCCGCCTCCATCGGCTCCAACGACGTGGATTTCGCCTACCGGTTGGAAGTGTCCCAGAAGATTCCGTGGCGCGGGAAGCTCGCGCTGCGCGGCCAGAACGCCCTGGCCGAGGCCAGCGCCGCCGGCCGCGACGTCGAGGACGTGCGCCTGCGGTTGATCGAGAGCGCCCGGTCGGCCTTTTACGACTACTACCTGGTCGAGCGCGCCAAGGAAGTCAATGACGAAGCCCTGCGGCTGCTCAAGGAGCTCCGCGCCAACGCCCTGGAGCGCTTCACCAATCGCCTGGCGCCGGAGCAGGACTTCCGCCAGGCCGACGTCGAGATCGGACGAGAACATGCGCATCATTTCCACCTGGAGCGGGTCAAGCAGGTGGCCATCGCCCGGATCAACACGCTTATGCACCTGCCGACCGGTTCGCCCTTGCCGCCGCCGCCCAAGGCACTCCGCCCCGCCGAGGCGTTGCCGGATGTGGGCGCGTTGCAAGCGCTGGCGCTGGACCAGCGCCCCGACCTCAAGGCGCTGGCCGACCGCATTGCCGCCGATCAGGCGGCGCTGGCATTGGCCGCCAAGGACTACTACCCCGACGTGGAAGTGATGGCCGCCTACGATGCATTCTGGCAGCCGCGCGAGCGCGACCTGCGGCCGATGCTCGGCGTCCGGCTGAACGTGCCGGTCCGCCGGGAGCGGCGGCAGGCGGCGCTCGCGGAAGCCCAGGCCCGCATCGCCCAGCGCCAGGCCGACCTGGCCCGGCAGACCGACCAGGTGAACCTGCAGGTGGAGGAGGCGTACCAGGAGGTGCGCGAGAGCGAACGGACCGTGAAGCTCTACACCGACACGATCCTGCCCGCCGCACGCGAGAACGTGAAGGCCGCGATCGCGGCGTACACCACCGGCAAGGCGCCGTTTTTGAGCCTGCTGGAGGCGCAGCGCAGCCTGATCAGCCTCCGCGACCGCTACTACGAGGCGACCGCCGACGTGTTCCGGCGGCGGGCGGCGCTGGAGCGGGCGGTGGGCGGGCCTTGACACCCGGCGGGAATTCACTCGATCGCCGGCGCCGATGGGGAATGCCGTCGCACCTTCCACTCCATCACCAGCGCGTACAGACACGGCGCCAGCAGAAACGTGATCACCTGCACCGCCATGCCGCCCACCATCGGCACCGCCATCGGCTGCATCACGTCCGAGCCGCGGCCTTGCGTCAGGAAGATCGGCAGCAGGCCGAAGACCGTGGTCGCCGTCGTCATCAGCAGCGGACGCACTCGCTGCAGCGCGGCGTCGATCACCATCTCGCGCACCTCGGTCACGGATTGCGGCGTGCGTTCCTTGAACTTGTCTTCCAGAAAGCTGAGCATGACCACGCTGCAATCGTCGGCCACGCCGAACAGCGCGATGAAGCCGACCCAGACGGCGACGCTCAGGTTGGCCCCCCACCAGATGAGTAGCACGAACCCGCCCGAGGCCGACGCCAGGATGCCGAAGAAGACGATGAACATCAGCCACCACTTGCCGAAGCCCAGGTAGATCATCACCGCCATGGCCAGCAGCACGACCGGCACCAGCCACGACAGGCGCTCCATCGCCCGGCGCTGGTTCTCGAACTGTCCGCCCCACTCCCAGTGATAGCCCGGCGGCACGACCAGGGTCGCTTCCTCATGCCGGCCGGCGGCGATCAGCTCGTCGCTCTTGCGTTTCTCCGCCTGCAAGAGCCGCTCGGCCTCCTCGACCAGGCTCACCTCGTCGCGGTCCCGCGTGTTGAGGGTGACGTAGCCGACCAGGAGGCCGTTCTCGCTCTTGAGCTCCTGGGGACCGATCGTGTAGCGAATCTTCGCCACCTGGGCGATGGGGACGTGGGCGCCGTCGGAAGTCGGCACGAGGATTCGCTCCAGGTCGTCGAAGCGCTCGCGCAGCTCGCGCGGATAGCGGACGCGAACGGGGTAGCGCTCCCGGCCTTCGACCGTCGTGGTCAGGTTCTCGCCGCCGATCGCGACTTCGATCACGTCCTGGATGTCGCGGATGCTCACGCCGTACCGGGCCGCGGCCACGCGGTCGATCTCGTATTCGATGTACGGCTTGCCCACGATCCGGTCGGCGACCACGTCGGCGGCGCCGGGCACTCGCTTGAGGATCTGTTCGATCTGCAGGCCGACGCGCTCGATCTCCTTGGGGTCGGCGCCGTAAATCTTGACGCCCATCATCGCCCGGAAGCCGCTCTGCAGCATGACGAGCCGCGTCTGGATCGGCTGGAGCCAGGTCGGCAACACGCCGGGAATCGCGGTCTTCTCGTCCAGGTCCTTGAGGAGCTCGGCCTTGGTGATCGGCCGCTCCTCCGGCCACAGGTAGTTGAGTCCGGGCCGGGCCCAGTCGAGCCAGGCGGCGTCCGTATGCCAGCGCTCCTGTTTGACGCGCCGCCACTGCGATTCGGGCTTGAGCATGACAATCGCCTCGATCATGCCGATCGGCGCCGGATCGAGGGCGGAGTCGGCCCGGCCGAACTTACCGACTACGACAGAGACCTCGGGGACCGTGAGCATCGCCCGGTCCTGCTGGGCGAGGACGCGCTGCGTTTCCGTCAACGACGCGGACGGCAACAGCGACGGCATGGCCAGGAGCGAACCCTCGTCGAGAGGCGGCATGAACTCGCGGCCAATGCCGGGAAACAGCCTGCGCATGCGTTGCCAGGCGTTGGATTCCGTCGGATCGACGCCCGCCGCCTGCAGGCTCGCCTCGAGCGGATAGGCCACGCGCTCGAACCCCAGCCATACCAGCAAGCTCAGCACGATCAGCGACACGGGAAGGGCCAGGAACGTCGCCTTGTGGTTCAGGGTCCAGCGCAGCGCCGGGCGGAACACGGCGAACACCGCCCGCGAGACGATGTTCTGTTCCAGCGGCACCAGTCGTTCCCGGCCCACGCGGTAGATGGCGGCGCCGGCCATGATCCCCACGGCAATGGCTGTCGGCCAGCCGCTCCACCGGCCGCTCTCGCCCAACCCCCAGCGCAACAGCGCGTGGGTGATGAACACGGCCGGGACGCCCGCCAGGACCGCCAGCGCCAACGACCGCCGCCGCGACCAGCGGACCGGCTTGAGCAGGTAGTAGGTCAGGACCGGCACCAGGGTCAGGGCGAGGATCACCGACGCGGCAATGGCGAACGTCTTGGTGAACGCCAGCGGCTTGAACAGCTTGCCTTCGGCTTCGGTCAGGGCGAACACCGGGATGAACGACAGGATGGTGTTGGACACGGCGGTGAGCATCGGCCCGCCGACTTGCGTGGCCGCCTCGTACACCACCGTGCCGTAGGGCCGCTCGGGTTCGGCCGCCACGCGCCGGTAGATGTTCTCGGTCATGATGATGCCCATGTCGGCGACGTCGCCGATGGCGATGGCGATGCCGGCCAGGGACATGATGTTGCTGTCGACTCCCAGCCAGTACATGACGATGAAGCTGACGGCGACGGACAAGGGCAAGGTCGGCAGGATGGCCAGCGAGCTGCGGAGGTGGAGCAGGAAGATGACGACGACCAGGCCGGCGACGAGCGCCTCCTCGGTGAGGGCCTTGCGCAGCGTGGCCATCGTCTCGTAGATCAGGTCGGTGCGGTCGTAGTAGTCGACGACGCGGACGGGGACTTGCCGGCCGTCCTCCAGCGTGACGCGCAGGCCCGGCTCCATCTGCCGGATGCGTTCCTTGACGCGCTCGATGACGCGGAGCGGGTTCTCGCCGTAGCGCATCGTGACGATGCCGCCGACGGCCTCGCGGCCGCCCTTGTCCAGGCCGCCGCGGCGGAAATCGGGGCCGAGCTGGACCTTGGCCACGTTCTTGACCAGGATCGGCGTCCCCTCCTCCTGGCGGATGACGATGTTCTCGATGTCGGCCACGGTGCGGATGAAGCCGATGCCGCGGATGAAGAACTCGTAGCCGGCGTTTTCGACGACCTTGGCGCCGACGTCGATGTTGCTCTTGCGGACGGCGGTGTACACCTCGGGCAGGCTGACGCGGTGGGCGCGCAACTTGTCGGGGTGAACGTCGATCTGATACTGCTTGACGAAGCCGCCGACCGACGCGACTTCCGACACTCCCTCGACCGCCTGGAGCTGATAGCGGACGTACCAGTCCTGCAGCGACCGCAACTGGGCCACGTCGGCGCCGTCGGCCTCCAGCGTGTACCAGAAGACCTGGCCCAGCGCGGTGGCGTCCGGCCCGAGCACCGGCACCACGCCGGCCGGCAGCTTGGCCTGGGCGACGTTCAAGCGCTCCAGGACGCGCGACCGCGCCCAGTAATAGTCGGCGTCGTCCTGGATGATGACGAAGATCATCGAGAAGCCGAAGCCGGAGAACGAGCGGATCGTCTTGACTTTCGGCGTCCCCTGCAGGCTGACGGTGAGTGGATAGGTGACCTGGTCCTCGACGTCCTGCGGCGAACGGCCGGGCCACTCGGCGAGCACGATGACCTGCTTCTCGCCGATGTCGGGGATGGCGTCGATGGGCGTGTTGACGAGCGCGTAATAGCCTGCCGCCGTCGCCGCCAGTGCGGTCAGGACGACGAGGAAGCGGTTGTTCAAGCACCAGTGGATGATGAGATTGACCATGTCGATCGCCTTCGCGCCGCTGGCGGCTTAGCGTTCGCGGCATCCCAACGCGAACGCCAAGCCGCAAGCGGCACTAATGTTTGTGCGGTTCCTTGGTTGACGGCGAGGACTTCGCCTCGCCGTGGCCGGCATGGCCCGCATGGAGGTTGGCGCCCGCCTGACCGCCCGGAAACAGCAGGCTCGGCATCCCTTCGATCTGCCGCTGGCTGTCGAGCAGGAAGCCGCCGCGGACCACGACAAACTCACCCGGCTTCAAGCCCGACAGGACCGGGTAGTAAACGCCTGTCCGTCCCGAGTCGTCCTTCCCCGTGGCGCGCGGGCCGAGCGTCAGTTCCACCAACTCGTAGGCGCCGTCGTCGTTGAGGCGATACGCGACCTGACGGCGGCCCGTGTCCAGCACGGCGCTCGATCGGATCGCCAGCACCTTTCCCTGCGGCGGCGGTTCCGCTTTCTTCGGCGTCTTCTTCCGGCCCGGCGCCGCCGCATGGTCGTGGCCGGCGTGGGCGTCCTTCTTGAGCTGGACCGGTTTGATGTCGGGCACGCGTTCCAGCGGCATGTCGCAGATGTTGCAGTCCCCCGGCTTGTCGCGGACCACTTCCGGATGCATCGGGCAGATGTACTTTCCTTCCAACCCGGTCGGCGCCGGCGTGCCGTCCGGACGGATGCGCACCTCGATGGCCGCCGAGGCGTACATCCCCGGCTTGAGGCGGCGCTCGGAGTTCTTCAGGTTCACGCGCACCTTCACGGCGCGCGTCCGCTCATTGAGAAATGGATCGATGAACGCGACGGTGCCGCGAAACGTCTCGCCGGGGAATGCCTCCAGGGTCACGTCCACCGGCTGGCCGAAGCGGACCCAGCCCAGGTCGTATTCGTAGATGTCCAGGTACAGCCAGATCGGATCGAGGTCGGCGATGCGGTAGAGCACATCGCCTTCCTTGACGTACTGTCCGACGCGGACGCTCTTTTCGATCACGGTGCCGCCGATAGGCGCGTAGATGGTGAGGTGCGTGGCGCGCTTGCGCGACTTCTCGATGGCCTGAATCTGCTCGGGCAGGATGCCGAGCAGCCGCAGCTTGGTGCGGGCCGCCTCCAGCGTGGCCTCGCCGAGGACGCCGCTCCCCTTGGCGTCCAGCGCCCGGATCAGCTCGTCCTGGGCGACGACCAGGTCGGGACTGTAGATGTCCACCAGGTGATGGTCTTTCTTCACCTGGATGCCGGTGAAGTCGGCGTAGACGCGGTCCACCCGGCCGGCGATGCGGGCCGTGATGTAGGCCACCTGCCGCTCGTTGTAATCGAGCCGGCCGACGGTTCGCACCTCCTTGAACAGCTCGCGATACTTGAGACCCTCGGTCTGCACGCCGGCGCGTTCTTCGAGCGCCGCCTGGATCGCGCCGAGCTGAGCGACCGGCACCAGGTCCATGCCGCACAGGGGACATTTCTGCCCCTTGGGCAGCCGGACCTGCGGATGCATCGAGCAGGTGTAGTCGGCGGCGCCGCCGGCCACGTCGGTGGGCGGCGCCGGCCAGAGCAAGAGCGCCGCGACGAGGCCCGCGAGCAGGAGCGGGACGATCAAGGACTGGAACAGGTTCATGAGCATTCGCATGGGTCGCCTCCTGGTGCATTCCGCTCACTTGGCGGACGTCTTGTTCTCCCTGAGCTGCTTGACCTTGGCCAGCGTACGGTCGGCGTGGGCCTTGGCCCTGGTTTCGCAGGCGTCGCAGCACAAGAACACGGACTGGTCGTTGAGCATGACCTTGTACGGCACGCCCATCGAGCCGAGCGGGTGGGCCTCGACGGGGCACAAACGCTGTTCCTCGGCGAGCTTCTGGTCCTCAGGGGTCAGCTTCGCCAGGTTGGCGCGAATGGCCGCCTCGTCGCTCCCCGGCGCCGCGGCCTTGGCGGGACCGGCCTTGGGCTGCTCCACCGGCGGGCGACCGCAGCCGGAGAGGGCCACCAGCGCGACGAGGACCATTAGGCTGACGGATGTCATCGTTTTCATGGTGAAACCATCCTTTCTCGTGAGACGGGGCTCCGGTCTGAACGCGTGGGCATCACGTGCGCGACTCCGCTGCACCAACCCGACGCGTAAGCGAGGGATTTCGCCTGCTCCCCTCGCTTACGCGTCGGGTTGGTGCAGCGGAATCACGCACGCTCATCTGGAACAGGCGCTGGCCGAGGGCGTTGATCGGACGGCGAACACGGAGTGTGAGCCAAGAGCGATTCGGCTCGAATCAGAAGGGTTTAGCAGCGCAGAACATGGAGGGCGCGCAGCAGATCTCTGGGACTACAGCAGGGAAAGACCGCGGGCTCCCGGGTTGCGTCGCCTTGCACCCGTGAGTTCTGGGGAATCGCGGTGAGCAATGTGTCGCACGGAGGCAGCTTTGCCATGGCCCCCGCCGCCTCGACGCCGAGATTGCGTTCCGATGTGGCCACAGAAGAACTGCCCCCAATCCCCTGCTCGCACGGACACGACTTTTTCGGGCAGGCGGGCGACCTTCGTTCGTGGGAGTCGTTGTCGCGGGAGCCGGACGATTGGTTGGAAGGCGTGCTGTGATGTCCGCAGCAGCAGGGGCGCGGGGCCGACGGTTCGGCCTTCGCGGTGGACGAGCGGAACCAACGAATGCCCGTGCAGCAGCACAGCCAGGGACTGGCCATGGTTGCCAGCATCAGATACAGGGTTACCGCGATCCGTGCCATGTAGGTCACGCTCACATGCGAAGTCGTCGACTTCAGCATAACACCGTTAACCATTATAGCAACCGCAACCGCGGAGCGCTGCCGGCAACAATCCAGACATTCTCGATGTCAGAACGGCTCACGTTCGCCTCCCAGCTCGAAGCCAAGCTCCTCGAGCCGCACCGCCGGCTCGAAGCCGAGCAGGCGCTGCGCCTTGTCAAGGTCCCAGCGCGTTCGGGCCGCCGCGCCGACGACCGTCACAATCTCGAAGCCGATGCCGGGCGCCGTCAAGGCCCGTTGATAGGCCTGGATCAGGTCGGCAAAGGCCAGCCATTGCGGCCGCAGGCGGCGGCCCTGCCAGCGCGGCTCGCTCGGCTCGATCGGCTTGGGGATGCGCAGGCACACGATCGACAGTCCGTGGTTCCGCGCGAAATGCTCGCACACGGCTTCGGCCAGACCCTTGGTGAGTGAATAAGTCCCCACAGTCCGCGGCGGCGCGTCGGCGGCGATCCGCTCGGATGGAGAATAGCCCCAGGCGACCATGATGCTGCTGGTGTGGACGACGCGGCGGAGGCCGTGCCGCCGCGCCGCTTCCAGGACGTTGAACGTTCCTTTGACATTGACGTCGAAGCGAAGCTGATTGAAGGCGTCATCCTCGACCTCGCCTTCCAGGCCCGAGGCGACCGCCAGATGCACGACGGCATCGCAACCCTCCATGGCTCGCAGCACATCATCCAGCCGGGTCACGTCGGCCGGCACGAAGCGCGGCTCACCGGCGAGCGGTTGCACATCGGCCAGGCGCAGCTCGTGCTGGCTGTCGAGGCCGCGGGTCAGCTCCCGGCCGACATACCCCGCGGCGCCGGTGATCAGGATGCGCATGACTTCTCCCATCTCCTCTTCTCAATCAGTCGAATCAGTGAAATCCGTGGGCAACTTCTCCGCCGGACGCAGGCCGAAGGCCTTGTCACTCACTCCGGCAACGGCTGGCCTTTCGTCTCGGGCAGCAGCAGCGTCAGCAAGATGCCCACCACGAACAGGCCGCTCATGAGCGTGACGGCATGAGGCAGCTCGAGCACGCTCTTGAGCCAGCCGGAAAAGAGCAGCATCGAGGCGGCGACGAGCCGCCCGCCGTTGAAGCAGAAGCCGGCGCCCGTGGCGCGCAGGCGCGTGGGAAACAGCTCGGGAAAGTAGATCGCGTAGCCGGCGTGCATCGACAGGGTGATGAAGCCATACACCGGCAGCAGGGCGAGGAGCTGTGCGTACGTCGCCGGCAGGTAGCAGGTGACCGGCACGATGATCAGGGCCGCGGCCTGAGTGATGATGAACGCGCGGCGCCGGCCGACGCGGACCGCCAGCGGCCCGAACGCCAGCAAGCCGAGCCCGCCGCCGGTGGTCTGCACTATGGCGAACGCGAACCGGGCGCGCGTCTGCGCCGCCGCCTCATCGAGTCCTTCGGCCAGGAGCAGTCGTTGGGCCAGGCCCTGTCCGGCGATGGTCACTGCCCAGAACGTGCCCAGGCCGACGGCCGCGAGCAAGAGTCCCGCGATGGCCCGGAAGCGCCAGCGCGGATCGCGCCAGAGATCGCTGAGGCCCTGACTTTCGGCCGGATTGGCGGGAAGCGGGCGATCGCCTTCCGGCATCGCGGACGGCGCCGCCGTGCGGTGTTCTTTGACCGACGCCCGGATCCAGACAACCAGCAGCGCGGGCAGGATGCCAATCAGGTAGGCGTAGCGCCACTCGCTGCCCACGAGCATGCCGGCCAGGCCGGCAAGCCAGGTGCCGATGACGCTGGTGGCATGGAAGATGGCGCCGGCCTGGGCCCGCGCCCGCGCCGAAAACACCTCGGCCACGAGCGCTGCCGCGACCGACCACTCGCCGCCCGTTCCCATGGCCACCAGGAAGCGCAGGATCGCGACTTGCCACACGTTTTGCGCCAGGCAGGTCAGGCCGGAGAACACCGAGTAGGTGAGGATGGTGGCGATCAGCACCGGACGCCGGCCCCAGCGATCGGCGAGCATGCCGAACAGGACCCCGCCAAGGGCGCCGCCGGCCAGGAACACGCCGAGCAGCACGTCGCCGTAGTACGCCACGTCGGGATGATCGTGCGACACGCCGAGCAGCTCGGTCAGCAAGGATTCGCGCGTGATGTTGAAGATCTGGCCTTCGTAGACGTCGAACACCCAGCCGGCGGACGCCAGGGCCAGGACGAGCCATTGATACGCGCTGACGCCGCGATACCAGGGGCGTGCATCGTCGTCGTCGCGTCGCGGCTCGCTGGGTTGCATCGGACTTCGTCCATCCTTCGCCATGCGGGACTGGTATCCTGTCGCGCCTTCGTTGTCGGGTTTGGGTGCCATGGCCACGGCTTTGCGTGGCCATGCGGTCGCGGCTCATGCCCACACAGCACTGGTCATTCGTCATTGCCATCGACAGCCACCGGCATCCCCTTCTCCACCGACTGCTGCGCCTTCAAGCACAGACGCACCGACCACTCGCCGTCGATCCCGGTGGCCGCCGGCGCGCCGCCGCTCTGGATGCAGCGCACGAAGCGCTGGAACTGGTCCTCCAGCTCGAACACCTCGCCGGCCGCACGCGGGATGGGAATCTCCTCCAGGACCTCGCCGCGTCGGAGCTTGAGGCTGAAGCTCGGTTCAAAGGTGCGGTCCATCGCCCCCGACCACGCCGCCCACAGGGCGCCCTCCGTCCCGGAAACCTTCACGATCTGATGGTGCTCCCAGCCGCCCAGGCACTGCGCGATCACGGCGAACTGGCCGCCCGAGAAGGCCACCGTCGCCGAGAAGTGGTCTTGCAGCTCGGGATGATCGGGCCGCTGGGCGTTGGCCCGCGCGTACACCGACACCGGCTGCGCCGCCGGCGCCAGGCACCACCGGGCCAGGTCGAAAAAGTGAATCGGCTCTTCCAGGATCCAGTTGCCGACGCGCTGGATGTCGTAGCGCCAGCCGTCGGCGCCCAGGCGATACGGCTTGCGCCACAGCTCGATGAGGATGTACAAAGGCGCGCCGATCGCGCCGCCGTCGATCAGCGACTTGACCTTCCCCCAGAGCGACGACAAGCGCATTTCGTGCCCGACCGCCAGCACCCGGCCGCCTTGCTCGGCCAGGGCGTTGAGCCGGCGGCACTCGGCCACGCTGAGGCACATCGGTTTCTCCAGGAGCAGGTGCCGGCCCGACTCGAGCACGGCCGCGCCTGCCTCGGCGTGCAAGTGCGAAGGCAGCACGACGGCGACGGCGTCGAGCTGTTCCTTGTCGAGCATGACGCGATAGTCGCCGTACACCCGGCAAGCGGGATGCTCGTGCCGGGCCTTGTCCTGCGTCGCCGGGGTGCGCGCCGCGATCGCCATGAGGCTGGCCTCGGGGTTGTGGGACATGACGCGGGCGTGGTGGCTCCCCCACGCGCCGTAACCGATCAAAGCGCACCGCAACATGCTGCCTCCATCAATGCTCGCTCGACGCTGCTGAAGGTCGAGGCGGGGGGTCGCGGGTCGTTTGACCCGCACGTTCCTGGCGGTATCCTAATCTGCCGAAGGGAGCAACGCCATGCCCGAATATCCCTCCAACCAGCACGTGCCATGTGGTTGCTCTGCTTCCCGCCTCGCGGTATCTTAGTGGCCATGAGGGGACACGAGCCATGCGCGACAAGGATCCGGCCTCCACTCCCAAGAAGAAAAAGAAGAAGCCGCCGCCGACGTTCGTCGAGCTGCGCTACCCCTTCTGGGTCGGCGCGGTTTCGTTCGGCTGGACCATCGCCGGCTGGTTGATCGCCGCCGCCGCGCCCCGGCTGGCGTTCGTGCCCGGCATCAGTGTGCTGAACTATCTCTTTCCAACGATCACGGTCGGGCTCATCGGCCTCAACCTGTTCCTGGCGATCCGCGACTTGTGGCGCGGCGCCCATCCGCTGCGGCTGCTCCTGGTGACCGGGCTGCAGATCGGCCTGTTCACCACGCTCTATTTCCAGCTCTTTTCCCACATCGGCGCCGACCTGTTCGAGGTCCGCGGCCCCGTCTCGGCCTGGCATTGGGTCGTGTTCTCCTTCGCCCATGCCGTGCGCGCCTCCGACCTGGTCGACATCGTCGAAGCCTACAGCCTCAGGATTCAGCCGATCCACCACCAAAGCTACCTGGTGGCGGTCTTTCTGATCCTCTATCACGTCGTCGTCGACGTCTTCATCCTCGGCGTGCTCTGGAACCTCGTCAACCGCGTCAAGCGCACGCTGACGGACAGCGACGAGCTCATGATGATCGCCAAGTGGACGGTGATCGTGCTGTTCACGGCCTGGCTGCTGACCTGGATCGTGGCGGTGATTGTGTCCCCGTGGAGCCCGATCGACTTCCCGCTGTGGCTCGTGGAGAACACGCTCCGCGTCGTTGACTTCGCCGACATCATGGAAAGCCTCGACATCCATCTGCACAGCCTGCCGCGCGAGGGGTTGACCGGCACGTTGACGTTCTTCTGCCGGCTGTGGATCGGGCTCGGCATCGCGCTGATGCTGGGCAAACGCAAGAGGCCTGCCGAGCGGCGCCTGGCGACGCCGCCGGACACGGCGCCGTTGCCGTACTGGCTCGGCCGCGCCGGCATCATCGTGGGCATTCTGCTGGTTGTGCTGACGGTGGGCATGGTGTGGCAGGCCATGCTCGGCGATCCAGTTCCGTGGCTGGCCGCGGCAGCCGCGGAAGGGCCGGAACAGCGCACGCGGGCCGCGCTCGCCGCCCTGCGCCGCATGGGTCCGGTCGCGGCCGAGGCGACGCCGGCGCTGGTGACGGCTCAGGCTAACGTTCCGGCCGCTGAGCCGCTTCGCGACGACTTCACGCGCACGCTGGGCTACCTCGGCCCGGACGCCATCGAACCGCTCACGCAGATCGCGCTGGACGAAAAGCAAGCGGCGTCATCCGCGGTGCTCGCCGTCGAGGGCCTGGGGCGCATCGAGCCGGAATCGGCCGCGGCGCTCGTGAGAATCTGGAGTGAGACGCGGCAGGAGCCGGTCCGCAAACAGGCCGAGATCGAGCTGCAACACATGGGCCATGAGGCGGTGCCGACGATCATGGCCGCCACGACGTTGGCCAATGCCGATGCCCATTATCATTGGTTCAACGAGCTGGACCGGAACTGGACGATACGGAGCACGTCCAATCCCGTGGCCCGTGCGCTGCAGGACTTCCCCGACGTGCTGCGGCGGCTCAACACCAACCCTGAGGAAACGGTCGGCGCGATCGGCGGCGAGCTGCGGAGCGTCGGCAGCGCCGCCAAGCGGGCGACGCCGGCGCTGATCGAGCTGCTGCAGAACAAGAAGCAGCAGGTGCGCAGCGGCGCCGAGGGCGCCTTGCTGGCCATCGGGCCGTACGCGACGCCGGCCGTGCTCAAGCGCCGCCAGGATTTGGTGCAAGCGAACGACCCGGCCTGGCGGCCGTTTGATGAATCGGCGCTTCGCCTCCTGGGCAACGCCGGCATGTGGGATGAGAGCGCCGCCAGGGATCCCGCGGCGTTGCCGATGCTCAAGGCCATGTTGATGGGTGGAGAAAAAGAAGCGGCGGCGACGCGTCCGCTGGTCATGCACGCGCTGGCCCTGGCCGGCGCCGCCGCCAGGGACGCCGTCCCCGACCTGGTTCAATTCCTCGGCGTGGCCGACGCCGACCAGCGCGCGCTCGTTCGACAGACGCTCGCGAAGATCGATCCGGGCTGGCGGAAACACCCGGACAACGGCCGGGCTATTCCGGCCCTGCTGCCGCGCATCGCCTTGCTGCCCAAGGAAGAGCAAGACGAGCTGTTGGCGGCCCTGGGCGACTTGCCGGCTTCCGCGGTGGATATGCTCGTGCGGGCCATTCCTCCCCGGCTCGGCAAGAGAGACGTCGAGAAGGCGCATAACGCCGCGGTCTCGGAGGGATTGAAGATTCTCGGCCCGCGCCTCAAGGCCGCGCAGCCGGCGTTCGCGAAGCTGCTTCGCGACCCTCAGGCCGACTTCGCCGTGCGCATCACGTTGATCCAGAACCTCAAATACATCGCCCCCGACGGCGGCGAAGTGATGCCGGCAGCCCTGGCGATCCTGGGCACCGGCACGGGCGCCACCGCGTTGTTCAAGGACCTTGGGCCCGACGCCGCCCTGCCCGTTCTGGCAGGTCTCCTGGAGCACAACGAGCTGGAGATGCGCTCGTTCGCCGTCCGAACCGCCGCCGAGTTCGGCGCCGGCGCCAGGCCCCTCCTGCCCAAGATCATCGAACGCCTCACCGACAAGAACGGCTTCACGCGGGTGGACAACAAGGACCAGCAGACGCGGCCGATCATCTTCCGTGCCCTCGCGGCCATCGACCCGGATTGGGCCAAGCACCCGCAGGCGGCCAAGGCGCTGGCCCAGGTGATTGCCGGTCTGGATGCGGATGTCGCCGGCTTCCACGCCCAGTTCGTCACCGACGTCGGCAAGCTGGGCGCGGCGGCGAAGCCGGTCGTTCCCGATCTGGCCTTTTACACCGCCCTGGAGAGCTTGCTCAAGCGGGAAAAGGACCCAGCGGTGCGCCGGCTCGCGGACCGGGCGCTGGAGTTCCAGCGGCGGCTGAAGCAGGCGGGGCAAGAATAGGAACATGGGCTGCCGATGCGAGAACCCCTGGTGACGGACCGGCTCATCCTGCGCGACATCGCGGAGGCGGACGCGCCATTGCTGTTCGATCTCGACTCCGACCCCGAGGTGATGCGCTACATCGGCCCGCGGCCGGCATCCGACGCGGCCGGCTACCGCGACCGCACCCGGACCGTGTATCTGCCTCAGCAGGCGCATCCCTGGCACGGCGTCCGGATCGTGCTCGAGCGCGCGCGCGGCGAGTTCTTGGGCTGGGTCTTCGTCCGCCCGGCGCCCGGCGCCAAGTCCGCTCGCGAGCTCGGCTGGACCCGGCCCGACGAGGTGGAGGTCGGCTACCGCTATCGCCGGTCCGCGTGGGGGCGTGGGATCGCGACCGAGGCCGCCACGCCGCTGGTGCAAATCGCTCTCGCGGACCCGGCGACGACCGCCGTCGTCGCCTGTGCCCTGGCGGGCAACGCGGCATCGCTGCGGGTGCTGGAGAAGCTCGGCCTGGTGCGCGTCGCCGAGGTGATGCTGCCCGACACGAGCGAGCCGACGGTGAAGCTGGCGCGCCGGAAATCACGGGAATAAACTCGTGGCGTGCCGTTGGGAAGAGTTCGCCGAGCCGGTCAAGTCGCTAACGCTATGCCGCCGGCAGCAGCACATCGCCACATCATGGAATAGAATAGCACGGGACCATGAGCAAGCCCGATCCAGCACGTTCCGCCGGCGGCGCGAGCGACAGTCGCTTGTCGCGCGCCAGCGTCCAGCGGTTCAGCCTGTACCTCCGGCACCTGCAACGCTTCGTCCGCGAAGGCGTGCAGACCGTTTCCAGCGGGCAACTCGGCGAGGCCCTCGGACTCACCGACGCCCAGGTGCGCAAAGATCTCGCCTATCTCGGCAACCTCGGCCAGCCCGGCATCGGCTACCCCGCGCCAGAGCTGATCGCCGCCCTGCGGCACCGCCTCGGCATTGATCGCACCTGGCCCACCATCGTGGTCGGCGTCGGCAACCTGGCCCGGGCCTTGCTGCGCTATCGCGGCTTTGAACAACAAGGCTTTCTGTTCGTGGCCTTGTTCGACGCCGACCCCGGCAAGATCGGTCAGAAGGTCGACGGGCTCGAGGTCTACGATCCCAAACGCATGGCGGAAGTGGTGGCGGACTTGAAGGCCGAGCTGGCCGTGGTCACGGTTCCGGCCGACGCGGCCCAGAGCGTCACAGACGCCTTGGTCGCCGCCGGCATCCGCGGTATACTGAACTTCGCTCCAACGGTGGTCCGGCTCCCCGAGGGCGTCAGCCTCGTGTCGGTCGACCTGGCCGTGCAGTTGGAGCAGCTCGCTTTTCTGGTGGAGAGCGACAGGCCGGAGGGCGAGCCAGAATGAGTGTGACTCGATACCCCGTAGTGTAACGGTAGCACAAGAGATTTTGGTTCTCTTTGTCCAGGTTCGAATCCTGGCGGGGTAGGTTGGAATCAGACGGTCTCGGTGAGTCTTGGCTGGCCTCAACCGCTTGAACGACGCTGATCCGCTTGGCCGAAAAGGACCCCGTCAAGGCGGAGCTCGTGAAACTCCGCTATTCCGTTGGTCAATCCAATCCGTTGCCGACCGAGGCGATGTGTAGTCGCCGTCGCCCCCCCCTCGATGTAGTCAACTCCGCTGCCCTCACTGTCGCGCTGGCGTCGTGTTCAATCGCCGGTGAGCGCCGATCGAAAAACGCTTGCGGCCCCGCGCGTTTGGCTTACACTGATGCACGTCCGGGAAAGTCAGGGCCATCGAAACTCGATGGCCTCGATCAATCCTCAACGTTGGCGGAAGCATGAACACCGAGTCTCACATCGCCAACCTGCTGCTGCTCTGGGAACAGGCGCACGCACTGGGCCGGGAACTCTCGCCCGAGGAGCTGTGCCGCGATTGTCCCGAGCACCTGGAAGAGCTTCGGCGGAGGATTGCGGCGCTCGCGTCCGTGGACGACTGGATGGCGTCAACGTCGGATGAGGCCGCGGCCTCCTCCTTGGCGACCGTCAGCGGCGATCACGCCCGCGCCGGCGACAGCGATCCCTACTTGCGACTTTCCGAGGTGGGCGGCTGCACGCTGCTTTCGCGCATCGGCAAGGGCGGCATGGGGGTTGTGTACAAGGCGCGTCACCACGATCTTGATCTCGACGTCGCGGTGAAACTGCTGCATCCGCGCTTGACCCTGGAAACCGGGACGACCGAACGCTTTCTTCGCGAAGCTCGCCTGGCCGCGCGCCTGCAGTCTCCGGGGATCGTCCGCGTCTTCAATTGCGGCGAGACGGAAGGTCATTACTACATCGTCATGGAATACATCGATGGACAAACGCTGGCGGCGCATCTGAAGGAACGAGGCGCCGTCCCGGTCGCGCGGGCTCTGCAAATCGGCGAAGCAGTTGCGGCTGCCTTACGAGAGGCGTTGAGCCAGATCGGTCTGATCCATCGAGATGTCAAGCCGGCCAATATCCTGCTCACCCGAAGCGGTCAAGTCAAGCTGGCCGACCTTGGGCTGGCGAAGATCGCCACGCAACCCGGCGCCGACTTCCAGACCGCGGCCGGCGTGGCGCTGGGCACGCCCAGTTACATGTCCCCCGAGCAATTTGCCGATGCCGGCCGTGTCGATCATCGAGCGGACATTTTCTCGCTTGGCGCCACGCTCTATGAGATGGTCGCCGGCCGGCCGCCGTTCCGAGGCGATTCGTTCCTCGCCATCATGAAGCAGATTTCTGAATCCGACCCTGTCCCGCTTCCAGGTCACGTTCCCGCCCAGACGCGCGCGCTCATCGGCCGATTGATGAACAAGCGCCCGGAGGACCGGTTTGACAACTACGATGAGCTCATGACCGCGATCCAGGCGGCACATCGGTCGCTTGGGGAGATGGACGAACGAGTGTCCCAAGACATCGCGTGTGCCGCGGGGCCGAGTATGATTCCGCAGGTGGTCTTGTCCGAAGGCCACCGCCACGCGTCGCCGACCGAGAACCGAGTGCTCCTGGTGGTGGACATTCAGAACGACTTCTGTCCGCAAGGCGCGCTGGCCGTTGCCGGTGGAGACGAAGTGGTGCCCATCATCAACAAGCTCTCGCGCCGGTTCGCGCACGTTATCCTCACGCAGGACTGGCACTGCGAAGATCATTTGTCGTTTGCTTCATCGCACCCCGGCAAGAAGCCGCTTGACCGCGTCACGCTGCCGTACGGAGAACAGATCCTTTGGCCCGATCACTGCGTCGAGCGAACGTTGGGGGCAGAGTTTCAACCCCAGCTGGACGTTGCCCACTGCGAGTTGGTTCTGCGCAAGGGATACCACCGCGACATCGACTCGTATTCCGCATTCTTCGAGAACGACCGCCGCACGCCAACCGGTCTGACCGGATACCTGCGGGAGCGCGGTCTGACGCGCCTGTTCCTGGTCGGACTCGCCACTGATTTTTGCGTGGCGTACTCCGCGCTCGATGCGCGCCGGCTCGGGTTCGAGGTCACGGTGATCGAAGCCGCCTGTCGAGGCATCGACGTTGGCGGCTCGCTGGCGGCAGCCTGGCGCGACATGGAGCAAGCCGGCGTCATCCGTGCGTGATTGCCGGATGAAGCGCTCGCCTGGTACACGATGCTCAGGTCCACCACTATTCCCGCCGCGCGCTGGAGAACGTGCAGGATGCCATTATCGTCGCGCTGATGGCGACGTTGCTCGCCATCAGCGCGCAAGCCCTCTGGCGGCTGTGGCTGCTGGCATTCGTGGAGCATGCTCCTCCCCTGCACCTGCTGTCGCAGGTGGCGCTTATCCTCATCCTCACGGAACTCTTCCGACTCTTGATCTTCTACCTGCGCGAGCACCGGATATCGGTGGCGCTGATGGTCGAGGTCGCCATCGTCAGCATCCTGCGGGAGTTGATGCTGCGGAGCGTGCAGGAGGTCGGGTGGGAGAGTATGCTGGCCAACAGTTTGCTGCTGGTCGTCCTGGGCGGGCTGCTGGCTCTGGAGCGCTGGTTCGGCCGGTTGCGGAAGGAAGCGCGCGAAACCGACGCCGGCTGACCGTCGCCCCGGTTCGCGACCAGTCCGGTTCAAGCCGCTGAGCTTGACCGGCCCGCGTTCACCGAAAGGAGGACGCCGTAGAATCACCAAGAACCGATTGGGAGACGTTCAACCAACTTGAGGAGGGCTGGGACCGGCGCTGCCGATCCAATTGGCGAAAGTTCCTTCGGGCATGTGCTGTGGCTTTGCTCGATCGGCTGCCGCCGGAGGCCGCGGCATGGGTTGCGGAGGCGGATCGTTACGAAATGGGCGAGCGGTCCGAAGCCGAACGGGCCCAGGTCCTGGACCGGGCGTGCCGTTTTTGCCGCGAGCGCGAAGCCGCCGCCGCGAGCGAAGCGGAAATGTGCGGATTGTATGTGGCCAAGTATCGGCTCCATCCGCACAAGGCGGACTGGCTGAGCGAGGAATACGATGAGACCTGCAACTTCATTGACGACTGCATCGGCGCCGGAATGGACAATGAGTTCCTGAATCAGCTGATCCGGGAGCACTTTCCATCCGCCTTCGAGAAACGTCCGTGGTGGCGGTTCTGGTAGCGGACGCGGCCGTGCGCTCCGGCGTGGCGGCGCCGTGCGACCGACCAGGCCGCCAATCAGCATAGGCCGTTCATTTCACCTTCAATCGCGCCAGGTAAATGCTGGTCTTCCCTTCGTGACTGCTGTAGTAGCTGACCCAGAGCTGGTTGTCGTGCCAGACCATGCCGGGGTAGCTGGTGTCGCCGCCGCTGGGCAACTGCAGCGCCTCGGTCAGCTTGCCGGCGCCCACGTCGAGCCGGCTCACCACCGTCTTGGCGCCCTTGGGTGGGAAGTAGCTCCGGCCGCCGACCCACCAGGCGCCGCTGGGGGCCTTGAGCAGCTCCGGCCCGCCGACGTAGGCGCCCAGGTCTTTCCACTCCCATGTCGTGTAGGGCGGCTTGCTGGCGCCGAGCAGGGCCGTGATGCCGCGGTAGCCGTCGCGGCGCTGAAGGCAGTAGAGCGCGTCGCCGTCGAAGCGCAGCGTCGCTTCCGAGGCGAACTTCTGCTGGAGGTCCGCGACTTTTTCGTACTTGACGCCGTCCTTGCTGGAAAACAGGGCCGTGCGATAGCTCTGGGCGCCGACCTTCGGGTCCCAGATGTAGGCGACGCCGTAGGCGATGTCCTTGTGCCAGGTGACGCGCCATAGCCAATGCCAGCTGGCGAGCACTCGTTCCGGCTGGGTCCACGTCTTGCCGTCCTTGGAAAAGCTCACGAACGAGTAATGGTCCTTGACCGGATCGCGGGTGGGCGGTTCAGCAGCGCCGCCGTTGAGCATCAGCCGGCCGTCGGGCGCGATGGCGACGTGCGGGTCGCGCAAATCGACGCCGGGCTTGGCCAGCACGGCGGCGGATTGCCAGTCGGCGCCGTCCTTGGACACCAGCACGCGAATCGCGCCGGCACCTTTGGCGTGACCGTCGCCTTCGCGAAAGACACAGTACCAGCGCTCTTGAAATCGAATCAGGCCGGTGAAGGCGTTGTGGGCCGCCCCGTCCCAGATCTTCCGCACCGGCGCCGCCAGCTCCAGCGCGGGCGCGCCGGCGGCGGCGAGCTCGGCGGTGCAACCGACGAGAAGAAGCGGCAAGAACGCACGCATTGGTTTTCTCCGAATGGCAGTTCATGATGACGGTGACCGGATCGCAAGTCTGATGCGGGTCTTCCTCCGCAAGCAGGTCTCGGGGAAGTAAGCCCCCCCTTAACAAGGGTTCAGAAGACGCGGCCCTCCAGAGCGTGTGAACGCTTCGCCGCTTCAAGGAAGAGGCTCTGCCAGAGAGGGACCAGCTTCGCGGCAGTCGGCCGCCTGGTCGGGTCGGAATCGAGCATGGGAATGATCAGATCTTTGAGCGGCTTGCCCAGTCCACCCTCGATGAAGAACCCCCGCAGCTCGACCGGCTCGGCGAAATCGTCTGTCGTCATGGGCTTCTGCGGGTTGGTCCCCGAGAACATCTCGGCGAACAGCAGTCCGAGCTGGTAGACGTCGCTCTTTTCGGTCGGCACGGGGCCGCCCTTGTAGTATTCCACGAGATCCGGAGTCCGATAGTTGCGGGGCATTCGGGGCCCGACGCTGGTCTTGAGCCTCTCCTGATCAAACTCCCGATTGACTTCAAGCCGCTTCATCAACCCGAAGTCGCCGAGCACGCACGAGCCGCCCTTGATGAACACGTTGGCAGGCTTGATGTCGCGGTGGACGACAGTGATGGCGGGCATCGATAGGTACTCGAGCGCGGACAGCAGCTGAAGGGCGTAGGCCATCTTCGCCATCATCAGCGGCGCGGTGCGTAGCACGTTGCCGAGCGTGTCGGGCAGATACTCGGCAACGACGAACGGATGCTCGTCGAGGTAAAGCCCTTCGTCGTACACGCGCATCACGGCCGGGTGGTTGCACCCCTGGAGGAACTTGACCTCGTCGAGGAAGTTCTGACGCCACGCCGGTTTCGACAGCCGGCGAAAGATCTTGACAGCGAAAAGCTGCCCGCGCACCGGCCCGCAGGAGGCCAGCATGAGGTAGGTCTCGGCGGTCCCCCCGAACCCGAGCCGCTGCAGGCACGTGTAATCGGCGGCCTGCGATTTGACGACCTCCCGGAAGCGGAGGTTCAGGTATTCGTCCATCGCTTCTTACCGGACGTGAAAGAATGGCGAGTTGGGGTTGTCCAGGTCGTAGCCCCAGGCAAGTTTCTTCTCCAGGAACAGGTCGTGCCAGGCGTTGAGGATCGCCTGCTGGGTTCGCGGATCGAGCCGGCCGCCGTTGCCGCCGGCAATTCGATCGCCGATCGCGCGCAGCACGACGCCTTCCTGGGCCCAACCCGGGCCGTGGGCGGCGGACTCATTCGCGACCTGCCAGACGATTTCCTTGATTTCTTGCTCGCTCATGACCGCTGATTGTATCACACCGTGCCCCGCGCAACAACGCCGGCGACGATCCCGGCTGTCTGAGGTGCTCGATGGCCAGACACTCGCGTTCGCCGACCTGGCCTTCTCCCGCCGCCGCTAGGTCACGGTCACGGTCCGCGTATTGCCGTTGCTGCTGGCGGCATCGCCCGCGGAATCGGCGTCGGCGTCGGTCGCATCGACCGTGATGACAAACACGCCCACGCCTTCGCTATTGAAATCGAAGCTGCCGGAGGTCAGGCTCGACGTGAAGATCTCGACGTTGTCCTTGGTGACCGACACGCTGACCGAGCCCACGCCCGACCCGGCGTCCACCACGTCCCAGGTGAAGTTCTGATCGTCGGCCTCCATCTCATTGCCTTGCGAGCCGCCGAGCGTCACCAGCGGCGGGTCGACGTCGTCGTCGGTCACGGTCACCATGCGGGTGGCCATGCTGCTCAGGGCGTCGCCGGGCGATTCGTTGTCGGCGTCGGTGGCGTTGACGGTCATCACGTAGACGCCCGTGCCGAAGCTGTTGAAATCGAAGCTGCCCGTGGCGGTGGTCGCGCTGTGGATTTCGACGTTGTCGCGGGTGATGCTGACGGTGGTCGACGCCACGCCGGAGCCCGCGTCGGTCACGTCCCAGGAGAACGTCTGGTTGTCGGCGTCGGTCTGCGTCCCCTCCGAGCCGGTGAGCGTGATCACCGGCGGAGCGGTGTCGTCGTCGGTCACGGTGACCGTGAAGCTGGTCGTCGCGACGTGGCCGACCTTGTCGGTGGCCGACAGCGTGATCGTGGATGTGCCGGCGGCCAGGTAATCCAGGACCACGTGGTTGTGGACCAGGGAGACGTTGACGATCGACGGGTTCGAGTTGCCGGCCACGGCGAAGGTCAGGAACTCGGGCCGGCGCAGCACGGTGATGCTGTTGATGACGATGAGGTCGTCGCGCTCCAGGTCGTCCGGGAAGGTGGCGCCGGTGAAGTTGTCGAGCGGGATCTCGTCGAACACGCCGCCGCGCGGCGACGTCGGGATGGCCGCGAGCTGGTCGAGCAGCGACATGTCGCCTTCGACGACGCGGCCGAAGACGGTGAAGCCGCCGGTGTTGTTGGCGTCGTCGAGGTTGACGGCGTCGCCGACCGAGTTGTTGCCGATGTTGAAGTAGAACTGGTTGGTGGCGTTGTCGGCCGTGGACTTGGCCATGGCGATGGTGCCGCGGACGTTGGGACGGTTCGTGGCGTCGCGCTCGTTGGCCACGGACGGATCGGCGGCGATGCCGGGGAGCGAGGTGTTGCCGCCGTTGTTGACGTACATGAACCCGCCGCCTTGCAGGACGAACGGGCTGTTGGCGCGGCGATGGAAAATGGCGTTGGCGTAATCGCCGTCGGTGACGTAGTTGAGGAAGTTGGTGACCGTGCGCGGCGCGTCCCGGTCGAACAGCTCCAGATCGAAGGTCCCCTTGTTGGTGGCGATGCGCACCAGGCTGTTGCCGAAGTCGACGTCGCGGAACACCCCGGCCAGGTCGATGGATTGATCGTTGGAGGCGGTCTCGGTCACGGTCCGGTTGGCGATGGGCGCCGCGACGAACGGGCCCGAGTTCCCCGGCTTGATCATGTTGATCGTGCCGACGAAGTCGTTGAAGTCCTTGTCGCCGCCGTTGCGGCCGTCCTCGAAGGCGAAGCGCGTGTTCGACAGCCAGCGGAAGTGCTCGGCGCCGTCGGGGTTGGCGGCGTCGAACGAGAAGTACGCCAGCGGACCGCGCGACTGCAGCGAGTTGCCCGGGTTGAAGCGCAGGAAGCTGAGGGCCGTGCCGTGCTGGATCAGGTAGAAGCCGAAGAAGCCGCCGCCGGACAAGAACCGATTGCGGACGGCGCCGACGGGGCTCCGGCGGGCGAAGACCCGGACCGAGCGCTCGATGGCGGCCTGGGCGTAGCCCTCGTCGCCGGGGTCGAGGCCGTCGATGCTGCCGGTGGCGTCGTCCACCTCGAAGAAGCCGACTTCGTTGCGAAACGGCGTGTCGGCGCGCAGCTTCTTGAAGCGCGTTCGCACGAACTGCCCGTCCACGCCGATCGCCAGGGCGGTGTCCTGGGTGTTGTAGCTCATGTGGATGATGGCGTCGTTGAAGTCGCGGTCGCCGCCGCCGTAGACGTCTTCCCAGAACAGCCGCAGCGAGCGGTCGCCGAACGTCCGGGTGTGCAGGTGGTCGAAGCGGTCGCGGTTGGCGACGTCGATCGAGAAGAACACCTGCCGGTGCGGGATCGGGCGGTTCAGGGGATTGGTCTGCAGCACGTTCTCCAGCGTATTGTTCTGGACCAGGTAGAAGGCCAGCTGCGTGCCGGCGGTAAACGACAGGTCGGACTCCGCCCCCTCGAAATCGCCGGCCCGGAACACGAGCTGGGCCCGGCTCATGGCCGCCTCGACATAGCCGGCGTCCCCAGGCAGCAGATCGTCGACGCGGCCCTGCGTGTCGTCCACCGTGAACACGCCGATCTCATTCCACAGCTGCGAGCGCCGCTGGAGCCACTCGAAGTGCATCGACACCTGCTGACCGGTCTGCCCGGTCACCGTGAAGATGTCGTTGGCCGGCGCCTCGCGGGCCTCGAGCCGCTCGACCTGCGGCCGAGCGCGCCGGCCGCGGTTCGACGGGCCAGTGTTGACGTGTGCGGTTTTCTTCGAGCGAAAGAAGCGGAGCCAACTCATGGTAATCTCGCTGGGACTGACGTTCTGTTCCGATCAAGGCATGGGACGGGCAACCCTTCGCGGATGGCCCGCCGAGCGCACGTATAACTCTACTATTCGGCACGTTCGGCAAACCCAGGTAAAAGGTGGGGATGCGGATTTGCCGATCGACGGGACGGAACGGCGGCACGACCCCGATAGTCTACCGAATCCATACGGTCGCCCCCCAGGGGGTCAACTGTATGACGGATGGAGTCGGCGAAAAGGCGGGAATTTTTCAGTGATGGGTGAGTCGGAGAGGCGCTCCGGCGTTTCTTCTCATCTCATCTCACGAGTGTCGGCTTCGTGAGAAGAAACGGCCCGCGCAACGTCGAGTTGACCGTAACTTGTTTCTTTTGAGAGTGTTATGCTCACAGAAGTCCTGGGCTCCGCCACTGGTCAGAAAATGCGCAGTGAGAAGAAATCCATAACTACTTTGTCTGGAATGCTTTGCGAGTGGTGCTACGGAAAACAACCTAGTCTTGACATCGTTCAGATTGATCGATGATCGCAACCTGAACGGAAGTTTGGAGTTGAGTGGTGAGTCAGGCCGGGACGTCGCTGTGCTCTCCCGACCACTCACCACTCAACACCACTCACCACTCACACCGCCGGGCTGACGGACAAGAAGTCGCCCCCCAGCTCCTGGTCGAAGTACGCCTCGATGAGGTAGTCCGCCACCGACGCGCCCGGCGGGTCGGACGGGTACCTCTTCGTGAACTCGGCGAGGTGGACACGATAGGTGCTGCGGGCGAACTCTTCCGATTCCGGGCGACCGATCCTGACCACGACCCCCTTGCGCATCATGCCGGGCGCCGTGACGAAAACGCTCACCTTCTCCCCCTCGAGATCGGCCTCGTCGCCCACCGAGACAAGTTGCAGCTCCAGCTCGTCGAGCACTTCGGAGTAATAAACCACGTTGCCGCTCTCCCACAACCAGCGTGCCTTGGCGCCGCGATCGACAAAGCTCTTCGGCTTCCGGCCGTCGGTGCCCGGCGCCTCGGGGGACGCCTTGCGCAACGCCGCCCAGGTCTGGTGGCCGACGATGCCGTCCACCAGGAAGCTCGGGTCGTGAGCTTTCATCATTTGCTGGAAGGTCCGCACCGCCTTGAGCGTCGCCGGACCGAAGATGCCGTCCACGAACAAGGGAGGATCCACGTGGTGGCCGAGCTGGTCCTGAAGATACTCCACCCAGCCATCCACGCTCTCGTCGTTCAGACGAAGCGTCGGCTCATCTTCCTCGACGGGCGGATTGAACTCCGGCTCCGGTTCCGGCGGCGGGTCCACGATGGGGTCGTCACGCTTGCTTGGCGTGTCCGGCGTGTCGGGAGTGTCGGGCGTGCCGCCCCCTCCGGAAATGGTGAACATGACCGGAACGTTCTCGTCGCCCTGGCCGGTCTGGGCCAACGTCGCGAACCCCGCGGTCTGCGGCACGAGCTCGGCCTGGGCCGCGTTCTTCTCCCCCACCAGGTTTTCCCACTCGCAGCGCCACACCGCGGCCACCGGCGAACCCGCGGAGTACGTCACCGAGCCCTTGCAGCCCTGCTTCTCCGGCTCCGTCTCCTTCGGCGTCGTCACATACGCGAACTGGATCGAGCCGCCCGCCGGGATCGGCGTCGCCGGCTGGGTCATGAAGTCGCCGCGCTCGTTGGTCTGGCCGGACAGCGTGAGCTCGACCTGCGTGTCGTTCTTGACCGTGATCAGACAGCTCGCGTTGACCTCCGGCTGCGGCGGCGGAACCTTCGGATCCTCCTTCGGATTTTCCTTGGGCGGGTCTTCCTTGGGTCCGCCGACGGGATCGAGCGTGAAGTAGAACACCGCGTCCTTGCCGCCGACGGTCGCCGTCTTCGAGGTGAACTCGTCCTGGTTGGGGCCGCTGAGCTTCGCGGAGGACTTGTTCTGACGAATGCGAAACTTGTCGAAACGCAGCGTCCACGACGTCTTCGGGTCGATGAAGTACCGGACCGTGAAACGCACGCCGGTCCAGTGCAGCAGGGCGATGCGCTTGTTCTTGGCCTTGAACTCCGCCTGGCCCGGCGGGATCTCGGCGGGCGGAGGCGTCTCGAACTCGCCGCGATGCGGCTTTTCACCGAGGCTCGTCGGGTCCAGCTTCAAGGTATGTCCGGTGTTGTTCATCACGATGCACGTGGCGCTGAGCGGACCAAGCGCTTTCTTCAAGATGTCAATGCCGATGTCAACACCGGGGGGGAGGAACCCATCAAGGGTTTGTGCTTCCGACAGGTCGGTCTCCTCACCGCTTTCCAGGGCCTCGACACTCTCGGCCGCCGCGGCGGCGGCGAACTGCATCCTGTTCTCACCGGCCGGCGGGTTGGCGTGTTCATCCAGCAGGTCTTCGAGCGTGTCGAGCCCCTCGTGAGCCTGGAGGAACTGGCGCTTGCCGATGCTCGCCTTGATCGTGTCAAACAGCATCTGGAGATGCCGCGCATCCGGACCATTGTCGGCGACAGCCTTCTTGAACGGGGCGAACAGCACGGCAAGGCGTTCCTTCGTTTGGCCGTTCAGGGCGGCAGCCTCGGCTTCTGCCTCGGCGACCTCCGCGGCCTCGTCCAGCTCCCAGGCGTCGTCGACGTCCTCGACATCGTCCGCGGCATGCCCGTTGAGGGGCCTCAGCGTCAGCTTGGGCCGGTCGATGCCGACAACGTCCTTCCAAAAAGTGCGTAAGGCGCTCATTGATTGTGCTCCTTCAAAAGAATTTCAGGGATTTCGGACGCTGCCCCGTTGGCCACGCTGGCGACGGTGTATTGGCCGCGTTACCAGCTACTCGCCGTTTGCTTGCGGTTTGCGACAAGAAAGGCCCGGCTCACAGGAAGGACGTGTATGTGGACTTTAGTACATTCGATAATGTCCCCTGGCGAGATGAGCTCAAAAACCGCTGATCGCCTGGGAATTGGGCTTGCTATTTCAGTGGACAAAGGTACAATCAGCGCATGAAATCGATGAACCGACACCGTAAGCAACGTGATATTCCTGTCCTCAACTCGCACGCGCCACGCCTGTCGAGCGTGTACTCGCCCGACGAACGGGTCGTTCTGTTTCAGGGTGACTGTCGAACGCTTCTTCGGGCGATTCCGAGCGCCTCCGTTCAGCTCGTGGTTACATCGCCCCCCTACAACATTGGCAAAGAGTACGAAGCACGAATTGACCTGGATGAGTACGTTCGAGCCCAAGGCCACGTCATCGGGGAATGTGTTCGTGTGTTGAAAAACAGCGGAAGCATCTGCTGGGAAACAGGAAACTACGTCGATAAGGGCGCGATCGTTCCCTTGGATAGCATTCTGTATCCCGTTTTTTCAGGATTGGGCTTGAGGCTGCGAAACCGAATCATCTGGCATTTCGAACACGGACTTCATTGTTCGCGGCGAATGTCCGGTAGATACGAGACGATTCTGTGGTTCACCAAATCGGACGATTATGTGTTTCACTTGGACGAAATTCGAGTTCCGCAAAAATACCCCGGCAAGAAGTTCTTCAAGGGGCCCCGAGCCGGCCAGTATTCGTGTAACCCGCTGGGTAAGAATCCCGGTGATGTCTGGACAATTCCCAACGTGAAGAGTAATCACGTTGAAAAGACGGATCATCCATGTCAGTTTCCGGTCGAATTGATTGAAAGACTTGTAGTTGCATTGACAGACCCGGACGATTGGGTGCTTGATCCATTTCTTGGCACGGGAACTACCATAATCGCTGCTCTGAGGAGTGGTCGGCGCGGAGCGGGTGCCGAGATCATGTCGAAGTATGTTGACCTTGCACGAGATCGCGTCATTGCGTCTCTGAATGGCACATTGCCCGTTCGGCCGATGGGACGGCCGGTTTTCGATCCCAAAAACGCTGGCAAGGGCCTGTTGTCGGCGCCATGGCTTAGGCAAAAAGAAACTTCCGGTAACCTGCTTCAAACGTGCGAGGATTATTCGGTGGCAGAATGAAGGTCGCGCAAACGTATTCTCATTTGAATGGCCTGGAATACCTCCTGGTCCACAAGAGTTCTTTGTGGACGGAGCTCAACGAGATCATCGCGCGCATCGATGCCCGTAGATGTCGAACGAAAGTCAGCGAAGAGAAAACGATGCACGGCAGACTTCTGTACAGTCCCATCGAAATGAACAAGGCATTCGAACATCAATTAAACAGACGACATTGGACAGAAAGCCGCGTCAACTATTGGGTCACGGCCAACGAGAAACTGATCCGTCAGACACTGGCCAAGGGTGCTGACGAACAAAAAGCGGAGATCGAAGCGGCTGGGGAAAAGCCGATTTTCAGCTACAACCAGACGGATTTTGTGAAGGATCGCGTAGCGCTTGAAATCCAGTTCGGAAAATACGCATTTGTAGCGTACGACCTGTTCGTCAAACACCTCGCGTTCTTTGTCCGCGATGAAATCGACGTCGGCATTGAGCTTCTGGCAATGAAGTCCCTACAGCATGAAATGTCATCAGGCGTTGGTTACTACGAAGGGGAACTGTACAACGTGATTCGCAACGGCCGCGGAGTTCCAGCCGTGCCGCTCGTCCTGATCGGAGTCGAGCCTTGATCCACAATCATGCCGATGCGCATTCGTCGGATTCAACAGTGCTTTCGGAGCGAACGGCGAAAGTGAGCCGTTGCCGAATTCCAAATGGCTCCGTCCTGGGGCTGGCCAAATTCACACCATCCCCCACCGCCGCCGCAGCAGCCATTCCACGCACAGGAGCGTGCAGAACGCCAGGAAACACGGCAGCGCCGACGATTGCCACAGGGCGGCCGCCTGGTCGCGGACCGCATCCGAGACCGGATTGCGGCGCCAGTCGGGCCAGCGCGACGAGCCGGCCCGGTTCGCGTCCACCAAGGGCGGCAGCTCCTCCAGGAACTGCGCCAGCTTGCGCTCCTCGGCCAGCGCGAACTTGCCCCCCGAGGCGCCGGCGATCTTCTGCAGCAGGTCATGGTTGGCGGCGGGCTGCTGGTTCTCGCGATCCTCGTCATAGACCATGAACCGGGCCACGTCCTTGCCGGACACGGTTTCCTTCTTGTCGTCGATTCCTTCGCCTTCGACCATGATGCGGTACTCGCCCGGAAGCTTGGGGTTGGACCAGTAGCCGCGAAACGTGTTGTCCTCTTCCAGGATCGTCACCGGCATTTCCAGGTTGCGCGGCCCGACGATCTTGGCGTTGA
Organism: Gemmataceae bacterium; assembly: GCA_022616435.1. Classification (GTDB taxonomy): domain Bacteria; phylum Planctomycetota; class Planctomycetia; order Gemmatales; family Gemmataceae; genus JAKEET01. Next base: position 32,487 of record JAKEET010000127.1, read on the forward strand.
ACCTGGTCTCTTGCACGTTGGCGGCGCCCTTGGTGAAGCTCACGGTGAAGCCGAGCCGCTCGTTCTTGCCGAGGTCGAGCCGGCGCGTGTCGGGCCGGACCCACAGGTTGCCCTTGATGTGCTCGCGCTTGGCCAGCCAGAGCATGAGCTGCGTCCAGAACGTCTCATGGGCGGCCACCGCTTCCGGCGAGCGCCGCCAGCCCAGGTGCGTCGTGTCGCCGCCGAACAGCATCACCCGGCCGGCGCCGCGATCGCCGCTGACCATGATCTCATACACCTTGCCCGCAGACGTTTCCGCGGTGGCATGCAGCGTCGACGTCGAATCGCGCTGGCCCAGCGTCGTCATGCCGTCGAGGTCCTCCAGCTTGGTCGCCCACAGGTCCTTCTGCTTGGCGGGATCGAACGCCAGCTTCAGCAGATACAGCTCGCCGGCAGCGGTCGGCTTGACGTTCACCTTGGCCTCGACCTGCGCCGATTGCTCGATGCGGGCCGGCAGCAGCGAGGCCAGCTTGGTCTTGTGCCAGCCGCCGGCCGCGAACGTGTCGTACCCGCCCAGCATCAACAGGCCGGTCCCCTTGGTCTGCACCATGTCGATGATCTTGTCGAAGACCTGCGGGTTGCCGCCGCTGAAACGCTGGGCGGAAATGTCGCCGATGACGATCACGTCGAAACGCCGCTTGTCCAGCTCGGCCCAATCTTCCTTGCCGGCGCGAAGCATGTGCTCGACGCGCAGCCGGCCATCCTTGCTCAGGGCGTCGCGGGTCGCGAACCGCGTCTCCAGCCGCAGCTTGCTTTCCACCCACAAGATGCTGACCCCTTCCTTCGACACGTTGACGAACGTGCTGGCCTCGTTGTTGAGCGCGTTGGTCTCGCCCGGCAGCGGCTCGACCTTCACCGTCACCTTGACCTCGCCGTCCTTGTCCGGCGCGAAGTCGGTGAACGACGCGATCTTGTCGGGGACCTTGCGCAGGTCAATCGACGTCGCCGCGCCGAACAGCTTCATCGACTTGCCGTCGGCGTCCTCGATCCAGGCGCTGACCTTGAGCACCGCCCCCTCGAATCCCGGCGCCGCCAGCGCCGCCTTGACCGTCATCTTGTGCTTGGCGTGCACCGTGACCGGCTCCGCCCAGATCTTGTCGATGGCGATGTCCTTGCTGGCCGTGGCCGTGTCGGTGCGTCCCAGGCCGAACGTGTGGATCGGACAGACGCCGCGGAACTGCCCCGCCTTGTCCAGCACGGCGAAGCGGGCGCCGTTGTCGGCCCCGTCGGTCAAGAGCACCAGGCCGCGCAGGTTGGGCTCGCGGCCGTGTTGCTGCCACAGCTCGTGCAGCCAGGCGCCGATGTCGGTGCGTTTGCCGGCCGGCTTGGCGGGGAACTCCAGCGGCTGGACGTCGTCGGCGCCCATGGTGTACGCGATCTCGATCTTGCGGTCGCTCGACAGGCGCTTGAGCAAATCGGCGACCGGCGCCGACGTCAACAGCCGCCTGGCGTGCTCGTAGCGCGACAGGTTGTTGAATTCATCGGTGACGTTCGTGCTCTCGGAGACATCCACCAGGAGCAGGAGCTTCGAGGCGAGCGTCGAATCGTCCTCGTCGCGGGCCAGCGACGGCCGCAACACCACGACCACGGCGATGGCCAGCGCCAGCAGACGCAGGACGACGACGACGGCGATGCGCCGCGCCGTCGCCCGGTGCGCGCCGAGATAGGTCCACACGGTGAGCGCCGCCAGGGCCAGGGCCACGCCCAGGAGCGCGCTGACGCCGACGCCGGGGAGCGACCACGGCCAGGCGGGATCGGTCGTCAGATAGGTGTCGGCGATCAACGTCATGGGTTCGTCAATCCTGCCGGTCAATCCTGGCGGCGATAGAACTTGTTCGCCAGCAGGTTCTCCAGGGCCAGCACAAACAGCAGCAACACCATCAGATACGGGAACAGCTCCAGCGGCTCGTTCCATTGGCTCTTGAGCAGCTCGCGGAGATCGACGCCGCGCTCCGTCGGGATGACGGCGCCGTCGCCGAACACCGCTTCGACGGCCGCGGCCGGCGTGCGCGTGAGGTCGGCTTCCTGGGCCTGCAGATTGACGCTGAAGCGGGCCACCGGCGTGCCCGCCTGCCCCGGCGCCGCGTGGCCTTCGACGGCGTAGTTCCCGGGCAGCGACACGTCCTTGAAACGCAGCTCGTTGACCTGCGGATCGGCGTTGATCGATTCGAACAGGCTCATCTCCAGGCCGCGCAACGTGTACGTCTCGAAGCGCGGCGCCAGCGGCAGGGTGACGCGCGGCTCGTCCACGCCGCTCTGAAAGTTCAGGTTGGCCTCGTGATCGTCGCCCGTGAGATGCTTCGCCGTCAAGAACGCCAGCGTGAGATAGAACGACGTTTCGGATTCCAGGTAGTTGTTCCAGCGCGGCTCGCGGTCATCGAGCGGCGTCGTGAAGACGAGGACTTTACCGGAACCACCTGGCAATCGTTCGACAAGCGCCGGGGGATCGCCCTTGTCGCGATAGGTGACCAGCACAGTCGCTTTCTTGTCCGGCTCGAACTTCCAGTAGGCATGGGCCCAGCGCGGCTTGGCAATGAAGTCGATGTTGAGGTTGTCGCGCCACGCGCGGAACGGCTTCAGGACGGAATGCTGATCGATGTCCTTGGCGTCCAGGTTCCACGTCACGCCAGGCTTCTTCGGGTCATGCTTGACGACCGTTTGCCATTTTCCCGGAAGGAGCTCGTTGGCCGCGGGCTGATGATACGCCTCCGGCTTCATTTCAGCGCCGCCGGGCACGATGCCGAGCCCGCCGCCTTTCTGGACATAGGCCGCGGCGGCCTGCCAGAGCTCCGGACCCGGCGCGGCCAGGCCGAACAGGTAAGCCGCCTGGTACTTGTCCCATTCCAGACCCGCCAGCTCGGCGCGCGTTTTGATCTCGCTGACGTAGCCGACGCATTCGAACGCGTAGGCGAAACGATCGGCCGACGCGCTCTTGGCATCGGCGAGGATGAGCACGCGCTTGGGCTGGCGAATCTGGAAGGCGGCGAAGAGTTGATTGTTGCTTTCCAGCGCGTCCTTGTTGGCGAGCTTGACCGTGAGCGTGTGCGCGCCCACTCCCAGGTCCAGCTTGGCCAGGTCGATCTCGAAGGGAATCGTCGGCCGCTCGCCGACTTTCAAATCGACCTGCCGCGTCATGGTTTCCTTGCCGACCTGGCACTGGACCGCCGTGCTGACCTCCTTGCCCAGGGCCTGCGCCAGCACGCGGACGATGAACTTGTCGGTCGCGCCGAACAGATGCTGCGCCCGGCCGTCGGCCTGAGGCGGAAATTCCAGTTGCACCAGCGCCACGTCCACCGGCTGTTCGACGCCGACGTCGATCCACAGGGCCTGCACGCCGGCGATGTGCCGCAACAAGCCGTGCAGGGCAGAGAGGGTCTTGGTCCGATATTCCTCGGTTGCCGCGTCGCGTTGCTCGCCCAGCGCGCCCAGCTCGACCAGCGTGTCGCGCAGCGCCCGCGCTTGCCGCCGCGTCTGCACGATCAACCCGCGGAGCCCGTCGTCGGTCTGCAGCTCGCCTCGCTGGACGCCGGCGGCGCGGTCGCGCAGGGTCTGCACGGATTCCACCAACGCCTGCTCCGGATAGTCCTTGCCGGCCGGCGGCGGCAGCTTCGTCCGCAGGTCCTTGAGCAGGTCGAGCAGCGGCGCCGCCGCGGAACGCACCTGCTGCACGCCTTCCAGCGTCGCCGGCAACGGATCGGTCAGCTCCGCGAGCGCCGTCTGCTTGCCGCTCGGCCAGCTTGCCGTGGTTCGATCCGAAAACACGCACAACAAGCGCGGCAACGAGCGCAGCCCTTCGTCCTCCGCGCTTCGCGTCGCGGTCTGAAACACGCGCAGGGCCTGTTCCACGGCGCGGGCCACCGTCGCGTTCGCCGGCTTGATCTTCAGCCCGTCGATGCGCTGCACCGCCAGCGCCTTGTTGATCAGCCAGTCGCCGCGATCGGAAACGACCGTGTCGGCCGTGTCGAGCACCAGCACCCGGCTGCCGTCCGGCAGCGCCTTGACCAGCTCCTTGCCGCGCGCCTTGGCCTCTTCCAGCCGGCTCAGCTTGTCGGTCATGCGGTAATCCATGGTCGGGCTGGTGTCGAAGATCAGGATCGTGGCGATGGGCCGCTCGCTGTTGAGGTTGAACGATTCGTGGAACAGGCGCGGCCGAGCCAGGGCCAGGCACAAGGCAGCGAGCAGCAGCATCCGCAGGGCCAGCAGCAGCAGGTGCCGGAGCTGCAGCTTGCGGAGATTGGAACGATGCTTCTGCACGAGAAACCGGAACGCCGGGAACTGCAGCGTCTTCGGCTTCTGGCGCAGGATCAGGTGCAGCAGGATCGGGATGCCCGCCAGCACGAGGCCGCCCAGAAGGATGGGGAAGACGAAAGTCATGTCAGTTAGTCAGTAGTCAGTAGTCAGTAGTCAGTAGTCAGTAATCAGTAGCCACACGCCTTCTTGCTACTGACTACGGACTACGGACTTCCTCAGAACCGCCGCTGTCGCTGAAGCAGATATTCCATCAGCGCCTTGTCGAAGCTCACGCTCGTGTCCATCGCCACGTAGTCGATGTTCGCTTTCGAGCATTCCTCGCGGTAGAAGTTCTGGAATTCGCCCAGCGCGTGCAGGTAGTCGCCGCGCATGTGCTTGGCGTCCACGGTCAGCTTTTGCGGGGCTTCCACGTCCTCGAACTCAATGATCCCCTCGAATGGAAAATGAGCCTCGGCCTCGTCGAGGATATGGAACAGGATGATCTCGTTGCCCCGATGCCGCAAGTGGTGCAGGCTTTGCACCACCGGCTCCGGGTCGGTGAGCAGGTCGCTGAACAGCATGATCAGGCTCTTGTGCCGGATCATCGCGGCCAGCTGGTGCAGGCAGCCGGCCACGTCGGTCTGCCCGGCCGGCTTGAGATTGGCGAGGATCGCCAGGATCGTGCCGAGCTGCGTCCGCTTGCTCTTGGGCGGCAACGCCGCCTGGATTTTCGTGTCGAACGTGACCAGGCCGACCGGGTCCTGCTGGTGGATCATCAGGTAGCCGAGAGCCGCGGCCAGGCAGATGCCGTAGTCGAACTTGGTCAGCTCCTGGCGATACGTGTACGCCATCGACGCCGACAGGTCCATGACGAGGTAGCCGGTGACGTTGGTTTCGGCCTGGAACTTCTTCAGGTAATACTTGTCGGTCTTGGCGAAGACGTTCCAGTCGAGATCCTTGAGATCGTCGCCGGGGACGTACTTGCGATGCTCGCTGAACTCGACCGAAAAGCCCTGGAACGGCGACGCGTGCAGGCCCTGGAGAAACCCCTCGACGATGAACTTGGCGCGCAGGTCGAGCCGGGACACCTGGCGGATGACTTCGGGACGGAGGTACTTTTCGGTGCTCATGGGCTAATCATGGCGAGCGTCGCGGCGTAAGCCCGACGTGTCTGCCGGGAATCTCCAACGGCGAGCGTCGTGGCGTGAGCCCGACGTGTTCGCGGGGACCTTCCACGTCGGGCTTACGCCGCGACGCTCGCCGTTGTCTACGCGGGTTCCGCCGCCAACAGCGTCCCCGCGCTGTCAAAGAATCCTTCCCCGTCGATCTGGTAGACGCCGTCGCCCTGTTGCGCCAGCCAGCGGGCCAGCTCGTGGCAGAACTGCCGCGCAGCCGCATCGTCGCCAAGGTCCTCGCGCCGCAGCGTGATGAGCCGGCGCGTGCCGATCACGTGCTGCATCCACCGAATCGCCTGGTCGCCGGCGTTTTCCTCCAGCCACGCGGCCCAGGTATTGAGGTCGTCGCGGATTCCTTCGTCGCTCCCGTACACATCGAGAAGGTACACGCCGTCGGCGCCGGTCAGCTCGAGATGGAACCAGCCCTGCTCGTCGGTATCCGCCCGCGCTTCCACCGGTCGTCCGCAACCGCGCAGGTGCTCGACAATCTCCGCCGCCGCCGGCACTGCTTCGTTGATCGCAAAGACGCGGCACCACATCGATCACTTCTTCCGCTTCTCGTACTTGCCGACTTCCGGTTCCGCGATCGTCTGCACGAGCTGCTCGATCACGTCTTCGCTGGTCTTGCCTTCGGCCTGGGCCTGGAAGTTGGTGCTGACGCGATGGCGCAGCACCGGGATCGCGACCTTCTTGATGTCGTCCACGGCAACGCTGAAGCGGCCGTCCATCGCCGCCATCGCCCGGCCGCCCTGGATCAGGAAGATGCCGGCGCGCGGCCCGGCGCCCCAATCGACCATCTTCTTGACGAACTCCGGCGCCGTGCCGTCCCTGGGCCGGGTGGCCCGCACCAGCCGGGTCACGTAGTCCTTCACGAAATCGCCGACCGGGACCGAGCGAATCAGCTTCTGCATGTTGAGGATGGCGCGGCCGCTGAGGATCTTGGTGATCTCGGCCGGCTCGTCGCGGGTGGCCAGGTCGAGGATGCGTTTCTCCTCGTCGTAGCTGGGGTAGTCCACCTTGATGTTGAACATGAAGCGGTCCAGCTGCGCTTCGGGCAACGGATAGGTGCCTTCCTGCTCGATGGGGTTCTGCGTGGCGATGACGAAGAACGGATCGGGCAAGTTGTACGTCTCCTGGCCCGCCGACACCTGGCGTTCCTGCATCGCCTGCAGCAGGGCCGCCTGCGTCTTGGGGGGCGTGCGGTTGATCTCGTCGGCGAGCAGGATGTTGGCGAAGATCGGCCCCTTGACGAAGCGAAACTCGCGGCGGCCTTGTTCGTTCTCGTCGAGCACCATGGTGCCGGTGATGTCGGAGGGCATCAAGTCGGGCGTGAACTGGATCCGCTTGAAGGCGACGTCGAGGATCTGGCTGATCGAGCTGACCATCAGCGTCTTGGCCAGGCCGGGGACGCCGACGAGCAAGCAATGGCCGCGGGTGAAGATGGCGGCCAGGATTTGCTCGATCACGTCCGACTGCCCGACAATGGCCCGGCGCAGCTGCTCGACGATTTGCGTGCGGACCTGGCTGAACTGCGCGAGATACTCGCTGATTTTATCGGCGGACACCGGCGGGGGTTCCTTTCGCGTCAGGGGTCAGCAGTCAGGAGTCAAGAGTCAGGTAGTTGCTACTGACTTCGGACTAAGGACTACGGACTTCCTTCATTCTAAGGCACCGCCGCCGCCAGTTGAATACCGCAAATTGCGTGGCGGCGATGGGTGGGTTACAATCGCGCGCATGAAACCGCGCTCCAAGAAACTCAGCCTCGTCTTCCATCCCTTGACCCTCGAGCGCTGGGACGACTTCGAGCTGCTCTTCGGCCCGCGCGGCGCCTGTGCCGGCTGCTGGTGCATGCTGTGGCGGCTGACGCGGTCGGAATTCGATCGGCAGAAGGGGGACGGCAATCGACAAGCCATGCACGATCTGGTCGCCGCCGGCGCCGCGCCCGGCATCCTGACGTACCACGACGGCCGGCCGATCGGCTGGTGCGCCGTGGCGCCGCGGGCCGAGTACCCTGCCCTGGCGCGATCGCGGGTGTTGAAACCCATCGACGACGCACCGGTATGGTCGATCAGCTGCTTGTTCGTGGCCAAGGGCTGGCGAAACCGCGGCGTCAGCGTCGAGCTGCTCAAGGCGGCCGCCGCTCATGCCCGGCGGCACGGCGGCAAGGTGGTGGAAGGCTATCCGGTCGAACCGCGGCAGCCGCGCATGCCCGACGTGTTCGCCTGGACGGGAGTGGTCGCGGCCTTTCGCCGGGCCGGCTTCGTCGAAGCGGCGCGCGGCTCGGCCACGCGGCCGATCATGCGCTGTGCAACGCCTGTCAGAGGTGGAAGAACGGTGAAAGCTAGGCGCTCTGGGCGGTCAGCCGCGCCCGCAGCTCGGAAACGTTGATGTCCTTGGTGGGATCTTTCTGCTTGAGCGGCGTCACCGCCTTGGGAAGGCCGAAGAAGTAACCCTGGCCGAACTCGCAGCCCAGCTCGCGGCACACCAGGGCCTCTTCCTGCGTCTCCACCCCCTCGGCGATCACGCGAATGCCCAGCTGCGAGCTGACGCCCGCCAGGGCGCGAAGCAGGTTGCGACGCGGTTCGGCCTGATCGATGTTGCGAACCAGGCGCATGTCGAGCTTGACGAAATCGGGCGGGATGTCGGCCAGCTCCAGGAAGCGCGCCTGGCCGGCGCCGAAATCGTCATAGGCGACCTGGAAGCCGATGTCCAGGAGCTGCTTGCGAAAACCGCGCAACGTGTTGAACTCACACACCGAGTTCTCGTGAATCTCCAGCACCAGCTGGCGATCCTGGGGCGCCTCCGCCTTGATCTGCCGCAGGTGCTCGAGGCAGTCGTCGTTGTTCACCTCGTTGGGATGCAGATTCAAGAACAGGTACTTGGCCTGCGGCAACTGCTCGGCCTTCGCTACCGCCTCATGGCGAAACAATTCGCTCAGGGCCGCGACTTTGCCGCACCGGGCCCCCAGGCTGAACAGGTCCACCGGACTGGCGCTGAGATCGCTGTGGGTGCCGCGGGCCAACGCCTCGAAACCGATCGGCTCCAGCGTCGCGAAGTTGACCACCGGCTGAAACAGGATGCGGACCAGCTTGTCGCGAAGCAATTCATCCAGGTACTGGCTGCAGCGGGCGATGCTCTTGGGAATCTTGCGGCTCAGCGGTTCCGTCAGCGGCGCTTCGAATTCGTCGGTGTCCGACGTCGCCGTCCCGATGAACCGAAACTCCTCATGGGCGACGTGAATGATGTCGTCCTCGGCGAGCGGGGCTTCGCTGACCCGGTAGCCGTTGATGAACGTGCCGTTGGTGCTGTTGAGGTCGCGGATGCGGTACTGGTCGCCGGCCAGGAAGATCTCGGCGTGCTCCTTGGAGATTTCCGGAGCGGAAATGACGTAGTTGCACGTCATGCTGCGTCCGACACGGAACGGCAAGCTCCGCAAGGGAATGCGATTCATCAGGCCGTTGTGCTGCGGATAGAATTCGAGGTATGGCATGGCGGGACCAAACGGGGGGGAGTTGCCCGCGAACTGCGCACGGCAACTCTGGATCCGGGGGATACCACTGCCGCAACTATAGCTCATGATGCACTTAGCGGATGCGGAAAATGAGTGTTTGTGGAAACTCCAGCCTGCTAAACTTCCCCGCAACGCGGCCGCTGAGCGCCGGTCTGCGATAGAATGGCCACCATCAGTCCGGATTGGCGACAAGGTGAGTCACGACCCCGGATTGGCCGCACCGATACTCGAAAGACCACGACAAGGACCCCAACCATGGACATCCTGGTCATTGAAGACGATCCGGCGATCGGCAAGGCGGTGCAGCAAGGGTTGAACGAAGCGAACCACTCGTGCACCTGGGTGCGCGAGGGCCCGCTCGGTCTGGACTACGCCGCCACCCAGAAATACGAGGCCATCGTGCTCGATCTGCTGCTGCCGGGCGAGCACGGCCTGCAAGTCCTGGCCAAGCTGCGCGAGCGCGGCATCAAGACGCCGGTGATCGTCGTCACGGCCCTGGGGGCGGTGGGGGACAAAGTCGAGGGCCTGGGCAAAGGCGCCGACGACTACCTGGTCAAGCCGTTCGAGATGGCCGAGCTGCTGGCCCGCATCGACGCCGTGTGCCGCCGCGCCACCCTGAAGCCGGCGGCGCGACTGCAAGTGGGCGACCTGCGCCTCGACCTGGCGACGCGCAAGGTGACCTGCGCCGGCGTCGACGTCGAGCTGACGCCCACCGAGTTCAGCATCCTGGAAATGCTGATGCGCCACGACGGCCAGGTGGTCACCCGCAAGATGCTCTGCGAGAATCTCTGGGGATCCGACTGGGAGGGAATCACCAACGTCATCGAGGTCCACATGAATCGGCTGCGCAGCAAGCTCCACAAAGGGGTCAAGCAGCCGCTCATCCACACCATCCGGGGACGGGGCTATGCTCTCCGAGCGTCTTAGGAACCTGACGGCAACCATCCGCTTTAGCCTGATGCTGTGGATGATCATTGTCGTGTTCGTGCTCGTGCTGGTCACGTCGCTGGGGGTGCGGCAAGTCTATCGCACCCAGCTTCTGGAGAAATTCGATCAGGCCCTGCTGGCCGACGTCAAGAAAGTCAGCCAGGAGATCCAGATCCACTATCCCGACTGGCGGCGGCTGGAGCAAAGCCTCGACGACATCGCGTTCGCGCATCCGGTGCAGGCCTGGTTCGTGCAGATTTACGACAAGAAGGGCGCCAGGCTCGCGGCCGGCGGGCATCACGCCGACATCGCCACCCCCATCGTCGACGAACCCCCGACGACCCACGACCGCGTTCCGTACCGGGTCTACGTGGCCCGCCTGGAGGAGCCCGGCCTGCCCACGCTGCTCCTGCGGCTGGGCGGCAACCGCCAGTCGCTGGAAGACGCCCTGGCGCTGCTCGATCAGACCCTGCTGGTGCGCAGCATGATCATCCTGCTGCTGGCGCCCATCGGCGGCTACGTGCTGGCCCGGCGCGCCACCCAGCCGATCGCCAAGATCATCGCCACCGCGGCCCGCCTCCAGCCCAGCCGCCTCGACGAGCGGCTCCCCATCCGCGGCACCGGCGACGAGCTCGACCAGCTGTCGCGCACCATCAACAGCATGCTCGACCGCATCGCCAGCTACATCGACAAGAACCGCGAGTTCGTCGCCCACGCCGCCCACGAGCTGCGCTCGCCCCTGGCCGCCATCCGCAGCTCCGTCGAAGTCGCCCTCAATCGCCAGCGCTCCGCCGACGAATACGCCACCTTGCTCGGCGAGGTCATGGAGGAATGCCAGTACCTGTCCAACCTCGTCAACCGCCTGCTGATCCTCGCCGAAGGCGACGTCGGCCGCATCGACGGCCGCCGCAGCACGACCCGGCTCGACGACATCGTCCGCGAGTCGCTCGACATGTTCGAGGCCGTCGCCGACCTGCAGGGCGTGCGCCTGGAAGCCTCGGACCTTCCCGCCGCATCGGTCCCCGGCGACGAGGACTATCACCGCCAACTGGTCCGCAATCTGCTCGACAACGCCATCAAGTTCACGCCCCCGGGCGGCGCCGTCCACCTCGGCCTGGCTGTCGAACCCGCGAAGCAAACCGTGGCGTTGACCGTCGCCGACGAGGGCGTCGGCATCCCGCCGCACGATCTGCCCCACGTCTTCGAGCGCTTCTTCCGCGGCGACCGCTCCCGGCAACGCCACCAGGGCCGCCAGAGCAGCGGCCTGGGCCTCAGCATCTGCCAGGCGATCGTCCGGGCTCTCGGAGGCGACATCGCCGCGGCCAGCACGCTCGGCCAGGGCAGCACCTTCACCGTGACCCTGCCCTTGACCGTGGAAGCGGCGGCGGCCGGCGTGGGGCAAGGGGTGCAGCAGTCGGTCTCCGCCTGAGCCGCCAACGTTGACAGCACCATCCTCATGGGCCTGTATCACCTGGTACCTGGTCCTGGCCCTGGTGCTTTGCTTGTCGGCATCTGGCCGGCCAAGATTCCAGGCCCCAATGATGTGGAGTGGTCGACATGGGGCAACTACACGACAAGTGGAAGGCCGCGAAGGCCAAAATCAAGAAGTCCGAGGTCGCTAAGAAGTTCAAGGAAAAGCTCGGCGAAGCCTTAGACAAGATGGAAACCAAGCGGGCCGAGATCCAACGGCGCCTGGAGGCCATGCCGGACGATCAAAAGCTCGGCGATGACGAGGGCAAGGCCATTTTCCAGGAAAACGACGCCGCCGGCGTGAAAGCGGCCAAGATCCTGCAGGACTACATCGAAGTGGTCACGGAAGCCCGTACGAAGTACAAGACTGAACACGACTCGAAAAAGGACAAGGCCAAGGAGGATGCCAAAGCAAAGCACGAGGAAATGCAAGGACTCCTCCGAGCACTCTTGGAGATTCGAAAAAGTTCCGGCTGCCGCCGCTGCCAAGTCATTGGCACGCCGTGCGTTGCTGCACGAATCGCGAATTCACCGACGCACGTACCGTGGCGGGCTGGCAAAGTGGCATTCTCGCCTGTTGCGACAAGAACGGGGTCCATCCAGGCGCGCTTGTCGTTGGCGATGGGTCGAAGGGCGGAGTGAAATCGATGCGGTGCGCGCGAAATGCGGTTGGAGTTGTTCTATTTGAGGACTAATTCACCGCCTGAATCGACAGGATCTTCGATTGGGTCACGCCGGTGCTCGACCGCACCTTGAGCTCGAAATCGCCGGCACGCAGCAGCCGGGCCCGCCACTCGACGACGCTGGTGCCCGTTGCTCCGGGCGGCGGCACCGGCCGGATGTCGCGGCCATCCACCGATTCCATGCCCGGCGGCAACTGCAAGGCCAGCGACTGGCTGGGCGACGGGTCATCGACGTAGGCCGTGATCGTGAACGGCTTGTTCGGGGCGAACGGGCCTTTGAAGGCGAGCGTCACTCTGCCTTCGCTCTCGGGGCTGGTGGCGATGCCGCCGCCGTAGGCCCAGACCATGGTCCGCTTCTGCTTGGGCTGCAGTTCCTTGGGGGCCCAGTAGAGCGCGCACGCGGAATCGCCCGCCGGTTGCGCCGGCGCGTCCCAGCCGCCCTGGCCGATTACGCCGAGGTTGGTCAACACGATCCGGCTGGGGCCGTCCACGTTTTGCGACTTGCCGAACTTGAGCGTAATCGCCGGCGCGAAGCCGGGGTTCTGCGCGTCGGGCCGCTCCAGCACCAGGACGTACTCCGGCAACTTGTCGTCCTTGAGCACCACGCCGTTGAGGACCTTGCCCGGTTCGGTGGTCGGCGAGGCGTACAACGCGCCGTCGTTGTTGACCACGAGGATGTCGATGTTCGTGCGGAACTCCACCGTGTGCGGCCGGCTGTCCTTGTTCTCCGCGATGTAGCTGATCCGGCAGGTGTCGAGGCGCCGCTTCTGTCCCGGCTGGGCCTTGACGTACGGCCTGCTGGGGACTACTTCCACGATCATCGTGAACTCGACGCCATTGGCGCTCCACGACGTCTGAAAGCCGTGGCGTTTCTTGTGGAACGGCCCATCCGGCAGGGCCTGCGGCACGTTGCCCATGCCGAACGGCACCTGGTTCTCCTGGCCATCGACACGCGTTTGCTGCCAGATGCTGCCGTTCTGCGAGCAGGTGATGCGCTTGCCTTCCACCGTCAACCCGAACTGCGGGCCGTTGGCGTGCGCCGGTGTGATGCGGATCTGCGGGTCCACCGGCAACATCACCTCGTTGGCGGTCGTGACGCCGTCCTTGACGGTCGCCTTGTAGATCTTGCCGTTGTCCTGGGCGAAGCCGAAGCCGGCGCAGACAACGCCAAGCGACAGCACCGCAACGATGGGGCTCGATTTCATGGCAGCGCCTCGATGAAGGGTCATGAATGAGGGTTCCATCCGTGTGAACCGTGCGACGGAGATGCTCAATTCATTGAAACCGGGCGGCGGCGGCGCGTCCAGTTAATTCTTTGTTAGATTCGGCATCGGCACCATCGACGTGAACGGATAGACGTAGGCCTGCAACAGCGTGAGCGCGCCGACGATGGCGGCCAGGACGATGCTGTGCCAGACCACCGCTTTGAAGATGTCCGCCTCCTTGCCGATTTGATGCGTGGCCGCGGTGGCGACGCAGATGCTTTGCGCGTCGATCATCTTGCCCATGACGCCGCCGGTGCTGTTCGCCGTGCAGATCAGGACCTGGGCCTGCTCTCGCGACAGGTCGGCGAACAGCCCGGTGTGATTGTTGTACACCTCGGTGGCCGTGATCTTTTGCAGGCTGCCGAAGAGCGCATTGCTGCCGGCGTCGGTCCCGGTCAGGAAGACGCCCAGCCAGCCCAGGATGGCCGCGAAGAACGGATACAGCACACCGGTGTTGGCGAAGGCGTAACCGAGCGTGGCGTCGAGGCCGCCGTAGCGGGTGACGTAGCTCAGGCCCAGCATGAAGGCGATCGTGGGGATCGGAATCTTCATCTGGAAGAACGTGCGCCGCAGCACGGCGCCGATCTGGCGCAGGTTCATGCGCAGCAAGGCCATTGACGCGAGCACGGCGAAGAACACGGCCGTGCCCGGCGCCGTCAGCCAGGCGAAGTTGAAGACCGCTTTCTCCGGATCTTGCTTGGCGTCGAGGTACGGATCGCGGGTGACTTGCAGATGCAAGGTAGGGATCGGTACGCCGTAGTTGGTGGTGAAGTCGCCCACGATGGTCATCTTACCGGGCCCGACCTGCGTCGATGATTCGCCCTGCCGCACCAGGCCGGTGAGCATCAGGAACACCGACATCAGCGCGAACGGCATCCAGGCCACGGCGATGTTCGCCGCGGTCAGTTTCTTGGTTTCGAAGTGATCGTGGGGCTTGACGTCGCCGAGGAGCGCTTTGGCTTCGGCGGCATGCGGATCAGACTCGCCGGCGGTCGGGCCCGTGCCGCTCGCGGGTGGAGTCGCCGGCGGAGTGTCGCCGAAGCGCATCTCCTCCTTGGGCTTCCAGAACAGCAGGAAAAGCGCGGTCACGACCAGCGAGAAGATGCCGCCGCCGATGTCGGTCATCGGATAGAGAATGACGCCGGGGATCCAATCGTGCATGGTGGCGAAGAAGTACTGGAAGATCGCAAACGAGCCGCCGCCGACCGCCAGGGCCGGCCAGACGGCCAGGGTTTGCCGCCAGGTGCACATGCACTTGACCATCCACAGCGGAATCAGCACCGACAAGAACGGCAGTTGGTGCCCGGCCATGGTGCTCAGCGTTTCGGTCGGCAGGTCGGTGACGCCATTGAGTACGATCAGCGGCGTGCCCAGGCCGCCGTACGCCACCGGCGAGGTATTGGCGATCAGGCACAACACGGCGGCGAGGAACGGATTGAAGCCGAGGCCGACCATGATGGCGCCGCAAATGGCCACGGGCGTGCCGCCGCCGGCGGCGCCTTCGAGAAAGGCGCCGAACGAAAACCCGATCAGCACGGCTTGAATGCGGGCATCGGCGGAGATGCCGGCGACGCTACGGCGAATGATCGTGAACTGCCCGGTTTCGACCGTGATGTTGTACAGGAGCATCGCGTTGAAGATGGTCCAGCCGACGGGCAACAACCCGAACAGGGCGCCGTGCCCGAACGACCACAGGGCCATGTCCACGGGCATGCGGTAGACCAGGATGGCGACGGCGAGCGCCGCGACGCTCCCGGCCAGACCCGCCTTGGGCGCCAGCCAGCGCAAGGGCACGAGGCACCAGAACAGCACGATAACGGGCAACGCCGCCAGCAGCGTGGAGACAATCGCGGATCCGGGGATGATGTCTTTCAGTGGATCGAGGGACTGCTGATAGCTGGCGAAGAACATGAGTGATCTCGGCGGGACAGCGTCCTGGCGATTGTAGACCGCGACCCCGCCAATGCAAGCACGAAATCGGCAGGCAGTCAGTAGTCAGTAGTCCGTAGTCAGTAGCAAAGACCAGCCGAGCCGGGCGGCTTGGCTGCCGGTTGTATGGCTTATGTCAATCGCGACGACGCGCGAGACTGCGAAATGGCTGCTGGCGGCGCAAGCGCTCTCGAAGATGACGGTTCTGTCGGCGTATCCTGGATTCTCCCAGCCGATTCGGTGACGGAGGATTTGACTTCGTCCGGGAGTGCCCCGTGCCGATGCTCGCACGCCGACGGCCCCGTGCCTTGATCGCGGCCGGTTCCGAGCGGCAAGCCGTCTTCGCCGCGCTGTTCACCCATCCGGCGCTGGCCGAATGGGATACGCTGGCGGCCCAGACCTTCGGGCAAGCTCGGTTCATGCTGCAGCATCAGACGTTCGATGTCGTGCTGGTCAGCGGCGACCTGGCCGAGCGCGAGGGCAGCGAGGGTTTGGCGTGGTTGACCGGTCAGCGGCAGACGCCGCTTGTCTTCCTCGGCGACGATCGGGCTGCTCAATACGCCCACGCCTACGCCGCCGGGGTTGCCGATTGCTTGCCGCGCTCGTTGATCCTGGCGCATCCGCCGTTGCTGGTCGCGGCGATGCAGCATGCGATCGAACTGCACGAGGCGCTGGGCGGTCGTGAGCGAATCCTGCAGCAGCTTGCCGAAGGACGCCGTCAGGTTGACCGGCTGGCGCAATTGATCTGGCGGACAGCGCCGCGGCACGCGGACGCCTGGCATTCCCAGCGGCAAGTGCTCGAACGCCTGGATGAAGAAGCGGCGCGATGCCGGCGCCATCGAACGCCGCTGACGGTGGCTGTGGGCGCATGGCAGGCCGAGACACAGGTTGCTGACTGGGCCTCCGAGGCGATCGTCCGCGGCAAGCGGCGCTCGGATGTGGTCGGCCAGTGGGGTCCGGACGGGTTTCTGATGCTTATGGTTCAGACACCCAAGCCCGGCGGCGTCGCCTGCTGCCGCCGGTTGCAGGAGGTCCTCGAACACCCTGCGGACCACCCTGCCGGACCGCACGCACCGGTGTACAGCTACTTCGGCATTGCGACCGCGTCGGCGGAGCGGTACGCGCCGCAATCGTTGCTGCACGTCGCCGAGCAGAACCTGGAGGCGGCGCGACGCGGGTCTGACACGCGGATCGTTGCCAACTAGAACTGAACCGCTTCGACAAGATCAACCGGCCGTGAACGCATCCGCCGTCGTCGTCGTCATGGCATCGTCATTGTCCCACAGCGCCGCCAGGTTCTGCCGGATGCGGCGGTTGGCCAGCGTGAGGAAGTGACGCCCCGCCTGCACGTCGCGGTCGCGCTCGGCGGGTTGGCCGTTGTGATGGGTCAGCAGGTGATCGAGCCGGCTCAACGTGCAGCTCGACGCGTACAGGTCGCAAGCCGCGTCCGCGAGGCGCTCCTGCGGATACTGCCGCTTGAGCACCACTTCCATCAGTTTCAGCTCGTCGTCGCTGCCGGCTAGCTTGCGGTAGTCCACGAGGACGTTCTGCACCGCGATGCCGAAATCGCGCACGCGGGCGGCCAGCTCATGAGCCTGGTGACGCAGCTCCGCGCTCTGGACCGGCACGCTAGGCAACGTGAACCGCGCCGCCATCTGATTCTGGCCGAAGCGCAAGAGCGCGCTGAAGTGCCGAAACGGGTTCTTGAGCGCCGTGAGCACCCCCTTGAGGCTCGCGCCGACGCCGCGCAGGCCGACCACGGCAATGAAGGCCCGCAGCACGTCGTTGGCCCCTTCGCCGATCTGGTTGATGCGGGCGTCGCGCATCATCCGCTCGATCGGCTCGTTCGAGAAGTAGCCCTGTCCGCCGTAGATCTGCAGGGTGTCGTTGACGATGGTCCACAGGGCCTCGCTGGCGAAGACCTTCAGCAGCGCCGTTTCCAGCATGTAGTCGTCCGACCCGCGATCGATGAAGGCGGCGCACTGGGTCGTGGTCGCTTCCATGGCGAACGCGTGGGCCGCCATCCAGGCGATTTTCTTCTTCACCAGCTCGAAATCGCTGAGCGGCTGCTTGAACTGGATCCGCCGCCGGGCGTGGGCGACGGCGGCGCGAAGACACGTCTTGGCCGCCCCGGTGCACGTGGCCCCGAACGTGGTGCGGCCGAAATCGAGCACCGTCAGCGCCACCCGCAGGCCCTTGCCGATCGGGCCCAGGATGTTCGCGGCCGGCACCGCCAGGTTGTGAAACGCCAGCCGGGCGGTGGCGGTGCCGCGGATGCCGCACTTGGGCATGCGTGCTTCGACTACTTCGAAGCCGGGCATGTCCGGCGTCACCAGAAACGCCGTGATCCTTGTCTCATCAGTTCCCGGAGCCGGCGTGCGGGCCATCACCGTCAAGACCTGGGCGATGCCGCCGTTGGTGATGTAGCGCTTCGTGCCGTTGAGGAACCACGTCTGGCCGTCGGGACTCGGCGTGGCGGTCGTCTGCACGTTGGCGGCGTCGGAGCCGGCCTCTTCCTCCGTGAGCGCGAACGCCCCCAGCTTCCGGCCGGTGACCAGATCGGGCAGCCAGCGCTCCTGCTGTGCTTTCGTGCCGAACAGCAAGAGCGCCCGGATGCCGATGGAATGATGCGCGTTGACGAAGACTCCCGTGGAGCCGCAGTGGCCGCCGATCAACTCCATGATCTTGCCATAGGCGCTCTGCGAGAACCCCCGGCCGCCGACCTCGCGGGGCGCGGTCATGCCGAGGACGCCGAGCCGGCCCAGGCCGTCGATGACGGATTGCGGAATGTCGGCGTCGCGGTCGATGGCGGCAGCGTCGATGTGCTCGTCCGCGAACCGGCGCAGCTCCGCGAGGGCCTGGTCCACCGCCGGCTGCTCGTCGGGCCGCAGCCGCGGATAGGGGAACAAGAGGGCCCCGTGAAACTTGCCGAAGAACAGGCTCTTGGCGAAGCCGTGCTTCAGATCGCCGTCGCCGAGCAGCTCTTCGGCCTGGCGTTTTTGTTCCTGGACCTGGGCGGTGGTGAGGGCCATGGGCAGTACTCCGAAACGGATGTCACTCCATCATACTTCGCATCAATCCACGCCGCCGACGCGAGCGTCGCGGATGGCGTACAGGAAATCCTCGGGATCGCTGCTGTTGAGCGTCAGCCGGCCGACGACGCGGACCAGGCCGCGCCGAAACGTCGTCGTCTTGCCGGGCGGCAGCTCGACATACACGATGCTGACGGTGTCCGGCATCTCGCAGTACCAGCAGCCGACCGGGTACTCGATGAACATGAAGCCGGTCATCTCCGGATCGGCGCGCAAGGGCTGCATGAAGCCGTTGATGGCCACCTCCTTGCCGGCCAGCTCGTGCAGGTACTTCGCGAACGTCGGCCGGAACTTGGCGTCCACCACCGTGTCGGCGAACAGTTGCCAGGGAAGCTCGTTGGTCCCCGTGTCGCTCACCGGCGGCAACGGCGCGTTGTCGAGTCGCGACAGCAGCGGCCGTTTCGAGCGAAAGGCCAGCGTGCCGGCGTGCTTGTCTTCGTGCTGCGTCTTGTCGCCGACTTGCAGCTTCGGCAGGTTGTCGACGGCCTCGCGCAGCATTTGCCGGCGGCGACGCAGCTCCGGGTGATTCATGGCGAACTGGACGACGCAGCCGTCGAGCATCGCCGCGGCGGTGCGCAGGTCGCCGTGCGCGTTGGCCAACTCGGCGAGCTGCCAGAGCAGCGGACCGTCGGCGGGCAGCCATAAGGCAAGCTGTTGAACCAGCGCCGCGGCCCGGGCCGGCAGCTTCTTCCGTTCCGCGGCGGCCAGCTTGCCGGGCTCGAATTCCCCCTTGTCGTTGACGTAGCGCACGCCGAACAGGTCGTCGAGGTCCGGCGGTCCGGCCGGCCGCCGCAACTGGAGCAGCCGCGCCTGGACAAGCTTCAAGTGCAATGTTTCGGCAGCGTGGAACTTGCCCGGCGCCAGCCGAACC
>JAKEET010000128.1 GCA_022616435.1 Gemmataceae bacterium
GGCAGCGGCCGCCACCATCCGGGCCGTTGCACCGCGCCGCGCGGCGCGGCGCTGATGCGGTCGGGCCGCGGATCGCCGGCCATGATGCTGGTGTCGCAGCGCACGCAATTGCCGTCGCCGTGCTGGTCGCAGTAGAGCGCGCCGCAGTTGTAGCAGCGCCCCACCGCTTCCGCATTGCAGACGTGACAGGACATCGACACAGTCCTCAGTAGTGCATGCCGTTCTTGCGGATGTGGATCATCGGCTGGCCTTCATCCAGCACGCGGCCTGCGCGAATATCGGCGATGAACAGGTCGTGATCGCCGGCGGCCAGGCGCTGGACGACTTGGCAATCCAGATAGGCCAGCGCCTCCGTCAACACCGGTCCGCCGTCGCCACTTTGATGAATGCTGAGGCCATGAAATGCGTCTTCGTTGAGCGCGTAGCCCTTGCCGAAATGGGCGACGATGTCCGTCTGGGAGCTTTCGAGAATGTTGAGCGTGAAACCCGCCCCGGCGGGCAGCAGCTCGACGATGGCTCGCTTGGGCTGCACGGCCAGCGTCAGCCGCGGCGGCTGAAAAGAACACTGCTGCACCCAGCTCGCCAGCATACCCGTCGCGACGCCGTCGCGGGCCACGGTCACGACAAAGATGCCGCTGGGCACCCGGCCGAGCGCCGCGGCGAGCTGACGGTCGGGATCGTCGGATTTCATGGGATCACTTCTCGGCCAGCAACTCAACGACCAGCTTTTCGACAGCCTTGTGATCGATGGGCTCCTTGTCGGTGTCGAACTTCGTCCATTTCCCATGGCGGCTGAAGACATACTGGCAGGGGGGCGCGACGAAACGCAGCCGCTCTTGCCAGAGGGCGATGGGCTCGTCGAGGAGCAAATTGGTGATCGCGGCCTTCTTGGCGCGCAAAAACGCTTCCACCCGTTTCAGGGCATCGGGGTCGTCCTCGCTGTGAATGTCGTCCAGGGCGACGGAGATCACGGCCAGGCCGTCTTTCGCGTACTTGTGGTGCATCTCGACCAGATGCGGGAAGTCCTTCTTGCAGGGGAGTCAGAACTCGCCCCAGAAGTCGATGAGCACCACCTTGCCGCGGTTCTGCTTGACGGCATTCGTCAATCCGTCGTACTTGACGATCTGCAACTTGACGGCAGGTTTTTCCTGCGCGTCACCCGGCCTCCCGATGACGGCGGCCGCCACGGCGAGGGCGATTCCACAACGTACCAGACGCATAGCTTCCTCCCGATGCGGTCGAATCATAACCATCGTAGCGAAATCGCTGCGCCGGGGGAAGGCAGCATGCAGGCGCGGCTATCCGCCCTCGCTGGCGCTTCGGACTTGGCGGATGTGATACAGGTTTCCTTTCATGCGCCGACCGCCCGGTTCGCCGGCACGGACCACTCGCGCCGTGAACTGCAACGTCTCCGCCTCGAGGGCGGCGTGCCAGCTCCGCGCCGGGATGCGTTCCAGGTCGGTCACCCAGGCGACGCCGTCCGCCGCCAGCATTTGCCGGATGCAGCTCGCCAGCCACTCGGCGTGGCTTGACTCGTAGATCAGGTCGGCCCCAAAAATCACGGGATACCGGGCGTTCGCCGGCGGCGAGCGCCAGTCGAGCTGCCATGTCGGAACGCCATCAAAGCCATTGAGCCGGGCGTTGTCCGCGGCGTAGTGCAGCGCACACGGATCGTGATCGCTGAAGGTCACCTTGAGTCCGCGCGACATGGCGACGATGCCCGGCAATCCCAGGCCGCAACCGAGCTCGATCGCCTCGGTTCCCGGCGGCCACGACTCACGCAGAATGACCTTCGCCAGCATCCGCGCCGCCGGCCACAGATCGGCCCAGAAGGGAATGTAGCCGTCGAGCGGACTGTCGGACCGGCTTGGCTTCTGGATGAGAAACGTCTGGTCCTCGACGATCACCGTTTCGACCACCGGCGGACCGAGTCGCGGCAGGATGACTTCCGGAGACAACGCAGCTTGTCCCATCGCGCTCAGTCCTCGTCGTCATCCGGCCGGTTGAGCAGCTCCGGCTTCGCCATGAACTCGCTCAGGTCGACGCGGCCCTTGACCTCGCCCTCCACCAGCTTCAAGCGAATTTCCAGCTCGCGAATCTTGGCCTTGAGCGTTTCGAGCTGGGCCAGCGGGTCGTCCTTGGGCCGGGAGCGCGGCACCTCCGGGTAGCCGAGCTGGCGCTGCAAGGCGGCGAACAGGAACAGCGGATCGCGGCCGCGGTTGGCCCTGGCGATCTTGCCTTCCTTCTCGCCGAACAGCACCGGCACCGGCGGCGCGTAGGCGGGGTCGAGGCGGCGCTGGTCCTGCACGTACAGCTCCGAGCGGACGTAGACCAGGTCGGCGAAATCGACGACGCCGATCTGCCGGTAGACCATGTCGAGGTACCCCCGCCAGTCGGCGTCGAACATGCCGTCCTCGCGCATCATGCGCAGGCCTTCGTCGTAGCCCAGGCGATTGCGGCTCAGCGCCTCGAACTCATAGACGAACAACCCCGCCGGCGTGGGCGTCGCGGAACGATACAGCGCCTCGCGCTCCAGGATCAACAGGCCGATCTCGATGCTGAATTTCTTCTTTTCGTCCTCGGTGTTCCGCATCACGAACGCCTGGAACGGCGTGAAGTAGTGCGGCAGCTTCACGAAGCCCGACGACAGCAGCCCGGAGTGCTTGACCTCGGCGGCGATGAATTGCACCGCCATGGGCAGCCGCGTTGTGGACAGGATTTCCTGCGGCAGATGCTCGAGGATCTGCTGGGTCGGCATCTTGCCTTCGAGCCGTTCGCGCAGAGTGCGGAAGAAGTACGCCTGTTCGATGTATTCCTCGCGGTCGAGAACGTTGGTCATAGGGGCATCATATGTATAACGAGTGGTTAGTGGTTGGTGGTTAGTGGTTGGTGGATTGTTGGTGGCTTCCCCTGGGACGCCGTTCTCGAATCACCACTCCATGACGAGCCACCAACCACTAACCACCAACCACCAACCACCAACCACCAACCACCAACCACTAGACGATGGTTCCATCCGGTTTCCTGATTCTCGACAAGCCGCTGGGCGTCACCTCGCGGGCCGCCGTCGATCGCGCTGCGCAGTGGTTTCCGCGCGGGACCCGATTGGGACACACGGGGACGCTCGATCCGCTGGCGACTGGGGTGCTGGTGGTCGCCGTCGGGCTTGGCACGCGCTTCACCGAGTACGTGCAGCGCCAGGAAAAGACGTATCGGGCCGGCGTCTGTCTCGGGGCGCGCAGCGACACGGACGACGGCGAGGGGACCATCACGCTGACGGAGGGAGTCGCGCCGATCCCGCGGGAGGCGATCGAGCGGACCCTGTCCGGCTTCGTCGGGGAATTCGATCAGACGCCGCCGGTGTATTCGGCCGCCAAGGTGTCCGGGCGGCGCGCCTACATTCTGGCGCGGCGTGGGGCGGCGGTGGACTTGACGCCGCGGCGGGTGCGCATCCATGCCATTCACATCATGAACTACGCCTTTCCGGACCTCGACATCGAAGTGCGCTGCGGCAAGGGGACGTACATTCGCTCCCTGGCCCGCGACCTGGGCGAACGCCTCGGCTGCGGCGCGTATCTCGCGGCCCTGCGGCGCACGCGGATCGGCCCGTTCGAGTTGGCGGCGGCCCTGCCGCTCGACGCGGACGCCGAGGCCGCGCGGCGCTCGTTGTCCGATTTATCATGGGCGTTGGCAGGCTCACCGCGCGTGGAGTTAAACGCCCGCGACGCCGACCGGTTCGCGCAAGGCCAGCGGCTGGCGTGGGCCGGCCCGGAACCGGAGGGAGAAGTCGCCGTGTTTGACGAAGGCGGCCGCTTCGCCGGCGTCGGCCGCATCGATGACGAACGCCGGCTGCATCCAGTCAAAGTTGTCAGTAGTCCGTCGTCAGTAGCAGGGAGGTGTGGCGCTACTGACGACTGACTACTGACGTTCAGCGAATATCCATTTCAGCAGCGCCTTCTGGGCGTGCATGCGGTTGCCGGCTTGCGGGAACACGAGGCTCGCTGGGCTGTCGATGACCTCGTTGGTCACCTCCTCGCCGCGGTGGGCCGGCAGGCAGTGCATGAACTTCGCGTGCGCCGGCGCCTGGCGCATGAGGGCGGCGTTGACCTGGTAGGGCGCGAAATCGCGGTGCCGCTTCTTCGTCTCGTTTTCCTGGCCCATGCTGGCCCAGACGTCGGTGTAGATCACGTCCGCCTGCTTCACGGCCTTGGCGGGGGCGGGCTCCTCGGTCAGGTCGCCGTCCGGCACGAACTCGCAATAGGTCCGCAGGAAGCGGTCGTCGAACCCATAACCCTTCGGCGCGGACAGGACGAAGCGCACGCCCAGCTTGCCGCAGCCGATCGCCAGGGATCGGGCCACGTTGTTGCCGTCGCCGACGAAGACCACCGTCTTGCCGGCTAGGTCGCCGGATTGCTCGCGCATCGTCAAGAGATCGCCCAGCGCCTGGCACGGATGAGAGTAGTCCGACAGGCCGTTGATCACCGGGCAGGCGGCGTGCGCGGCGAACTCGACGACGGTTTCGTGCTTGAAGGTGCGGAGCACCACGGCGTCCACGAACTGGCTGACGGTGCGGGCCACGTCGGGCAGGCTTTCGCGCTGGCCCAGCCCGACCTCGTGGTTGCTGAGGAACACGCTGGCCCCGCCCAGGTGGGCCATGGCCGCCTGGAAGCTGACCCGCGTCCGCAGCGACGGTTTCTCGAAGATCAGCCCGAGCACGCGCCGCGGCTTGACCGGCAGGTCCTTGCCGCGCCGCCGCGCCCGCTTCATGCGCAACGCGTCGTCGAGAAGCTTGCGAAGCGAGTCGCCGTCCCAGTCCAACAGGTCGATGAAGTGACGCATGGCGGTCACTCCTGAAGGTGAACGTCGGATGACGATCGCGGCGCCACGTGATGGTCGCATGCGGTACCTCACGGCTTGTGCCCCAAGAGAACTTGTTCCAGAATGTCACAACCGGAGTGGAGCTCGTCGTCCGCGAGATTGAGGGCCGGCAGCAGGCGGATCACGTTGCCGTGCGTGCAGTTGACGAGCAGTTGCCGGGCGATGCATTGATCGACGATGGGCGTGCCGTCGCAGGACAATTCGAGACCGATCATGACGCCCTTGACCCGAATCTGCTGGATCAGCGGGCAGCGCGCCTTGAGCGCCTCGAAACGCCGGCGGAACAGGTTTTCCAGGTGCACGGCACGTTCGAGGAGATTGTCGGCCACGATGGTCTCGATGGTGGCCAGGGCCGCCCGGCAGGCGATGGGGTTGCCGCCGAACGTCGCCGCGTGGGTGCCGGGCACGAGCTTCTCGGCGAACTGCGGCTTGGCGACCAGGCCGCCGGCCGCGACGCCGCCCGCCAAGGCTTTCGCCAGAGTCACGGCGTCGGCCTGGATCGGCCAGTTCTGAAACGCGTACCACGTTCCCGTGCGGCCCATGCCGGTCTGGACTTCGTCGAAGATCAGCATCAGCTTGTGCTGATCGGCGAGCTCGCGGAGGCCCTCGAGATAACCCGGCGGCGGCAGGTTGATGCCGCCCTCGCCCTGGATCGGCTCGACCATGATCGCGCACGTCTCGGAGTCGATCAGCTTCTTGACCGCCTCCAGATCGCCGAACGGGGCATAGTTGAACCCCGCCAGCATCGGCTCCAGCCCTTGGTGATACTTCGGCTGCCCGGTGGCGCTCAACGCCCCCAGCGTCCGGCCATGGAAGCTGTTGAGCATGGTGATGATCTTGTAGCGGCCGGGCCGGCCGTTGAGCCGGGCCATCTTGATGACCGCCTCGTTGGCTTCGGTGCCGCTGTTGCAGAAGAAGCACTGGGCGTCGTAGCCGAGCTTGTCGACGAGAGCTTGGGCCAGCAGTCCCTGCGCTTCGATGTACCAGGTATTGGGGACGTGAATGAGCTGCGCGATCTGCTCCTGCACCGCCTTGACAACTCGCGGCGGGCAGTGCCCGAGCAAATCGCAACCCCAGCCCGGAAAGAAGTCGAGGTAACGCTTGCCCTCGGCGTCCCAGACATACGACCCCTCGCCGCGCACCAGGCAGACTGGATAACGCTTGTAGTTGCCGATGACGAAACGGCGGAAGAGATCAATGGTTTCGTTACGGTCATTAGCCATTAGTCATTGGTCATAGGTCATTAGTCATTAGTGAACAGTCATGGATGAACGCTCATTGCCAATGACTATTGACCAATGACAAGTGACTACAGAACAATCTCCGTCCCCACGCCGCGATCCGTGTAAATCTCCAACAGCAGCGAGTGTTTCAAGCGTCCGTCGATGATGTGGGTCTTCTTGACGCCGCCCCGGAGGCTGTCGAGGCACGCTTCGACCTTGGGGATCATGCCTTCGTCGATCACTTTCTCGGCGATCAGCGTCTGCACCTGGGCGGCGTTCAGGCTGGGGATCAGCGAGTGCGGATCGTTGCGGTCGCGGAGGATGCCGGGCGTATCGGTCAAGAGCACCAGCTTCTCGGCGCCGACCTGGGCGGCCACCGCGGCGGCGGCGGTGTCGGCGTTCACGTTCAGCCACTTGCCGTCCGCATCGACCGCCAAACATGGGATCACCGGGATCACCCCGGCCGCACAGAAGTCGCGAATCAGCTCGGCGTCGATCCGCGAAACCATACCGACACGGCCCAGGTCCACAGGTTCGCCGTTCGGACCGGCCAGCGTCATTTTTTCGCCGAAGAGATACTGGATCGAGCCCAGGTGCGGGCCGACCGCCCGGCCGCCGAGCGCGCGGATCTGCTTCTCGATGCCGAGGTTGATTTCCTGCAACAGCACACGGACGACGATGGCGAGGGTCTGATCGTCGGTGTACCGCCGCCCCAGGACTTTGCGCGGCTTGAGGCCGGCGGCCGCCATCGCCCGGTCGATCGGCTTGCCGCCGCCGTGGACCAGCACCGGCCGCAGGCCGACCGTGGCCATGAACACGACGTCTTCGAGCGTGGCCCGCAGGGCGTCGGCTTCTTCCATGGCGCTGCCGCCCAGCTTGATCACCGTCAGTCGTCCCTGGAACTGGCGAATGTAGCTGAGTGCCTCGATCAGCGTCTCGGCCTTGCGGATGGCGTCGTCCATGGCGATGCACGAATGCGTGAAGAGAAAACTTGATTGTAGACGGTCCGATGGTGGCGTCAATGGAATGTCGCGATGAAGAATTGCGGAAGCGCGATTGTCATTCGGCACGGGCATGGCACCCGGAATCGGGACCTTCATTCCATCGTGCGGCACACCAGCGCCGCGCATTGCCCAAGCTCGGTGAACGACACCTTCAAGAAGTGCGACCTGGTGATCGGCTGCACGGCGGTCGCGACCCGCACCGGACATGCCGGATCGGGATGCTCCCCGTTCACGCTGGCCGGCAGCTCGCCGTGGGTCATGGCCAGGAGACTGGCCGCCAGCTCGACGGGACCGCCGGCCACGCCGAGGTTGCCGAAGCGGCTCTTGGCCGCGAATACCGGTACGGCTCTCGGCCCCAGCGCCTCGGCCAAACCTTGCGCTTCCCAGATGTCGTCGGGAATCGTACTGCATCCGTAGGCGTTGACGTGGTCGAGGTCGTTCGGGCAGATGCCGGCCTGGTGGAGGGCGATGCGGATGGCCCGCGCCAGGCCGTGTTCGTGACCGGGCCGGCGCGGATAGGGGCGGCGTCGCTCCGCGGGCGAGCCGATGCGCCAGCGGCCGAGGCTGCGGTCGGCGCTGTTGTCGAAGGCTGCCCCAAATCCGGCGAGTTCCGCGTAGATGCGCGCCCCCCGGCGGCGGGCGTGGTCCTCGGCCTCGACGACGAAGATGCCGCCCCCTTCGCCCAGGACCTGGCCGTCGCGGTCGCGATCGAACGGCCGGCAGGCGCGTTCCGGGGCATCGTTGCGCCTGGACAGCGGCTGCATGAGCTGCTGGCGGATCAGGCCCATCACCGAAATGCGGGTGTCGCCCGCGCCGGCGAGGACCACGTCGGCCTGTTGCCGCCGCAGATAGCGCCGCGCCTCGCCCAGAGCCAGCAGGCCCGCGACATCGGTCTGGATGATCGTGTTGCTCGGCCCCTGGGCGTTGTTCAGCACCGACACGTGGCAGCCGACCATGTTGGGGATGTAGCTGAGCATCCACATCGGCGGCACCAGCGACATCCCTTCCGCGCCCCAGCGCTGCAGATCGACGCGGCCGACGCCGATGGTGCTCGAGCGGCCGCCGCGGGCGAATTCGAGCGGCTCGTTGGGGATGACGCCGGCGCCGAGCACCGTGGCCAGCCGCGTCGGATCGAGCTGCTCCAGGTTGATGCCGGCGTCCGCGAGCGCCAACCGCGACGCCGCCGCCGCGAACTGAAACGGCCGCGACATCAGCGGCAGCCGCTTGCGGTCCTTCTTGTCGAGGTAGTTCCTGGCGTCGAAGCCGTCGACCGGGGCGCCGAAGTGCGCGACGAAGCTGTTCGAATGGCGGAAGGTCAGCGTCTTGACGGCGTTGCGCCCGGCCCGCAAGGCCTCCCAGAACGACGCCGCGTCCAACCCGAGGGGCGTGACGGCGCCGATGCCGGTGATGACCACGCGGCGTGAGGTCAGTTGCATGCCGCCTCCCAGGCCGCGGCACGGCCATGCCCGCGGCGGAATCGCTCACGCCGCGCGATCAAGGAAGAGGCTGACAGGCGGTGACTAGGACGGGAACGCCTCATGAGCCGAGTCAAGCGAAGTAGGAGACTATCCGAAAAGGGGTCAGACCCCGTCTCGGGACTGTCCCACGACTCCGACAACAGACGCTGATCCTGGCCACCAGAGGGGGTCAGACCCCGTTTTCGGATAGCCAACGCCGTGTCCGATCCGTGGCGCCGAGGCGGCTGGAATGCGCGATCCATGCGGAAAGCATGACCCTTCTTTTTAGACGAATCGGCACGGAAAGCAAGACGTCGGAACACTAATCGCCGCTGATCGCCACTGATCGGAGCGCAGCTTTGCTTTCCCCCCATGAGCGTGGATCAGCGCGGATCAGCGTTCCCAACGCATGATTCCATGATTTTCGTTTCCGTTGCCTGCGGCCGCTCCTTTAATGGACCAGGATTGCCCTCTCTGGGAGACTGCCGCCATGGAGCTCGCCGAATTGAAGTGGCCCGACGTCGCCGCCCTGTCGCGCGACATGCCCGTGTTGTTTCCGATCGCCGCGCTGGAGCAGCACGGCTTGCACATGCCGGTGTTCACCGACAGCCTGCTCCTGGGCGAGGTGCTGCGGCGCATCAAGGAGCCGCTCAAGGGCCGCGTGCTGTTCGCGCCCTTGTTCTGGTTGGGCAATTCCCACCACCACCTCGACTTCCCCGGCACCATGTCGGCGTCGCCGCGCGTCTACCTGGACACCCTCATCGACATGGCCGAGAACTTCATGATGCACGGCTTTCGCCGGCTGGTGTTCCTCAACGGCCACGGCGGCAACATCGTGCCGTCGCAGCAGGCGCTGTTCGAGCTGCGACAGAAGTATCGCCGCCGCGGCGACCTGTTGCTGTTGTCGGCGACGTACTGGACCGGCGGCGGCAACCCGAACCAGGCCGATCCCTCCTTTGTGCAGACGCAGATGGGCCACGCCTGCGAATGGGAAACGTCGATGATGTTGCGGATCCGCCCGGAGCTGGTCGGCGACTACCGCTCGACCCCGGACGTGCCCTGGGGAAAGGCCTTCGCCCCCGCCCACCGTGCCTGGGTTACCAAGGACCGCACCGAGCCCGGGCACATCGGCTTCCCGCGCCACGCCTCGCCGGAGAAAGGCGAGATGCTGTTCCAGGTATTCAGCGCCGCCGTCGTTCAGCTCCTCGAACGCGTCGTCGCCTGGAACGGCAAGGAGTGGGACGCGTGAGCATGTTCGATTTTCGATTGTCGATTTTCGATTTTGAGTACCACGCCGCGCCCGGTGGTGCTGCGGCATCCATCAAACATCGAAAATCAAAAATCGAACATGTCGAGCGGCTTCAGGGCCATGCCAAATGAATCAGCCTCGCCCGCCCTCCTGGAAGTGGACCGTCTGCGGACTGTTGCTCTTGGCGACCATGCTCAACTACATGGATCGCCAGACGCTGTCGCAGTTGGCAACCACCATCTGCAATGAATATCACCTGTCGAACGTGCAGTATGGCAACCTGGCAATGGGCTTCGGGCTGGCGTTCGCGGCCGGGGCGCTGTTTTTCGGCTTCCTGACGGATCGGGTCAGCATCATGTGGCTGTATCCCGCAGTCCTCATCGGCCGTCATCATTCGGTCCGTCCGCAACCGGACTGGTTGCCAAGCGCCGTGGCCGGGAGTGGCTTTCGGTTGGCATCTGGTTTCCGACTCGGCTATCCTGAAGGATTACAGGACGATTCCCATGAAGCGCGCCGCCTTCACTCTCCTGGAACTGCTCATCGTCATCGCCATCATCGCGATCCTGATCGGGCTGCTCGTGCCGGCCGTGCAGCGGGCTCGCGAGGCGGCGAATCGGACGGCGTGCGTGAACAACCTCCGGCAATTCGGGCTGGCCCTGCATCACCACCACGACGCGGCCGGCTCGTTTCCGCCGGGCTACACCGTGGCCGGCACCGACAACCTGGAGATGGGCGGCTTCGGCGGCTTCATCCCGCTGTTGCCGTACCTGGAGCAAGATAGCTGGTTTCGCCGCTGGAACCCGAAGAAGCAATGGTACGAGCCGCCGAACTTCGACATGGTGTCGGTGCAAATCCCGTTGTTCTTGTGCCCGAGCAATCGCGCCAGCGGCGTCATCGACATGTCGTTTCTGATCCCGTACGCCGGCCGGCCGTTGCCGAACCTGGCGGCGTGCGATTACTTGTTGTGCAAGGGAGCCAACGCCGCCATGTGCGAGCGCTCGGAAGTGCCGATGCCGTTTCGCGGCGCGTTCGACATCAACTCCAAGACGCGCTTGACCGACATCCAGGACGGCGCCAGCAACACCTTCGCGATCGGCGAAGGGGCAGGGGGGACGCCGCGCTACGGCATCCGCCATTTCTACCAGGACACCGCCGCCGCGCAGGACCTGTTTCCGGGGCAATCGAAGTACATCGACCAGAACTGGTCGTCGGGCCCGACGGCGACCACGGCGCTCAACTCGACCGGGCTGTTGCAAGCCGCCTGCCTGGGCGTGACCGCGCTGCGCGGCGGCCATCAGCCGCCGTGGGACGAGCGGATGAACAACCCGCTGGTGCTGCCGTCGCTCGATTACAACAACGGCTGCACCAACAGCGGCACGGCGCGCGGCGACTACGACATCATTTCCGGCTTCCGCAGCGTCCACCCGGGCGGCTGCCATTTCCTGTTCTGCGACGGCAGCGTCCGGTTCCTCCGCGAGATGGTGGCGGCGGATTCGTACCGCGCCATGTCCACGATGGCGGGGGGCGAGGTGATTGCGGAGTGATGGATGCGGACGCCGGAACCAGGGCATCGGGAATTCTCCTTTCAGCCGAGCCTGTTTGCCTTGCCGAATGACGTGTTCTATGCTTGAAGGCCCAAATAGGCGGCAGCCATGAACATGAAATCGGTCGGCCAGATCTTGCTGGCACTCTGCTTGTGGGCAGTCGCTCTTGAATCGACGCAAGCGCGTTGACGAACTTGCCCGGTCGGGCTGGTCAGCCCGGAAGAGCGCCAGCGGCAGGAACAGCTCAACAAGGTTTACCTCGGCACGTTCGCCGGCGGCGCCGCCGTCGCCCTGGCGTTCGGCCTTGTCCGCATGACCCGCGACCTGCGCCGCTGCCGCGACGACATGCAGCACGACCGGCGGCCATGGGAGAGGTAGTCGCGTTGTCTCGCGCACGGCGATTTCACGTTTTTTTTCCTTTGCTCCCCGCATCTTTCGCCTATACCACCCACAATCACCTAGTCGCTGCCCCTTTCCCTCCAGGAGAATCGAACATGCAACGTGGCAATCTGTCGCGGCGCGGCTTCTTGGCGCGCTCCCTGGGCGCCTTGACGGCGGCCGGGCTGCCCCTGTGGTATGCACAAGAATCGGTCGCCCTGGCCCAGGTTCGTCGCCGCCGCCGAGTGCAAGTCGCCGCCAGCGACCTCCTGCAAATGGCCGCCATCGGCGTCGGCACCAATCGCACCCATCGCAGCGGCAACGCCCCGATGCGCGGCGAACGCGGCAATCACATCATGCACGACGCCATGCGGCAAGAGGGCGTGCAGATGATCGCCGTCTGCGACGTCGATCTGCCCAACGCCCTGTTCGCGGCCACCCAGGTCCGCAGCGCCCAGCGCGGCGGCAGCCGCGACTGCCAGATCTTCGAGGACTATCGCCGGCTCCTGGAAAACCGCTCCATCGACGCCGTGACGATCGGCACGCCGGACCACTGGCACGCGGCCATCGCCATCGCTGCCCTGCGCGCCGGCAAAGACGTGTATTGCGAGAAGCCGCTCACGCTCACGATCGACGAAGGCAAGGCCATCGCGCGTGCCTCGCGCGAAACGGGCAAGATCCTGCAGACGGGGACCCAGCAACGCACCGAGATGGGCGGCCGTTTCCGCCTGGCCTGCGACCTGATCCGCAACGGCCGCGTCGGCCACGTGCGGAAGATCACCACGTTGATCGGCGGCAACCCCGCCGGCGGCCCGTTCCCCGGCCAGCCGGTGCCGGACGGACTGAACTGGGACTTCTGGCTGGGTCCGACGCCGCGCGAGGAGTACACCGCCAACCGTTGCCATTACAACTTCCGCTGGTGGTATCAGTACTCGGGCGGCAAGATGACCGACTGGGGCGCCCACCACAACGACATCGCGCAATGGGCGCTGGGGATGGACGAGAGCGGCCCGGTCAGCGTCGAAGGCCACGGCACGGCGCCGTCCACCAACGGCATGAGCTACAACTGTCATCCGCGCTTCGAAGTGACCTACACCTACGCGAACGGCCGCAACGGCAGCCCCGGCACGACGCTGGTGTGCCGCGACGGCCCGCCGTCGGACTTCCCGGCCCGCAACGGCAATCGTCCCCACGACAACGGCGTCTTGTTCGAGGGGGAAGACAACAAGTGGATCTTCGTCAGCCGCGGCACGATCATCGCCAGCGACCAGCGCTTGATCAATGAGCCGCTGCCGTCCGGCGCCACGCGCTTGCCCGTCGCGACCGGCCACATGGCGAACTTCATGGACTGTGTCCGGTCCCGCCGGCAGCCGATCAGCAACGCCAGCGTCGGCCACCGCTCGGTGACCGTGTGCCATCTCGGCAACATCGCCGTCCGGTTCTTCCCGAACCAGCGGCTCACCTGGGACCCGCGGGCCGAGCGCTTCACGGGCGAACATGCGGAAGCGGCGAATCGCCATCTGGACCGTCCGCGCCGGGAAGGATACCCGCTGGGGGCGTAGCATGGGAGGAGGGTGGCCGGGGCTTCGAAACTCAGCCCCGGCCACGAGAAGGGTTCAGCTCGCCACGCAGTTTCGGCCGGCGTTCTTGGCTTGATAGAGCTTGTCGTCGGCGCGGCGGATCAGGTCGTGCGGCGCGATTCCCTTTTCGCCGAGCGTCGTGGCCACGCCGGCGCTGATCGTCACCGTGTACGTCTTGCCTTCATACTGGAACGGCGTCTCGTTCACGACCTTGACCAGGCGATTGGCCAGGCGCATGGCCCCGTCGCAGGTCGTTTCGGGAAGGACCACGGCGAACTCCTCGCCGCCGTAACGGGCGAACAGCTCTTCCTTGCGGATGTTCCCCTTGATCCGCGCCGCCAGCTCGCGCAGCGTGAAGTCGCCGCCCAGGTGACCGTGCTCCTCGTTGATGGCCCGAAAGCGATCGATGTCCAGCATGACCAGCGCCAGCGGCCGATCGTAACGGCTCGACCGGGCCAGCTCGCGGTCGAGAAACTCCAGGAAGTAGCGCTTGTTGTGGATGTCGGTCAGGGCGTCGATGATCGTGAGGCGGTAGATTTCCTCGTGGTACTCGGTCTCGACGTTGCCGCCCATGAGGAAGCGGTAGATGCAGTTGCCGACGCGCAGGTAGTCGCCGTCCTTGAGCTTGCACATCGACGCGGGAATGTCATTGACGTAGGTGCCGTTGGTGCTTTGCAGATCGACGGCGTAAAAGCCGTCGGCGCCGGGCTGGATGCGGGCGTGGCGGCGCGACACCGAGTGATCGTTGATGAGGATTTCACAGTCGTTGCCGCGGCCGATGACCAGCGGGTTTTCGCCGAGGCTGTAGCGCGTCCCCATGCCCGGTCCGGTCGGATAGATGTGGACCAGACAGGCGGTGCGGTTCGTGATCGAAATGGGCCGTTCCTGGGCGGTGACCCATGTTTCGGTGACCTTCTCCATCCCATCCCCGCCGAAGGATGCCGAACTGCCCAGAGCCAGCGTTACTGTAGTCTAAGCCACGAAGGGATGTCGTGCCAATCCAATCGCAGGGACGAAGGATCCTGCCGGCCGTTTTGCGCGCGAGATCCACAAGTGGCTACTGATGAATGGTTTGCGGCGAAGCCGCAGCCTTGGCTAGGGTTCAGCGCCGGGCGTCGGCCTCGTAGTCGATGCGAAACGGCTTGTTGGTGATGAAGACGACCGTCACGTCGGCCT
The DNA here is from genome assembly GCA_022616435.1 of Gemmataceae bacterium. Classification (GTDB taxonomy): domain Bacteria; phylum Planctomycetota; class Planctomycetia; order Gemmatales; family Gemmataceae; genus JAKEET01. Next base: position 14,490 of record JAKEET010000128.1, read on the forward strand.
CGGCGCTGGCGCCGTGCTCCATGGTTTCGCCTTCGGGAAACCAGACGAAGCTGCCGGGGCCAAAAGTCCCCTTGTGCGTGACCAACGTCCCCTCGAGAACGTACATGCCGTGCCCGCACGGATGCGTGTGGCGCGGATTGATGACCCCGGCCGGATAGCGCACCAGCCGCACCAGCATGCCGGTCTCCGGGTCGCTGAACAACTCCTTGCGGAAGATGGGATGACCGACGTGCTCGTTGAAGTGCTCCTCCCAGGGGAGCGTGCTGGCATCGACGGCGAGGAAGGAGCTGGTTGGCATGGTGGGGATCCTTGTTCCAGCGATTCTCACAGATCGGCGTGGACATTGTAGCTGTGGATGAATCGGCGCGGAGGGTAGAATAACCCACACGCTTTCAGCCACATTGCCGACCAGCTGGGAAAACAATGGAGAAGCCAGGACACGATGATGGAATGTCCCCCACCTTTTGTTCCCGCTGCGCCATCGAGCTGCACCCCGGCGCCGGCGACTCGTATCAGATCACCATCGAGGCCGTCGCCGATCCCGCGCCGCCGGTGCTGTCGAGCGACGCCTCACGCGAAGGCTTGCGCGCCGAGATCGATCGACTGATGGACCAGCTTGCGGACGTCTCCGAACGCGAAGCCCTCGACCAGGTCCATCGCCGGCTGGTCTTGCACCTGTGTGTTCCCTGCTACCGGCAGTGGATCGAAAACCCGACCCCGTGACATCGGTAGGCGCCCCTATCGGGGCAGGCTTTCGTGGGCAGGCATCCCTAAGCGACACCGCCCCTCTCCCTATCGGGAGTGCGCGCGATTCTGGACTCATTTCCTATTTGGCGGAACCTTGGCTGGATGTTAACGTTTAATGAGCAGAAAGCGTGCGCGCAATCTATCGGCGTTTGACGGAGTCGGGGCATGGAGGTGAAACTGATTGTCGCCAGCGGCAAGGCCAAGGGCCGCGTCGTTCCCCTGCCGAGCACGGTCGTGATGATCGGTCGCGGCGCCAAGTGCCACCTGCGCCCGCATTGCCCGCTGGTCAGCAAGCTCCACTGCGCGATCGCCCGCTGGGCCGGCAAGGTGGTGGTGCGCGATCTCAAGAGCTGCAACGGCACCTTCATCAATGGCGAGCGCATCCACGGCGAGGTCCGCGTTCACGACGGCGACCACCTGCGGATCGGCGCCCTCGAGTTCACCATTCACATCCAGGCGACCATCGAGGAAGCGCTCCCCGTCCAAGTCGTTCATCCCAGCGAAGTGAAATGGCTGATGGACAGCCAGGAGGGCCCGGCGGCGCTGACGTCGTCGGACACCTGTGCGGACCTGGAATGGGACGAGCTGTTTCAAAGCAGCGGCGAATCGAAGTTCAACTTCGGCGACACGGCCGAGCTCTCCGCCGGCGATTACCTGCGCGAATACTTCCGCAAACGACCGTAGCGCTTGCGAAGCCCCGCATCCCTGCATACACTAAGTCCGCAATTGATCACGACGTGCCGGTGGAATGACGCCGCCGGACGCCGTTCTCCTCTCCGGGACGCAAAGCATGAGAATCCTGGTCGCCTGGGACAATCCGGCCGAAGCGGAGCTGCTGTCGCTGTTTCTCGCCTCCGGCGAGAACGAGGCCTTCATCGGCATGAACTCCGCCGAGGTCCTGGCCCGCGCCGCTGAAGGCGCCTGGGACGTGCTCCTCCTGGCCGCGACCTTCCCCGCCACCGCCGACGAGGGCTTTGTGTTCTTCGAGAAGATGCAGCGCGACTTTCCCGAGGTGCCGGTGGTCCTCGCTTGCCGCCAATCGGAGATGCTGCACCTGCCGCGCTTCCTGACCCACGGCCTGCGCTTCTACATCGTCCGCGACGAGCGCGGCGACTTCGTGTTCCTGGTGCTGTCGAGCCTGGAGTCGTCCCTGGCCGCGGTCCGGGCCGAGGAATCCCGCAAGCTCGCCGACAAGCTGCGCGAGGAAATGGACGGCGTCCGCCGGCTGCAGGAATCGATCATCCCCAAGGGGCTGGTCGCCCCGCAGGGCTATCGCGTGGCGGCACGTTACGAACCCGCGCAGATGACCGTGATCGGCGGCCAGCCGGTGATCATGGCCGGCGGCGACTATTACGATCTGTTCTGCCCCGACGCCCACACCCTGATCATCATCCTCGGCGACGCCGCCGGGCACGGCCTCAAGGCGTGCATGTCGATCATGACGATGCACACCTTGATCCGCATGTTCTCCAACGATCAATTCCGGGACACGTCCAAGCTGGTCCACGAAGTGAACGAGCGCCTGTGCGAGAACTCGATCGTGCAGAGCGGCGGCGGCTTCATCACGCTGTTCTACGCCGCCATCGACACCGCCAAGCACACGATGACCTGGAGCTCCGCGGGGCATCCGCTCGCCATCTTGCAGGACCTGGGCAACGGCGCCATCCAGCACATCGGCACCGACGACGACGTCGGCCTTCCCCTGGGGATCAGCTCCGGCATGGACTACGCGTCGAACACGGTCGAGTTGCCCCCGGCGAGCCGCATCCTGCTCTACACCGACGGCTTGACCGATGCGTTCCCGCAAGGCCAGACCAACTTCACCGCCTTCGGCGTCAAGGGCATCGAGGGGGTGCTGGGCGAACGTCGCGACGCGGCCCCCGACGAGGCCCTGGCCAGCCTGTTCAAGGCGTCGGAAGCCTTCACCGGCGGCAGCGGCCGCCACGACGACACCTCGGCGGTGATCATGGACCGGCGGGCTGGCGGGTGATCGTGGCTCCGCAGCCGAACCGCATCGCGTCCGGGCCTCACTTCTTCGCGAGCGCGCTGATCAAGCCGCCGATGTCGGCAATCAAGAACGCGATGGCCCCTGCCAGTTGCACGACCTTGGCCGCAAACGACGCGCCCGCCGAGCCGATCAGCAGCAGGATCGAGCCGATCAACTGCAGGACCGCGATGGCCTTGTCGACCCACGAGAGCGATTTGAGAAAAGTCTCGACGACGGTTTTCAGATTCACGCTTCCGCGCAGCATTCCGAGGATCTTGAGGATCACATCGATCTTTTTTCCCGCCTTCGTGAGTCGATTGAGCTGCCCCACAGCAGTCGGGTTCGTCAGCTTCCGGAAGAATCCCACGAGCGGTTTCTGCAGGAATTTCGCCAGTTTTTCCTTGCGCACGACGACTTTGATGCTCGCCGCGGCGGCGACGACGCTCAAGACGTCGATGACGATAAAGCAGCCGTACAGGATCACGTCGGTGTTGGCGGAAACGGTGGCCGCGGCCTTCACGCCGGTCGGAATGGCGAGGATCGGTCGGCCGTTCAACAGGTGGACGTAGCGGCCGTCGTCGACGCGCGTTTGGTAATCAATCTTCAATGAGGCTCCGAGCGCACGATCGGCCGTCCGCGGCAGCGGCTTGGCGATGGCTTTGGCGAAGTCCGCCTGGGCCTGGTCTTTGCTGTAGCCCTTCTTCTTGATCGCGCGCTGAAACTGCGGGTCGGCGGCGAGCTCCGCCCACGCCGCCGCCAACGCGGATTCAGGCGTATACGCCACCCGCGCTTCTGCTGCCGGCGGCAGCCCTTTGAGCGACACTTTCGGCTTCGGAGCGCGCAGCAGCCATGCGATCGTCTCCTCCGTGAAATACTTGTCGGAGTACTTCACTCCCAGCTTTGGAAACGCGATCAGTCCCATATGCCCCTCCCGTGGATGAGCGGCCACCATTTGCGTCGCGATCTTCGGCGGGCAGCGAGCTTTTGTCGGAATGGTATCATGGTTTCCGCCGGCCGTCCATCATCAGAACTGGTCCGCCGTCTGGTTGCCAGGTAAAATGCAACCTGTGGCGACCTCCACGAAGCGAACGGGCCCTGCCGGAGTTGATATCGTGCGAGTACTGCGTAATCGAGTGACTGCTTGTGGCCTGGCCCTCGGCTGCAGCCTCGTCGCGCTCGGCGCTTCACTTGCCTTCAGCGCCTCAGCGGACGAAACGCCTGCCTCGAACGAGAAGACGCTGTCCTTCAACCGCGATATCCGGCCCATCCTCTCGGAGCACTGCTTCAACTGCCACGGCACGGACGAGAAGAACCGCAAGTCAGGGCTGCGGCTGGACGAGCGCGGCGCCGCGCTCGTCGGTGGAGACTCGGAGGAGCCGGCGATCGTGCCCGGGAAGCCCCAGAAGAGCGCGCTCATCAAGCGCATCACCGCCCAGGCCGATCATGAAATCATGCCGCCGCCGCGGGTGAAGAATCCGCTCTCCGCCAAGCAGATCGCCACGCTGAAGCAATGGATCGCCGCCGGCGCCGGGTATTCGCAACACTGGGCCTTCGAAGCGCCGCGCCAGGAAACGATCCCGAAGGGTGAACACCCCATCGATTTCTTCGTGAAGCGCAGGCTGGCCGATGCTAAGCTGCAACCATCCCCTCCGGCCGATCCCGCTACGCTGTGCCGCCGCATGTACCTGGACCTGCTTGGCCTGCCGCCGAGTCCGCAGCAGCTCCACGCTTTTCTGGAGGCCTACCGGCGCAACCGGGCCCAGGCCATCGTTGAGCTGGTGCGGCGGCTGGCGTCGTCGCCGCAGTTCGGCGAGCGCTGGGCCCGCCTGTGGCTCGACATCGCCCGCTTTGCCGATAGCAACGGCTTCGAAAAGGACCTGCTGCGGGAGATGTGGGCCTGGCGCGCCTGGGTCATTCAGGCGTTCAAGAGCGACATGCCCTACGACCGGTTCATCATCGAGCAGCTCGCCGGCGACCTCATGCCCAATCCATCTCAGGACCAGATGGTGGCGACCGGCTTCCTGCGCAATTCGATGATCAACGAGGAAGGCGCCATCGTTCCCGAACAGTTTCGCCTGTTCGAAATGTTCGACCGCATGGATTGCATCGGCAAGGCGACGCTGGGCCTGTCCTTGCAGTGCGCTCAATGCCATTCCCACAAGTTCGACCCGATCGCACAGGACGAATACTACGGCCTGTTCGCGTTCGTGAACAACACTTACGAAGCCCAGTCGTGGGTCTACACCAAGGACCAACAGAAAACCATCGACGACGTTCATGCCAAGGTGAAGGCGGCGCACGATCTCGTGAAGAAGCGGCGGCCCGGCTGGCAACAGGAGATGTCGGCCTGGGAGAAAACCGTGCTGGCCAAGGAAGTGACTTGGCGTCCGCTGAAGGCGATCGAGCTGGCCAGCAGCGGCGGCCTCAACCATCCCACTCAGGAAGCGGACCTGGGCATCCTCACGCAGGGACATCCGACGACGCACGGCGACATCTTCGGCGTCTTCGTGCCCGAGACGAAGGGCGTGACCGGGCTGCGGCTCGAAGCGCTCGTCCATGGCGACATGCCGTTCGGCGGCCCCGGTCGAAGCAAGTACGGGACCTGGGTCGTCAGTGAGTTGAAGGTCCTTTACCAGCTTCCGGGCAGCAAGAGCTGGGAACCGTTGAAACTGGTGAACGCGAGTGCCGATTTCTCGGAGCCGGACGGCGTGATGGAAGATGAATGGAAAACGGACGCCGACAAGGCCAAGAAGCGAACCCGCGGCCCCGTGTCGTACCTGATCGACGGCGACGACAGGACCGGTTGGCGTGCCGACCGGGGACCGGGCCTGCGCAACCAGGACAGCGTTGCGGTCGTCCAGTTCGCCAAGCCCCTCGATTTCCCCGAGAAAACCAAGCTCAAGGTGATGCTGGTTCAGAATCATGGCGGCAATGAAAGCCGGCTGAACACGCAGCTCGGCAGTTGCCGGATGAGTCTTACGACATCGCCGAACCCGCAGGCCCAGCCGGTCGATTACGCCGCCGTGCTCGCCATGAGCGTGCCGCCCGCGACGCGCACCGAGAAACCGAAGGGCGCGATCTTCTCCGCGTGGCTGAAGACGCTCACGGATGCCGAGTCGCGCAAGACTCAGGAGGCGATCGCGGCGGAGTGGAAGAAGCATCCCGTGGGCCAAACGTCCGTGCTGCATCTCGCGGAGCGGTTGCCGCAGCATGCGCGGCGGACGACTCTTCTCCATCGCGGCGAGTGGGATCGGCCCAAGCACGCGGTCAAGCCGCACGTGCCGGCCCTGCTGCACCCGCTTGACAAGACGGCGGGCGCGGCGACGCGGCTCGACTTCGCACGCTGGCTGGTGAGCAAGAACAACCCGCTGGCTGCCCGCGTCGCCGTCAACCGCGTCTGGCAGGCGATTTTTGGAACGGGCCTCGTCGAGACCGCCGAGGATTTCGGCACGCGCACGCCGGTGCCGGAATACCTGGACCTGCTTGACTGGCTGGCCGTCGATTTCATGGAGCACGGCTGGAGCCACCGACACCTGATCGAGACGATCGTGACCAGCGCGACCTATCAGCAGTCGTCCGTGGTGACTCCCATGCACCTGGAGCGCGATCCCAAGAATCAATTGCTCGCACGCGGCGCCCGTTTCCGGATGGACGCCGAGGTGATCCGCGACACCACGCTCTCCATCGCAGGAATCTTGCATCTGAAGGAAGTCGGCGGCCCGAGCATCTTCCCGCCTGTGCCCAAGAGCGTCCTCGACGACAACTTCACGAGGCCGACATACTGGATTCCGCCCGAAGGGCCGGAGCGCTATCGGCGTGCCCTATATGTGGTCCGCAAACGCTCGATGCCCGACCCGGTGATGACGAGCTTCGATGCGCCCAATGCCGACATCGCCTGTGCGCGCCGGCCGCGCTCGAACACGCCGCTGTCGGCGCTGACCAGCCTCAACGAGATCACGTTCGTCGAGGCCGCGCAGGCGCTGGCGCTGCGCATCTTGAAGGAAGGCGGCAAGGACGACGCCGCACGGGTCAGCTATGCCTACTTGCTGTGCGCGGCGCGTCCCGCCAAAGACGCGGAACGGCAGGAGGTGCTTCGGTTGTTGGCGGCGAACCGCGATCGGCTGGTTCGCGGCGAGCTTCAGGCGCGGCCGATCGCGTTTTCGAAGTTCACCAAGGTCGAAGACCTGCCGGTGGATGCCACGCCCAACGACATCGCCGCGTGGACGATCGTGAGCCGGGTGCTGCTGAATCTGGATGAGACGTTGTGCCGGCCGTGATGTCAGAGGATCTGGAGGAGATCCCCTGTGTCGCCTGATCCCCCACCGACCATTCTCCATCACGGGACGACGCTCCAGAGGGCCCGCGCGATCGAGACGAATGGCCCAGACCCGAACTACCGGGAGCCGGGCAGCCTCCTTCCGGCGGAAGGCTATTCGACGGTTATCGGCGATGGACGCCCTTGCAGCACCGGCACGCCTGCGATGGCCGCACGGAACAAAGACACACTCTTTCCCAACGACGGAGGGCCGGCTATCCTGGAGGTGAGTGTACCGGCCTGGATCATGGCGATTCTGATGCCGACCCCATCGCGGCTGGCTTGGCGCGCAGCGGCGAGATTCGTTTTGAGGCCCAATGTGGGCTAAACGAACTGCGAGCCGAATGGCACAATCTCCCAAAACGGGTGATCCCATTGTGACCAAGAACAATCCTATTGCTGATGTTCTCGTCGCCCCACTTCTCCCCGAGTGGACCGTGGACAAGCTTGCCGAGCAAGTGCTCGGCGCCATCGCGGCTCAGCGCTCGGAACAAGCGCATGAGTTCGTCCTCCAGGCTGACACTGACCTCCAATCACGTCGCCTGATCCGGCCGCTTTTGGCCTGTCTCGCAACGAAATCGGCAGGCGAGGCTGGCAAACCTGCCGAGCTCTATGGCGGCAAGTTGTTGTTCAAGCTCGGCGGATCCGATGGCCCCGTTTGGATATCTGGCCAGTTCGACAACCGGCCAGGTAACGTGCACATCACCTTGCGACGTTCGAGCTCACCGCCCGAGGCTGCCGAAGCGGCGGCAAAACAGCCGGCCGCGATGAATGGCCCAACCCCTTCGGGTGGGCCGGAGAGGATGCTCACATGAAACCAATTCCCAAACAACTTGGCGCCGCCCAGGCAACCTCCCTCACCCGTCGCTGGTTCCTGCGCGAATGCGGCGTCGGCCTCGCGGGGATTGCTGCCACCTCACTGCTAGCACAGGAGCGACCGGCCGCGACAGGTTCCACGCGCCGTCCCCATTTCGCTCCCAAGGCCAAGAGCATTATCTATCTCTTTCACGCCGGCGCTCCCAGCCATCTGGAGCTGTTCGATCCCAAGCCCGAGCTTGCCCGCAACGACGGCAGGCTGCCGCCCGCCGAGTTGCTCCAGGGGTATCGCGCCGCGTTCATCAACCCGAACTCTGCCCTGCTCGGTCCGAAGTACAAATTCGTCCGGCAAGGACGCAGCGGCATCGAGATCAGCGAACTCCTGCCGCACACGGGCAGCATCGTCGATGAACTCTGTTTCATTCGCTCCATGCACACCGAGGCGGTCAACCATGCCCCCGGGCAGATCCTGATGAACACCGGTTCGCAGCAGTTTGGCCGGCCGAGCTTCGGCTCCTGGACCCTCTACGGACTCGGCAGTGAAAGCGCGGACCTCCCCGGCTACGTCGTCCTCACCAGCGCCAAGGGCACCAGCGGCGGCGCCAGCAACTATGGCTGCGGCTTTTTGCCGACGGCTTTCGGCGGCGTGCCGTTCCGAAGCAGCGGCGATCCCGTCCTGTATCTCTCGAACCCGAGCGGCATCGATGCTCGAGCCCAGCGTGATTCGCTCGATTCCCTCCAGCGTCTCAACCAGATGGCGCTCCGCGACATCGGCGATCCCGAAATCGCCGCTCGCATCCAGGCCTACGAGATGGCGTACCGGCTGCAAACCAGCGCCCCCGAGCTGATGGACTTGAGCCGCGAGCAGCGCAGCACGCTCGACCTGTACGGCATCCGCGAGGTGAACGAGTCCAGCTACGCCCGCAACTGCCTCCTGGCGCGCCGGCTGGTCGAGCGCGGCGTGCGCTTCGTACAGCTCTTCCATGAAGCCTGGGATCAACATGGCGACCTGACCCGGGCCATCCGGGCCAACTGCGACCAAACTGACCGTGCCAGCGCCGCACTGATCAAGGATCTCAAGCAGCGCGGCCTGCTGGACGACACCATCGTCATCTGGGGCGGCGAATTCGGCCGGACGCCGATGGTCCAAGGCGGCAACGACGGCCGGGACCATCACAACCGCTGCTTCACCATCTGGCTGGCCGGCGGCGGCATCCGGAAAGGGCACGTGCACGGCGCCACCGACGACTTCGGGTTCAACGTCGTGGACGGCGCCGTTCACGTCCACGACCTGCACGCCACGTTGCTCCATCTCCTCGGCCTCGACCACGAGCGGCTCACCTATCGCTTCCAGGGGCGCGACTACCGCCTGACCGACGTTTTTGGCCACATCGTGACAGATGTGCTGGCGTGACGGCAAGCGAAGGACGAAGTGGCCAAGCCGGCACGCCCGCACCAACGAACCAGGCGGGCCCTTGAGTTTGTCCGCGTTCCGTGCGAAGATAGGCCATCCTGCCTGGCACTTGAGGAATGCAAGCTCATGATCGTCAAACATCTCGTTGCCTCGTTGGTTCTGGGCTCGGCGTCGATGTTCGCGTGGTGCGACGACCCCGTCCCGGAGATTCCCGCGGCCGATGTCGAGCGGCTGCTGGCCGCCATCAAGCCGCAGCAAGGGGAGAGTCCGTGGCGCGAGATCGCCTGGCTCACCAACGTCACCGAGGCGCGGCGTAAAGCGAGCGCCGAGAACAAGCCGCTGGTGATCTTCACGGCCGCGGACGGCAGCCCCCTGTCGCGCACCTGAGGGGCCTGCACCTCGAATCGAGCCCGGTGGTTCACCGGGACCCAGGTCGAGCCCGACTACGTCGCCAAGCACTTCGTCCCACTGGCCCTCGACACGTACTTCCGCGGCAATTCGCATGAGCTGGAGTTCTGCGGCAAGGTCGGCGCTGGCGGCAATCACCTCGTCGTCGCCACGGCCTCGGGACGCACGCTGGGAAAGGGCAATCTCCGGCTGCGCCGGAGGGAGCTCGCGGGACCGCTGAAAGAATTCGCGACGCTCGCCGCGGAGGAACGCACGCCGGCGATTGCCGATCCGGCGACCGCGCGAGCGCCGAAACGTCCCGTTCCCAAGCCGCCGGCCAACGGCCTAATCCTGCGCGGCTACTGCACCTACGTGCGGCACGACGACCAGGGGCGCATCGTCCGCGCCGGCGAGTTCTACTACCGGCAGAATCCCGATCGCTGGAAGGTCGAGACGCAGAGCGACCTCGTGTGGCTCACGGAATCCGAAAGGAAAGCGCTGATCCCGGTGAATCCCAGGCCGGGCGACCGCCACGAAGTCGCCCAGCCGATTCAACGGCGTTTCTACGGCACCATCGGCATCGACTACATGCAGGGAAGCGTCAGCGCCTTGCCGACGCGCAAGTCAACCATGGCGTTCATCGTTGACAAGATGGACGACCGCACCCTGGTGCTCCGCCTGGAAGGCTTTGCCCACCTTGGCGAAGCATTCGACGGCGATCCGGGCGGCGAGTCCAAGGGGCGCGGCTGCGCGCTGCGCCTGGCCGGCACGGTCCACTACGACCGCAAGCGCCAATCGATCACCCGCTTCGACGCCATCGGCGTCGGCCGCGCCTGGGGACGCCGCACCAGCGAGATTCGCCTGGACCGGTACCCGTGGCTGTACGGCATCGCCTGCGAGCTGGTGACCGGGGACACTCCCCAGGACCTGATTCCGCCGTACAACCTGCTGCACTACAACCCGACGGGACCGTACTTCGGGCGGTGACGGCAGCTTGCTTTCTGGTCCATGCGAACCTGATCAACGCGATCCTGAACCGCGGCGAACGCCGAAGGGAGCCACGCCTGAGCTGCTGCCAGGATGAGCGGCATGCGCCTTCGAATGCGCTCCCGATTTCTTGCGGTTCCGCCGGCGGGCGTCGATGAGCCGCGAACCGTTTCTTCGATTTTTGGTTGACAGCGAGTTGGCCGAACGGTGCAATACAGACCGTTTCCGGTTCCGTCGGAGGCACCACCGGACTTGCAAGGGAGATCCCCATGTTGCAACGCTTCAGCGAGTTACGTACTTACTTGATCGTCGTGGCCGCCAGCGCCTTGGGTATCTCTTCGGCACGCCCGTCCGACGACATTGAGCCGGGCAGCGAACCGGCCAACTATTGGGCCAATAACGGCCAGGTCGCCAAGTTCCACAAGCTGGATGCCAACAACAAATACCAGGCGTTTGAAACGCTTGCTGCTTTGGCGAATGCGAACTACAAGGCAGATCATGCCACGGACGGGAGCGGAACCAACCATCCGCATCTTCACATGAAGGATGATTACGACAGCCTCGAAGACGCGGATCGATACTGGAACAAGCGGATGGGCGCGTCGGATGCCCCGCCGAAAACGAATCAGTCGTCCTCGGCGAGCAACGGCTTCAACTGCTACGTGCTGGCGCTCAATCACATCGGCAAAGGGAAGTACAAATACTGGATTCAAGGAGCTGCTGCCGACAACGCGATGAACGCCGACTCGGAAGGCGTTGACAAGGCCAAGGTGCAGCAATTGGATGTGCTCTACTACAAGTCCAAGGATCACGCGTCGGTGGTGATTGACGTCGTTGCCGTCAAGAGCGGCAAGGAAAACGAACCGAAGCAGATCCGCTACAGGAACAATTCCAGCGGCAATTACGACTATTTCAATGGCGGCTGGAACACGCCGATGTACGATCACGCCGTGGCGACGCCTGGTCAGCCGATCAATTGGATGGGCTGGAATACGACCAAGTTGGGCGATGTCAACTCGCTGGATCCTGCGGACAAGGTGCGCAGGAAAAAATAGTGCTGTGGAGTATGTCCATTCGAGAATAGGACGCCCTGCGATGTGGTCGATTGGCACTTCAGCGGAAAAGCGGCGCCGGCTTCTCGCGGTTTTCCTAATCCTGTCGGTGGCCGGTTTGTGCGCCGCCGTCATGATGCTGCGCCGGGATGTGCGCGACCCGCGCAAGCTGCCCCTGGAAGGAAGGTTGTCCCTGGTCGAATCACTCGCCAAGGAACCGGTTCTCGAGACGCTCCGCAAACTTCCCGATTTCGACGACACGGCTTGGGTCGCCGGTACGATGAATGCCGGCACCTGGCACGCGCAGGACGGCTACGAGTATAATCGCGTTTTCATACCGCGCTTGAACCGGGTGCGCAAGATCCTCGCGGAGATCGACGACGCCAACCGCGGCGCGGCGATCGCGGTTCTCGAGAATCTGCTGACATCGTCGTGTCAAGGGTACGACCAGGTCCACAAGGCCAAGATCGCGCTGCTCGCCGCCGCCAAGAAGGGCGTCACCCTCAACGAGCCGGACGAGTACAACAAGCGCATCGTCAATGCCCCGGCGGCCGCGTACTTGCTGTCCGAGCTGGATTCATTCAATAGTTTGAAGGCGATGTCGGCGGTCTATGATTTGCCCCATCGGTTGCCGACCAGCCGCGTTTTTGTTTTCTATGCGATGCACACTCTGGCTCAGCGCCATCCGAGGGACCAACTCAGCGCAGCTGCCAAGGACAGCTTGGATGAGTACCTCAAGGCCGCTGCACCGCTGCCGGATGCCCAGGAAGGGTTGGTGCCGGCGTGGAACGCCCAGTTCGAGGAGAGCGATTTCCGCCATCTGGTTTTTGGCCAAGACCTCGGTTTCGCCAAGGGGCCGACTGTCCGACTCCGCTTCTACCCGCCGTTGCCGGATTGTGAAGACTTCCGCGGCGAAACCGTCAGCGCGGAAATCGCCGCCTATCACAAGAAACTGCGAGCGTTCATCCAGCGCGCGTATCCGTGAGCGCGCAGACCGGGGCCGATCAGCCGGGGCCGATCAGCCCCGGGCGAAGGTGAAGCCATGTCGCGTTCGGCCGGCTGGTTGCAGATCGTTGTTTGCCTGCTGGTGATCCATGTCGCGTTGGTCACATGGTCGGCGGCAGTGCACAGCGTCGTCGTCGATGAGGCTGCGCACATCGCCTCGGGAATGATGCACTGGCAAACCGGCGGTTTCGACGCCTACCGCGTCAATCCGCCCCTGCCACGCATGCTGGCTGTGCTCCCCATGATGGCGTCCGGCAACGCGGTTGCCGTGGAGCCTTGGTTCGGCGTGGCGTCCGACACGGGGCAGCGCAACGAATGGTTTCTGTCCGCGCGGTTTTGCGAGCTCAACGCGCAGCGCTATCATGACCTGGTAGTCTTGGCGCGGCTCATGGGCAATCTGTGGTCGATCGTGGGCGGCTTGGTGGTCTTTCGGTGGGCTCAGGAGCTTTATGGCACGCGCGCCGGCCTGTTGGGGTTGGGTCTATGGTGCTTTGAGCCATCGATCATGGCGCATGCTTCGCTGGCGACCCCGGATTTGCCCGCCGCGGCTGCCGGCGTGCTGGCGGTATGGTGCTTTCGCGCTTGGCTGAACGAGCCGTCATGGATCAGGACGGCGTTTGCCGGATTGTCGCTGGGCCTGGCCTTGTTGACGAAGTTCACCATGTTGGCTTTCGTGCCGGTCTTTCTTGGTTTGGCCCTGCTCTTGGGAGCGGCTGGTCGCCAGCGCATGTGCCCCGGCTATTCACGGTGGTTAATCCGACTCGCCGCTGTCATGGCTTTGGCCTGGATCACCGTGAATGCGGCGTATGGCTGGGAAGGCACGGGAACACGGATCAGCGAATTCCGGTTTACCAGCCGATTCTTCGCCGGAGACGCCCGGCCCGCCGGAAACCGCTGGGCCGATTCGGCCGTTGGCGCGCTCCCCTGGCCGCTGCCCCGCAACTATCTCGTTGGGATTGATCTGCAAAAGCGCGATTTTGATGTGGGGTTTCCGTCGTATCTGGCGGGAATATGGCGCCTGCAGGGCGAAGGGGGATGGTGGTACTATTATCTGTACGCCCTCGGCGTGAAATTGCCCCTTGGCATACTGGGGCTGCTCGTGGCCGCGATCTTGCTCCTGGCGCTCCGGTGCCCGGGCGGCGTTTCGTGGCGCGAGGATCTGCTCGTCGGTCTGCCGCCGTTGGTCATTCTGGCTTTGGTGAGTTCGCAAACCGGCTTCAATCACCATGCCCGCTATGTCCTCCCCGTGACCCCCTTCCTGATCTTGATCATCACCAGGACGGCGCATTGGCTGCGTCCTGAAACTTGGAAAACGGGAATCCTCGTGCTGCTGCTGGGCGGATGGGCAACTCTCAGTTCGCTGCACGTCTATCCGCACTGCCTGTCGTACTTCAACGAAATGGCCGGTGGACCGGAGAATGGCCACGCCCATTTGGTTGACAGCAACATTGATTGGGGCCAAGACCTGCCGTTCTTGAAGCGATTCGTCGATCGGCACCCGGAGTTTCAGCCCTTGAACCTGGCCTATTTCGGCGCGGTGGACCCGCGCGTCTATGGAATCCAGTACCGGCTGCCGCCTCTTGCGGCGACGCAGATACGCGACGGCGACGCGGCGATGCGCCTGACGGCAGGTCCACAACCAGGGTATTATGCGGTCAGCGTCAACTTCGCGCGCGGCCTACAGTTTGCGGCGCCGGACGGCGACGGCAATCGACGTGACATCCCTCTTCGAGGTTTCGAGTATTTTCTGGCCTTCACGCCTATTGCCCGAGCCGGGTATTCCATCCTGATCTACCACATCACCGTTGCCCAGGCGAACGACGTGCGCCGGCGCATGGGTCTCGAACCGATCGAGGACCAACAATGAGCAGGACCGAGCTGGCGCCGGCGCCGGTCCCAATGCTTACTGTGATCGTGCCTGTCTACAACGAGGCGCGGACCGTGGACGAATCATTGCAGCGCTTGCTGGCTGGGCCTTATGCGTTTCCGGATATGGAGGTTCTCGTCGTCGATGACGGCAGCACGGATGGGACCGCGGAGCGATTGGCGAATTGGACCCAGACTTCAGGGGTCCTGATCCTTCGCCATGTTCGCAACCGCGGCAAGGGGGCCGCGATCCGCACTGCTCTGGAACGAGCGCGCGGCCGCATCACGATCATCCAGGATGCCGATCTGGAATATGATCCTGCAGAGTTGCCGGAGTTGATCGAGCCGATTCGGCGGGGCGAAGCACAGGCCGTCTTCGGATCTCGCTACTTGCGGCCCGCTGCCGGCGCATCGCTCCAGCGACACGGGATTTCCCAGAGGCCGACCCCTCCATGGACGAAGTTTCGCCTGGCCGTGTCGATCCTAAATGCTCTGGTGCGGCTGTTGTACGGCGTACGCTTGACCGACGAGGCGACCTGCTACAAAGCGCTGCCCACGAGCCTGTTGCGTGCGCTGGACTTGCAGGCCCAGCGATTTGAAATCTGTCCCGAAGTTACGGCCAAGTTGTGCCGTCTGGGGACACCCATTCTCGAGGTCCCCATCGCTTACCACCCGCGCCCCGAGTCGCAAGGCAAGAAGATCCGCTGGCGCGACGCCTGGGATGCCGTCGTGACTCTCGTGGCGTGGCGGTTTCGAAAACTGCCATCGGCAATGCGTGCAGCGTCGTTTGACGCGGTCGGTTAGCGCCGCCACATCCTCCCAGGAGCGCCGCCATGCCTTCACGCAACGGCTCGCGATCACCATCGACATCGGTTTGGCCACCGGGTCTTGCACCTGATGGTCCCGGGCTCTTCGGAATCTCGAACAGTCCGGCGCTCCGATTGAGAATGAACTGCACATCTTGAATCACTGGCGCTACGAAGTGTGTCTGCTCATTCAGTCACCGTCCTGGCCCTGGATGGCGTCCTGCTACAATGTCGCGTAGGTTAGGTTTACAACCTGACCGGACGGCTTGGACGTACGCGGACAGATTGAGAATCCATCCTACACGGTGAACCCCGATGCCTCGCGACCTCATCCTCGGCACCGCCGGCCATATCGATCACGGCAAGACTTCCCTCGTGAAGGCCCTCACCGGCATCGACTGCGACCGGCTCCCCGAAGAGAAGGCCCGCGGCATCACCATCGACATCGGCTTCGCTACCCTGGAACTTCCTTCACCGTCCGGGGCCCCGGAACCCCCCTCGCCCTCGGGGAGAGGGGTTGGGGGTGAGGGGTTTCGCCTCGGCATCATCGACGTTCCCGGCCATGAGCGGTTCATCAAGAACATGCTGGCCGGGGCCACCAGCGTCGATGTGGCGGTGCTGGTCATTGCCGCCGACGATTCGATCATGCCGCAAACGCGCGAGCACCTGGAAATCCTCAAGCTGCTCGGGCTGCGGCATGGGGTGATCGCGCTGACCAAGTGCGATCTCGTCGACGAGACCACGCTCGAGGTCGTCGAGCTGGAGATCCGCGACCTGGTGAAAGGCTCGTTCTTGGCCGAGGCGCCGATCCTGCGCACCTCCGCGCACACGGGGCAGGGGATCGCCGAATTGAAACGGGCCATCGCCGAGGTGTGCGGGCACGTCGAGCCGCGCACCGCCATCGATTGGTTCCGGCTGCCGATCGACCGGTCGTTCATCGTCCAGGGGCACGGCACGGTCGTCACCGGGTCGGTGATTTCCGGCAGCGTCAAGGTCAGCGAGGAAGTGGAGTGGCTGCCGCGCGGCGACAAGGCGCGGGTGCGCGGCTTGCAGAACCATGACCAGGCGGTGGACGAGGTCCATCGCGGCATGCGGGCGGCGATCAACCTGGCCGGCGTCCACCACGAGGATGTGATCCGCGGCCAGGAGCTGGCCACGCCGGGATACCTGCGGCCGTCGCGGGTGGTCACGGTGCGGCTGCATTGCCTGGCCGACGTGAAACGGCCGATCAAGCATCGTGCTCCGGTGCGGTTTCACGCGGGCACGTCGGAGATCATGGGGGCCGTGTCGCTGCTGGATTGCGACACGATCGCGCCGGGGCAGTGGGGCCTGGCCCAGATTTTTCTCGACGAGCCGGCGACGACCACGTGGGGCCAGCCGTTTGTCGTCCGCGGGCCGTCGGCGACGGTGACCTTGGGCGGCGGCCAGGTGTTGCAGCCGGCCGCCAAGAAGATTCGCCGGCGGCACCTGGAAATCCTCGAGCGCGTCGAGAAACTCTGGACCGGCAACGCCGAGGAACGGGCGTTGACCGTGGCCTGGTTCGGCGGCTTTGGCGGGTTCACGCAGGCCGACCTGGTCCGCGGCGCCAACCTCGCCCCGCGGCAGGCCCTCGATCTGATCGAGCAGTTGAAGCGCGACAAGAAGCTCGTGCACATCGTCATCAGCCCCGCCCGGCAAATGTTCCTGCACGCCGACGTGGTCAACGAGCTCGATCAGCGGATCATGACCGCGCTCGGCAAGCTGCACGACGACTTCCCGCTGATGACGTCGCACGACCGGCAGAAGGTGCAATCGCAGCTCGATTACATCGGCGACGACCAGTTCGTTCACGCCGCGGTCGATCGGCTGCTCAAGGCCAAGCAGCTCGTCGGCGACCTGCGCCGCGTCGCCCGGGCCGATTTCAAGCCGAAGCTCAGCGCCAACCTGCGCAAACTGAAGGACAAGGTGGTGGCGGCGTACCAGGAAGCGCAATTCCAGCCGCCGGAGCCGGACAGCTTCGCCGGCCTGGCGGGCGGCAACGCGGCGAACCTGAAAGATCTGTACGAGGTGTGCATCGCCGAGGGCTTTCTGGTGCACATTGCCGATACGATCTACCTGCACGCCGACGCCGAGGCCGCGATGCGCCGGCGGGTGACCGAGCGGTTGCAGTCGGGCCAGGGGGCGACCGTGGCGGAGATCCGCGACCTGCTGGGGACGACGCGCAAGTACGCGGTGCCGTTATGTGAATACCTGGACCGCGCGGGGGTGACGCGGCGGGAGGGGGATTTGCGGTTTCTGGCTGGGGCGGCGCCGGCGGCGACGTGATTGTCTGCTCTGCGTTTCTCTGCGGACTCTGCGGTTCGTTGGTCGAGATCCAACCGCAGAGAACGCGGAGGAACGCAGAGAGGTATCGGCAGCAAACCGCGAACCCTCGAGACTTGCTCTGTGCGCTCTCCGCGTTCTTTGCGGCCTCTGCGGTTTTTCGCATTGCGGCCGCAAAAACGGTCACGAGTCACGATGCCCCTCGATCCGTTACCCATCGACGCGGTGCTTCCGCAGGTGATCGACGCGGCGCGCGCACACCCCTCCGTGGTCCTTCAGGCCCCCACCGGCGCCGGCAAGACTACCCGAGTGCCGCCCGCCTTGCTCGATGCCGGCGTGGCCGGCTCTCGTCGCATTGTCCTGCTCGAACCACGGCGACTCGCCGCCCGCGCCGCCGCCCGCCGCATGGCCCAGGAACGGGGCCAGGATGTCGGGGGCGACGTCGGCTATCACGTGCGTTTCGATCGCTGCATCGGGCCGTCGACGCGCGTCGTGGTGATGACCGAAGGCATCTTGCTCCGCCAGCTCCTCGACGATCCGTTTCTCGAATCGACCGGCATCCTGATCTTCGACGAGTTTCACGAACGCAGCGTGGACAGCGATCTCGCCCTCGGCATGGTCCGGCTTGTCCAGCAAACCGTGCGGCCGGAGCTGCGGATCGTTGTCATGTCCGCGACCCTGGCCGGCGAAGCCGTGGCCGCATATCTGGGCGGCTGTCCGGTCGTCCAGAGTGAAGGCCGCTTGTTCCCCGTTGAGATTCGATACGAGCCGAGGCCGCATCATCAACCGGCTGCCGTGGCGGCAACGCAGGCGATCGAGCGCTTGCTCGACCAGACGCCGGGCGACGTCCTCGTGTTCTTGCCTGGCTGGCATGAGATCCGCCACAGCGCCCGCTTGCTCGAACCCTTGGCGGCGGCGCGTGATCTCGCCGTCGTGCCGCTGCACGGCGACCTGGTGCCGGAACATCAGGACGCGGCCCTCCTGCGCGGACCACGACGCCGCATCGTGCTCGCGACCAACGTCGCCGAGACGTCGGTCACGGTTGAAGGGATCACCGCCGTGGTCGATACCGGGTTGGCGCGGCAGCTCACCATCGACCCGCGTCTCGGCCTCGACCGCCTGCAAGTGACGCCGATTTCGCAGGCCTCCGCGGCGCAGCGCGCCGGCCGGGCGGGCCGGTTGCAGCCGGGCATCTGCGTGCGGCTGTGGAGCGAGGCGAACCACCGGCAACGGCCGGAGCACACGGCGCCGGAGATTCGCCGCATTGATCTGGCCGGGCCGATGCTGCACCTGGCGTGTCTGGGCGAGGCGGAGCTGACGAGCTTCCCTTGGCTGGAGGCGCCGCGTCCGGAATCGGTGCAGCAGGCGCTCGCATTGTTGCGCCGTCTCGGCGCCCTGGCCGGCGCTGCGCCAACCGAACTCGGCAGACTGATGGCGCGGCTGCCGGTCCATCCACGGCTGGGCCGGATGCTGATCGAGGGCCACCGCCGCGGCGACGTTGCCCGCGCGGCGCTGGCGGCGGCCCTCTTGTCCGAACACGATCCGTTTCCAGCCGGCGCCAGCGAGCCTGTCGATCCCCTGGCATCATCGTGCAACCTGTTCGATCGCATCGAAGCCCTCGAAGCGTTCGAACATCAGGGGCGGAGCCATCAGGGGCGGAGCGTGGCCGGGCTGCACCGCGTCGCGGCGAAATCGCTGCTGCGCGTTCGCGATCAATACCGGCGGGAATTGCGCGGCGCGGTTCGCGGCGGTCAGGAATCTGCGCCCGCGGTCGCGGACCGGGACAGCGCCTTGCCGCGCGCGCTCCTGGCCGGGTTTCCCGAGCGGGTCGTGCGGCGTCGCGAGGGCGACAGCCGCCGCGGCGTCATGGTCGGTGGCCGGGGTGTGCGCGTGGCCACGCAGCGCGGCCTCGCCGATGGCGAGCTGTTCCTCGCGGTGGACGTGGAAGATCGACCGCAAGAGGCGCTGGTGCGCCGCGCCGTCGCGCTGAAGCGCGAATGGTTGCCCGCCGAGATGCTGAGCGACACGATCGAAGTGATCTTCGACGATGCCGGCGAGCGGGTCATCGCCCGGCGGCGGCTGCGCTATCTCGACCTGCTCCTGGAGGAATCGCCCGCGGCCCCCACCGATGCCGATGAAGTTTCGCGAACCTTGTGTGCCGCGGCAAGCGGCAAGCTCGACCGCGTCCTGCCGGCCGCCGATTCGCCGGCCGGGCGCTTCCTGGTGCGTGTGCGCTGTCTCGGGGAGTGGATGCCGGAGCTGAAGCTGCCGGCTTTCGATGAACGGCAACTGCGCGAGCTGCTGCCGTGGCTGTGCGCCGGCCGCCGCTCCTTCGCCGAGCTGCGGGACGGTCCCTGGCTTGACCTGCTGGCGGGAGCGTTGACGCCGCAGCAGCGTCACGCGCTGGAGCGCGAAGCGCCCGACCGCATTGAAGTTCCCAGCGGCAGCCGCATCGCCCTGCACTACGAAGCGGGCAAGGCCCCGGTGCTCGCGGTCCGCATCCAGGAGGTGTTCGGCTGGCGCGACACGCCGCGGCTGGCCGGCGGCCGAGTGACGGTGCTGCTGCATCTCTTGGCGCCGAGTCAGCGTCCGCAGCAAGTCACCGACGACCTGGCGAGCTTCTGGAAGAACACGTACCCGCGCATTCGCAAGGAATTGCGGGCCCGCTACCCAAAGCACGCCTGGCCCGAGGACCCGCTGACCGCGCCGCCGCAGCGCCGGCCGGGACGACGCGGGTAGTCGGACGGCAGCGACGAAAGTGCGGAAGGATTGGGAGTAAGACATGAATACCACGTCAGCATCCTTGCTCAAGCGCTTGCGTGAGCCTGCCAACCAGGAGGCGTGGACGCGGTTCGTGCGACTGTACACGCCGCTGCTCTACTATTGGGCGAATCGCTGGGGCGTGGATCCGAGTGAAGCCAACGACCTGGTGCAGGATGTTATGCTTGTGCTGGTGCAGAAGATGCCGGTGTTCGAGTACGACCCGCGCAAGACCTTTCGCGGCTGGCTGCGAAAAGTTGCGCGGCACAGGTGGCTTGAGCGAAAGCGTCGACGGCGCGAGCCGGCCGCCCGCGAACTGGCGGAGGAGCCGGTCCTGCCCGATCCGGCCGAAGAGTTCTGCGATCAGGACGAACGCCAATACGTACAGCGCCGGGCGCTGGACATCATGCGCGGCGATTTTACCGAGACAACCTGGCAGGCATTCTGGCAGACGGTGATGGAAGGCAAGAGCGCCGCCGACGTAGCCGCCGCACAGGGGACCACCGTCGGGGCCGTGCACGCCGCCAAGTTCCGGGTGCTGACGCGGTTGCGGCAGGAGCTGGGTGAGTTGCTGGATTGAGGTGCCGCCGCCCCGCGTTCACCTTTTCAAGACCTTACACTTTTTCGCGTAAAGACCACTCACCGACGCGCATAGTCTGATTAGCTCTTGGCGATGCCCGGCAGTGCTTCGTCATGCCTGGATTTCAATGGGCCACTGAAACGGAGGTGCATCATGCGTGTAGCGAGCGTCATCTCACTGTGTTTTCTTGTTTTCTCATCCTCGGTCGCGCAGGAGAAGAAGGACTACCGAGAAGTCTGGGCGTACGCGGGGGGTTGGTTCTCGACGGAGGATGGCAAGACCTGGATGGAGTTGAGCTTCAACATCTACCACGACAATCGCGGGAGGCCGATCCAGTTCAAGGAAGTGAAGCGGACGAAGGAGTATGTCGAGATCTACGACGCATCGAGGAAACTGTCCGTTCGCCTGTTCGAGGCCAAGACGGAATGGAAGAAGGACGGCAAGGACGAGTGGAGCCCTCTCCTTACGGGGCAATGGAGAAAACTGGGCGGCATCATGAAAATCGAACGTCTGGACCCCTCGTCAGTCAAAGTCGGCTGGGAAGGTAAACTGACGATCCACGGCAAGAACTTCGGGGAGGCCGGTTATGTCTCCATCGAGAGTATCCCACCGAAGAACGACGTCGTCTTCCCGAAGATCGAATCATGGACGGCAGACAAAATCATCGTGTATGTGACCAAGGCCGTGACGGACAAGGCGGGCATCAAGCGCCTGGTCGTCCATAACAAGGCCGGCGATTTTGCCAAAACGTTTTGGAGCGTCAAGAAATAGTACTTGCTGACAGGTTACGTCACATGGGCACGCTAATCTCTCGCCGATCAGGGTAGCCAACGTTCGAGTCCCCGTTGAAATGGGCTCGGACGTTGGATTTATCAATTCTGACTTCTCCTTGAGGGACGTAGAAGGGGCATTTCGCGCCGTTGGAACCACCATCGGCGCCGTGCACGTGGCCAAGTTTCGGGTGCTGACGCGGTTGCGACAGGAGCTGGGTGAGCTGCTGGACTGACTGCCTGGCCGGGGTGCAACTCTCTGTAGCCTCACGATCGACCGATTTCGCCATTTCGACTTTTCCTCCACTTTCGCGTAATGCCCAGGGCTCGCTGCGCATAGTCTGAGTAGGTTCATGGCCAATAACTTTGAGAGGTGCCAGATGGCTGATGAATTCGTCGGAATCGTGCGAAGAATCGACTTCGAGCCCAGGCAAGACCACCTCGGCTACCGCACGTACGCCCACGTCTTCCTGGAGGACGAACCGGGCGGCCGCGCGGGGAAAGTTGACGTTTACACGGACGACCCCCGCTTCGAGGCGGCACTGTTGACCGCTCTCGATCCGTCGGCAAATCGGCCGCCCAAAGTCGAAGTTCACTACGAGGACGTGAAGGGCGTGAAGAAAGCTGTTCGCGTCGCTCTGGATCGCAAATACTTCAAGACGGCCTAGGCTCTTGGGCTTCGTTGCCGACCGAGCGGCCTGGCGCGGCGCCGGGCGCCGGCGTTTCGTGTGGCATCCAGCGAAATCCATCGTATACTGGCGGCCGCGCATGTTCTTGCCGACGCCGCGACGAACACCACCTAAACAGAGGATCGACCCGATGAGAACGCATCAACTCGCAGTGCCGGTAGTGCTGGCTGCTCTGCTCGCCGCGACGCCCTATTGGACTGTTGCCGGTGAAAAATCCTGGGTCAGCGAATCCGTCGTCTACACGAAGCCCGCCAAGGACATCAAGTTCGGGGACGTGGTGGACGGCAAGCAGATGTACTTTCGCTTCTCCGGCCGCATGCCCATCAAGGTTCGCGACGACCGCGATGGCTGGTTGCGCGTCCACGACGGGTACCGAGAGGGCTGGGTGGACAAGGCCGATTTCGTGCTGGCACGCGACGCCCCGGCCTACTTCCACCGGCGCGTTCAGGCCAATCCAAAAGATACCTGGGCGTTGTTCATGCGCGGCAGCGGCTGGCGTCAAAAGGGAGAGCTGGACAACGCCATCAAGGACTTCGATGAGTGCATTCGTTTGGACGCAACTGACTCGGGCGCTTTCACCAGCCGCGGCCTCGCCTGGAGTGCCAAGAAGGAGTACGACAGGGCGATCAAGGACTATGACGAGGCCATCCGCCTCGACCCCAAGGAATCCGCGCCCTTCAACGGCCGCGGCCTCGCCTGGAGTGCCAAAAAGGACTACGACAGGGCGATCCGGGACTACAACGAGGCCATCCGCCTCGACCCCGAGTTGGCATGGCCCTTATACAACCGCGGCAACGCCTGGCGTGACAAGGAGGACTACGAAAGCGCGATCCGGGACTACAACGAGGCCATCCGCCTCAGTCCCAACTACGCAGACGCTTTCCGCAGCCGCGCCTACGCCTGGCATGCCACGAAACAGTTTGATGAGGCGATCAAGGACTGCGACAAGGCCATTCACTTGGATCCCAAGAGCGCACTGGCCTTCTTATATCGCGCTTTCGGATGGCTTGCCAAGAAAGAGTACGAGCAAGCGATCAACGACTGTGACGCGGCTATGCGCCTCGACCCTAAGTGGGCCTGGCCCCACTATGGCCGCTCAGTCGCACAAATGCTGATGCGTCGGCCGGAGTCCGCCGGCGGGTTCCAGCGCGCAATTGACGTTCAGGGCTGGAAGAGCGACCGGGCCCCGTGTGCCGTCATCCTAGGCCACCTCGCGGCCCGGCAGGCAGGGGACGAGACAGGTGCGAAGCGATTCCTCACGGACTCCGTCGGCAAGCTCGACGAGACGTGGCCGTACCCGGCGATCCAGTTCCTGCGCGGCGCCATCGACGAAGCGGCGCTGCTCAAGCTGGCCACGGATGACGGCAAGCGAACCGAGGCCCGCTGTTTCCTCGGACTCGACCACGCGCTCAAGGGACGCAAGGACGAGGCGCTAGCCCACTTCCGCTGGGTGAAGCAGCACGGCAGCGCGCTCTACGTTGAATACACGATCGCAGTGGCCGAATTGGAGCGGCTGGAAAAGGGTGTGGACAACTCGCTCCAAGCTCCCGACGCCCGGCGACCCGCGCTAGCAGAACCGCGCAGATCGACGGACCGTCCTGATCCACGCGATCGACCACCCGCCCGGCCGCGACCATGAATCGGACGGGTTAATGGCGTCTATCACCGACAGGACCAAACCATCTTGCTTGAAGGAGCCAATCATGAAACTGGAGATCAAACGTCTGGATCCCTCCTCCGTCAAAGTCAACTGGGAAGGAACCCTCACGATCCACGGAATGGACTTCGGCGAACGCGGCTTTGTAACCATCGACGGCACCTATGCGAAGATCGAATCCTGGACGGCGGCTCTGATCAAAGTCGAGATCAAAAAGGAACTGACCGCCACGGCGGGAAAGAAGAAGTTGCTCGTGAGCGATAAGGACTGCAACCAGGACAAAACCGAGTGGCGTGTCGAAGACTAATCGTCGGCTGCGACAAAGGATGCGAGCGCGGCGCCAGGAATCTTTCGCATTCATTGAAAGCGCAGGTATACTGGCGGCGCCCTATTCCGCTCGCAGGTGTTCCCATGAACCTCGCATGCGCGTGTCCCGATGCCTCCATGTTCGCGCAACTCGCTCAGGGAACGCTGTCGCCCGAGGACAGTGAGGTCATCGCTCGCCATTTGGAGCAGTGTGCGGCGTGCGGCGAGCGGTTCGGTGCGTGGGGCTGCGATTGGCTCAGGGCGCTGCAGGCGAGTGCGGGGCGGGACGTGGCGATCGCGCCGCCGGTCGAGGCGATGATGCGACGGCTGGAGAAGTGGGCGGTCGAGACGCCGCCCCTCGGACGCGTGGAAACCGCCACGACCGCGGGCGGCGATTCGCAAGAAAACGCCGATCCCGCGTCCATGCTCCAGCCGGCGCGGGGCGCCGGCGAGCTTGGTTGGCTCGGGACGTATCGCGTGCTGAAGGTGCTGGGCCAGGGGGGCATGGGGATCGTCTTCCTGGCCGAGGACAGCGTCCTCAAACGGCCGGTTGCGCTGAAGGTGATGCGCGGCGCCTTGGCCGAACGGACGTCGGCCCGGCAGCGTTTCCTGCGCGAGGCCCAGTCTGCCGCGGCGGTGCATCATGGAAACGTCGTGACGATTTACCAGGCTGGCGAGCAGGCGGGTATCGGCTTCTTGGCCATGGAGTTGCTGCACGGCGAATCGCTCGACGCCCGGCTGGAGCGCGAGAACCGCCTGCCGATTGCTATGGCGGTGGACCTGGGCCGGCAGATCGCCCGGGGACTGGCAGCCGCGCACGCGCGGGGGCTGATCCATCGCGACCTCAAGCCGGGCAACATCTTCCTTGCCTCTGGCGAGCCAGCTCTCACGCCGCAGGTCAAGCTGCTCGACTTCGGTCTGGCCCGCGCCGTTGCGGACGACGCGAAGCTTACGCAGTCCGGCACGGTGGTGGGCACGCCGGCGTACATGGCGCCGGAGCAGGCCGAGGGAAAGCCGGTGGACGCCCGCAGCGACCTGTTCAGTCTGGGGTGCGTGCTCTACCAGATGGTGGTCGGCGCGCGGCCGTTCCGCGGCGACTCGACTCTGCAAGTCCTCCGTGCCCTGGCAGTCGAACAGCCCGCCTCTCCGCGACACCTCAACCCCGAGTGCCCGGCCGCGCTCTCGGATCTGATCACGCAGCTGTTGAGCAAGGATCCCGCCGGCCGGCCCGTTTCGGCGGCGGCTGTTGCCGTGCGTCTCGACCACATCGCCGAGGCGGCGCCGCGGCGAAAGCGGCCGCGCGCGTGGTGGCTGCCGCGCTGGCCGCGCGCCGCCGCAATGCTGGGGTTGCTTGGCGTCCTTGCGGTCGCGGCTGTCGTGCTGCGCCCCCCCGAACTGCGTCCCCCCGAGCAGGGGAACGGGACGGACAACGAAAAGGGCGTGGCGAAAGGCGTGGGCGCCAACAAGAACGACACGATGCCAAAGGATCAGATCCTCCCCCAGAATGCCGAGCAGAAGCAAGCCGATGAGGCGAAGCGCCTCAGCGTGCCGGTCGAAATCACCAACAGCATCGGCATGAAGCTGCGCTTCATTCCCGCCGGCAGGTTCCGGATGGGTTCGCCGAAGACGGAGCCGGGGCATAAAAGCGACGAGGAACCGCAACATGAAGTGATGATCACCAAGGCATTTTACATGGGGGCCTTTGAGGTCACGCAGGAGCAATATCAGAAAACAATGGAAGCGAACCCCGCTCACTTTCAGGCGGCGGTCGGCGGAGGGCCGGACTTTCCGGTCGAGATGGTCTGGTGGAAGGATGCGGACGCGTTCTGCCGCAAGCTTTCCGAGCTGCCCGCGGAGCGCGCCGCCGGACGGGTCTACCGGCTGCCCACCGAGGCCGAATGGGAGTATGCCTGCCGGGCCGGCAGCATCGAGGCGTTTCATTTCGGCCCGGGAGATCCGGCGGACCAGGCGCTGGCCCGCTACGACTGGTGTGCGCGAAACTCGGGCCAGCGCACGCACCCGGTCGGCCAGCTTCGGCCCAATGCCTTCGGATTGTATGACCTTCACGGCAATGTGATGGAGTGGTGCCGCGACTGGTACGCCGAGGATTACTACCAGTGGTCCCCAGCCGCCGACCCTCCCGGGGCCGCCGAAGGAATCGTCAAGGTCGCCCGCGGGAGCTCGTATTGCCATACTGCGGGGATGGGCCGATGCGCCGCGCGCAACGAGAGTCTGCCGAACCAGAGCGTGAACTATATCGGCTTCCGCGTGTTCATGGTTCTGGTTCCCGCCACGTAGAAATCTGCGACGCTCGCCAGTGATCCGTCTACTGGCTCGCTTCGCCTGGCCCGCGCTTGCAGTGTGCGGCGTGCGGAGTCCCAAGGCGCGCGGAGGACGCGGCCGCCATCAGCGCTGCCGTCCTCCGCGTGCCGTTTTCCCGCCGCGTTTTACCTTGCAACCTCCGCGCCGCTCTCCTACGATCCATGTCCTGATCTCTTTTGTGTTGGCCAAGGCCATGAACACCACACCCGCCAGCTTGCTGCTTCGGCTGCGCGAACCGGCTGACCAGGCCGCCTGGGCCCGCTTTGTGCAACTCTATGCGCCGCTGCTTTATCAATGGGTCGGGCGGGCAGGGCTGGAGGGCGCCGACGCCGACGATCTGGTCCAGGACATCTTCATGGTCTTGCTGCGCAAGCTGCCCGAGTTCCGCTACGATCCGAGCAAATCCTTTCGCGGCTGGCTGCGCACCGTGGCGCTGAACAAGCTCCGCGAGCTGAAACGGCGGCGCGTGGTGGCGGCGGGGCCCTTGGTCGAGGAGCCGGGGGCGGCCGATCCGGCTGAAGAATTTTGGGACCACGATTACCGGCATTTCCTGGTCCGCCGCGCCCTGGACATCATGCGCACCGATTTTCCGGAAACCACCTGGCAAGCGTGCTGGCTACTGGTCATGGAGGGCAAGTCGGCCGCCGAGGTCGCCCAGGCGCAGGGCACGACCCCCGGCGCGGTTCACGCCGCCAAGTTCCGGGTGCTGACGCGCTTGCGCCAGGAGCTGGCGGGCCTGCTCGATTGAGTTGGGATTGAAAACAGATTTTCGCGTAAGCGCCGCCGTCACGCGCGCATACAGGGTTGTGGACCATTCTTCCCGCGGGGGAGCCGTCATGACCGTCATTGCCGCATGTCCCGAGCCGGCCTTCTTCGAGCGCGTCGCTCTAGGCACGGTGACCCCGGACGAAACCGAGAGCTTCGCCCGGCACCTCGAACAATGTGCGAGTTGCGCCCAGCGTCTGGACGAGTTGAGCCAGCACAGCGACATCGTCAAGATGCTGCGCTCGAGCGCGGCCGCCCCGGTCATCACGGCCGATGTGACCGACGTGGTCAACCGGTTGGAGCGCCTGGGCGGTTTGCCGCCGGCCTGGACCGCGGAAACTCCCGCCACGTCGGCCCATCCCGGCCTGTCGACCGGCCGCGACGACGCACCTGGCGACGCCGAGGCAACGTCGTTCCTACAGCCGCCGCGTGGGCCGGGCGAGATCGGTTGGCTGGGGACTTATCGCATCCTCAAGGTGCTCGGCCAGGGCGGCATGGGGGTCGTCTTTCTGGCAGAAGACAGCATCCTGAAGCGGCCGGTGGCGCTTAAGGTGATGCGCGGCGCCCTGGCCGAACGGGCGACGGCCCGGCAGCGTTTCCTGCGTGAGGCCCAGGCCGCCGCCGCGGTCCGCCACGAGCACGTCGTCACCATCTACCAGGCGGGCGAGCAGACCGGCGTCGGCTTTCTGGCGATGGAGCTGCTGCACGGCGAGTCGCTGGAGGCGCGGCTCCAGCGCGAGGGCCGGCTGCCGATCGCAACCGCCGTCGATCTGGGCAAGCAAATCGCGCTCGGGCTCGCCGCCGCCCACGCGCACGGGCTGATCCACCGCGACGTCAAGCCGGCGAATATTTGGTTGGAGCAGAGAATTGAACCACAGAGACACAGAGGCACAGAGAATGCAGCGGCGAGCAGTGAATCAAAAACCCAAGATGTTCCTTCTCCGTGTCTCGGTGCCTCTGTGGTTCAATCTTTGGATCGCGTCAAGATTCTCGACTTCGGCCTGGCCCGCGCCGGCGAAGGGGAAGTGAAGTTGACGCAATCGGGTGCGGTGCTCGGCACGCCGGCGTACATGGCCCCCGAACAGGCCGAGGGCAAGCCGGTGGACGCCCGCACCGACCTGTTCAGCCTCGGCTGCGTACTCTACCAGATGGTGACGGGCGACCGCCCCTTCCGCGGCGATGGGGCGATGCAGATTCTCCGCGCCGTGGCCCTGGAGCAGCCCGCCGCGCCGCACGAGCGTGATGCGCAATGCCCGCGCGGCCTCTCCGAGTTGATCCTTCAACTCCTTGCCAAGAATCCCGCCGAGCGGCCCGTCTCCGCCGCCGCGGTCGCCGAGCGGCTGGAGCGCATCGCCGGCGAGCTGGCGGCGCCCCCGCTGCGTCGGCCCGGGCCGCGCCGGCTCTGGCCCGTGGCGGCCGCTGTGCTGCTGGCCCTCTTGCCGCTCGCCTGGTTCGTCGCCCCGACCATCATCCGCTTCGCCACCAACCAGGGCGAGCTGGTGGTGACGATTGAGGACGCCAACGCCAGGGACGTCGTCGTCTCCATCCAACAAAACGGCATTCAGGTGGAAGACAAGACCGCCAAGCGCCAATTCATCCTCACGGCCATCCCGGGTGAAATCGAAGTCTACGAGAAGGCCTCCGGGTTGAAGGTTGCGACGAAGAAGTTCACGCTCACCCGCGCGGGAAGGGAGACGGTGGTTGTCACGTTGGGGCCGCCCGTCGCAAGGGCGGTGGACAAGAAACTGGCGGCGTTGCTCATCATTCCGTCTGGCGATCCACCACCCAGCCCGCTCGACAAGCTCGACCCGGCGAAGATTCCCGCCGCCCAGCGCTTCCCCTGGCAGCCGCGCGAGCTGGTCGCGGTGATCGGCGAGCACCGGCAGCGACACTGGGGCGACTGCACCGCGCTGGCCTTCAGCCCGGACGGCAAGTATGCCGCCAGCGGGGGTCAGGACTCGCGCATCGTGATCTACGATGTCGTAACTCAGAACCAGTTGCACGTACTGCACAGACCCGGCGAGGCCATCCATGGAGTCCACTCGCTTGCTTTTTCGCCGGACGGCCTGACGCTGGCGGCCGGTTACCGGGCTATCTTCGACCGGTGCCGTCAGGTCCATCTGTGGGATCTGCGGGGCACTCCCTCGATCAAATCGTCGATCGTCGATGGAGGGGGATGGGGCGCGGTCTTGTTTTCTCCCACCGGCGACTTGGCCGCCTGGTCTCTGAATCGGTCTCCGACTCCGCCCCTTCGGCTGTGGGATGTCAAGGGCAATTCCCCGAAGGTGCGCGTCGAGTACCCGCCGTGCCGGCACGCGGCCTTCTCTCCCGACGGCAAAACCCTGGCGTGTACGGACGAGAACGGCAAGGCAGTGCGACTCTATGACGCGGCGGCGGCCGAGCCGAAAGTGCGGGGCGTGGTCTCTCTCGCCGAGGAGGTGTCCCGCCTCGCGTTTGCGCCCGGCGGCCGGCTGGTCGTCTTTGGGAAGGAGCAGTGGTCGGTGTGGGACGTAGACGGGGCGAAGCCAAGCGCGCTCGCGACGGTGAAGGAAGCGGCCTACGGAGGACACTTCACCCGCGACGGCAACAGCATGTTCGCGCTCGACAAGACTCTCCGAGCAAACGCCTGGGATCTGCGGCATCTGCCGCCGAGGAAGGGGAAGCCGTATGTTCACGACCCATCGCATTATTATTTGCTGGCAGTAAGCCCGGACGGCACGACGTTGATGACAGTTCAGCGTGGCGCCGCGCACTTCTGGGACGCTGTCAGCGGTGAGGAGAAGAAGCCGCTTGCCGTCGCCGCATGGCCGGAAAGCGTTCGCGTCGCGCCGGACGGTGACACGGTGGCCTTCGTAACCGTTGAAGAGATCCTGCGTGTTTGGGACCTGCGCGAAGCTGCCCCGCGCGAGCTGAAACTACACGAGCAGTGGGGACAGTGGCAGTGGCCGATCGCCTTTCTGCCGCGCGAGCTAGCGCTCTGGACGGGCAGAGGGACGATGACGAGATGGGACCGAACCGACCAGAGGCTGGTGCCCGGGCCGCCGCACGAGCTTAAGCTTTGGTTTAACAACAGCGCGGCGGACGGAAACCTCCTCGCCGCCGGGTTGGCGTCGGGACAGGTGGCGCTCTTCGACATCAGCGGCAAGGCCCCGGTCAAGCTCCACGTGGCCGACGGGCACAAGGGCGCCGTCGGTTACCTCGCCCTTGCCCCTGGCACGCTCGCCACGGCCGAGGACGCCGGCAAGGAAGTGATCCTCTGGCGCATCGCCGACAACAAACTGGTGGAGAGGGCTCGCATTCGGCAGGAGGGCGTCTACGGTTTGGCACTCACGCCGGACGGAATGACACTGGCGATCCGTGACCCTGCGGGAAACGTGGCGCTCTACTCATGGAACGGCGAGAGGCTGAAGGGGCTGGTCATGCAGTACAGAAGCGGAGGTGGCGCCGACAGTATGTCGTTTGCACCGGGCGGCCGCGTGCTGGCGACGGTGGTAAACTCTGATTCGGCCTCCGCCTACCGCGACGTAGTCGTCCTCGTGGACGTCGCAACCGGCCAGCCCCTGCGCCGCTGGGTCTTCCCCGGCCTAGTCGCTGGCGTCCGCTTCGCTCCTGACGGCCGGCACCTGTTCACCTTCAACGGCAACGGCACGATCTACGTGCTGCGGCTGACCGAGGATCCCGGCACGCTCGTGCGCCGGTCGGGGCGGGTGCCGGGACTGGCGCGCTGGGACGTGACATTGCAACCCAAGGACGGACAGGCGCCGCCGAAGCCGGTGGCCGTGACGGTCGGCGCATCGCCCGATGGCAAGACGCTCGCGACCGGCACAAACGATGGTCGCGCGGCGCTGTGGGACCTGACGGCTGCAACGGCGCCGTTGACCCTGAAGCACCACCGCGGCGCCGTCCAAGCGCCGGTATGGTCTCCGGACGCCAAGCGCCTCGCCACTGCCAGCTCCGCGGACCGCACATTGGCAATGTGGTCGTCGGTCGGCGAACTGCTCTGGACGCTTGGCGACTATGACTTCGACGCGGGAGCACCACTCGATGGCTTTTTCTTCTCCGGCGATGGACGGTTGCTGCTCGCTGCCCACGGCGGCCAAAAAGTGGCGCGGCTCGTGGACGCCGTTACCGGCCGCGTGGCCCAGCGACTACCGGCCAGGTGGGGCGTGGGGATCTGGTCCGCCGACAGCCGCCGCATTTTCACATTCCCGACGAAGGAGGAGGATTCGCTCGCCACAACCTGGGAACAAACGCCCGACGGAGGCGACTGGGTAGCCAAAGGGACGGCCGATCCTTTCGCCGCACCTCACCAATGGTCGCGAGATCGACGCCGCTCGGCCAGTTACCACAATCTGCTCTTGGCCCTCGATCCGGACGGCAGGAAACTTGCGACTCTTCCCCACGGTGCCACGATCCTGGCCCGCCCGCGCTGGTCCCTGGACGACAGCCGCCTCGCCGTGGACGACACGGTGTACGACACCGCGACCTGGAAGCAGGTCTGCAAGATCCCCTTCGAGCCCAACTCGCTCGCCTGGGCCGCCGGCGGCCGGCTCGTCGCCGGCAGCGACCGCGGCCGGGTGCAGGCCTTCGACTCCGCCAGCGGCGATCCGGTCGGCGGCGTCCTGCAATTCTACGAGGGCGACGCCTGGCTCCTGGTCGGCGCCGACGGTCACTACCGCTGCTCGCCCCGGCTGGACAAGCACCTTGTCTACATGACGCGCACGGCCGACGGCAAAGAGGAGCGGCTGTCGCCGGCAGAATTCGCGACGAAGTACGGCTGGAAGAATGACCCGGCGCAAGCGCGGATTCTGGTCGAGCAGCGGTGACGCGTCATCCGACCTGCGGAACCGTTCGAGCCGGGGTTGATTGTGTGGGGGTGAACATTGCGGCCACGGATCGACACTGACAATTGACTCTTGCGACGATCGCAACAACTCGCGCCTTCACGAACGTGATTCACCGGCGAGGCCTGGGCCCGCACCTTGGGGTCGCGGCCGAACGCGGCGCCGTAGACGTTCACGGTGAGCGGCACGGTGGCCGCCAGCTTCGGCGATTTCCGGTCGTCGTCCTGGTCGTCGGCGCGCAGCGGAAACACCTGCTCGGGCCGAGAATCCTGGCAGTCGTTGCCGATCTTGACCTTCACCTCTTCCCCAGGCAATACAAGTAGGCGTTCGAGCGCAGGTACAGGCGGCCGGCGCTGACGGCGGGGCTGGCGTTGAACAGGCTGTCGTCCCCGTCGAATTCCACGCGGGACAACGTGTCGAACTTCTTCGCCGCGTCCAAAACGAACAGGCCGTCGGAACGGGTCAACGCGAAGATCGTGTCGCCGGCGGCGACCGCGGAAACGTACTCGCCGCGCGCGTCGTACAGGCGTTCCTTGTGGATCGACTTGCCGTCGCCGACGCCGAGACATTGGAGCGTGCCGTCGACCCAGCACAGCTTGTCGCCGACGATCACGGGCGAGCAATAGCTGCCGCCGGCGCGTTGCCGCCAGAGCACGTGCGACTTGGTGACGTCGCCGCTGCCGCCGGTCTTGACCGCCAGCGCGACCGGCGGGCTCGTGCCGCCGCCGCCCATGGCGTAGACGATGCCGTCCCTGGCGACCGGCGTCGATGACGTGCCGCCGTAACCGCCGGGTGTGCCGATTCCCTGGCAATGCCAGAGTTCCTTGCCGGACTCGGGCCGGTAGCCGGCGACCTTGCCCGGCAAGTTCACGACCAGCTCGACCGCGCCGGCCGAAGTGGTCACCAGGATCGGCGACGCCCAGCACGCACTCACGCCCTTCGCGCGCCACACTTCCTTGCCGGTCCGCTTGTCGAGGGCCACCAGCGCCTGGCTTTCGATGGAGGCATTGACGATGACCAGGTCCTTGTAGAGGACCGGGCTGGCGGCGGTGCCCATCATGTGCGTGCCGGGACCGACGTCGGCGCGCCAGAGCTGCTTGCCCTGGTAGTCGAACGCAAAAACCCCCGACTTGCCGAAGAACGCGATCACCCGCTCGCCGTCGGCGACCGGCGTGCTCGACGCGTAGCCGTGCTCGCGGATCATGCCGGTGAAGTTGACTTCGGGAAGCTTCGGTTCAATCTCCTTCTGCCAGGCCACGCCGCCGTCGCGGTTGAGGCACACGACGAGGAGCTTGAGTTTCTTCTGCGCGGTGTCCGGCGGACCGCCCGTGCCGGAGCCGCCTTTGCCAAACCCGCCTTTGCCGAAGCCGCCCTTCCCAAAGCCTCCCTTGCCGAAATTGCCCTTCCCGAAGCCGCCGAAACCGCCCTTGCCCTTGGAAATCGTCGTCCCGTAGCCGCTATAGGCCGTCACGAACAGCTTGTCGCCGGACACGATCGGGCTGGACGTGCCGGGACCGGGCAGCTTCACTTTCCAGAGGATGCTGTCCTGGCTCGCGTGGGTCGGCACATCCTGGCTCGGCGCGACGCCGCCGCTCCCTCCGCGAAAGCCCGGCCAATCGTCTGCGCCCGCCGAGGACAGCCAGCCGGCCCAAACAAGACAAGCGACACCTGCGAGGCGGCGAATCATGGACCCACTCCTTGGCAGCAAACCTGTAGTTAGTCAGGGAACGTCGTCAGGGAACGAGCGCCTCCCATTGTAGCGCGGGCAAAAGGAAGAAATGATGAGAGCGAAGGGGGTGCTGTTGCACTCCGGTGGTCCCGTGAACGTAAAGGCATCACGGGTTTTTGACGAACCATTTCTTGTCGGTACAATTGGTGGTATGCAAACCAAACGAAGCCGCGGCCGGCCGGCGAAAGCGGATCGCCGCAAAGCGACCGCGAAAAAGTCGATCAAGGAACCGAGGCTCGTGGCAGTTCGTTTTGCTCGACCGTCAACGCTTCAGTTGACGTTTGCCGATCGCGCCTTTTCGTTGCCAACCGCCAAACTCGGAATGCCAAAACGCAAAATACGGTGGAGCACTGTTGCCGTACGGCCGACAGGGGATGCAATGACCGTCCGCGCCATCAGAGGCGAAACCGTCGCCATTGACTCTGGAACACTTCGATATCTGGTCGACAGAGACTACGCGGCGGCGATCGACAGAGCCCTCGATTCTCTGGGATTGACCGCCCAAGAAATGGACCGCATGGTGCGTGATAACCCGCCTCCGCCAGATTGGTACGCTACGACTGAGCCTGACTTGAGGTTGGAATCATGGAAATAGCGCATGCCGCCCTTGCTGCCGGATAGCGAGCTTGACAAACTGTGCGCTGGCCGCATCGTCAAGGCAAATGTGTACAACTCCGCGGGAACGAACGCCACTGAACCACATCATTGCGTGATTCTTGACGCCCATCCACAAGTGCCTGGAAGATGGCGCGTTGCCGTGATTTCGCACAACGACAAGATCGACAGCGTTTTTCTCATGCCTGTTCCGGCGCACACCGGACTGACAGGC
The DNA here is from genome assembly GCA_022616435.1 of Gemmataceae bacterium. Classification (GTDB taxonomy): domain Bacteria; phylum Planctomycetota; class Planctomycetia; order Gemmatales; family Gemmataceae; genus JAKEET01. Next base: position 49,424 of record JAKEET010000128.1, read on the forward strand.
TTCATCGTCGGTTCATGGACTGACTACATTGACGAGCCTGGCATCCTCAGCATTGGCAAAGAACTGTTCAAGCCGGAGCTGCTTCAGGCCAAGAAACTGGCCAGGGACGCCGATGCGGCCAGAACGGCTAAGTCGCGGCGGAAATGAACGCTGTCTTCGCTTAGGATGTGTTCCAAGACAATTGCGAACATCACCGTTGCACCCGCGCCGACCCACCCTTGGCAAGCGCCTCGACCTCCGCCAGCGTCGCACACGTGATGTCGCCGTGGTAGGTCGTGATCAGCGCTCCGTGCGCCCAGCCCAGCCGCAGCGCTTCGTCCGGCGCGCGGCCGGTGATGAGGCCGTAGATGAGGCCGGCGGCAAAGCCGTCGCCGCCGCCGATGCGGTCGAGCACGTCGAGCGTGCACGTCGGGCTGACCAGGCGCTGGCCGTCCAGCCACAGGACCGCGGCCCAGTCGTGGCGATTGGTTGAATGCACTTCGCGCAACGTCGTGGCCACCAGCTTGATGTTCGGGAACTGCTGCACCACGCGTTCAATCAAGTCGAAGAAGGCGTCCGGATCGAGATGCCCTTTCTTGGCAGCCCCGCCGCGATCCTCGATGCCCAACCCCTTCTGCAGGTCCTCTTCGTTGCCGACCAACGCGTCGACGTGGCCGACGATGCGGCGCAGCACCTGATGGGCCTTCGCCTCGCCGCCGATCGACGACCACAGCTTGGCGCGGTAGTTCAGGTCGAACGACACCACCGCCCGGGCCGCCCGGGCCGCCTGCATGCCTTCGACGATCAGCTCCGACGTGGTCGGCGACAGGGCCGCGAAAATGCCGCCGGAATGGAACCAGCGCACGCCGCCGGCGAAGATCGCCGGCCAGTCGAAGTCGCCGGGCTTGAGCAGCGCGCCGGCTTCGTTGGCGCGGTTGTAGAAGACGATCGGTCCGCGGACGCCGTGACCGCGGTCGCTGTACACGGTGGCGATGTTCGGTCCGCGGACGCCGTCGTGCTCGAACCATTTGTAGAAGGGGATGACGCCGGTCTCGCGCACCCGCGTCTGCACCAGCTCGCCGATGCCGTAGTTGACCATGGCGGTGGCGATGCCGGTCCGCAGACCGAAGCAGTCGGCCAGGTTAGCGGCGACGTTGTACTCGCCGCCGGAGACGTGGACCTCGAAGGACCGCGCCTTGCGAACCGGCACCACGCCGGGATCGAGCCGATGGACGAGGGCGCCCAACGAAAGGAAATCGAGGTTGCACGAGTCGGTGCGGATGTTCATCGAGGGCATTATAGGCGAGCCGAGCGGCGTAAGCCGCCGGATGTGCTTGGTGTTTGGTGAGTGGTGCTTGGTGTTTGGTGAGTGGTGCTTGGTGCTTGGTGAGTGGTGCTTGGTGTTTGGTGAGTGGTGCTTGGTGTTTGGTGAGTGGTGCTTGGTGCTTGGTGAGTGGTGCTTGGTGCTTGGTGCTTGGTGCTTGTGAGTAGTGAGTGCTGAGTGGAAGCCCCCCAAACACCATTCATCAAGCACCACTCACCAAACACCACTCACCAAACACCACTCACCAAACACCACTCACCAAACACCACTCACCAAACACCAACATTCAGGGGTGTATCTTCAACTCGACCGTGACGGGGAAATGGTCGCTGTAGCCGCGGGGCGCGGTGTGTTTTTCGGGGCCGAAGCGCCACGGACGCTTCTTGCTGTCGCCGGGCCTGGCCAGCGCCTGGACGGCGCGCACGCTGCCGGTGTCGCACGACCAGCCAGCCCCGTCGAGCATGCCGGGGGAGACGAGAATCTGATCGAAGATGTACCAGCGACTGTAGTAGTGCGTGCCGAAGCCGGCGGCGGCGTCCTTGTCGCCGAGCAGATTCAAGAGCCGCAACGACGGGCCGCCGGCGCGGACCGCGGGGATGTCGCTGGTGCTGCGGAGGTGTTGCTTCACGCTGGCGTCGTTGGGCCCGTCGTTGAAGTCGCCGCACACCAGGATGTCGGCGGCGGGGTTGCTCTTGTGGATGGCGTTGGCGGCGCCGTACACCTGGTCGGCGTAATCGGCCCGGCCCTTGGTGTTGCCGTCGCGCACCCGCGACGTCCAGTGCGAGGCTATCACGATCAATTCATGGCCGCCGACCAGGACATGGGCCTGGACAATGCGGAACCGGCTGCCGTAACCGCGGGTGCGATCGCGGATCACCGGCAACCGCGTGATCAGCGCCGGCGCGATGTGCCGGCCGACCGTGACTTCCTTCATCAGCACGTGCTCGTAGCGCAGCGCCGGATCGGTGAGCTTGGCGTTGAGGGCTTGCTGCAACAACTGCGCGGCGCGGAGCGACTCCACCTCGACGACGGCGAGGATGTCCGGCCCTTTGCCGCCGTTCATGGCCAGGATCGCCTGGGTGAGCTTGTCGAGCTTGAGCTGCAACAAGTCCGCCCGTCGTGCGTAGAGATCGTCGAATTCCTTGTCGCCGGGCGCCGTGCGGTTGTCGTCGCGATCGTCGAAGAGGTTTTCGACGTTCCAGAGGCAAAACAGATAGGAGCGCTGAAGGGCGGTGCTTGAACCGGGAGCGACGGTCTGGGCAAGTTCGGGAAGAGCTGGGTTGTCGCAACCGGACAGCATCAGGCCGGCAAGAGCAACGAGGAGGACGCCGATCCGCGAGTTGCAGGGGACGAGCATGTGCATGGCCTCCTTGCAGGGCGGAGTGATGATAATCGAGAGGCGCGGATGAAGACAAGCCAGCACTTCATATCGAGTAGGAAACATTTAACGTTCCGATGCGAATTCAAGATGGGTAAACCCACGGTCGGTCGCCCCAAATATAAGTGACACTTGGACTTGGTTCAAAACGTGGTCACAAACCGCCAGCCCATGGAGCTACCGGTCAAGATGGCCAAAGGCCCCCGCGCGCAGTTGCCATCTTGGGCGACTGTTACCCAGAATCCGGGCTCTTTGACTCCCAAATGGCGAACGGGCATCTCGGCGGATCGGGCTTTTTTCCGCGACCTCGAAACGCTACACCGGCGCGAGCTATTGGGAGGATTCGTCATGCAACGCCGCCTGTGTTGGCTGATCACGGGGGCGGCGCTGGGCGCCGCCGTCACCTGGTTCCTGGGCGCGTCGACGCGGCCGGTTCTCGCCGCCGGCAACGACCGCTTCGAGGACTTCATCCTGTGCACCGGCCCGGTCGCCCTCAACGCCAACACGCCGACCGACGGCGTCTGGCTGCTCGACTACCGCACCGGCCGGCTGCTGGGCACGTTGATCGACCGCGTGGTCGGCCGGATCGGCGGCTGGGCCGAGGTCGATCTCGCCGCGGAGTTCGGCGTTCAGCCCCGGCAGAACGTCCATTTCATGATGACCACCGGCACGATCACGAACGGCCAGGCGGCCCTGTACGTGGCCGAAACCAGCAGCGGGCGCTTCGGCATCTACACGATGGGCCCGCGTCCGGACGGCCGGCCCGGCGTCGCCATCCGCCGGCATGACATGACGCTGTTCCGGCAGCCCGCCCCGTGACGACTTGACGACTTGTCTTTGCTTTCCCTCTTCGGGCGGTTGTGATAGAGTGAAGCCAAAGCTTCCGCGGGCGTGCGGGGTGCGGCGCCATGGGCATCTACGATCGCGATTACTATCGCAAAGACGGCTCGAGCTTCTTTGAAACCATCATTCCGGATGGCCGCGTGTGCCGCTGGCTCATCGGCGTGAATATCGTCGTGTTCCTGCTGCAGCTCGCCTTTCACCCGACGGTCGTGCACTGGCTGCGGCTCGACACCACCGCGGTGAGTCAGGGCCAGGTGTGGCGGCTGCTCACCTACGCGTTCGTGCACGATCAGGGCGATGTCTTCCACATCGTCTTCAACATGCTGTTCCTGTGGTGGTTCGGCACCGACGTGGAGATGATCTACGGTCCGCGTGAATTCCTCACCTACTATCTCGTGTCGGCGTTCTTGGGCGGCGCGGCGTTTCAGGCCTGGGCGATGGCGCAGGGCACACAGATGTTGTGCATCGGCGCCTCCGGCGCCGTGACGGCGGTCCTGCTCTTGTGCGCCTGCCACTACCCGCACCGCATCATCCTGGTGATGCTGGTCATCCCCGTGCCGATCTGGCTGTTCGCCGTCTTCCAGGTCGGGCAGGATGTGTATCGCGTCGTCGGCCGGGCCGATTCACCGGTGGCCTCGGTGGTCCACCTCGCCGGCGCGGCCTTCGGCTTGCTCTACTACAAGCAGCAATGGCGGCTGTCCACCTGGTGGCCGAACTGGCGCGCCTGGCGCGGTGCACGGCAACCGCGAGCCTCGGCCCTGCGCGTGTATCGACCGGAGCCGGAGAAGGAAGCCGTCTCGGTGGCCGCGGCCTCGAACGTGAGCGAGATGAACGAGCACCTGGAAGCCAAGCTGGATGCGGTCCTGGAGAAGGTCGGCCGGCAGGGCGAAGCCAGCCTCACCGAAAGCGAACGCATGATCCTGCTGCGCGCCAGCGAAATCTACCGGCGCAAGCGCACGTAGTGACCGGTGAAAAAGGGCCTGCGGCTTGCCGCTTAGCGCTCGCAGGATCCTGCGAACGCCAAGCGGCAAGCCGCACCTTGTCAGCCTGTCGCCTTGTCAGGGGGAAACGATGCCTCTTTACGAATTCACTTGCGAACAGTGTGACCACACCTTCGAAGAACTCGTCTTCGACGGCGACCAGGTTGCCTGTCCCAAGTGCGACAGCGCCCGGGTGGCCAAGCTGCTGAGCGTCCCCGGCCTGGCGAAATCCACGTCGTCCGCGCTGCCGATGTCCTCGTGCGGCGATCCCAGTCTGCCTCCGTGCGGCGCGCCCTGGTGTCAGCGCAAAGGTTGAGCGATGGCCCAGAACGCGCGCCAAGGGTTCGCCTGCCGTGGCTTGACCGCAGCCGAAGTCGCCGAGCGCGTGCGGCTCGGGCAAGTCAACCGCACGCCGCGGACCGTCGTCCGCGAATACGCCCAGATCGTCGCGCGGAACCTGCTGACCTGGTTCAACGCCATGGTCGCGCCGGCGGCCATCGCCCTGTTCGCGCTCGGCGAGATTCAGGGCGGGATCGCCGTCAGCGGCATGGCGATCATCAACACGGTGCTGGGACTCGTCCAGGAAATCCGCGCCAAGCATCACCTCGATCAACTGGCCCTGCTGGTCGAGGCCAAGGCCCGCGTCGTTCGTGACGGCGCCGAGCGCACCATCCCGGCCAGCGCCGTCGTCCTGGGCGACTGCATCCTGCTGGCAGCCGGCGAGACGGTGGTCGCCGACGGCCCGGTGCTGGAAGCGCGGTTTCTCGAAATCGACGAAGCCCTGCTGACCGGCGAATCCGATCCGGTGCGCCGGGTCCCGGGCGATCCATTGCTTTCCGGCAGCTACTGTGTCGCCGGCGAGGGCGCGTATCGCGCCGACAAGGTCGGCCCGGAGGCGTTCGCCAATCGCACCTCCGCCGAGGCCCGGCACTATCGCTACGTCGCCAGCCCGCTCACCCAGGTCATCAATCGTCTCGTGCAGATCTTGACGTTCACCGCCCTCGGCCTGATCGCGCTGTACGCGCTGGCCTACGTGCTTGCCGGCTTTCCGGGGAATGACGACCGGCAGCGCGATTTCGCGCGCATGGCTGCCGCCACGATCACGTCGATGGTGCCGCAAGGGATGGTGCTGACGGCGACCATGGCGTTCACGCTGGGCGCGCTGGTGATGAGCCGGCGCGGGGCGGTGGTGCAACGGCTCAGCGCCGTCGAAACCATGGCCGCCATCGACGTCGTGTGCACCGACAAGACCGGCACGCTCACCACCAACCACCTGCGCGTGGAACAGATCGTTGCGCTCGGCACGGGTCGCGACGCGCCGTCCGAGGACGAAGCGCGGCGTCTGATCGGGGTGTTTGCCGCGACGTCGCTGGATCGAGGCAACCGCAACATCCAGGCGCTCAACCTCGCCCTCGGCAATGCGCCGGCCGAGGCGCATGCCGAGGCAATGGATCAGCTCCCCTTCAAGTCGCAAAACCGCTACAGCGGCGTGCGCCTGATGGATAACGGCAAGGCGCGGCTTCTGGTTCTCGGCGCCGTGGAAGCGCTGCGCGACCGACTTGAGGAAGCGATCCCTCACCTCGAAGAAATGGTCCCCGAGCTGCAACATCAGGGCTTGCGGTTGCTCCTCTTCACCGAGGGGCCCGCCGACGTGCGCCTCGCCGAAATCACGGCGCTCCCCGACTCCGTCCGGCTTCGTCCTCTGTGCCTGGTGTGCCTGGGCGACGAGCTGCGGCCCGAGGCGGGTGAAGTCCTCGAAAAACTGTCGTCGCAAGGCATCGACTGCAAAGTGCTCTCCGGCGACAACCCGCAGACGGTGCAGGGGACCGTCCGCCACCTGAACCTGCCGTGGGCGCAAGACCCGGTCGTATCCGGCGACGATCTGCGGCTGGCCGAGAACCGCGACGAATTAATCATCCAGCATAGCGTGTTCGGCCGCGTGTCGCCGGAGCAGAAGCTGGCCATCGTCGAGCTGCTCAAGCGGCGCGGCAAGCACGTGGCCATGATCGGCGACGGCGTCAACGACGTGCTGCCGATCAAACGCGCCGACCTGGGCATTGCCATGGGGGCCGGCAGCCAGGCGACCAAGACGGTCGCCGGCCTGGTGCTCGAGAACAACCAATTCGCCCTGCTGCCGCAAACGCTGGAAGAGGGCCGGACGATCGTCCGCAACCTGCGCCGCTCGGCCAAGCTGTTCCTGGTGAAGAACGTCTACTCGTTCATCCTGATCCTGGTGTACTACACGGGTTGGCTGGGGCTGCCGTTTCCGTACGTGCCGCAGCAGGTCACGCTCCTCAACTGGTCGGTGATCGGCATCCCGGCGTTCGTGATTGCCTTGAGCCGGGAGCGGTCCACGTCGGCGACCAAGCCGCGCTTCTTGCGCGAGGTCGGCGGCTTCGCGCTCCGCACCGGCGTCCTTTTCGGCGTGGCGGGCATCGCCATCATGCTGATCGCGGGTTACCTGCATGGCCACGACCCGCAGGAGGAGCGCTGGCGCTGGCAGCAGACGATGCTCCTGTCGGTCATGATCCTGCTCGGCATCACGGCCCTTTTTCGGACCTTGACGGACGGCGAGTCCGGGCAGGTGCGCGGCGACCAACGCTATCGCCTGATCGGCATCGCGGCGATCCCGGCCTATCTGATCGCGCTCTATTGGAACCCGGGAGATTTCTTCGAAGTGATGCCGCTAGGATACGTGGAATGGGGCTGGGTGATCCTGGTGGCGGGGGTGACTTATGCGGCGACCCTGGCAGGCGATCGACTCGTCAGTCCGGGAGAAGATGCTGCGAGCGCGAAACAGTAAACAACGGCTTGCCGTTTCGCGCTCGCGCCCAAGCGCCGGCGATTTCGCGATCAATCATGCGACTGCGATGCGATCTGCTTTTCGTATTGCTCTGGTGTCAACAGATGGTCCAGCGTCGTCCCCGGCGCTAGTTTCAACTGGATGATCCAGCCCGCGCCGTACGGATCGGCCGAGATGCTGGCGGGGTCGCCGACGATCTTCTGATTGACCGCGGTCACCGTGCCGCCCACAGGAGCGTACAGCCCGCTGACCGCCTTGACCGATTCGATCTCGCCGAACTCCTCGCCGGCGTCCACGGCATCGCCGGCTGCCTTCTTGATCTCGATGTACACCACGTCGGTGAGCTGCTCGACGGCGAACTTGGTAATGCCGATGGTGCACGCGTCGCCCTCGACGACGGCCCATTCGTGGGTTTCGGCGTAACGCAGGTTCTTGGGGACCATGGAACACTCCCTGTGGCCATCATCGCACACGTTTGTAGAACGGCAACGGCACGACTGCCGCCGATTCGTCCTTGCCGCGGATGTCGATCTGGCACGTCGTGCCGGGTTTCGTGAACGCCGCGTCCAGGTACGCCATCGCAATCGACTTGTTCAGCGTCGGCGCGAACGTGCCGCTGGACACCACCCCGATCGAGGCGCCGCCGGTCTTGACGGCAGCGCCTTCGCGGGCGATGCGTTTGCCGGCCAGCTCCAGGCCGGCGCGTTGCCGCAACGTCTTGTCTTCCTTGCGACGGATCAAGGCGTCCTTGCCGCGAAACTCGCCCTTGTCGAGCTTCACGGCCCACGCGAGCCCGGCCTGATACGGATCGATCTCCTCGCTCAGCTCGTGTCCGTACAGCGGCATGGCGGCTTCGAGGCGAAGCGTGTCGCGGGCGCCGAGCCCGCACGGCCTGGCGCCGCGCTTCAACAAATCCTCCCAGAGCTGCACGCCCTGCTTGACGCCGACCATGATCTCCAGGCCGTCCTCACCGGTGTAGCCCGTGCGGCTCACCACGCAGTTCGCGCCCTGATAGCGCGTCGGCAAGGCATGGTAGTAGGCCAGCTTGCTCGGATCGCCCTCGAACATCCCGGCGCACAGCTCCAGAGCCTTCGGGCCTTGCACGGCGACCATGCAAGTGTCGAGCGTTTGATCGACGACCTGCGCGTCGAGCGGGCCTTTGGAATCGGCGAGCCAGTCGATGATCTTGGTCCGATTGCCGGCGTTGACGACCATGGCCCAGCCGTACGGCCAGCGATAGACGAGGATGTCGTCGCGGATGCCGCCCTGGTCGTTGCAGACCAGCCCGTAGCGGGCCTGGAAGTCCTTCATCGTGGCGGCGTTGTTCGTGAACACGCGCTGGATGAGCGCGAGCGCGTCGCCGCCGCTGAAGGACAGGCGGCCCATGTGGCTGATGTCGAACAGGCCCGCCGCCGTGCGCACCGTGGTGTGCTCGTCGATGATCGACGTGTACTGCACCGGCATGTCCCAGCCGGCGAAATCGACCATGCGGGCGCCGTGCGCGGCATGCCAGTCGTGCAGGATGGTGCGCTGGGCCATGCGGGAAGTGTAGTGGAGAGGCGGCTGGCGGCAATCGGCATGTCGGGCTTCTATCACTTCACCGGCGTTTCCCGGAACACCATGGGGTCGCCGCAGCAATCGCAGATGCCGGCCTCGTAGCCGCGGATGGTGCAGATGTCGCACCAGTAGTAGACTTCGTGGAGCTTCCCCTTGACGATGCTGTGGACGTTGACGACTTGCAAGAGCTGCGAGCCGGGAATGAACTTCGCGGTGAGGCGCATGGGCCGATGGAGGAGCTTCTTGTCCTTGAAGAACATGCGCGAACCGGCGTCCTTGACGAGGGGCAAAATCTTGTTGTCGTCGGTGACGAGCGCGAGCCATGCCGGGGCCGCGTCGGCGTCGAGCTTGGCGCCCTGCTTGGCGAGCAAGTCGGCGAGCGGCACGACTTTCCCTGTGAAGTATTGGAGACTCTTGTCGGACGGTTCCGGTTGGGCCAGCAGCGGGCTCACCGCGACGAGCGCGGCCCCGATCAACACAGGCACGCGAATATCACGGTGAATCATCGTTGGCCTCAGTGGCGATGGCGCCGCCGAAACACGGTTCGCAGTGGGCACTGAGGGTTTCGAACCCCCGACCCCCTGGGTGGAAAAATGCTCCCGCATGTTACAGATTTGCTGGAAATCCAGCACTCTTCGCGGCTTGCGCGTTTCCATTCTACCCATACGTCCCATGGCATTCTCGGCAAGGCATCACTTCTTCTTCACCAGCCCCAGCTTCGCCAGGTCCGCCCCCGGCGCCGGTTCCAGGCGCACCGCCGGGGGCAACAGCAGCCGGTCGTACGGCGGTTGATCCGGCGTGAAGCTCTTGGCGGCAATGGCGTCCACGTGCAGGGCGTCGGTCTCGCCGGCCGGGCCGGTCAGTTGTTCCCAATCTTTGAAGGTTTGCTTGCCGACCGGAGCGTCGAAGGCGGCGTAGTAGGCGGGCAAGCGATCGCGGGCGAGGACGTTGCCCTTGCCTTGCCACAGCAACAGGCCGCGCGCCAGGCTTTCGCCGGAGAGCTTGACCAGCGTCGCTTGCCGCGGCTCTTCGGGGAAGGGATCGAGGAAGTAGTTCGCCTGCGTCTGCACTACCACCGGCAAGCAGCGGCTCGGGCCTTCGTAGCAGCGGAAATTCACGAACGCTTGCCGATGGGCGATGGTGTTGTTCTCGAAGCTCGCGATGATGTCGGGGCGCGACGTGGCCAGGGTGCTGAGGTCAACCTGCCACACGTCGCCGAGGGCATACAGCAGGCAATCGCGGCAGCGGAGCCGGGCGCCGGGATTCTTGACTTCCAGGAGCGGTTTGCCGCACTGCAGCGTGCACTCGCGCAGCGCGACCACGGTTGGCCGTAAGCCGCCGAAGCCGGCGCCGTCGCAGGCGACGAGGCTTTGAAAGCCGTCGGGCGCCTTGCTCAAGGGCCCGATCAGGGTGCAGCGGTAGAGCCCCAGGTCGCCGCCGCGGACGCGGACCATGTGCGGCGGCAAGAGGGCGATGCGGCTGTTCTCGAAGCGGATGCGGGCGTGGCGCATTTCCAGGCTGCCGCCTTCGACGTCGATCAATCCCGCGGCGCCGCCGGCCGGCCTCAATTCCAGCGTCAGCGGCTCGGTCTTCTCTTTCCCGGCCGACGTTGGTTGCTCGAAGTGGATCACGACCTGCTCGACGCCCTTGAAGCGGAGCGGGCTGGTGACGTGCCGCCCCTTGCCGGTCAGGCGCAGGACGACGCGCGGCCCCGGCTTCTGCGTTTGCAGCCGCGCCTGCACGTGCTGCCCGAGATCGAAGTTGCCCAGCTCGATGGTTTCGCCGTGGTAGAGCCCATCCGTCGAAGCCGGCGTCTCCGGAGTCTCGGCTTCGGGAAGCGGAACATCCTGGGCGATGAAGCGCTCGAACGTCCGCTGTTTCCACAGGAGCGGCTCGGGCGGCAACGTGCTCAGGTCGCAGCCGACCGGGCCGCGGCCGCTCGTGGCGGCGAACGCGGCCTGGGTGTCGTGGGGATCCAGGATGCTCGCCGGCAACTCTTCCAGAGCGCCTAAGGGGCGCGGCGGCCAGACCTCGTTGAGGGCCACGTCGCCCTCGCGATGGCCCCAGACGCCGCGCCAGGCCTCAACCGTGGCGCACTGCTGGTCGCCGGCAGCGAGCAGGTTCTTCCAACCGGCGTACAGGCAATTGACGATCTTGACGTTCATCAGGCTGGCGCGAGCGTCCTGGGCCAGGTGCAGTAAGTCGGCCTCGGGCGCGGCCGCGTCGGATCGAGCCAGGATGGCGTCCCAGACCCAGGCCTTCACGCGCGGGGAGGCGGCGGCGCCTGCCGACGGCTCCCAGCGCCACAATTGCCGCTGCGCCACCAACGTCGAGCGGATGATGCGCACGGTCAGGTTGTCTTCCTCGCGATTGCGATGGCGGACTAGCGGCTGAGCCGCGCCGGCGACGAGGCTGCCGTCGATCATGATGTCGGCCGCGACGTTGTCGGTTGCCAGGAGGGTCAGGTCGTGGCCGCGCGCCCAGCAGCGCGTGAAGCGGGCCTTGGGCTCGGCGCCGACTTCCGGCGCGGCCGCCGCCACGCCGTGCAGGCTGGCGACGACCATCCCGTGGGGATGCTGGCCGGCAACCGAGAACGTGCACGCGCGGGCCTGAAAATCGGCGCGATCCAGGTGACACAGCTGGATCGGCTGCGGCACGGACTTGTCCGATAGCGCCACCGCCACGTCCAGGTTGTCCAGCGCCAGCGCGCCGTGCGTCAGCGCGATCAAGTGAGCGCCGGTCCCCTCCCAGGCCAGCAACGGCCGGACGCCGTCGCCGCCCCGGATCCACAGCCGGCATTGCGTCAAGGCCGGCAGGGCGCCGAGGTAATGCGGCCCCTGGTCGCGGATCTCGATCACGGCCGCACGCCCGGCCTGCGCCTGGGCGAAAGCTTCCGCGAGCGAGCGCACCGACGGCGTCCCGTCGAGCGGCAGCCGGCTCACCACGATGACCTTGGCGTCGGCCGGCGGATCGAGGTGGGCGGTGAACGGACCGTAGAACTCCGTCGTCAGCGCTTGCGGATCGAGGGGCAGGACCGGCTCGTACAGGCGTTTCCACTCGAGGGTCGGCGGGCCGACGATGAGCTTGGACAGGTCGCGCTGGACGACGGTTTCGACCTTCTTCTCGACAATCTTGATCTCTTCGGGCTTGTTTTCGACGACCGGCGCCCGGCGACTGTTGATAATGATGAGCACGATGAGGCCGATCACCGCCACGGCGCCGCCGCCGATGGAGACGGGGAGCCAGGGGAACGCGGCCTGTTTCGCTTTTCGGGGCCGCTTCTTGATTTCCTTGCTGTCGGCGCGGACCGGAATCGGCTGGCGTTCGCGGCGCGGCTTTCGGTCCGCCTCGGTGTCGTCGGCCTCGACGCGGTCAGGGTCCTCCAGGTCCGCGAGGAGCTCGGCCGGCGTCTGATAGCGGTCGCGCGGCTTTTTCGCCAGCATCTTGCGGACGATCCGGCCCAGACCCTCCGGGATCGCGTCGTTGAACTTGCAGACATCGGGCGGCTCCGCCTCGATGTGCTGGACGAGCTTCTCTGCCAGGCTCCCCTTGGGGAACGGCGGCTTGCCGGTCAGCATGTGGCACAACGTGCAGCCCAGGGCATACAGATCGCTGCGGATGTCGGCCTTGGCGCTGTCGCGGGCCTGCTCGGGGGCCATGTAGTCGACCGTGCCGAGCGTGGTGCCGACCTTGGTGACGCGGTGCTCGTCGTCGTTGTCGTGCCGGGCCAGGCCGAAGTCGGTGAGCTTGACGAGGGGTGCGCCGCGGCGCTTGACGATGAGGATGTTGGACGGCTTGACGTCGCGGTGCACGACGCCGGCCTGGTGGGCGTGATCCAGGGCCCGGGCCGCCTGCAGGGCGATCTGCCGGGCTTCCTCGGGATGGAGCCGGCCGCCGGGCGACTTGGAAATGTAGTCGTGCAGGTCGCGGCCTTCCACGAATTCGAGGGCCAGGTAAAAGGTCCCCTCGGCCTCGTTGAATTCCTTGATCTCGACGATGTTCTCGTGCTTGAGCTTGGTGATGCTGCGGGCCTCGCGGCGGAAGCGCGCGATCATGGTGGGTTTGGCGGCCAACTGCTCGGACATGACCTTCAACGCGACCGTGCAGTTGTCGGTGGTGTCGATGGCTTTGTACACCGCCCCCATGCCGCCGCTGGCGATGTGCGCAATGATGTTGAAGTGGACGAAACGTCCATGCCGTTTCTTGTCGCTGTCTTTGGTATCGTCCGCCATGCGGTTGCCGTCATGCTGAAGTCTAAATGAGCACCACGATACAGTGCGCAGCGTTCCCCATTCTAGCTGGCCCGTCCCGAATCAGTCAAACGACGTTCGGGCGACGTAATGAATATTGCTTTCCCTTGGCGGGCTCGGCGGCTTAGAATGGAGTCTTCCGAGGGCCCGGGTGGGCCCGCCGGGTCGGGGCCGAGCGGTTGAGGTGCGTGCCGTTGACGTTGCTCGAGTTGCAAGACATGATCCGCCAGACCTACGGCGCCAAGGACGCCCACCGTGGCGTGGACGGCACCTTCATGTGGTTCATGCAGGAAGTCGGCGAGCTGGCGACGGCGCTCCGCGGCGGCTCGGCGGCGGAACGGGCCCACGAATTCGCCGATGTCCTGGCCTGGCTGGCGACCCTGGCCAACGTCTGCGGCGTAAACCTGGAGGATGCCGTGCGCCACAAGTACGGCGGCGGCTGCCCGGGCTGCGGCGCCTCTCCCTGCCGGTGCGACCAATCGGAGAAACCGTGAATGTATCGGATCTCAACATGCGGATTGCGGACTTGGACTGTCGCGCTCATCGTCGTCGCCGCCGGCGTGTCGCCCCTCGCCGCCCAGGAAGACAAGAAGAAAATCCCTGTCGCCGAAATCAAGGTGGCCCGCATCGGCTTCATCCCCAACGACCCGGGCGACAACCACGGCCGCTACAAAGTCGGCATGTGGACGCCGGTGTACGTGAAGATCAAGGCCGGGCCCAAGGGCATCGGGCCCAAAGGGCCGAACGAACCCGAGCCGTACATTCAGATCGAGAATGAAGACAACGAGGACGTCGGCACCATCTACCGCACGCCGTTCCGGATGGGGCCCAACGAGGAACGCTGGGTGATGAGCTACGCCAAGCCCGGCAAGATGTCCGACGTCAAGATGCGCGTGGTCATTGGCGATCTGGAGTTCAAGCCGCTCTTGACCGGGTTCAACTCCCTGGAGTTGAACACGCATCTGTACGTCAGCCTGGGCGAGCGGCTTCCCGATTTGCAATCGGCCATCGCCGGCATCTCGCCGCGGCGGCAGCAGAATCAGCTCGGCGGGCAGCAGGGCATCGTCGACACCTGGCCGCGGTACGCCGGCTACGAGCCCGACGCCGAGCAACTGCCGGACCACTGGTTCGGCTACCACGGCGTCGATCTCTTGTTTCTGTCCACGCGCGACAACAAGTTTCTGCTCGAGCTTGGCAAGGACAACGACGCCAGCCGGGACCGCCTCCGAGCCATCGCCCAGTACGTCCGCCGCGGCGGCCGGCTGATTGTCAGCGTCTCGACGCGCAACTCCGATGTGCTCAATCAAGTGCTGAGCTCGACCGTGTGGCAGCCGCCGCTCCCCGCGGTTCCGCCCAAGGAAGGTTCGCTGGACATCAAGCAGCGCCTGTTCAACATCGAAGCGTACGCCGGGGTCGGCGTGCAAGCGCCGTTCTCGGGTCCCCACAAGATCGCCGCGCTGGAACCGGCCAGGCTGATCACGGGCGCCTGGGAGGTGCTGGCGACAGCGCCCGACGAGGCCAAGGCAGGCGCCGCCCGGCCGGTGATGGTCCGCATGCCCTACGGCTTGGGGAGCATCACGTTGCTGGCGTTTCCGCTCGACGAGCAGCCATTCACCACCTGGCCGGGCAGGACCAAGTTCCTGGAGCAGCTCGTCCAGAAGCTGGGGCCGCGCGCCCCGCTCAACCAGGCCGAGCACCATCAGCGCCAGAGCAGCGATCTGTCCACCGAGCTGCAGCGCCAGCTCGATAACTTCGACGTCCGTGTCATCCCCTTCGGCTACGTGGCGCTGTTCATCATCCTGTACATCCTGATCGTCGGCCCGCTCGATTTCGTGCTGCTCAAGTACGTCTTCAAACGCCTGGAATGGACCTGGTTCACCTTCCCGACGGTGGTCCTGGCGGTCAGCGTCGCCGCTTACTTCACGGCGTACGCGATCAAGGGGAGCGAGCTGAAGATCAACAAGGTGGACCTGGTTGATTTCGATCTGCGCACCCACGTGGACGCCGCCGGCCAGACCAAGAAGGCGGCGGCGTACGGGCACACGTTCTTCACGATCCTGAGCCCGCAGATCAGGAACTACACGATCGGCGTGGAACCAAACCCGCTGTTCTGGGGACACAACGCCGACAAGCCGGCCAGCGCCGACATGGTCACGTGGCTGGGCCGCGCGGAGGCGAACATGTTCGGCGGCATGGGCGCGCGCGGCAGCGGCCAGGGCTTCTTCCGCAAGCCCTACAGCTACGAGCCGGACGCGGTCGGTCTGCGCGACGTGCCGATTCCGGTGTGGACGACCAAATCGTTCCACGCCGCCTGGGAGATGACCGGCCTGCCGCCGCCCTTGCAAGTCGATCTGTCCTACCATCAGCAGCAGGAACAAGGCAAAGACATGCGAATCTCGGGGACCATCAAGAGCGGACTGGCGGTGGACCTGGAGGACGTATGGCTCTTGTACCTCGACAAGGCGTATCCGATTGACGGCGGTCTCGCCAAGGGCGTCGAGCGGCCGATCAGCTTCGAGGCGCGCGAAGGCCAAGGGATCCGCGACGATTGGGCGCAATCGCAGCGCGACGGCCCGCGCTTGCAAACCGCGCAAGGGGTCTACAATCCAAGCCCGCTGCTCCGCCAGATCCAGTTCAACGAGCGCGTCGACCACGCCAACACGTCGCGCAACCACGCGTTTCGCGCCCTCGACCTGAGCTGGCGGATCAAGGACGATCCCCTCGGCCTGGTTCGCGACCGCAGCATCCGCGAAGCGATCCTCGTCGGCCGCGTGAAATTCGTCACGGGTCAGGCGGAAAACCTCACGGCCGACGTCAACCAGCCGCTGCCGACCAACCTGTGGCTGCATGACTTGCCGGGCCCGAACCGCGTCCGCCCACGCCTGGACGGACTGATGGCGCAGGACACGTTCGTGCGAATCATTCTTCCCGTAAAGCCAAAGGAATAACCGCTCCCGCTTGCGGCTTGGCGCGTTGCGCCAAACGCAAGCGGCCCAACTCCCGACAACGATGATCGAAACCCGCGACCTCACGAAGATGTACGGCGACCTGTATGCCCTCGACCGGCTGACGCTGCGTCTGGAGAAGGGGGACGTGTACGGCTTCATCGGGCCCAACGGCGCCGGCAAGACCACCACCATGCGCATCCTGGCCACGCTGCTGAACCCGACCTGGGGCGAGGCGACGGTGTGCGGCTACTCGATCTACAACGGCTCGAAGGACATCCGCCGCGTCATGGGTTACATGCCGGACTTCTTCGGCGTGTACGACGACATGAAGGTGACCGAGTACCTGGAGTTCTTTGCCGCCGCGTACCGGATCAAGGGCGCCGAGCGCCGCAAGAAATGCGAGCAAGTGCTCGAGCTGGTCGACCTGAGCTACAAGCGCGACGCCCTGGTGACCAGCCTGTCGCGCGGCATGACGCAGCGCCTCGGGCTGGCCCGCGTCCTGCTGCACGAGCCGCAGGTGCTGCTGCTCGACGAGCCGGCCAGCGGCCTCGATCCGCGGGCGCGCATCGAGATGTACGAGCTGCTCAAAGAGCTGCGCAACATGGGCAAGACCATCCTGGTGTCGAGCCACATCCTACCGGAGCTGGCCAAGGTCTGCAACAAGATCGGCATCATCGAGCGCGGCAAGCTGCTGTTCGACGGCGACGTCGAGTCGGCCAAGCGGCAAATCCTGCAACGCACGATCCTGAAGGTCATGGTCGGCGACGGCCGCAACCTCGAAGCGAAGCAGCACCTGGAAGCGCATTCGACCGTGGAGAAGATCGAGCACAACGCCGAAGACGACGTGCTGCTGGTCACGCTCCGCGACGGCAATCACGACGGCAGCTTCGTGGCCGACACGCTGGTGCAAAAAGGCTTTCGGCTCAAGATGCTCCGCGAGGAAGAGGTGAACCTCGAGGACGTGTTCATGGGCATCACCAAGGGGATCACGAACTGAATCGTGAACCAACCGTGGGCCAAAGCGGTCATTTCCTCGGCGCGGAATAAACCTAACTCTTTAGGTGTCAACCAGTACCGTTTGTCGCGCTCCATTCATTTTCTCTTCATATTCTCTTGCATTGTCTCCCAGAATTGATCTAATTGAGGGTCGCCTCTCCTAATTGTCATCCGGAGCCTTCTCTCCCGAGCGCAACGGGCCGGGTAGTTATTCCATAACTCGTTTTGGGAGACTCGCACATGTGTCGCACTGCAGTTGGCCGGAGGCACGCCGGCTTCACGCTGATCGAGTTGCTCGTCGTGATTGCCATCATCGCCATCCTGATCGCATTGCTGGTGCCGGCAGTGCAAAAGGTCCGCGAAGCAGCGGCGCGTACCCAGTGCCAGAACAATCTCAAGCAGATTGCCCTGGCGGCCGTGAACTACGAAAGCGCGAACAAGGTGTTGCCCCCGGGATACCTGGGGCCGCTCAGTCCGCCCTACCCCCAGTCGAGTTCGATCGGCAACCAGATGGTCGGCGTGCTCGCCTACCTGCTGCCGTACGTCGAACAGGACGCCGTCTACAAGAACATGTTGAACGGCATGCCGGCCGACTACCTGGACATTCGAAAGTCATACGGCTCGTGGTGGAGTTACAATCCGACCTGGGGCGCCGCCAATACCCGCATTCCCACGTTTCTGTGCCCGTCGGCCGTCGAGCAGCCGACGATCGGGAGCCTGTTCAGCACGCACTGGCTCAATCCGCCGAACCTGACCCTGTCGGGCTATTACTTTTCGGCCACGAGCTATCCAACCTTGGGCAAAACGAACTACCTGGGCGTCGCCGGCTACTTCGGCAGCTGTGCGCCGCCGTATGACGGCATCTACTACAATCGCTCGCGGCTGTCGATGGCCATGGTGACTTCCCTGGACGGGTCCAGCAACACGCTGGCCTTTGGCGAGGTGCTCGGCGACCGGGAATCCGGCGGGCCGCACCAGTACACGTACTGCTGGATGGCCGCGCCGTTGCCGACCGCGTGGGGCCTGCCGACCTATCCGAACTCGGGCTGGCACCATTTCAGCAGCCGGCACCCCACGGTGCAGTTCGCTTTCGGCGACGGCTCGGTCCGCGGCGTGCAAAAAGTGGGCGGCAGCGGCGCGGGCAGGAACACCTTCATCTATATCTCCGGATTGAAGGACGGCGTCGTGGCCGATGCCAGCTCGATTGCCCCGTGACGACCGCAACGCCGTGATGTGAACCTACCCCCCCCGGTAATCAGGAGGCCTCATGCTGCGTTGTGTTCTGGGTTTGGTGATGTGCGCGGCCTTCGTGGCCGCGCTGGGCTGCGGCGGCGGCGGTGGTCCGGCAGGCAAGGGCGACGGACCAGGCACGGCCCCCAAAGACAAGCCTGACGGCCTCCAGTCGCCTGCCCCGCCTGAGCCGCCGCCCCCGCTACCCAAGACATAGGTCCGGCCGCTTGCGGCTTAGCGCTCGGTTGACGACGCCAAGCCGCGAGCGGCCAGGGCCATTTCATGAGATGGGATTGACTGATCCATCGGCGCTCCGTCGCCGGCACAGTTCCAGCGCCTGATCCAGCATCGCCTCGGTCAGCCGGCCCGTAAATGTATTCTGCTGGCTCGGATGATAGCATCCCACCAGCGTGTAGCACCCCACCTCCACGCAAGCGCCGTGGCTGAACTTGGGCCGGCGCGCGAGCCGGTGGCCCATCGCCGCCAGCGCCCGCAGGGTTCCGTCCCAGGCATAACCTCCCAGACACAGCAGCACCCGGACCTCTTTCAGCAACCGCAGTTCGCGTTCCAAGAACGGCCGGCAGCGGTCGCGCTCCGCCGGCAACGGCCGATTGTCCGGAGGCGCGCAGCGAACGCAGGCGGTGACGTAACAATCGCGCAGGCGCAAGCCGTCGTCGCGGCGCTGGGACGTGGGTTGATTGGCGAACCCCGCGCGGAATAGCGCCGCGTACAGCCAGTCGCCGGAACGGTCGCCGGTGAAGACACGGCCGGTGCGATTGCCGCCGTGTGCCGCCGGCGCGAGTCCGACCACGAGCAGCCATGCCTCGGGGTCGCCGAATCCCGGCACGGGCTTGCCCCAGTATTCCTCGTCGCGGAAGGCGGCACGTTTCTCCTTGGCTGCCTGCTCGCGCCAGCGCACCAGCCGCGGACACGCCCGGCAGGCCACCATGGTCTCGCCCAGCGTTTGCAAGGCCGTCACGTCACACCGCCTTCGTGCTGTCCGCGCTCTCCGCGGTTGGCGCTCGCCGCGGTTGTCGCCGGCCGCGACGAGATCGGTCGAGTCTCGGCATGCCATTCCTCGACGCGGCTGCGAAAGCACCACAGGCCCAGCAAGCGAAAGAAGAACGTCAGCCACGCCAGCCCGCCGAGCCAGGCGGCGAACAGCAGCATCCACCCGGCGATGAATTCCTCGTGCATGAATTGCAGCGCCTTGACGAGCAGCAAGCCGAACAGCAATCCAACGGCCGCCGCGCCCAGCGTCGCGAGCACCGCGCCGTAGCCGAGCCGCCGGATCAGATCGCCGACGCGGATCGGATTGGCGTCGCGCAGCCGGCCGCTCTGCTGCACCGCCGCCAGCGTCAAGAGCCAATGGACCGAACCGGCCAGGACCAGCTCGATCACGATCAGCCAATCGGCGACGGCCGGATCGCCGGCGCGATACCAGAACCAAGCGGCCGCGGCAAAGAACACGATTGGCCCGGCCAGAAAGCAGACAATCCACGCCGCCAGGGCGCGGATCATCTTCAGCAGATCGACGCCCGGTCCGGGCCAATCGTCCATCTCCCCTTCGGCGGCCGTGCCCAGGACGGATTGCAGGAACCCGCACAAGTAGCCGACGATCAAGAAGGGTGCGACCCAGGCGGTCGCCAGCAAAAGTGCGGAACGGATTTCAACGGCGCTCAGCTCCGAGAATGCCAGCGCCGCGATGCCGGACAGGGCCGTCATGCCGAAAGACAGCGGCACGACCACCGGCAACGTGTACACGGGATGACGTAGGCACTCGTACCAGTGTTTTTCCAGGGACAGGAGCCGCCGCGCGCGCCGCCAGGAGCGCTTGGGGCGCGGCGCGGGCGGCATTGCCGGCTCGGCCGGCGGCACGGACGAAGTCACCGGCCTACCCAGCTTGGCCTTGTCGACCGGGCTCAAGGGCGCCGGCTCGGTGCCGCGGTGCGTGGGCTGAAGCGACGGCACGCCGACGAGTTCGCCGCAGGCGGGACACACGGAGCGTTTGCCCGCCAGGGACTCGCGCGCACGCAGGTGCTTGCCGCATTTGCAGATGAACTTGATGGACATGCGTTGGGAATGCAAATCGCGGAGTTCGGCAATCGCTATTGCGGCGCTCGCAGCGTCTTCAAGAACTCGATCATCTGCGCCTGCTGCGTGGCGCTCAACTTCGCGAACGCGCCGGCCGACCTCGTTCCTTGCCCACCGTGCAGCTGGATCGCTTCCTCCAGAGTCTTCGCCCGGCCGTCGTGCAGCCAAGGTCCCGTGTCGGCGACGCCCCACAACGGCGGCGTCCGCCACTCATCCGCCATCGGCAGGGTCCGGGCGCCGCTCGACGCCGGCATCGGGGCGCCGTAGTAGAAGCCGCCGCCTTGCAAATCGAAGCCCATGCGGTGCAACAGCAGGTCGCTGTACAGTCCCTCTACCGAGCCCAGGTTCGGCGTGTGGCAATCGGCGCAACCGACCTGATGGAACAGGGTCCGCCCCGCCTCGGCTTTCGCCCGCGCCGCGGCATTGGCGGGCGCCCTCTCGATCGGCCGCGCCAGGGTCAGCAAGAAGTCGGTCATCTGCTGGCATTGTTCATTGGTCAGGTCGAGCGCGAGGGTCTTGTAGTCCGGCCGGCCGATCGGATTGGGCTGCGCCTGCGCCGGATTGCCCAGGCCCAGTTCGTTGGCGCACGCGGCCTGCACGAACTCCAGCAGGCTGGCGCTCTGCGCTTTCCAGCCGAACTTGCCGACGCGGCCATCCGGCAGCCGCAGGGCCCGGCCGACGGGATACTGCTCGCTGCTGGCGGGCGCCAGGCCCCATTTCAGGTGCTGCTGCTTTTCCTGAGCGATGAGGTCGCGATCGGCGATCTCGTCGATCCACTTGGCGCCGTACAAGGCCGGCGTGTTGCGCTGCGACAGGACGACATTCGAGGGAATGGTGAAGTTGAATGCGAAAACCGTGCGGCCCCCTGTGTTCACCGGCTCGAACTTCGGCTTCGAGACGTGCGGCAACGACTTCTCGACCTTGGCCAGCGTTTCCTGGTACTTCGAGTCCACCGCCATGACATGGACGACGCCTTGCTGGATGTCGCCGCCCGGCCGCGCCGGCAAGAGCGTGTACATGGTGACGTTGTGGTCGCGGCCGCTGGCGCCGCCCAGAGTCGGCTGGCCGTGGCAGGCGACGCACGACGTGGCGTTGTAGACCGGTCCGAGCCCGTCGCCGCCGTTGGCCAGCGGGTCGCGCGGCTGCCAATCGTGGGTGAACAGCATCTTGCCGGTCTCGGCCGAGGCCGCCTCGACGGCGTGGATCGTCGGCGCGGGCCAGGTGAGCACCCGCAACCCGGGCAGCAAGAGCGCCAGCAGCAAGGCCAGGTGATACCAGCAAGGATTGGGACGTTTCATGGGAGCACCGTTGGTTTGGATGTGGGGCGGTTTCCCAGAGAGCAAGTTCGCAAGTTCTATTATCCTGCCAGGCGATGATCGAACGCAAGCATTTTCTCGAAAACGGCGCCAGCACGGCCTTGGAACCCGCTCTCGCGGTTGGTACACTGCACGACAAGGAGATATCCATGCCGACTGCGACTGCCTACCCGCACATCGTCAAAGACGACGGCGCGCCGGCGCGCCTGGAAAGCCACCCGCGCACCCGCGTGGCGATGATTGTCATGGACTATCTCGCGCGCGGCTACGGGCCGGAGGACATGGTGCGCCACTATCCTTATTTGAAGCTTGCCGAAGTCCATGCGGCCATGGGGTATTACTACGATCACCAGCAAGAGATCGACGACGAGATTCAAGGAGAACTTGATCAGCTGGAGCACGACAAGTCAAAACCGCCGTCGCCGATTTGGCTGAAGTTGAAGGCTCGCCGTCTCATCTGATGCACGAGATTCCATGGCTATCGGACTCTACTTCGACGTCCACGTCGATCATGCAATTGCCGCACAATTGCGCCTTCGACAAGTCGATGTCGTAACCGCGCAAGACGACGGCGCCGACCATTTCACCGACGATGTGCTGCTGGAGCGGGCCAGCACGATGCACCGACCGCTTGTGACTCACGACATCCGTTTCCGGGCCATGGCCGAGGATTGGCAAAGACTAGGCCGACCGTTCTGCGGCTTGATCTTCGCACACCTCATGCAAGTCTCGATTGGCCGATGTGTCAAAGAGCTGGAACTCATCGCCAAAGCCACCGATGCACAGGACTGGACGAGCGCGGTCATGCGCCTGCCGATTTGAATGAAGAGGGCGACATGAATCAATTGCCACCCAACCCCACTCTCCTGCGTTCCCGCCGCGAAGCGGTCATCATCATGGCCGCCTACGTCGTCGCCATGACCTGGACCGGCGTGGTCTGCTACTTCTGGGGCTACAACCGCGATCCGGCGACGATCACGTTTCCTTTGGGGCTCGGCATCCCCGATTGGGTCTTCTGGGGCATCATCGTGCCGTGGCTGGCCTCGAACCTGTTCACCGCCTGGTTCACGCTCGGTTACATGGTGGACGAGCAACTCGCGGCCGAAGACGAGGACGAGTTCGCCCCGGAGGACCGCCATGGGTGAGGGCAACGTCCTGGTGATGGCTGCGTTCCTGGCCTACATGCTCGGCGTGTTCGCGCTGGGCATGGCGGCGCACAAGCTGCTCTCGCGCGGCTCGTTCCTCGGACAGTACTTCCTCGGCGGCAAGAACCTCGGCGTCTGGACGCTGGCGCTGACCTTCGCCAGCACGTCCGCCTCCGGCGGCTCGTTCATGGGCTTCCCGGCACTCGTGTACCACAACGGCTGGATCGTCGCCCTGTGGATCGCCAGCTACATGATGGTGCCGCTGGTCACCATGGGCGTCCTGGGCCGGCGCCTCAATCAAATGGGGCACGAAACCAACGCCCTCACGGTCCCCGACGTGTTCCGCGATCGGTTCCAGTCGCCCGCGCTGGGCCTGGTGTGCACGATCCTGATCATGTCGTTCCTGGCGTTCAACCTGGTCGGCCAGTTCTCGGCCGGCGGGCGGATCATGGCGCGGGTCATGGGTTGGCCGACCGTCAGCTATCCGCAAGAGGTAGAGGCGGCCGACCGCGACGGGCGCGTCCGGTTGACGCAATCGGCCGACGGAACCGACATCGTCCTGGAACTGACCGGCGCCGACGGCAACGTGCAGCGGTTCGAGGCCGCTGACGGCGCGGCCCTGCGCGCGCAAGATGCGAAGGCATACACGCTGTATGTCCGGCACGGACATGGAACCGGCTGGGGCTACCTCGCCGCGGTGGTGGTCTTCGCCTTCGTGGTCGTCGCCTACACCGCCTACGGCGGCTTCTGGGCCGTGGTCTGGACCGACGTCTTCCAGGGAATCTGGATGGCGCTGGGCATTCTCATCCTCTTGCCCGTAGCGCTGATCGCCGCCGGCGGCCTGGGCGCGGCGACCGAACGGCTGGCGGCGCGCAACGCCGACCTGGTCACCGGGCCGGGGCCGCTCGACTTTCATCCCGGCGGATTGATGATCTCTTTCCTCATCATGTGGTCGATCTCCGGAATGGGGCAGCCTGCCAGCATGTGGCGGCTGATGGCCTTCAAGAACACGCGCGTGCTCAGCCGCTCGATGTTCGCCGTCATGGTCTATTATTCGCTCATCTACATCCCCATCGTGCTGGTCTTTGTGTGCGCCAGCTCGCTGGAGCCGCGGCTGCCGGTGCCGGCCGGCGCCCCCGACGACGCCATGCCGGTGACCGCGGTCGAGATGTCGCGACGCGTGCTCGGCGACATCTGGGGTCCGCTGTTGGGCGGCGCCGTCATCGCCGCTCCGATCGCCGCCATCATGAGCACCGTGGACAGTTTCCTCCTCATGATCAGCTCCGGCCTGGTGCGCGACGTCTATCAACGCTCGATCAACCCGAGCGTCAGCGATCAAACGGTCAAACGGCTCACGTACATTGTGACGCTCCTGGTCGGCGGCGGCGTGACCGTGATCGCGCTGCAGCCGCCGCGGTTCGTGCAGTACATCATCGTGTTCACCGGCCAGGGGCTCGCCTGTTCGCTCCTGGCGCCGATGGTGCTCGCCCTGTTCTGGCGGCGCGCCACCGCCGCCGGCGCCCTGGCCGCGGTCCTGGGCGGCTTCCTGACGTTCATCAGCCTGTACGTGATCGGCTGGGTCGGCCGCGGCCTGGAATGGCTGCCGCCGCAGACCTACGGCCCGCGCTCGGAACTGGCGCCCTTCTGGTTGTTCGAGCTAGAGCCGGTGGTTTGGGGTTTGGCGGCGTCATTTATGGCCGGCATCGCGGTGAGTCTCTGGACGAAGCCCCCGGAGACGGAGCTGGTGCAACGGCTGTTCTCCGCCAAGCCGTGATCCCAAGCGTGAGCGAGAACCGATTAACGGCGCAGCTCCTCCAGGTCCTGCCAGAAGCCCGGATACGTCTTCGCCACGCAGCCGGGGTTCTTGATGATGATGCCCGGCACTTTCAGGCCGATCAGCGCCATGCTCATGGCCATGCGGTGGTCGTTGTAGGTTTCGATCTCGGCGCCGTGCAGCGGCCGCGGCGTGATCTTGAGGCCGTCGGGAAACTCATCGACCTCCGCCCCGACGCGGCGCAATTCGGCGGCGAGGGCGGCAAGGCGATCGGTCTCCTTGTGGCGAATGTGGGCGACGTTGCGGATGGTGGTGGGCCCCTCGGCGAAGCAGGCGACGGCGCCGAGCGTCATGACGGTGTCGCTGATGTCGTTCATGTCCACGTCGATGCCGCGGAGGGGCCGCCCCGGCATGATCGTTGTGGCGTCGGCCGATTGTGCTACGGTGCACCCCATCTTGTTGAGCACGCGGATGAAGCGCACGTCGCCTTGAATACTATCAGCGGCGACATTACCAACGGTCACAAGTCCTCGGCTGATCGCCGCCGCGGCGAAGAAATAGCTTGCGGCGGACGCGTCGGGTTCAATCGGATAGACGGGCACACTCTCGGACGTTTGCACGCGCATTTGCTCGCGCAACGGCTTGGACCGTTGCCGACCGCGAACTAGAATCCTGGCTCGATCGATTGGCTCCACGGCGAGTCGCCATTGCCTCATCATGCGCACCGTCATGTCAATGTAGGGCAGCGAGACCGGTCTTCCCGCCATTTCGATGATGGTGTCTTGCGGCGCGAAGGGAGCGGCCATCAAGAGTCCGCTCACGAATTGGCTGCTCAGATCGCCGCGGATCCGAACCTTGCCCTGTTGCCAGCCGTTGGATTCGATGATCACCGGCGGACATCCGGTGTCGCTTTCGCTGTACGCATGGACGCCTAGCTGGCGCAGGGCCGACAACAGATCCTCGATGGGCCGTTCCCGCATCCGTGCGACGCCGTCAAGTCGATAACGACCCTGGCCAAGGCTGACCAGGGCCGTCAGGAAACGCATGGTCGTGCCGGAGTTGCCGACGAACAGATCGGCCGATCTGGCCGGGATGAGCTCGGAACTGTCCCTCCCGACGTAAACCAAGCCTTGTCCAGTTTCCCACCCACCAATCTCAAATCCGAGCGAACGCAAGGCCGCGACCATGAGGTCCGTGTCTTCGCTCCGCAAACATCCTTGTAACGCAGCGACCCACGAACGGCAGCACAGCGCCGCCAGCACCAGCGCCCGGTTCGTGATACTCTTCGATCCCGGCACCCGGACGGTGGCGTGCGGCGGTTTAGTGAACGGTTGTATTTCAAGTCGATCCATGGTTGGCATCGGCGAGCGTCGCGGCGTAAGCGCGACGTGCCTGCATCCCGCAGTCCACGTCGCGCTGACGCCGCGACGCTCGCCTTTAGTACGTCACCCGCACCAGAAACAACCCGTGCGCCGGCGCCGTCGGCCCCGCCAGCGTGCGGTCAAGGGCGTCGAGGATCGCTTGCACCTGGCTCTCCGGCCAGTAACCCCTCCCGACGTTGATCAGCGTGCCGGCGATGGCGCGCACCATATTGTACAGGAAGCCGTCGGCCTCCACATCGATCCAGAGGTAGTCGCCGAAGCGGTTGACGGCGAGATGCGTCACGGTGCGGACGCTCGACATGCGGTTGGGCCAGTCGGTCTCGAAGCTGTGGAAATCGTGGCGGCCCTTGAGCGGCAGGGCGGCGCGGGCCATCGCTCGATCGTCCAGCCGGCGCTTGTGGTGGCAGGCGTAGCGGCGCAGAAACGGGCTTGGCACGGGGCCGTCGTGGATCACGTAGCGGTACAGCTTGCGGACGGCGTCGTGGTTGGCGTCGAAGGCCTGCGGCATGTCGGCCGCTTCCAGCACCGCGATGTCATCCGGCAAGTGGGCGTTGATGGCCGGGACGAGCTTGGCCGTTGCCAGCGCGGTACGGCTGTAAAAGTTCGCGACCTGGCCCAGCGCGTGGACGCCGGCGTCGGTTCGGCCGCTGGCGTTGACGCGGATTCGTTCCTCGCCGGTCAGCTTGGCGATGGCGGCTTCCAGCGTCTCCTGCACGGTGCGTTTGCCGGGCTGCGTCTGCCAGCCGAAGAAGTCGCTGCCGTCGTAGCTGAGAGTGATTTTGAGATTACGCATCGGCCTAGACAAACTGCATCGCGATGATGGCCCCGGCGCAGCCGGCGCCAATCAAGGCGCCGATCGCGATCTTTTCCCAGCAGCTCAGGCCTTCGCGCAGCGGCTTGATGCCGGCCTGGAAGCGCTCCTCGTCGCCGGGGAGCCACGGCGTCGGCGTCTGGATCAGGGATCGGTCTTCCCAGGGATGCGGCGTCGGCGGCGCGGCAACCGTGATCGGCGCCGCCTTGGCTGCCACGGGCTTGGCAAGCGGGGTGGCCGCCACCGGCTGGGCAAGGGGCGGCGCCGCCGGACGGACCGCCACCAGCGCAGGCGCCGGCGAGCCCTTGGCGATGCCCTGGGCGACCGCCGGCTCAGGAGCCGGCGGCGTTTCGGGATGGTCGTCGGCCTCCGGCAGCGGGATGCGCACGACCTCGGCGCACTGGGGGCACCGGATCTTGCGGCCGCCGAATTCATCCTTCGCCCGCAGCGACTTGCCGCACTCGCAACGAAACTCGATGGCCACGATCCGATTCTCCGTGGGATAGGACTCCGATCCTGTCCGTTTCGATCTCTGGGTCGGACAGGATCGGAGTTCTATCCCACGTACTGTAAAGCAGGCCCCGGAATTCCGCGAGGGGAAAATGCTCGCGGGTTTGACTTCCTGCGGCTGAGGGATTTACTAACATCCACCGACGAATGCCGCCCCGGTTCCGCCAACCGGGGCTAAACAATGTCGCAAAGGATCAACATGAAACTCCGTGGCGCGCTGGTTCTGTTGCTCGTTCCGACCATCGTTCACGCCGACGACCGCTGGGTCGTGTACGACGGCTTCGACGGCCCCGGCAAGGGCAAGCACATCGTGCTCATCGCCGGCGATCACGAGTATCGCTCCGAGGAGACGATCCCGCAGCTCGCCAAGATCCTTGCCAAGCATCACGGCTTCAAGTGCACGGTCCTGTTCACCCAGGACGCCGCCGACGGCACCATCAACCCCAACATCGATCATATTCCCGGCCTGAAAAACCTCGCCACGGCCGACCTGATGATCATGTTTCTCCGCTTTCGCAACCTGCCCGACGCGCAGATGAAGCACCTGGTGGACTACATCGAATCGGGCCGGCCGATCATCGGCCTGCGGACCTCGACGCACGCGTTCAACCTGCGCAAGGACAGCCCGTACTTCGAAAAGTACCACTGGACCAGCAAGGGCGGCTTCGGCAAGAAGGTGCTCGGTGAGACCTGGGTGAATCATCACGGCGCCCACGGCAAGCAGGCGACCCGTGGCATCATCGCCAAGGGGCAGGAAAAGCATCCCATCAACCGCGGCATCAAGGACGGCGACATTTTTGGCCCGAGCGACGTCTACGGCGTGAACCTGCCCTTGCCCGGCGACAGCTTGCCGCTGGTGCTCGGCCAGGTGGTCGCCGGCATGAAGGAAGCCGATCCGCCGCTCGCAGGCAAGAAGAACGATCCGATGATGCCGATCGCCTGGACACGGACCTACAAGGGCGAAGCCGGCAAGACGGCGCGGGTTTTCACGACGACGATGGGGGCGTCGCAGGATTTTTCGTCGGAAGGATTGCGCCGCTTGCTGGTCAACGCGACGTTCTGGGCGCTCGAGATGGAGGAACGCATTCCGGAGCGGGCGAACGTCGCCATCGTCGGCGAGTACAATCCCCGGCCGTTCCGCAACGACGGGTTCCAGAAGGGCGTGCGCCCGGGGGATCTCCAATTGAAGTAGCGTGTGGCTTGCCGTTTCGCGCGGCCAATGACCCATCAGCGCCGGCATCCGTCCGCGAGCGCGAAACGGCAAGCCGCAGCCGCCATCCGCCGATTGACAATTGCAATCGGCGCGCGACTGCGCCACAATAGTCCCGTCGTCTCGCTTCTCGAACTCGAAACGATCCCGAAGGTGTTGTCCCATGCGCCGCGCCAGTGCTTTCGCGTTGTCCCTCGTCGCTCTTGGACTCCTGTTCGCGCTCGCGCATCCCGACGCCGCCGGCCAGCCGGTCCGCAAGAAGTCCGGAATCGACAGGCGCGTGCCGTGGACCACGTCGAAGGTGATCGGCTCGCCGGAGCCGCCGCCGCCGTACAAGACCGAGCGCGTCTTCACGAAGCTGAAGTTCGAAGAGCCGCTGGACATGACCTACGCGCCCGGCACGAACCGGCTGTTCGTCGCCGAGCGCTGGGGCAAGATCTGGTCGTTCGTCAACAAGAACGATGTCGCGAAGGCCGACCTCGCCCTGGAGATCAAGCCCGGCACGGATTCCAAGGGCATGCCGATGAAGCGGATCATCTACGGCTTCACGTTGCATCCGAAGTTCAAGGACAACGGCCACATCTACGTTACGTGGATCCCGAACCCGGAGAAGGAGGGCAATCCGAAGGGGACGCGGGTATCGCGCTTCACGATGAAGGGTGAGCCGCCGGTCGCCGACCTGGCGTCGGAGAAGGTCATCATCGAATGGCCCAACGGCGGGCACAACGGCGGCTGCCTGAAGTTCGGGCCCGACGGCATGCTGTACATCGTCACCGGCGACGGCTCCGGCATCGCCGACGAGCTGGTGATCGGCCAGGATTTGTCGAGCATCTTGGCGAAGATGCTGCGCATCGACGTGGACAACCTCGGAGGCGAGCGTCGCGGCGTAAGCCCGACGTGGAATTACAGCGTCCCGAAGGATAATCCCTTCATCAACACACCCCGGGCCCGTCCCGAAGTCTGGGCCTACGGTCTGCGCCAGCTCTGGCGGTTCAGCTTCGACCGCGAAAGCGGCGACATCTGGGGCGGCGAAGTCGGCCAGGATTTGTGGGAAATGGTCTACAGGATCGCCAAGGGGGGGAACTACGGCTGGTCGGTCATGGAAGGCACCCATCCGTTCCGTCCGGAACGCAAGAAGGGACCGACGCCGATCCTCACGCCAGCCGTTGAACACTCGCATTCTGATTTCCGTTCCATCACCGGCGGGTTCATTTATCAGGGCAAGCGTCTGAAGGAGCTGAGGCAATACTACGTCTACGGTGATTTTGACACAGGACGGATTTGGGCCTTTCTTCCAGGCTACAGCCGTTCAGACCCGCAACCGACGACCCCAGTCAAGCCCCTGTTTCATCGCGAGCTCTCCCGGACCACTCACCGCATCATCACCTGGACTGAGGACGCCGACGGCGAGCTGTACTACGTCGATTTCACCGGCGGCGGCATCCATCAACTCGTCAAGGACGACAAGAAGGACGAGAGCGCCAAGTTTCCGCGCAAGCTCAGCGAGACCGGCATCTTCGCCTCGGTCAAGGACCACGTCGTCGCGCCCGGCGTCATTCCCTATTCGGTGAACGCCCAGCTCTGGGGCGATCACGCGGTCAAGGAGCGCTTCATCGCCATCCCCGGCAACGGCCAGATCGGCTTCGACGAGATCACCTATCCGCAGCCGTCGCCCGGTTCAACCCCCGGTTGGCGCTTCCCCGACGGCGCCGTGCTCGTCAAGACTTTCCTGATGGACATGGAGCGCGGCAATCCCAAGAGCCGCAAACGTCTGGAGACGCGCCTGCTTCACTTCCAGCAGTTCCCGGGTACGCAGGAGTACGGCGATCAATACTGGCGCGGCTACACCTACAAGTGGAACGACGAGCAGACCGACGCAGTCCTGGTGGACGAAAAGGGCCTCGACTTGCCGCTCAAGATCAAGGTCGGCGACGGTTTCGTCCAACAGAACTACCGCATCCCGAGCCGGGCCGAATGCACCTTGTGCCACACGAACGCGCATAAGTTCGCCCTGGGCGTGGCGACCATGCAGATGAACCGCGATCATATCTACGTCGAGCCGGGCAAGGATGCGATCCGCGACGGCAGCGTCGTCG
Organism: Gemmataceae bacterium; assembly: GCA_022616435.1. GTDB lineage: Bacteria > Planctomycetota > Planctomycetia > Gemmatales > Gemmataceae > JAKEET01. The sequence continues at coordinate 80,050 of JAKEET010000128.1, forward strand.
CCAATCAACTTGCCACCCTGGAGCACATCGGCCTGTTCACGAAGCCGCTGCCCGAGCCGCCCGACAAGCTCCCGAGGCTCGCGGATTACGACGACCAGGCGCAATCCATCGAAGCGCGGGCCCGGTCGTACCTGCACTCCAACTGCGCCCACTGCCACATCAAATGGGGCGGCGGCAACGCCGAGTTCAAGCTGCTGGCGACGCTGCCTCTGGTCGAGATGGGCATCGTCAACGTCCCGCCGGCCCACGGCAACTTCAAGATCGACGGCGCCAAGCTCCTCGTCCCCGGCCATCCGGACAAGTCGATCCTTTTGCACCGCATGAAGATCACCGAGCTGGGCCGCATGCCGCACATCGGCTCGCGCGTGGTGCACGACTCGGCGGTCCGGGTGGTGGCGGAGTGGATCAAGGGGATGAAGGAGTAGCCGAGAACCGCACCGGCGGCAGCGCCTGGATCGCCCGGCGCAGCTCCTGCTCCCAGTGATTGCGGATGCCGGCGAGCTGCGGATCGTCGGCCAGGAAGCGGCAGTGCTGCCGGATCGCCAGGTCGCCGTCGCGGTAGAGCAACAGGTCGATGGGCGGGGCGACCGTCATGTTCGAGCGCATCGTCGAGTCGAGCGATAGCAGGGCGTACTTGGCGGCCTCCTCGAGCGTGGTTTCTTCGTAGCGGATGCCGCGGTCGAGGATCGGCCGGCCGTACTTGATCTCGCCCACTTGCAGGAACGGCGACTCCTCGGTCACATGCAGCGGATTGCCCTGGGGATAGATCAGGTACAGGTCCGGCGCCGAGCCGCGCACCTGGCCGCCGAGGATGATGTGCAGGTTGAACGGGATCTTGTCGCGTTCGAGGGCGGCGCGGTCGAGGCCCTCGACATGGCGCACGGCGTCGCCGACACAGCGGGCCGCCTCGTACAGCGTGGCCGCCTGGGCCAGGCCCTTGCCGGCGTCACATTGCTCGCCCAGGATCGTCAACACCGATTGACCCAGCGCCAGGCCGCCGCTGGTCAAGAGGACGAAGACCCGCTCGCCGGGTTGCACCAGCGTGTGCATCTTGCGGCAGGTGTTGACCTGATCGAGGCCGGCGTTGGTGCGCGAGTCCGAGGCCAGGACCAGACCGGTTCGGGTTTTGATGCCGAGGCAGTAGGTCATGATTGTTGCTCTTTCGTGGTTGCACATATCTTAGGCGAAGAAAAATGGATTTGATCGCACCAGACACCCATTAGTGTGGATGTGCGTGTGTGTGTAGCCAGCGCAATGCAATCTATTTTGCGCCATGCCCAATCTCGCCGAATCCGCGCCGTTTTGGCACGGCAGCTGCCAAAGGTGGACCGTTCCTATGCCCGATAACGCGCTGGAGCGAAACGAAGCAGAATTAAGCATTTGTCCTGATTGAACTTGGAACGCTGCGTTTGCAGGCATCCTTGTCGGCCGCCGGTTCCATGCCTCGACCACAGGCACTGGTTGCCTCACTCCGTGCACAGATAACGCCCCTGAGTCGATCCATGCGTCTGCTCGATCAGCCTTCCCCGAACGCAGCGCCGTCTCCAGGGGGGCTTTTGCGGTCCTACAGCCAAGGAGCGGCGTACGACGAAATGTTCGACCGAACCGGCTCGCCGCGCGACCACTATGAAGTCCTCTGCCGCCGCTTGCAGCACATCAGCCCCGAGGAATTCTGGCGGCGAAAGACGATGACCGACCTGTCCATGCGGCAGGACGGCGTCGGCTTCACCGTGTACCGACAGGAAGAAGGCATCGAGCGCATCTGGCCGATGGACCCGGTGCCGCGGATCATCCCGGCCGCGGAATGGGAGGGCATCGAGCAAGGCTTGGTGCAACGGCTGACCGCGCTCAACCTGTTCCTGAACGACATCTATCACGAGCAGCGCATCCTGCACGACCGCGTGCTCGACGCCCGGCCGATCTACGAGGCCGCCTTTTTTCGTCCCGAGTTCATGGACGCCGTGGTTCCCAGGGGCATCTACGTCCACGTGTGCGGCACCGATTTGATCCGCGATCGCGACGGCCGCTACGTGGTGCTTGAAGACAACGCCCGCACGCCGTCGGGCGTGAGCTACATGCTGCACAACCGCCAGGTGCTGAAGCGCGTGTTTCCGCAGCTCTTCGAGCAGTACGACGTGCGGGCCACGGACGATTACCCCGCCGCGTTGCGCGACGTGCTCCAGCACATCGCCCCAGCCGGCGCCGCGGACCCGACCGTGGTGCTGTTGACGCCCGGCATCTTCAACTCCGCGTACTTCGAGCACAGCTTCCTGGCCCAGCGCATGGGGATCGAGCTGGTCGAAGGCCGCGACCTGCTGATCGATCAGAACCGCGTGTTCATGCGGACCACGCGCGGGCTGAAGCGCGTCGATGTGATCTATCGCCGCATCGACGACGATTTCCTCGACCCGCTGACCTTCCGGCCGGAGAGCAGCCTGGGAGTGCCGGGGCTGGTGAACGCCTACCGGTCGGGGAACGTGGCGCTGGCCAACAGCATCGGCACCGGGGTCGCCGACGACAAGGGGGTGTACCCGTTCGTGCCGGCGATGATCCGCTACTATCTGAAGCAGGACCCGATCCTGCCCAACGTCGAGACGTTCCGCGCTGCCGAGGCGAGCCAGCGCAGCCACATCCTCGCCAACCTCGACCACCTGGTGGTCAAGAAGGTGAACGAATCGGGCGGCTACGGCATGCTGATCGGGCCGGCGTCGACCGCCGCGCAGCGCGCGGAGTTTCGCGGCTTGATCCAGGCCAACCCGCGCGACTACATCGCTCAGCCGACGATCCAGCTGTCGACGCATCCGACCTTCGTGGACGGCCGGCTCGAAGGCCGCCACGTGGACTGCCGGCCGTTCATCCTGTGCGGCGAGAAGATCGTGGTGGTGCCCGGCGCGCTGACGCGCGTCGCGTTGCCGAGGGGAAGTTTGGTCGTGAACAGCTCGCAGGGAGGCGGCAGCAAGGACACGTGGGTGCTGGCGAACTAAATGACCGTTCGGGATTCTGCACCAACCCGACGCGTAAGCGAGGGACTCCCTCGCTTGCGCGTCGGGTTGGTGCAGCGGAATCGTGCACGCTCATTTAGTGGCGGCAAGCTTCCAACTTGCCGCGGCCTCCTTCGAAGTTCATGCCGCAAAAAACTTGCGGCCACAAGGTCTGGTGTGTCATGCTCAGCCGTGTCGCCGATGCCCTGTTCTGGACGAGCCGCTACCTGGAGCGGGCCGAGCATCTGGCGCGCGTGCTGGATGTCGGCTTTCACCTGGAGCTGGACCTGCACGGCGTGCTGGCCGGCGGGCGCGAGCAGGAAACCGCGGCGGTGATCGGCATTGCCCAGATCGGCATCACACAGTTCGGCAGCGCCCCGTTCGCGGGCCGACCGGAAGGCGCCGAATCGGAGGACACCTCACTCTACGACTGGCTGAGCTTCGACCTGAACAATCCCGGCAGCATCATGACGTGCATTCAGCACGCCCGCACCAACGCCCGCAGCGTCCGCGGCACGATCGCGCCGGCCGTGTGGCGCGAGCTGAACAAGCTCTACTGGCAGATCCGCGACGCCGACTTCATGGCCCGCGCCCGCGAGTCGCCCCATGATTTCTTCGGTGCCGTCGAAACGGGCTGCCACCTGTTCCAGGGGCTGTGCGACACCACCATGACGCACGACGAGGGCTGGCAGTTCATCCAGCTCGGCAAGTTCCTCGAACGGGCGGACTTGACCTTGCGGCTGCTCGACGTGAAGAGCCGGCAGCTCCAGCAGCTCACCGACCCGGTCGACTTGCCGATCGCCAACCTGCAATGGGCGGCGGTGCTCAAGAGCTGCCTGGCGTACGAGGCATATCAGCGCCTGTACATCAGCCGCGTCGAGCCCGAGTGCGTCATCGAGTTCCTGCTGACGCACGCGCTGTTCCCGCGCTCGGTGCGGTTCTGCCTGGAAGAGGCGGCCAAGGTGCTGACGCTGCTGGAGGGACCGACGCCGGTTGGCGACGGCAAGGCCGAGCGCCTGCTGGGGCGGGCGCTGAGCGACTTACGGTTCCTCGATCTCGACGAGATCCTGCGCGAAGGCCTGCACCCGTTCCTGACGCGGGCCGCGCGGATGTGCGCTCAGGCGAGCGCGGCCATTCAGGAACAGTACGCGTTGATCGCGTGAAGGTGTCTGGAATGATCCTGCAAATTCAACACGAAACACGGCTCGAATACACGGACGCCGTGTTGGAATGGTTGGCCGAGGTGCGCATGGAGCCGGTCAGCGACGAACGGCAATCGTGCCATTCGTTCCACCTGTCGGTCAGCCAGCCGGTTACGTTGTTCCGCTACCAGGATGGCTTCGGCAACCACGTGCATCACTTCAACCTGTTGACGCCGCACCAGCAGGTGCGGGTGCTCGCCGCCAGCATCGTGGAAACCACCCCGGCCGAGACCGACCTCGCCGCCAACTCGGCGACCTGGCCGTTGACGCTGGACAACGACGAGCCGGAACTGCACGGCTACGTGCAGTTCGGCGGCCCGGTGCGCGACACGCCGTTGCTGGCGCCGGTGCTCGACGCCACCCGGCCGCGGCCCGGCGAGCGGCTCGGCGCCGTGCTGGAACGGGTGAGCCGGCACATCCACGAGCGCTTCGAATACGCGCGGGCCGTGACCAACGTCAGCTCGCCGATCGACGACCTGCTGACGCAAGGCAAGGGCGTGTGCCAGGACTTCGCGCATTTGATGATCGCCGTCTTGCGCTCGTTCGGCGTGCCGGCCCGCTACGTCAGCGGCTACATCCACCGCCCGAACATGGATTCGCAGAGCCACGCCTGGTGCGAAGCCTGGCTGCCGGACCTCGGCTGGGTCGGCATGGATCCGACCAACAACTGCGTGGCCGGGGATCATTTCGTGCGCGTCGCGGTGGGCCGCGACTTCACCGACGTGACGCCGAACAAGGGAGTCTATCGCGGCAAGGGGCAGGAGTCGGTGTGGGTGCGCGTCGGCACCCGAGCGCTGGAACGGGTGCCGTCCCTGTCATGGCAAGAAGAGTTGCCGCCGCTCGACGTGCCGCTGACGGCGCTGCATCAGCGGCAGCGCTTCAACTGGTGGCGGAACGACGGGCCGGAGCAGGAGCAACAGCAGCAACAGTGAAGCTTCTCTCCTTCGCGCCTTTGCGCCTCCGCGTGAGGCCCTACTGCCTCGTCACCCAGATCGGCGACCCCCAGGCGATTTCGCCGTCGGTTTGCAGCACGCGGACGTAGTAGTAATGCGTGCCGGGCAGCGGCTGCGAGTCGGTCCAGTCGCCAAGGAACTGGGTGCCGGCTTTGCCTTTGGGGACCAGGTTGGCGACGACTTCGCTGTCGCGCAGCACTTCGACCTTGTCGAGGTTGGCCGTGCCCCAGACGTGCAGCTTGAACGTGGGGGCGCCGTTGACCGTCGTTTCATCGCCCATGATGGCGTCGCCGCACCGGAAATCAACCAGGATGTTGTCGGTGGCGCCGTAGCAATGACGCTGCTTGACGGCGTCGAGCAGGGCCTGGCGATTGTCCTGAATCGACTTGCCCATCTTGCCGGCCTCGACCAGCACGACGAAGAACGAAATGTGCGTGGACCAGTGGTCGCTCGACGCCTGGAAGCCGAGCTTGTAGCCCTTGTCTTTCAAGGCCAGGTTGACAAAGCCGAGCGGCTGCCAGCCGCCGACGTTCGCCGGCTCCATGCCTCCCTTGGGATTGTAACCGGCGCGCGGCGCCCCCTGGTGCTCGTACGACATGCGGTCGCCCTGATAGATCTCGACGATGGGCTCGACGACCGGATCGTTGTCGCGCCAGTCGGTGCCCATGCCGGTGGCGCTGGTGTGCACGGCGCAGATGCCGTTGAACTCCTTCAAATACCGGTACAGCATCTTGGTATCGTCCGGATGGATGCCGGCGACGCCCTTTTCGCCCTTGGGCGCGGCCAGCCGCGGCAGCGTGCGGATGCCGCGCTGGGCGAACATGACGTTGCGATGCCCGTGCGGATAGCTCACCGAACGCTCGTAGGTGAACATCGGCGTGAACTTGGGCGTGGCGTAGGCATCGGTGGCCTTTTGCGTCAACCACCACGAATACTCGCGGCCGGCGCCGTTGTCGTGGTCGCCGTTGCCGATCCAGTCGAACTGCACCGCGTCGATGGCGTAGCGGAACATGTCTTCGAGAGAACCATCCGGCGCTCCGTCCCAGGACATCTCCGTGTGCCGATGATACTCGCCGCGCAGGTACTGGTAGTTCTTGCCGCTCGCTGTCAAACGGTGCTTGCGCATCCTGGCGACCGCCTCGTTCTCGGCCTTGATCTCGGGCGTCGGCGAGTTCTTGCCGGCCTGGTGCGCGATCAGTTTTGGCGCCGGCGGCGTTCCCGGCAGGTTGATGACGCTGGCGTAGATTTGATTGTCGATCTGCTCCGGCGTCGTGTAGCGGCCGTCGGTGTTGTGGATGACCAGCAGGCCTCCCGAGGCGTGCGGCAACAACACCGGCCGATGGTCGAGCAAGCCGCACGAGTGGTGGACCTCGATCGGCTCGCTCCATCGGTCGCCTTCCAGACGACGTACAAAAGTCAACCAGTAAGGGCCGGGGTGGGAGGAATAGCGCGAGCCGAAGTTCTGGCGATAGCCAAGCCAGATGTTGCCGTTGCCGTCCAGGCCGATGCTCGGGTAGGCGTAGCGCGTCGTACGTTCGTATTGATTGGTCTTGACCGCTTCGAACGGCAGCACGGGCGGAGCATATCGGGAGACGGGCAGTTCGGCGATGGGACGGGTGAGGTTCTTGCCGTCGGGTTCCAGGCAGGTGACCTTGACGTTTCGCTCGTTGTAGAGCGGGTTACCCTCGTTCGGTGCAAAGGCGCCGTAGTCCTTACCCCATCTTTCCGGGCCTTCCTCATAGGCGACCCAAAGGCGGCCGGCCTTGTCATAAACAATGCTCGGCCGCGCTTCGAATCTTGGCGTCTTCGCAATTCGGCCGCCTGCCCCCACCACGACGTGGACGTCGTAATCGTAGGAATGGCTGTCAAAGGCGATGTTCCAACGCCCGCCGGGCCCACCTGCGGCGGCCGAGACCCAACAATTCCAGCCCCACGCTTCGCCCAAGCCACCCCCCGCCGACGCCCAGTTTCCATTGGCAAAGAAAAGGCTCTTGATCATAAACTGACTGCTGCGCTCATCCCACACTTGCGCTCCAAGAAAGACGCGGCCTTGAGAGTCCGTACACATGACCGGAGACAAATCGCGGCTGCCTTTGGTCAGTTCGACTTCCTCGCCGAACCGGCCTCGCGCATCGCAGGGCCGGCCGTACAAGCGATGGTTCCCTTGCCGGAGTGCGCTGTAGACCACCCAAAAACCGCCGCTGCCGCTGACGCCGATCGCGACGCGGACGATGCTCTGATTGGCGTCGGTCAGCTTGATCGGCTCTTCCCATTTGCCGTCGCGATAGGCGCGCAGCATCACCTGATCGCGGCCCTCCGGCGTGTAGTAGCTCTTGAAATCCTCCGGCTGCTCCTTGAGCTGCGGCGCTTCGATGCGGCGACTGTCTTCCTTCACGTGATAACTCACGTAGGCGACCCAGAGCGTGCCGTCGGGACCATAGGCGGCCGCGGGGAAATCGTCCTCGGTCGGGCCGTCGGCCACCGGCTGCGCGGTGGTGATCAGCCGCACGGCGGCGGCGCCGTTCCACAGCTCGCGCTTCGTGCCGGCAAGCACCTCGGCCAGCGGCACGTCCACCTTTTCACCGTCCTTGAGCGCGATCGCTAGCTTCGCATCGGGCTGCACGTCTTGCAGGTGCAAGACCACGCCGACCGAGGCGATCGGCTCCAACTTCGTCACGCCCGGCTTGCCCGGCGGCGCCCGCAGGGCGCGATGCGAGGACGCTTCCCACGCATTGGCGGCCGCCAACTTGTCTTTGGAGCGGAAACGATAGCCCTCGCGGTGGACGACCTTCGCGCCGGCGACCGTGGCCGAGCCGGACCAGTCGCGGACGTTGGCGTCGTTGAGCCCGAACTCCAGGAGGACGGCGCTGGTCGGCTTGCCGGCCTGTCCTTCCTTGGCCCAATCGAGGTACGGAAACGCGGACTGCGGCTGCTGAAAGGCGACGGCGCTGATGGCCGTCATGATGCCCAGGGCGGCGACGAAGAGGAGGAGGCGCTTCATGACTGTAACCTCGGAATAGTCGGGCACTTTGAGTGGTAACAGACGGATTTACGGGATGCAACGAAAAACGGACTACTTGCTCGAACGGATTCCCAAACTGGCCTTGATGTCTTTCAGGAGCAGAAAGAGACAGAGCGGATCGCCGGGCGACGGCTCAAAGCCAAAGCGCAAGTAGAACGCTCTTGCGTGTTCGTCCTTGGCATGCACCATCACGGCCCGGCAGCCGATGATGTCTGCCGCGGCAACGACGCGCAACAGTGCATCCTTGAGCAGTCCCGCGCCCAGTCCATGACCCGTCTCCGAGCGGGCGACCGCCAATCGAGCGAGCAGGATCACCGGTACGGGATGCGCTGCCAACCCTTTGGCCACCCGCGCCGGCGTTTCCTCACGCCGGGCCGAAGCAGCCGCCAAGGTGTAGTAGCCGACCACGCGCAGTCCACGCGTCGCGACATAGGTGCGGGCCGACTCGCTCCCTTGATTCTGGAGTGCGAATTTCTTCAGATAGCTATCCAGCGCCGGCGCGCCGCAATCGAAGCTGCTGACATCATGTTCTGCGCTGAGCGGGACTGGACTATCCAGGGGAGGGTTGTCCATGCTGATCGAAGACACTGGGTCGAGTGAGCAGCGCCTTGAGGGCCGGAATGGTTCGCGGGGGCGCGTCGAGGGCCTTGCAAAACGCTCGCCACGCCTCCGGCGGCATGACAATGTCCACGTGCGAGGCGATCACTTGCTGGGCTGCCTCGTAGGCGTGTTCCAGCATGAAGCTGCTGAGGCTGGTGCGCCTCAGCTGGGCCGCTTGCGCGATCACGACTTTCTGCTCCAGCCGCATCCGCAGCTGGACCTTGGCCGCCTTCAATGCGAGCGGCGTTCGCGTCCCTGGCTTCGGCATCGTGATCTCCGGCGAAACCTCGCGCAATTGGCTGGCGGCCGGGGCTTCGAAGACTCAGCCCCGGCCACGACCTCTCCTCGGGTTCCTCCGTCATGATACCGCTTTGTATGGACATCGTCCACACCGCGGTTCAGTCGATCGCCAACCGCCTCGGCCCGTTAACGCCGTCACGGTCGAACCGACGATCTTGGTGAAGGTCATTCGACCGTATTGAACGGGCGCACCGCATCGGCTCACTTCGCCGCCTTCTCCTTCTTCGGCGCCAGCGCCGCCAGCTCTACATCCAGGTACAGGTCCGAGCTGCCGCCGCTGTTGTGGACCTGCACCGCGATCACGTTCGTCCCCGGACGAAGCATGTCGGCCTTCACCGCCACGTCGCGGTTCCAGTAGCTGAACTCGTGGTCACCCGTATCCTCATCCACCTTGACGCCGTTGACGTACACGGTGGCGCTGTTGTCGGCCGCGATGTTGAGCCGCAACGTCACGCCCGCCTGTTTCAAGAGCGGCGCGGGCACGTCGAACGTCTTGCGGCAACACAGAGGCTGCCCCTGCTCGGCGATGGCGGTTCCCTGGCGGTTGGCGATCTCGCCTTCGCCGTAACCCAGCGGCGTCTTGGCGGCCCGCCACGCCTGGTCGTTGAAGGCCGGCTTGGTCCAGTCATCGCCCTTGACCTGCGCCGCCGGCAGGTGCTTCCATCCGGCGGACCCGGCCGGGACCAGTTTCACAACGTCGATCTTCACGCCGGGCGGCAGGGCGGCGGCCTTGGCATCCAGGACATTCAGCGACAGCGGAGTTTCGGACGTCAAGGTCGCGCCCGACACCTTGGCGACGGCGCGAATCTTCACCTTGGCGCCGGCGGACGTCTTGGCGTTGGGCGGCGCCTTGAACACCAGGCGGGCTTCGTTGGCGTTGCCCGGCACCGTGACTTCCGGCACGGCGACGCTGGAGAATCCCTGCGGCAGCACCACCTGGACCTTGAAGTCCCCCTTGTAGCCGTACAGGCGGTTGAGGCGGACGATCAACGGCGTCTCGGCGCCGGCCTTGACGGTGACCTGGGGCTGCGCCGGGGTGAGCTCGGCCACGCGGTCGTACACCACCAGGCGAATCGGCGGCGTCACCTGCGAGACATCCACGTTGGTCTTCTTCTTGCCCTTGGCGTCCGTCATGAACGGGTACTTAGCCACCCCGCGAAACACCAGGTTATAGGTGCCGGCGAGCGCATTGCTGGGCAAGTTGATCTTCACGTCGCCTTCGGTCTTGCCCGGCTGGAGCGTCAGCTTGGGGATGTTGAGCGGCTGGCCGTTCGATTGGGCCGGCCCGCTGATGGCGTCAATCTGCACCTGCGTCTTGAAGTCGCCGGCAAGCGCCCGGAGCTGCACCTTGACGGTCGCGTTGCCGCCGACCGGAGCCGCCAGCTCGTTCTTGACGGCGGTCTCCAGGGCGAACGGGCCTTTGTCGCGGACGGCCAGGCAGGTGGAGCGGGCCAGCCGGCTCAACGGGGGAACGTTGTTGGGGGCGGGCCACACAACCGTGGTGGCGCGGGCCTCGCGCACGACCTTGGCGCCGTTGATGGTCGCCACGCCGGTGACCTTGAGCGGCACCGTGGCGATGGGGGCGTTCGCGGCCGCGGTGACCACCAGGGCGGTGCGCTTCTGCTTCGGGCCAAGGATCTGCGGCGGACACACGACGCCGCCGGGCAACCCTTCCACGCTCACGGTGACTTCGCCGTCGAAACCGTCCTGGCGGTAGCACACGATGTCGAGGTCCTGGCTGCCGCCGCGGCGCACGGTCGGTCCGCCGGTGCTGACGTCGTTGTTCCCCAGGAGAAACAGGCGGAAGTCCGGCTCCTCCCGGCGCAGGCTCAACCGGTAGATGTGCCGGGCGCCGCTGCGCAGGTCCGACCCGTGCGTCCGCACCATGATCTGATACGCGCCGTCTTCCGGGACCACGAGCCGCGTCTTCGGATCACTCGTGCCCAGAAAGAGCCGGCCGATCGCGGCCGGCACGTCGGGGTGATCGTCAAAAATGCCCAGCGGCTGCTCCTTCCCCTTTTGACGAACCTGGAAGAGCAGATCCACGGGCGCGCCCAGCCGGTCGGCGAAGGCTTCGAGCACCCAGACGTCTCCCTTCTTGGCGGTGAACGTGTACCAATCGCGATCGCCGGACTTCTCGATGCGGCCGCACAGCTCGCACGGCGCGGGCACGGGTTGCGCGGTCTCCGGAGTGTCGTTCTTGTCATTGTCGAGCACGACCGGGCGCTGCACGCGCGCCAGGAACACCGGGTTGGACGGGCCGGCAGGACCTGTCAACCGATGCTCGAAGCCGTCCATCACGCCGCGCCGCGGCCAGTAGGTTCCCTGCACGTGCAACTGACCTTCGCCCAGCGACGCCGGCACGTTCAACGTCATGGCCAGTTCATCCAGCGGACCGCTCTCGACCAGCCCGACGGCGCTCGGCTTGCCGCCCGGCAGGTTGCGGCCGAAAAGCGTGATCGTATTGGGCTTGCCCGCTTCGACCACCGGCGGATAGGCGGCGTCGATCCACGGCGCCGTGGCGACCGTCAAGCGATAGAAGTAATCCGGGCCGGCGTTGAGGTAGGTGAACTCGCACACCCGGATCAGATAGTCGCCGTCGGCCGGCAGCACGCAATCGAGCACGGCGTCGCGGTTGCGGTAATTGCGGTTCGAGGCCAGCTCGCGTTCGTCGGGACCGAACACCTGGACGAGCGGATTCAGTTTGCTGTCGATGCTCCACGCCGCGGCGTGAACGACCACACGCTGATCTTTCTTGCCGGCGAAGCGGAAGTAGTCCACGTCCGGCTTGGGATTGACCGCGCCGTGAATCACCGAGCCGAGGGCGACCGGCTGCGCCTGATGCACGTCGTTGTTCGTTTCCTTCTCGGCAACCTCGCCCAGGCCCCCGACGACGAAGGCCCGAGGATTGCTGACGCCCCACTTGCCGACGGCCCGCACGTCATGGATGCCGAGCGGCACGTCGGCGGGCACGGTGACCTTGAAGCGCAACGGGGCGGGGGGCGGCGTCTTCTTCTTGTCCTTGGGCGGCGGCGGATCGGGCAGGCGCTCGGCCTTGATCTTGGCATCGCTGACATACAAGGATTGGACCTCGTCGAGGTCGGCGCCGGTCAGCGTGACTTCGACCGTCGTTCCGGCTTTCGCGCCCGGCGGCGTGACCGTCGCCAGGCGAGGCACCGGATAGGGCGTTTGCGCGACCGCCGGCGCGGCGGCCGCGGCGGCCAGCAACACCACGATCAACAGGCCGAATCGACGGACGACGCCGAAGCTGCAACGGATTGCATCGTGCATGGGACACCCCCCCCAAGATTGGCAGTGTGAGCGTAACGGAATCAGAATGCGACACGGTCACGACACGCCCTGCAGCGTCGTGGAAAGGCGTGAATCGTGCGGCAGCGTTGAGAGGCCGGACGGACCAAGTTTTGGGCGACGGAGCTCGGGCGACGGAGCTCGGGCGACGGAGCGCGAGACAGGCAGCGATGATTCACCGGGATTCTATCCAGCCCGGCGGGACTGTGCAAGCCGCGCGGGTGGATTCGTGGATTCGTGGAGTTGTCACAACAACGTGGTGATGACCAAGCTAAGAAAGCCCGGTGAAAAGAAGACCAGGAACGGTCCATGCTCGTGGCGCGCGTCTCAATCGCCTTTCTTTTTCTTCTTTTCTGCTTTCGGCCCGCCTGGCCCTTTGGCGTCTTCACGGAGCACCTTGCCGGCGCCGGACAGTAGAATCTTGCTTTTGCGGCCGTCGGAGCGGATGATGTCCACCTTGAACTGGAAGCCGTCGGGAGTGCCTTTGCGGTCCGCTTTCACCGCCTCGCCCTTGCCGACACGTTCGGCGATGTCGATGGCCTGACTCAAGGAGATCGTTTGGTCGCCGGCTTTGCCTTTCTTCTTCTCGCCGTCGACAGTCTTCTTGCCTTTGTGGGCGAGCCCTTTCTTGCCAGCGCCTTTGCCGGCAGCGTCGATGTGGTTCAACAGCTGCTGGGCAAGCCCTGGAGGCAGCGTGCTGAGGTTCACCGTGACGACGCCCCCTTTGCCCTTGCCCTTGCCTTTCCCCTTAACGCCGTCGTCATCGGCGGTTGCCGCCATGGTGAGCCCCACACTTGCCAGCAGCGTGGCGATGCCCATCAACCGCGATCTGTAACCCATGACCGTCCTCCCGGCTCGGATCAAGGAGCGCATGCCTGGTCAACGCGAGACCGGCGCATCCGCCATGGATAACGGAGCAGTCGGGTCGGCGTTGGCGAGAACCTCGCGAAATTCCTGCTCGATGCGTTGCCGGGCCTTGGCCAGCGCGGGTGTGCCGAACCGTTCGTGGTTGAGTTGCGATCGCCAGACGAGGCTGCGGGCGATGCGTTCTTGGTTACTCGAGCCGGGATACGCCATGGGCAACCAGTTCAGGAATTCCGGGTAGGCCTTTTGTGATTCCGCCTCGATCGCCGCCGCCGCCAGCCGCAACGAGGTTTGGCCCAGGTCCAGGGCCGCGCCAATGCCGTCCAGCTTCCGTGCGAAGGCATCACGCCGCCGCCGTTGCTCGTCGATCTCCGCCCCATGCCGACATTCGTCCGCGAGGAGGTCCCGGGAGGCCGCGTCCTGACCGGACTGGCGGGCGTCGCCATAGAGCAACATGCCGAGCAGGCCCAGAAACAAGCAAACCGCAATGCCGCGACTCATGACGCAACTCCTCGGGGCCGGTTTCGCGCTTCGTGAACCCCACGTCAAGGACAAACGCGGCTTCGCCGGTTTTGTTGGCGGAACCCTTTCGAGATTGTTGTTCGAGATTGTTGTGGCTCAAAAAAGGAGGCCGCGCCAACAACCCGGCCTGGGCCCCGTTATCCTGATAGGCGATGAGACGCTCCGTGGAGCCGCAGGACGAAACGAACTGGATCCGCCAAGCACAGGCCGGTGACCGGGCGGCCTTTGCACGGCTCGTCGAGCGCTACTGGAGCCGCATTTTCCGCTGGCTGTATGGATTGGCGGGCTGCGGCCACCGGGCGGAAGACCTGACGCAAGAGGTGTTTTGCAAGGCCTGGGAAGCGCTGGGGACGTATGAGGCGGACCATTTTCGCGGCTGGCTGTTTCGGATCGCCCGAAACGCCCTCATCGATCACCGGAGGCGCCAGCGCCCTGCCGCATCGGGAGCACTGCTTGATGAATTCGCCGCCGCAGCGCCGGGCCCGCTCGACCAGCTGGTCGCCCAGGAGAATGAAGTGCTGCTGCGGCAGGCGTGCCGCCGGCTTCCCGAGCCGTTTCGCGAGGCGTTCCTCTTGTGGGCCCAGGAAGAAATGCACTACGCCGACATGGCCCAGGTCCTGGACATCACGGAGGAGACGGCCCGCTGGCGCGTGTTCAAAGCGCGGCGCTGGTTGGTGAGATGCCTCGGTTCCCAGCTGGATTCCAAAACCCCATGAAATGCAGTGATGTACGACCCTGGCTCTACGTGAGCCGCGCGGCCGATCCTCTGCCGGGCGGCCTGCGGCGGCACCTGCGCCATTGCCGGGCCTGCCGGCAACGTCGCCGGCGCCTGCTCCAGTTGGATGCCCAGGTCGCGGCCCTGCCGGCGCCACCGGCTTGTGAGGCGGCACGGCGGCGGTTTCTCGATCAGCTCGAGTCGTTGCCGGCTGCTCTCGGCACTCCGGCGGCCGAGGCGCCGCTGCCCGCGCCAAAGCCCCGGCGGGCGAGCAGACCGTTTTTCTACTGGGCGGCATCCATCCTGGTTGCGGCCGGATTAGCCGTGGCGCTCATCAACTGGCTCCCACGGGACGACCGGGCGCCGCCGGACGATGGGCGCGTGGCCGGCGCTTCGCTCACGTCCATGGATCGTCTCGTATTGCGGTTCGTCGACCGCGATCTGCGCTTGGCGGACACGCTGGTCGCCGCCGATCAGATGCACATCATCGCCGAAATGGCCGACGACCTGCGCGGCGAGGCGTTGCGACACGTGGATGGGGCGTCGGCCGAATCGTTGCCGCTGCTGACGGAGCTGTACGATCTGACGCTGCAACGCGGCGTGGTGGGCAGGATGCGATCCGTGCCGGCGGCCGAGCGTGCGGAGTTGCTCCGCGGCTTGTCGGAACGCCTGGACAAGACGGAAGCTGAAGTCGCGCGGGTGCTGGAGCGCTCCCCCGAAGACCTCGCCCTGCTGCTGCGGCCGATCCACAAGGCGACCCGGCAAGCGCGGGAACGGTTGGCCGGTCTGCACTTGCCGGCGCCTGCCCCGCCGCTGCGCTTGACGGAACGGGCCAATTCCCGCCAGGCGCTGCTGGCGGCGCTGGTCCTCAATGGCGTCCGGCTGGCCGAGGAGCCCGATCCGTTGCGGCGGGCGGACTACTGCTCCGACGTCGCCGATCAACTGCTGCAGGCGGTGTTCGCCGCGTCGGCCCAGGGCGAACGCGAGCAAGCGTCGCTGTTGAGCAAGCGGCTGGGGGATTTCATGCAGCGCGGCGTGTCGGCCAATCTCGCCCGCGTTCCGGCCGATGATCCGCGGATCGCCGACCTGCGGCAGGTGATGGGCCGCGCCGCCCAGATCCTGAGCGCCTTGGATCGCACTTTGGAGAACATGACCGCGCCCGCCGCAACCCGGCAGGACACCGTTTCCTGGCAGCGCCTGAAAGAGCTGGAATTCACGCTGAAGGACGTCGAGAAGGGTCTCAAGAAGGTCCAAAAGGCTTACAAGGACGGCGCGAAAGGTCAGCACAAAGGCAAGGGCAAAGGAAAATCCGCGGACTAACCTGGGAGCGCCGCCATGTCCCCCATGCGACCACTGCTGGCAAGCTTGTGGAGCTTTGTCGTGCTCGCGTCGTGCCTGGTGGTGTCGCAGGCCCAGGAATTCGCGAAGAAGAAAAAGGGCAAAGGACACTCCGAAGACGAGAAAATGCTCAAACTGCTCGAAAAGTCATTCAAGCACAAGGGTGATAAGAAAGGCGACAAGGGCGTTGACCCCGTTCGCGAGGCGGCAAAAGTCTTCCGCCATATCGACGCCGACGGGGACGGCCTCCTGGCGAACGACGAGATCCCCATGGCGCTCCGCGACAGTCTCGGCCGCTGGGACATCGACCGCGACGGCCGCATCAGCGCTCCGGAATACCTGGAGTACTTCGGGCGGCGCTTCGAATACCTGCGTCAGGACATCGCAGCCGGCATCATGGCGCCGCCGCGGTCGCGCGTGGTCGAATCGCTCAACGACGAGCGGCCGCGCGTGTTTCGCGCCGGCAAGCTGCCGCGGGAATTGCCCTCGTGGTTCGTCGAGCTGGACCAGGACCGCGACGGCCAAGTGGCCATGTGGGAATGGCGCCGTCAAAAGGGGGCTTCGGGGAAAGCGCTCATCGAGGAGTTTCGCGGCATCGATCGCAATGAGGATGGATTCATGACGCCCGAAGAGGCGCTGCGGCATGTTCATCTCCAGCAGTCGAAGCGAGCACAGCCATGAAGCGACGCGACGCGGCGGCGCGAATCACGCAATGTGGAAGCTATCCCCCAACCCAGTCCCCGCGAAACAGGACGCGCTCCACTGGCAGCGCCGACTCGAGGATTCTCCGCTTCCGTGCAACCAGCCGGTCCACGAGGCGAAGTTCGCCGGCGTCACGAACGGCCGCGACATGAGACGCCTGGCATGGTGGTTGGTAGTTCGTGGTTTGGTGGTTCGTGGCCAACCACGAACCACTAACCACTATGCATATCGAGCCTCATGCATCTGGCATACAAATCGGCGCGGATGTAGAATGGATGCCGTTGAGGTGGAGAGCATTCGTCCCGACGAGAGGGCCAGCCATGTCTCGGTCATCACGCGATGGATTTACCTTGCTTGAACTGCTCGTCGTCATCGCCATCATTGCCATCTTGATCGGCCTGCTGCTCCCGGCCACCCGGCGCGTTCGTGGGGCAGCCGCAATCACGCAGTGTCGAAACAATCTCAAGCAACTGATCCTGGCGTTGCACAACTTCCACGAAGCGGGCCGACCGTCCTATCCGTCAACGGGGGATCCGTTCGCGGCCGCCGTGCGGGCGTTTCCGCCCGGTTGTTTCGGTCCGGGGACGACGCCCGACGAGCGCCTTGGCTGGACGGTCGCGGTGTTGCCGTATTTGGAACACGACGCCCTGTTCAAGCAATTCGACGTTGCGGCGGGGTATGCGGGGAACCTTGAGGCAGCCCAGGCCAGGATCGCGACACTGCTGTGTCCGGCCGCGAGTGACCCGGCCACCGCCGGGGCGGTGACGCATTACGTCGCCATGGCCGGCATTCGGCGCGACGCCGCCCGGCGACCGGCGGGTGCGTCCAGCAACGGCTTCATGGGCTACGACCGCCTGACCTCGATGGCCATGATCAAGGACGGAACCTCCAATACCATCGCCCTGATGGAAACGCGTTCCGAGCTCGGGCCGTGGGCCCGCGGCGGCGTCTCGACCTTGCGCGGATTTGACCCGGCCGACGTGCCGCTGCACGACGTGCCGCTGCACGGCGACAGTCGCCCCTTCGGCGGGCATCCTCAAGGAATGCAAGCGGCGATGGCCGACGGTTCGGTTCGTTTGATCCGCGCGTCGATCGAGCCGAGCAAGCTAGCCGCCGCGATCACCATCGCCGGCGGCGAACCGGCCGAGCTGGATTGAGCACTGCGTGAGGCGCCGCATGCTGACCACGGTTCTTCGCCTGCTCGCGGTCGTGTTGATCCTGCGCGTGCTGGTCACGATTCTCGCGAACTACCCGGATTACTTCCCTCCCGATTTCGATTCGCTCTTCCTGCAGGGCCGCGAAGCGACGTTCACCGGCGCTTACCCGCCGGCATTCTACGTGCACATCTTCACCGGACCGTTGGTGCTGCTCAATGGGCTGATCCTGCTGAGCGACCGCGTTCGCCGGCGTCACGGCCGCTGGCACCGCGTCTTGGGGCGGGTTCAGGTCGGCGTGCTTCTGTTGTTCGTGCTGCCGAGCAGCGTGGTGATGTCCCGGCACGCCTTTGGCGGCTGGCCGGCCGGGCTGAGCTTCCTGCTGCTGTCGGCGGCGACCGCGGGTTGTGCGCTCGCCGGCGTGGTGCATGCGCGCCGCGGACGCTACGACCGGCATCGCCGGTGGATGATTCGCTGCTATGTCCTGATTTGTTCGGCAGTGGCCCTTCGTCTATTCTCCGGGGCGGCGGGGCTTTTCGGCGTGTCGAGCCCCGAGGATGCGTACATCGTCGCCGCCTGGACGAGCTGGCTGCTCCCGCTGGCGGGCCTGGAGATCGTGCAGCGACTGACGGCGGCTCCGCGGCTAGCAGGCCCGGCGCCTGTTCCCAGATGATGATCAAGGCGACCACGAACCTTCGTACCGATGCGCCGGATCGATCTGAAGCGGAGCTACGCCGCCGGCGTCGGCTCGCGCAGCAGCGCGATCTGCACCCAGCCGTGCCACACGTCGCCGGGGGCGAGGACTTGCAAGCCGGTGTCGATGCCCTGCTGGTGCAAGTTGATCGCGTCCGTGATGCACGTGTAGGGCTCGAAGCAGATCGCCTGGCGGTGCGGCGGCGTGAACACCACCAGCTCGCGGAAGTCGCGGGCCGCCTCGACGACCAGCCGGCGGCCTTCGGCGGATTCCATGGCGCCGCAGTCGCGCGTGTCGCGGCGGCTGAACGGCACATCCGTGAACAGATCGTCGAAGTGGACGTCCGCGAAACGCCGCTCTTGCTGCGTGCGATTGCAGGCGAGCGTCGCGCCGGTGGGGAGGTTGTCCACCAGCTTCCACTGCGTGCCCGCTTCGATGTCGATGCACGCCTGGTCGCCGCCGAACGGGGCCACGCGGAAGTACGGGTGGTAGCCCAGCCCGAACGGCAAGGGCGTTGGCGCCGGGTTCTCGACCGCCGCCTCGATTCGGACTTCGCCGGCCATGAGGCGATACGTGATCCGCAGGAGGTACGCGGCCGGCCAGAGGTCCACAGCGTCGGCGGCGTCGCGCGCCGAATCGAACTCGGCCGTGACCCAGGCCTGGCCGGCGTCGGCGCCGTCGCCGGTGACGCGCCACGGCCGCCGGACGACGAATCCGTGGATGGCGTTGGCGCCCGCGGAATCGTTGAGCGGTAACTGATACGATTTGCCTTCCCAGGTGAAGCGGCCGGCGCGGATGCGATTCGGAAAGGGAAACAGGATCGGAATCCCGCTGCGAGTCGGCTTGAGCTCGTCGAAGAAGGCGGCGTCGCGGTACAAGATCTCCTCGCCGGCGACGCACCAGCGATAGGCGTTGAAGCCCAGCGCCGGCCAGATTTCCACGCAACTCCCCTGGCCGTCGTCCAGCACCCACACGGTCGGATCGCGCGACAGCGCGTTGGTCCGGGTTTCCTGGCGAACGCGAAAACTCACGACGTTCTCTCCCCGACCTCTTCGCTCGTAGCTATGTTGACACAAAACCCGGCTCGCGGCCAGTGCCTGTCGGTCGCACCGTGCGTCATGAAGGGGATCGCCGTGCCTACGCTGTTCCAAGAACCGCTGGTCCATTTCACGGAAATGTTGTTCCAGGCCAGCGGCGTTCCCAAGAACGAGGCCAATCGCGTGGCCCGCAGCCTCGTGGACGCCAACCTGTGCGGCCACGATTCGCACGGCGTCATCCGCGTGATCCAGTACATCGACGCCATCGCCGATGGCCGGCTGAAACCGGGGGCGCCGTTCCAGGTCGTCAAGGAGACCGCGGGCGTGCTGGTGGTGGACGGCGGCTGGGGCCTTGGACAGGTGCAAGCCCACCGGCTGCTCGAACGCCTGGTGCCGCGGGCGCAGGCGCTCGGCCTGGCGGCGGGGACATTGAAACATTGCGGACACATCGGCCGGCTGGGCGAATACGCCGAGGCCGCCGCCGCTCACAAGCTGGCCTTCATGGCCAGCGTGAACAACCACGGCTTCGGCCGCGGCGTGGCCCCGCCCGGCGGGACCGAGGCCCGCATCGGCACCAACCCGCTGTGCCTGGGAGCGCCCAGCAACGGCGACCCGGTGGTGCTCGACATCGGCACCAGCGTCGTGGCCGAGGGCAAGGTCCGCGTCGCGTACAACAAGGGCCAGCAAGTCCCCACCGGCTGGCTGCTCGATCCGCACGGCATGCCGACGACGAACCCGAGCGTCCTGTACAAGGAGCCGCGCGGCAGCATCTTGCCGCTCGGCGGCAATCAGGCGTACAAGGGCTTCGGCATCGGCCTGTTGCTCGACATGTTCGTCGGCGGCTTTTCGGGCGCGCCGTGCAGCGCGCCCGGCCGGCCGAACCTGTCCGCGAACGCCGTCTTCTTCCTGGTGCTGGATATTTCCCAATTCGCCGGCGCCGGTCACTTCCTCAGCGAGGTCACCAGCCTGGCCGACAACATTCGCGCCTGTCCGAAGGCCGCCGGCGTGAAGGAGATCACCCTCCCCGGCGATCCCGAGCGCCGCGCCAAGGCCCAGCGAATGGCCAACGGCATTTCGCTGGACGACGGCACCTGGGGCCAGCTCTCGGCCTTGGCGATGAAGCTGAAGGTGCCCGAGCCGACCGTCGAGTTCCGGGTCGACAAACCGAAGTGATGTAGGATCGTCGGAGATCATGGTGGAACGCGTATCCGTCATCCTGGTCTGTCACTGGCTGCCGGACGGCGAGCTGCCGCGCTGGCGCGACGAGTTTGCTGATTGCGAATTCGTGGACGGGCGCGATCCAGCCGTCGCCGCGCGCGAGCTGCCGCGGGCCAACATCGTCTACGGCTTGCCGGACGTCGGCAAGCTGGCCGCAGCGGCGTCCGTGCGCTGGATCCAGCTCGCGTCCGCCGGGGTGCCGGCCGCGCTGTGTCCCGTGGCGCTAGAGCGCAACATCCGCGTGACTAACCTGGCCGGGCTGTACGGTCCGACCATCGCCGAGCACGCCGTGGGGTTGA
Source organism: Gemmataceae bacterium (assembly GCA_022616435.1). Lineage (GTDB taxonomy): Bacteria > Planctomycetota > Planctomycetia > Gemmatales > Gemmataceae > JAKEET01. Next base: position 100,960 of record JAKEET010000128.1, read on the forward strand.
TGCTGATCCTGAGCCGGAACTTGCAGATCGCCGAGCGCAACCAGGCCGAGAAGAAATGGGACCGTAGCGTCGCCAACACGATGCGCGACCTGCACGGCGCGGCCATCGCCATCGTCGGCCTGGGCAACATCGGCCAGAACATCGCGCGGCTGTGCAAGGCCCTGGGCATGCGCGTGGTCGGCTGCCGGCGCACGCCACGGCCGACGCCGTTCACCGACCGGGTCTATCCCTTGGCCGAGATGAACACCATGCTCGCCGAGGCGGATTACGTGGCGGTCGCCGCGCCGTTGACCCGCGAGACCGACGGCCTGCTCGGCCCGGCGGAATTCAAGGCCATGCGCCCGGGCGCCATCTACATCAACGTGTCGCGCGGCCAGGTCGCCCAGGAAGCGGCACTCGTGGATGCGTTGCAATCCGGCCATCTCGGCGGCGCCGGGCTCGACGTATTTGCCGTCGAGCCGCTGCCGGCGGAACATCCGCTGTGGTCGATGCCCAACGTCGCGATCAGCCCGCATGTCAGCGGCGAGACGGTGAACAACTCCGCGTTGCCGGCGCAACGCTTCACCCGCAACCTGCGCAGCTGGCTGGCCGGCCGCGAGCTGGAGGGGAATGTGGATGTGGCGCTGGGTTATTAGGGCAAAACTCAAAATCCGAAGCATGATTCCTTCTCGTCTTTAAGGCAGACGCCCTCTGTTTCTCGTACACACAGGGAGGACCTTCATGCGAATAGCCAGCGCCTTGGTCGTCGTCCTTGTGCTCGGCGTCGGCATGAGCCCGGGCCAAGGCCGGAAAGAACCGCCTGCGAAGCCTGACCCCAAGGTTCCCTGGGGCAAGGCCGTCGAAGGGCTCCAGTGCTGGTTGCAAGCCGACAAGGCCGTCTGGAAGGTTGGTGAGGTTCCCACGTTTCGACTCCATGTCCGCAACCAGGGAAAACGGGACCTCGAGATTCACATGGCCCAGGCCGCGTGCGAACTCGAGTTCGACGGCGTCTGGATTGATTGGAACGCCCCGGTAAGCATTCTCGCAAGCAGATGGCCCGCCGGTCGCCACTACGATGATTTCGAAGTGCGTGTAACGCTGGAAGCGCCGTGGGCCCGTGGCAACCAACCGATCGCTCTGAAAACCGGCAACCACAAGGTCCGCGTGGCGTATGTCACTCTGGACCGCAAACAGCCGGTCCGTGTTGTGAGCAATACGGTCGAGATTCAGGTGGTTGCCGCCGCTGGAGACCGTCCGCACAGCAATCGCGCTCTTTGAGGTATAACCCAGGTCGCCAGCGTCTGCAATCGGCGGATGCGACCCAGGTCTTCGTTCATCCCATCGGCACGTTCACGCCACCTTCGCGACCTCGTCCTCCGGATACTTGATTCGCGCGTGGAACAACGCGATCAGCGATTTGGTCAGGCTTTCCTCGATCAAATGCAGTTCCGTCAGCGTCAGGCCGCTCTCCTCGAACTGGCCGTCGAGCAGGCGTTTCATGAGCAGGTCGTGGACCATCTTCTGCAAGCTGGCCGGCGTCGGCGTGGCGAACGACCGGCTCGTGCCTTCCACGGCATCGGCCAGCATCACCAGGCCGTTCTCGCGGCTCTGCGGTTTTGGGCCCGGGTAGCGGAAGCACGCCTCCAGTTCCTGCCTGCCGGTGCCGGTGTTTTCCTGGAGACGCATGGCCTCGCGATAGAAGTACTCGACCAGCGTGGTGCCGTGGTGCTGGGCGATGAAGTCCGTGACCGGCGCGGGGAGATGATATTGTTCCGCCAGCGCCAGGCCGTCCTTGACGTGGCCGATGATGACCAGCGTGCTCAGGGCGGGTTCGAGGCCGTCGTGGCGGTTGTCGCCCGATTGGTTTTCGATGAAATACTGCGGCTTGAGCATCTTGCCGATGTCGTGGAAGTAGCTGCCGACGCGGACCAGGAGCGCGTTGGCGCCGATGGCCTGGGCGGCGGCCTCGGCCAGCGTCGCCACGGTGATGCTGTGCGTGTACGTCCCCGGCGCCCGCTTCACCAATTCCTGCAGCAACGGGTGCGAGCCGTCCGCCAATTCCAGCAGGCTGATGTCGGTCACGATGCCGAAGCAGCGCTCGACCAGCGGCAGCAACCCGGTCAGCAGGAAGCCCGCCAGGCTGCCCCACAGGAAATGGCGCAGGGCGTCGGTGCCGATGAGCCACCAGGTCTGGCCGGTGAGGATGCCGGTCGCGAGCGTCATTGCCGCGTAGACCGCCCCGGCGAACGTGGCCACCTGGACGAGCTGGGTGCGGGTGCGGACATTGCGGAGCAACAGGATCGACGCGGCCAGGCCGCCCATCTGTTCCAGCAGACGTTCGACGTTGGTGCCGAGAACGGCCGTCATCGCCAGCGCCAGGCTGAGCGACATCAAGAGCGCGAACTGGGCGTTGTACGCCAGCGTCAGGACCATGGCCGTGATGGTCAACGGCAGGATGGCGGCGTGCCATGGCGCTTGGCTCAGCAGCAAGCACAGGCCGCACGTGATCAGGACGAGCACGCACACGCCGGCGATCATCGGCAGGCTTTCGCCCAGGCTCGACTGAAAGCGGGCCACATAGATGACCACCATGCTCGTCAGCAGGCTGAAGATGAGGAACAACGCGCCGCCGCGCGTCCAATGGTAGTCCTGGCCCAGGCTCAGGAGGTAGGCGAGATGCTCGTCGTGGAGGAGGTCGAGGTGGCGGTCCAGGAGGGGTTGGCCGGCGGGCACCAGGAGCGTGCCGCGCGGATGCTTTTCGAGCGTGGCGCTGGCCGCCGCCTCGGGCGCCGGCGCCGGCTCGACTTCGGTGACGACCTGGAAATCGACCCGCGCCTTGATGTCGTACGGATAGATCTTGCCGGTCCGAAACGGAAACGCCGGGCCCCAGCCGATCGCCAGCAGCGTGACCGCGATGGTGGTCGCCCAGGCGACGCCCAGCCGCGCCAGCACGTCGCGGCGTACGATGCGCCGCAACAGGGCCTCTTCGCTGCGCGACGAGCGCTTTCGCCCTGTCCACTGACTGAGACGTGCGCTCTTTCTGGATGAATTGAACATGGCTTCCGTGCCGTAGAGTGAAGGTAGATTATTCGCGCTTCTTGCGCGGCTTCTCGTCTTCGTAAGCCTCGACGATCTTCTGCACCAGCGGGTGCCGGACGATGTCGTTCTGATCGAGATACACGACCGCGATGCGGTGAAAGTCGCGCAGGCGATGGACCGCGTCGAGCAGGCCGTTGCGGGTTTGCCGCGGCAAATCCACCTGGGTCACATCGCCGGTGACGATGATCTTCGAGCCTTGCCCCATGCGCGTCAGGAACATCTTCATCTGCGGGACCGTCGTGTTCTGGCCCTCGTCGAGGATGATGACCGCCTGGTTCAACGTGCGGCCGCGCATGAACGCCAGCGGGGCGATCTCGATGATGTCGTTCTCCATGTAGCGCTTGACCTGCTCGTGGTCCATCATGTCGTTGAGGGCGTCGAACAGGGGCCGCAGGTACGGGTTGATCTTGGCCGCGATGTCGCCGGGGAGGAAGCCGAGCCGTTCGCCGGCTTCCACCGCGGGGCGGACGAGGACGATCTTCTTGGCGATGCCCTGGCGGAGCTGGTTGACCGCCATGCCGACCGCGAGGTACGTCTTGCCGGTGCCCGCCGGACCGATGCAGAACACCACGTCATTGTCCTTCATGGCGTGGACGTAGCGGGCCTGGCCGTCGGTGCGCGGCCGCACGGCGCTGCGGCCGTTGACGACCGCCAGGCTCTGCGGGCCTTGCCGGTCCTCGCTCTGCGTGACCACCGCCAGCACGGTGCGGACGTTCTCCAGCGTCAACGAACCCTGCTGTTTCAGCAGCTGGCGAAGCTGCTGGAAGACGCGGTCGGCCTGGTCGACCTGCGGTTCGTTGCCGTCGATGTGAACGACGTCGCCGCGGGCCACGATCCGGACCCCGAGCGCCTCGCGGAGCAGTCTCAGGAACTGGTCGCGGCTGCCGAACAAGGCGACCGCCTCGTCGCGGCTGTCGAGCGTCAGGGTAACGGACGTTTCGCCGGTCATGTGTAGGAATCCGCTCTGCGTTGCCTCTGCGTGTCAGCGGACTCTGCGGTTCGGATTCTAACCGCAGAGTTCGCGGAGACGCAGAGTGAACACAGAGAGATCATTGCGCGCGTGCAGCTCCAAAGTACAGGCAACCATAAACAACCGGGGCCGCGAACAGCACGGCGTCCAGCACGTCGAGGACGCCGCCGAAGCCGGGGACCGCGTCGGAGGCGTCCTTCTTCAGGCAGTCGCGTTTCAACAGCGACTCCGACAAATCGCCGAGCATGCCCGCGGCGCCCACCAGGAGGCCAAACACGATCTCGCACGGCAGACAGCCGCCGATCACCGGCCTGGGGACGAGGCGGTCGATGCCGATGGTGATCAGCACGGCAAATACCAGGCCGCCGGCGGCGCCTTCCCAGGTCTTCTTCGGACTCAGATTCGGCGTCATGCGGCGCCGGCCGAGCAGCCGGCCGGTGACGTAGGCGCCGATGTCGCAGCCCTTGGGGACGAAGATCGCCAGGGCCAGCGCGGCCGCGCCGCGCGCGTCGCCCGGCTCGTACAGCCACCGCAGCTGGGCAAAGAAGCACGGCAACAGGCCGAGGTAGCCCAGGATGAACCAGGTCAGGGCCATGCGCTCGGTGCAGCGTTCCGGGCCGACGAACCAGGCCATTTCCCACAAGAACACTGCCAGGTGCAGGGCCGTCAGGCACGCGAGCAGGGTCAGCCAGGTCTGGGCGATCGTGTCGCGCTGGCCCACCCAGTTGGCGACGACCATGATCGTGACGCCCAGGACGCTGACCAGGATCTGCGGCCGGCGGTTCGGGCCGAGCAGCGTGATCAGTTCGACACACGCGGCCAGGGCCAGGCTCAGGTAAAAGACGAACAAGAACGGGTAATAGGGCGCCAGCCACTGATCGACGGCGAGCATGCCGACCGCCAGCGCGATCAAGACCGCGCCCATCCATAGACGTGTGGTCAGCATGCGTCATTCTCAACCTTTCAATCCCCCGAAGCGGCGTTCGCGCTTCGCGAAATCGTGCAGTGCCTGATGCAGCACGGCGGCATCGAACTCCGGCCAGCACTTGGGCGTCACCCACAGCTCGGCGTACGAGATCTGCCAGAGCAGGAAATTGCTGACGCGCATCTCGCCGGCGGTGCGGATCAGCAAGTCGGGGTCGGGCATGGCGGCGGTGTCAAGCGCGTCGCTGAGCGTGGCTTCGTCGATGTCTTCGGGCCGCACCTGCCCCGACTTCACCCGCTCGGCGATGGCGCGGGCCGCGTCCACCAGCTCGGTGCGGCCGCTGTAGTTGATCGCCAGGCACAGGGTCATGCCGGTGTTGGCCTGGCTGACGCGCACGTTCTCGTCGATCTCGCGGAGCACGTTGTCCGGCAGCCCGTCGCGCCGGCCGATGGTCGTGAAGCGGATGTTCTGCTCGATGATCTCGGCCCGCTCGGCGATGAGGTAGCGGTGCAACAGCGACATGAGAAAGTCGAGCTCGTGCCGCGGCCGCTTCCAGTTTTCGGTGCTGAGGCAGAACAATGTGAGCTGGCCGATGCCGAGGCGGCAGCATTCCTCGATGGTGCCGCGGACGCTGTGGACGCCGCGGCGATGCCCCTCGATGCGCGGCAAGCCGCGCTGCTGCGCCCAGCGGCCGTTGCCGTCCATGATGACGGCGATGTGCCGCGGCAGCCGGGCCGGATCAAGGCCGGCGGCCGCGACGCGCTCCAGGGTGTCCGGTGACATGGACATAAATCGTAGGGTGGGTGGAGTCTTCGGAACTCACCCGTCCGTCGGCCTAAGAAAGGGGACAGGCACCTTTTTTGGAGCTCACGTCATGAACACCGTTTGCTCCCTGTCCGGCCCGACCGACACGATCGTGACCGGCAGACTCAGCAGCTCGCTGAGCCGATCGAGATAGCGGCGCGCCGCGGCGGGCAGGTCGCCGGGTCCGCGGGCCCGTTCGATGTCGGTCTTCCAGCCGGGGAGCGTTTCGTAGACCGGCCGGCATTGTTCGAGCAGGAAGGCGTCGCCCGGGAACTCATCGAGGCGCTTGCCGTCGAGCTCGTACGCCGTGCAGATGCGGAGTTCGTCGACGACGCTCAGGACGTCGAGCAGCATCACCGCCAGCTCGTCGGCGCCCGCCAGCCGCGCCGAGTGTTTCGCGGCGACCGTGTCGAACCAGCCGCAGCGGCGCGGCCGGCCGGTGACCGTGCCGTACTCGCGCCCGGTCTTGCGGATGCGCTCGCCGATGCCGTCGGGACCGTCGGTCAGTTCGGTCGGGAACGGGCCGCGGCCGACGCGGGTGGTGTACGCCTTGATGACGCCGACGACCCGTTGCAGGTGCCGGGCCGGCACGCCCGAGCCGGGCCAGATCCCGGCCGTGGAGCTGTTCGAGCTGGTGACGAACGGATAGGTGCCGTGATCGACGTCGAGCAAGCTTCCCTGGGCCGCTTCGAAGAGGATGTTCTTGCCGCCTTGGAGAGCGCGATGGAGGAACAGGGCGGTGTCGTGGATGTGCGGCTTGAGCTTGCCGGCATGGGTCAGGTATTCGTCGCACAGCGCGTCGGCGTCGAATTGCTGGGCGCTGGGCATCAGGGCGCGAAAGACGGCGTTCTTGCGCGGCACGATGCTGCGGAGCCGTTCGCGCAGATGGGCGGGATGCAGCAGCTCGCCGACGCGGATGCCGTTGGTGCGGCTGACCTTGTCCTGGTAGCACGGGCCGATGCCGCGGCCGGTGGTGCCGATGGCGGCGGCCGAGGCTTCCTCGCCCAGCTTTTCTTCCTCCACGTGATAGGGGAAGATCACGTGGGCATGATCGCTCAAGAGCAGGTTGCCGCCGTCGATGGGGATGCCGGCCGCGCGGAGGGCGTCGACTTCTTCCAGAAAGCGCACCGGGTTGACGACCAGACCGTTGCCGATGACCGCCTGCATGTGCGGGGCGAGGATGCCGGTGGGGATCAGCGACAGCTTGTAGGTGCGGCCGTTCTTGACCACGGTATGGCCGGCGTTGGCGCCGCCGTTGTAGCGAACGACAATGTCGTGCTGCGCCGTGAGGAGATCGACGATCTTGCCTTTGGCCTCGTCGCCCCATTGCAGGCCGACGACACAGGTGCAGGCCATGGTGTCCCTTTGCTTGGGTCAACGCGAGCGCCGTCGGCGTTGCCTCTGTGTTTCTCCGCGGCCTCTGCGGTTCGAAGCTTTTGACCGCAGAGGTCGCGGAGGAACGCAGAGCGAATCGCCCGGGCACGCGTCCCTCATTTCGTCAATGCATCGCACGCAACGACCTAAAAAAAGCCCGTGCCACCGAGCGGCCTCGGGCTCCTTGCGAAGCAAATCCGAAATTTACCAGGATTTAGGGTAGCGGCGGCGACCGGGCATCGTCAAGGTCAACGGACCGGCGCGGAAATCGGCCGATTCCCAACCGTCACGATCGGCGAGCTGGCTGGCGGAGGCGGTCATTTGGGGAAAACTGAGCGGGATGGGCAAGCAGCTGCCGCGTAACCGTTTAGCCCGGGGCTAAACAGGGCTACTTGTAGCGGAATTCGCAAGGCGAGGAATGAGGTCGGCTGGCCGATGGAATCACGCCGGTCGTTCGTCATGTTGTTGCGTGCGCCCCACGGGCCGTTTATCATGCACGCATCGTCCATCAACGGGAAACCCGCCATGAAACTGCGATCTGTGCTTCTCGTCATCTTCAGCATCGCTCTTGGCCTGCCCGCCCGCGCATGGTCCCAGGAGGACGACAAGATCAGGGGACTGAATCGCGAGGGCTGGTTGACGGTCCTCAAGAAAGACAAGGACACCAAGCGGCGCCGGGCCGCCGTGATTGTGTTGGAAGTCTACGGCCCGAAGGGACGCGGCGTGGTGACGGGGTTGTGCGAAGCGCTGGAGAAGGACGGTGAGCCGGAGATTCGCCGCGAGATCGCCCTGCTGCTCGGCCGCATGGGGCCCGACGCCAAGGAGGCGGTCCCTTATCTGGCGGAGGCGCTGAAGAACGACAAGGCGGGCGTGGTGCGTGAGGCGGCGGCCCTGGCGCTGGGCGACAAGCTCAGTCCGTTCGCCCATGAACAAGTGCTGGTCTTCGCCGGGGCGCTCAAGGATTCCCATGCCGGCGCACGCGCCGCCGCCGCCGCGGCGTTGAACAGCTTGGGCGAGAAGGCGGCGCTGGCGCTGCCGCAGCTGACGCACGTCGCCCAGGACAAGAAGGCCGACCGGTTGCCGCGCCTGTACGCCGTGCAGATCATCAGCCGCTTGCAGGCCGACCAGGCGGAGGCGGGCCCGTTGCTGGCCGGCATCGCGACCGACGCCGACGCGCCGGCGACGGTGCGTCTGGCGGCGCTGGACGGCCTCGGCCGGCGCGAACGGACCAGCAAAGAGGAAGCGCAAGCCCTGGTCCAGGTGCTGCAGGATAAGACCGTCGAGCTGCGCCGGGCCGCGGCCGCGTCATTGGCGACGCTTGGCGAACAGGCGGCGCCGCCCTGGACGCAGGTGCAAGCGCGCCTGCAGGACGCCGACAACACGGTCCGGTTTCAACTGATTCGGGTTGCCGGGATCATCGCGCGCGATCAGAAGGAAGCCGTGACGGCGCTGGCCGAGCTCGCCGCCAAAGACGCCCACGTCGAGAATCGCCTGGCGGCCATCGGAGAGTTGGGACAGCTCGGCCCGACCGCTGCGTCGGCCGCCGACGCGCTGGCCACCATCGCCGCCCAGGATGCCCGGGCGGCGCTGCGCGAGGCCGCGGCCGCGGCGCTCAAGAAGATCCGGTCGTAGGACAGGACTCCGCTCCTGTCTGTCCGGATGAACGGACAGGAGCGGAGTCTGCCCCTACGAATCTTCCGGGTCGGATGATTCGCTGGGCGGCAAGGTCGGTTCGAACGATTGTCCTTCAATCGTCAGACGGCCATTGACGACTTCGAACCGCAGCAGCTGGGCGCTCGGCCGGCTGCGATTGCTGGGGAAGCGGATCAGGGCCACCGGATTGCCGTCGCGCCGGTACCAGCTCACGTCGATGCTCCGGTTGCGGGCCAGCTCCTTGAGGTCGTTGAGCAGCGATTGGGCCGCGATCGGCAGGCCGCCGGCCTTGCGGTGCAGGATTTCGACCGCCAGGGTGTTCGCTTCGGTGGGGACCAGCCACACGCGCACTTCGTAAGTCAGCACCGTGCTCCAGAACCCCGAGCCGTAGCGAAAGGCGAGACGCATCGTGTCGTTTTCGAGCTGCACGCGCGGCGCGTGAATGCCGAGCTTGGCGAACGCCTCGGCGTCTTTCAGGCGGACAAAGTCTTCCTCGAAGTAACTGTTGATCTGCTCCTGCGTGAAGTTGAATGTCCACTTGCCGCGGCGGGTGTCGTAGACGCGGTTGAGCAGCGTGAAGAACTGCTTCATGAACTCATCGGACTGGCGGGTGCGGTCGCCGCCGGCTTCGATGGCGATGCGCTGATAGAAGCCCGGTTCGTGCTTGAGCGCCGCCACCACGCCGCCGGCGATGCCGCCCAGCAGCAGGATGGTCAGGATCAACATTCGCACCGGCTTCTTGTGCATGAACGCCTCGGGCAGTCAGGAGTCAGGAGTCAGCAGTCGGCGGCGCCGCCGCGCCGGGCTTGCTGTCAAACGGGGCGAGTTATAACCGTGGCGCCGAACGCGGTCAACGCGGATTCGTCTGACCCCCGCCTCCTGCCTCCTGACTTCTACGCGGCCAGCCGTGGCGTCGCCGCTTGCCGCGCCATCCAGCCCAGGCAGCGCGACCAGTTTTCCGGCGTGCCCGGCGTGAAGCTTCCCAGCAGGCGCGGGCCGCTGGCGCCGGTGACGCCCGGGAGATTGCCGGGGACGCCGTCCACCGTGAGGGCCGCCAGCGCCGCGAAGGCCACGGCTTTGCGGGCTTCGCTGGGAATGCCGCAGAGATCGAGCTTGGCCAGCGGCGTCGGCGTCAAGTGCTGCTCCAGCAAGCGCCACAGGAAGCCGTTGCGGACGCCGCCGCCGCTCACCAGCACGCGCGCCGGCGACCACGGGACAAAGCGCCGCAGCGCCTCGATGATGGACCGGGCGACGAAATGCGTTGCCGTGCACAACAGATCGTGCAGCGACCGGTCGGTCTGCTTCGCCGCCTGGACGGCTTGCTCGATGAACTCGTCGCCGAAATCGCGGCGCGACATGACTCTGGGCGGACGGCGCTGCAAGAGCGGGTGCGCCAGCCAGCGTTCCAGGAGCGGCTCGATGCAGCGCCCCTGGACCGCATGCTTGCCGAAAGCGTCAAAGGGCTCTTTGCCGCCGGTCAGCCGCTGCATGAAGCCGTCGAGCAGCAGGCAGCACGGCGCCGCCTGAAAGCCGGCGACCTGCTTGGGCGTGGCGCTGGCCGGCAATGCCGACACCGTCGCCGTACCCCCAAGGTGGACGAGCACGCGCGCTTCGGCCGGATCCCGAAACAGCAGCCAATCGGCCAGCGGCGTCAGCGGCACGCCATGTCCGCCGACCACGACATCCTGGGCGCGCGGATCGCTCAGCGTGGTGAGGCCGGTGCGCTCGGCCACGGCGCTCGCCAGGCCGATGTTCAGGGTGGTGGGATAGCGGCAGTCGGGCTCGTGCCACAGCGTGTGGCCGGAGCAGCCGATGCACAGGACGTGGCGCAAGTCGAACTTGGCTTCATCCGCCAGCAAGCGCACGCTGCCGGCGAACAACTCGCCCAGCAGTCGATGCAGCAAGGCGACCGTCCGCACCGGCGCCGGCGCCGACGACGCCACGCCGCGCAGCAAGCCGCGCACGTCCCGCGGGTAGGCCTGGTGAACGAAGTGCAGGAGCCGCGGCTTCATGCCCAGGCCGGCGCCGTCGACGCGGACCAGAGCGGCATCCACTCCGCTCAGGCCGGAACCGGACGACAGGCCGATGAAGCAGCGTTGCGTCATTTGGGTTAGGAATGCGTCGTTGGATTTTTGATTTTCGATTTGCGTCGGAGGTCTTCGCGTGCGCTTCAATCAACAATCGAAAATCGAAAATCAAGAATCATTAGGCCGCCATCAGCACCGGCTGGCTCTGCCGGGTACACGCTTGGACGAAGCACTCGAACAGCTGCAAGTCGAGCGCCGAGGCGGTTTCCGATTCGGGGTGCCATTGCACGCCCACGCCGAACCAGTGCGGATCGACGGCTTCGATGGCTTCGATGACGCCGTCGGGGGCCTGGGCGGCGACCCGGAACAGCGCGCCCACGGTCTTCACGGCCTGGTGATGGCTGCTGTTGACGCGAATCTCCCCTTCGCCATAAATCTCGTCGAGCCGGGAACTGGGCTGCAAGAGCACGGCGTGGCGATGCGGTCCGGTGCACGAGGGGTCAAAGTGCGGCATCGCCCTGGGCAATTCTTCCGGGAGATGCTGGATCAGCGTCCCGCCGCTGGCGACATTGAGCTGGTGCATGCCGACGCCGATGCCCAGGACGGGCAAGCGCCGTTCCACCAGCAGCGCGACCAGGACGCGGTCGCTGTCCTCGCGCCGCTCCGGCATGGGCTGGACGCTGCGGTGCATCGGCAAGCCTTGTCGGCGCGGGTCCATGTCGAGGCCGCCGGTCAGGATGAAGCCGTCGACGCCCTCGAGATACTTCTCGATCTCCGCCTTCTTGCCGTAGGGCGGCATCGGCACGGGGAGGCCGCCGGCCGTCAGCACGGCGTCCAGAAATCCAAGGTGCAGCCGGAGGTGTGGCCGCGTGGTCTTGCTGGCAAGCACGACATCCATGTTCAGGCCGACGACCGGCCGCGCGCACTGAGCCATCCTGGTCTCTCCTTGTTCCCGGTGCGGTTTTCGTGGGACAGGATTTCGTTCCTGTCCGAGCGAAATCCGGACAGGAGCGGAGTCCTGTCCTACGAAGAATCCGGACAGGAGCGGAGTCCTGTCCTGCGGAGCGGGGCGGACCATAGTGAAACCCGAATTGAAGAAACAAGAGGGACTGAGGCGAGATGATCGGTCAAGGTCCTGAAATAGACGAACGTTCATCCGGACCGCGTGAGTTGTGCGATTTGTTGCTTCAGCGGCAGTTTCCCAAAATTCGCGCGGCCCCTTGCGACGATCTTAGTATTACACTAGATTGACTCTCGGTGCCTCGCTTGTCCTAAGTGGTTGCGGCGTATGTCTCCGATGCTCGTGGCGTTGACCGAAGGGCCCAACATTCCGTTGGACAAGCCCATCCTGCTGGTCGGCCGGCACGAGGAATGCGACGTGCAAATCCCAAGCCGCAAGATCTCGCGGCGCCATTGCTGCATCGCCCAGGTCCATGATTACGTCGTCGTCAAGGACCTGTTCAGCACCAACGGCGTCCGCATCAACGGCACGCGCGTCCGCGAAGGAAGCTTGCACCCCGGCGACGAGTTGACGATCGGTAATTATCGCTACAAGGTGCAAGTCGACGATTCGTCCGGACGGGAGCTGTTCGCCAAGTCGTCGGCGCTCGATTCGCCGCAGCCGCTGCCGAGCTTGATGCCGGCCGATCACTTCGATTCATGCGACGTGCCGGTGCCCCTGAGCGAAGGCCAACACATCGGCCACGTGCCGCGGTCCCTCCCGCTCGTCCTCCCGGTCCATAGCGCCGCCAAGCCGCATGGCCACGAACCTGCGGGAAACGGCGGCCTGGTCCCGCTGAGCGGCGAATTCCGCGCCGGCCCGCCGCCGCAATAGCCTGACTTCGCCTCTCCTCATCAAGTTAGGGGAGACGGGATGGGCTAACGTTCGGGCCGCAGGATCACTTCGAACATGTTCTGACCTTCCGGAATGGTTTCCGTCTGCGCCGCGCGGCCGTCGATTTGCCAGACGAACGTCCGCGGCAGCTGCACATCGAGCGCGCGATCCTTGGGCAGCCTCCGCGTGCGACCGTCGATGGTCAAGGTCACGTCGCCGCCGGTGATGTTCCAGAAGCCGACTTTGCAGCGACCTGCCGGCGCGTCGGTGGCCCCAGCCCGCGTCACGCCGCCGTACGAGCGCGACTCGGTGATCGTGGGCGCGCGCTTGGGGCTCAGCGGCGGCTCGTTCGCAGTGGGCGCGGTCGAACGAGGCGTAGTCGAGCCAGGCGCCGGCAGATTGGGCGTGGTCGAGGTGGACGCCGGCGCCGGCAGCGGCATCGCCAGGGGCATGATCCTGGGACGCGGGCTTGGCGGCGGCGCGGGCACGTGACCCCAGCACGGCGGCAGCGCGACCCAGTAGCACCAGACCGCCGGAGCAGAATAGGCGGCGGCGCGATACGCGGGCCGTGACGCGGCACGCCCGCCAAGAGCATCGGCCGACGATGCCGACAACACCACCGCCAAGCACGCCGTCACGGCGTCGCGCCACGATCCAACCATGGATGCGATCTCCTTACAGTACGTGGGCGCAGCGATTTTTTTGAGTGCCACGGCGTCGTTCAACGACGAATGGCATTCCGCATCATCGCAATTCTATTGAATGTTGACGTCGCTCGTCGTCACGCCCGGTCCCAGGTTGCGGACGCGGATCCGATAGGTGTCGGTGGCCGGGGCGACGAAGTTGACAAAGCAGTCTTTGCTGATGCGCGTATCGGACCGTATCGGGAAGCCGTTGCCGCGCTCGACGAACAGGTCGACATCGGTGCGGAAATCGGCCTGGCTGGTGACGGTGACGCGCACGGGTTGCCCAGCGTTGAAACGAAACAGGCGGATGTTCTCTTGCCCGCGGAACAGGGTGACGCGATAGGCGTTCGGTCCAAGCGGGGCGGCGCCGCCGCCGCTCCCCCGGACCACGAGGATGATGACGACGATCAAGATCACCAGGCCGACCGCGATGCTGCCGCCGATGATGGCCACCTTGGCGCCCAGCGGCATCCCCTCGCTGGCAGCGCGGCGTCGCCGCCGCGGCCGATCGTCGTAGTCGTCGTCGTAATCATCGCGGTCGCGCCGGTCGCGGTCGCCCCGGTCTCGCTCGCGCGAGCGCCGCCGCGGCAACGACTCGTCCACGTCGCCGCGGGCCGGCGACGCTGAAAACAACCCGTCCTTCTTGCCGGCCTTGAGCCAGTCGATCATCCCTTCCTTCCACACCATGTCGTTGGGATGCAGCAAGCCCGTGGAGGCGAGCTGCCGCAGCTCGTCCCACGAGACCGGACCCATCTGCTGGTTGTTCGTGGTGTAGTACCATTCGGCCATGGCGCACTCTCCTGCTCGGCGGAAAGATGAAGACGAGATGAACCAGGGTCGCCAACTATTATAATTCATCTTCGTGCGAGGTCATTCAAAATCCTTGGCGGTCATGAGTATGCGCGATTCCGCTGCACCAACCCGAAGCGTAAGCGAGGGGAGCAGGCGAAATCCCTCGCTTACGCTTCGGGTTGGTACAGCAGACTCGCCCGACGAATCTGAAAAATCTGCCTGCATTCACGCAGGCAGCGGGTATAATCTCCGTCGATTCATTACCTTCGGGAGGCAGCCATGAGCTTCAAATGGGATCGGGTGCATGTCTGGTCGGGCGAGATCGCGGATCAGGCCGGAGGCGCGGCCGAAAAGCTGTCCTTGCTGGCCCAGGCCGGCGCCAACCTCGAATACGTCGAGACGCAACGGCTGCCGGCCAAGACGGGCAAGGGCGTGCTGTACGTCGCGCCGGTGACCGGACCGACGCAGACTCGCGCCGCCAAGGCGGCCGGACTGAACGAAGCCGATTACCCCGTCGTCCGCCGCATCGAAGGCGACAACGAGGCCGGCCTGGCCCATCGCCTCACGCAGACCTGGGCGCTCGCCAACATCAGCCTGCACGGCTTGACCATGGCGGTCCTGGGGACCAAGTTCATCGGCTACGCCGCCTTCGACTCCGTCGCCGACGCCAACCGCGCCGCCCAGATCCTTGCCGATCTCGGCGTCGCGGTGGCGCAGCAAGGCTGATCGTTCGTTCCAGCTCTAGCGCATCGTGGAAGGATTTCCATGTCCCCCCGCGCCCCCGGTCTTGTGGGACTGCTCCTTGGCACTGTGACCATCCTCGGCTGTCAGCGGGCCGTGCGTTATCCCGGGGTTGGCGCCGCCAACGCGCCGGCCGAAGAGCAGAAGATCACGCCGTTGCCCACCTGGTCCTGGCAGTTGCCGTGGCTGCCGCCCGAAGCGGATGTGCCGATCGTGTTCATCGCTCACGGCCACAAGGATTGGGACAGCCTGCCGGCATTCTGGAACGTGTTCCCGCCTCCCGCCGCGGGCCTGCGCACCATCCACTTCGCGCAGTCGCCGCTGGGCGGCGCCGCCGCCATGGTCCTTGCCGACCGGCTGGAGACGGTGAAGATCAAGGTCCCGCTCGGCTTGCCCGATCCGACCTCCAACATCCCGGCCGCCAATCCGCCCACGTTCGGCAAGTGGAAGCTCGGCCGGGAGATCTTCTTCGCGCGGAAGCTGTCCTCCGGCTACGACACGTTTTCGTGCGCTTCGTGTCATCAGCCGGATCACGGCTTCGCCGAGGACCGCGGCAACACCCTGGGCGGCACGCGCAACACGCTCGGCCTGATCAACAGCGCCTACTGGCGCCACCAGTTCTGGGACGGCCGGGCCGGCGCCCTGGAGGAAGTCGTCGTCCGCTCGCTCGACGATGAAGCGGCCGCCGAGCACACATCATCGTCCGACAGGCCGCAAGAAACCCATCGCTGGGGCGGCCTGGTTCGCGCCCTCGATGCCGATGTGGACTTCCGCTTCCGATTCGAGACGGTGTTCGGCCTCAAGCAGCCGACGCAGGACGCCGTGGCCAAGGCCCTGGCAACCTACCTGCGCACGATCCTGTCGGGCAATTCGCTCTACGACCGGGCCGAGCATGAGCGTCTGCGGCAGCAAGCGCCGCAGCTGCGCGCGGAACACTTCGCCATGTTCCTGGATGGACCGGCGCTGGCCGCGCTCGAGCCCGGCGTAGCCGACAAGGACTCCGTCGCGAAGCAATTGGTCCGCGGACATCGACTGTTCCACGACAAGGGCTGTGTCGCGTGTCATCGGGGGCCTTTGTTCACCGATCACGACTTTCACAACATCGGCGTCGGCGAAAGCAGCCGCTTTCGCATCTCCGGCCAGGAGACGGGCCGGTTCGTCCAGGTCCCGATCGGCTTGAAGGAAGCGCGGCTGGTGGGCGCCTTCCGCACGCCGAGCCTGCGGGCATTGCCGCGGACGGCGCCGTACTTTCACGACGGTTCGTTTCCCGATCTGCTGCGGGTCGTGAAGTATTTCAACCACTCGATCGCGGGCAACATCTACCTGGCCGAGCCGTTGCGGGCCGATCCCACGGGATTGGCGAAGGCGCTCGACATGGACAGCGACGACCAGGACGCGCTGGTGCTGTTCCTGCGGTCGCTGGACGGCGGGCCGGTGGACCGCATCGTCGCGGCGCCCGGCGAGCGGCGCGGCATGGCGCCCGGCGAGCGGCGCGGCGTAAGCCCGCCGTGACAGCATCCCCGCAGGCCACGTCGAGCTTACGCTTCGACGCTCGCCGCCACGTCGAGCTTACGCTTCGACGCTCGCCTTGATCGGATGACGCATGGACAAGAAACTGTTACGCGACTACTTCATCGAGCTGGTCGGCAGCTTGTTCTTCGTGCTGACCGCGGCGGCGGTCACGTGCGTCAACGCGATGACGCTGCCCGCCGGGCAAACCGCGGGGACCGCGGCACTCACCTTGCATCAGCCGGGATTGCTGGGGGTCGCGCTCGCCCAGGGGCTGGTCTGGGCGGTGGTGCTGTCGCTGACGGTGCCGGTCACGGGCGGTTTCCTCAACCCGGCGATCACGCTGATGCTGTGGTTCTTCAACCGCATCTCCACCGTTCGCGCGGCGTGGCTGGCCGGGGCTCAATTGCTGGGCGGCGTGCTCGCGGGGCTGTGCCTGCGCTACACGTTCGCCGACAACATCCTGCAGACCGCCCATTTTGGGGCGCCTCATGTCAATCCCCTTGCCTACCCCTTCTTGTCGCGGGGCAGCCTCTGGGCCGGCGCCGCCGTCGAGTTCGCCTTGACCTTTCTGCTGGTGTTCGCCATTTTCGGCAGCAAGCACGACGACGGCGCGGGTCCGCACAGCGCCTGGCCTGCCGGCGCGTGGCTGTCGGGCGCCTGGCTGTCGGGCGCGGCGTTGACCGCGTGCGTCCTGGTCGCGTTTCCGCTCACCGGCGCTGCCCTGAACCCGGCGCGCTGGTTCGGCCCGGTCGCCTGGGAAGCGCTGACCTCGACCAGCACCGGCCGGCACCACCCCTTCGCCGACGCCTTCGTGTACCTTGCCGGTCCCATCCTCGGCGCCGTCGCCGGCGGATGGTGGTGCTTCAAAGTGTATCTGCCGGGACAGTCGACGAAGTAGTCACGAATGGACGCGAACGCTCAGCCGCAAGCGGCAGTGACCAAGGATGGTCCATGGTTCCTTTGACGGTTGCCGATCTGCTCCCCCTGGAGGAGTACGCCGCCCGGCGGCGCGAGTTCTTCGACGCGCACCGCCGGTACCTGGACCGCTATCGCCGCGTCCGCATCGGCCCGCGCCTGACCCTGATCTTCGAGAACCGTCAAACTCTCTGGTATCGCGTCCAGGAAGTCGTCCGCATCGCCCGGCTCGCCGACCGGCGGGCCGTGGAGCAGGAGCTGGACCTATACAATCGCCTCTTGCCCGGCAAGGACCTTCTTCAAGCCGCGCTGCTGATCGAGATTGCCGATGAAACGCGGCTCTTTGCCGAGCTCGTGCAATGGCGCGATCTGGCCGGCGACCAGTTGCGGCTGGTGGCCGGCACGCAGCGCTTCCCCGCCACGCTGGTGACGTGCCGGCCCGAAGACCGCTGCGCCGGCACCGCGCACTGGGTGCAGTTCGCGATCGAACCGGCCTATCGACTGACCCTCGCCGACGTCGACGCGCCGGCCCACTTCGAATTCGACAACGGCATCTACCAGCATCGCAGCGCCGAGCTGAGCGACGACCTCCGCCAGAGCTTGCTCGACGATCTGGAGCTGTCGGATCGAGATGACCAGCCGCTGGCGGCTTAGCGCTCGGAGGGCACATTCCGAACGCTAAGCCGCCAGCGGCATCACAACGTCCACCACGACTTGAGCCAGGTGCGTTTCATGTTGGCGATCGCGGTTGGCGGCGCCACGCCCGCCGGCGGCTTCACTTCGAACCCGCACACCGGCCGCCGGCCGGGCCGCAGAAAGCCGATGTCGAAGAGCGTCTTGATGAAGTCGCGCAGCTCGGGCACGTCGTTGTCGCCGCCGGGCATGCCGAACAACGGATGCGAATCGCCGAAGAGGGCGTGCTTCCGGTCCGAAACGCTGCTCCCCATGTGAACGGCCACGAGGTGCTCGCGAATCAACGGCAGGTGCTGGGCGGGGTTTTCGTGGCACAGGTAGATGTGGCTCAGGTCGTGCAGCAGGCCAAAGTCGGCGAAGTCGCGGCGCACGGCCCGGGCCACCTCCGCGGCCAGGGCGCAGGTCCCGACCAGGGCCTTCTTGTCCATGTCGTAGTCGAAAATCTCCATGAGGAGCGGCAGGCCGACGCGTTCCCTGGCAAGCTTGCACAACTGCCGCAGGGAATCGACCAACCGCTCGGGCGCGGCCTGCCCCGGCGCATGCTTGCCGCTCATCAGCGCGATGCGGCCGGCGTGCAGCTCGCGGGCCTGATCGAACAGCGCCGCGACCATCTCGACCGCCTTCTGGCGTTGGCCCGCGTCGGCGGCGTTGAGGTCGAGGTTGTGCCGCAAGATCACCGGCTGGCACGCGAACGTCACCGTCATCTGGCAATCGCGGAGCAGGTTGGCGCAGTCGCGGCGCACGGCGGCGTCGTTCATCGGACCGACGTCGACCGCCTCGAAGAACGGGTCGCGGCAAATTTCGTTGAGCGTGTCGAACTGGGGACCATCGCCGCCCAGGCACTCGGGAAAGGCCATGTTGTGCACGACGCCGAGCTGCAAGTGCGGCTGCCAGGGCTCTTTCATGGTCGGGATTTTGTATGGAAATGCGTTTCGGCGGGCGGCGGTCACGGCCGTTGCGGTTCGCCATGCCGGTCCGCAGGTGCGGCCGTCGGCGCCGCCATGTAGTCGTGCCCAATTCTGCTGCACCAACCCGAAGCGTAAGCGAGGGATTTCGACTGTTCCCCTCGCTTACGCTTCGGGTTGGCGCAGCGGAATCACGCACGCTGATCTTGGTAAACCGCAACTAGTAAACCGCAACGATCCTCGGCCGGCTTTGCATCGTATGGACATCAGCCCGCGAATCGACGTCGATATTTGAAACAGCACGGGAGGACGTGATGGCGACGCGAATTGGTCCGGCATGTTGGCGACGGGCGGCGCTCGGCGCCGTGTTGATGGCTGGGCTGGGGACGGCCGGGTGGCTGCTCGCCGAATGGGCCCTGCATCTCGACGAATGGCGCCGGTTTTACGCGGTCGAGCCGGGCATGACCGAGGACCAAGTGCTGGCCGCGCTCGGCAAGCCGCCCGGACAGTACGGACCGCCGGGCGCGCGCTACGCCGTGCGTCCAACGTATTGCTGACCGTCGGATTTTCCCAAGAGCCTCTCGTGGGGAGGCTATCGCGGCCAGCTCGACGTGGTCGTCGCGCGGGACGGCAGGGTCGAGCGCGTCAAGCTCTGGCGCCGATTGACGGAACTCGACGACTTGCGACTGTGGCGGCTGAATCGACAACCGGAAGCGATGGTCTGGGACAAGTCTGCCGCGCGGAAAGCATCTTCTTGAGGGGAGATGAGGCGATGCGAACGAGCCGTCGCCAGTCGAATCAACAGATCCTGATCGACGTCATCGTCCAGATAACAGGTCATGGAGCGGTCCTGAGATATCCCTTCGCGATCGCCTGTTGCCGGCTGCGACATCGCTCCCTGGCCAAGAACTCCTCATCTAGCATCCGCAAGAGACCCTACCCAATGCCACCCACGAACCGGATGTCCAGACCATCGGACCATATCCTGAACGCGTTCCTTTTTTCCTACCGGCCGTTGCCGTTGGCCAGAGCCAATTCATACGTGCGGCTGTCGTCGTGGCCGTTGCGGTTGTGGACCGCGAGCTGATAGAGGCGTTCGCCGGTCGGCGTGGGATATTGCCCGGTCAGGCAGGCGCGGCACAGCTGGTCGTCCGGCAGGTTGATGCACCGCGCCACCGCCTCCAAGGGGAGATAGAAGAGGCTGTCGGCCCCCAGCTCCTTGGCCATCGCCTCTTGTTCCGCCACGGTGGGCCGGTCGCCCTTCAGGAAACGCGGGGCGAACAGCTCGCGGACCGTGGACATGTCGATGCCGTAAAAGCACGGGGCCACGATGGGCGGGCAGGCGACGCGGACGTGGATCTCCTTGGCGCCGCCGCGCTCGCGGACGTGGTGCAACAGCGACTTGAGCGTGGTGCTGCGGACGATGGTGTCCTCGATCAGCAGCACCCGCTTGCCCTCGAGCACCTCGCGCAGCGGCGTGTACTTCATGCGGACGCGGTCGATGCGATTGACCCCCTCGATGAACGTCCGGCCCACGTAGCGATTGCGCATCAGGCCCTCCACCGACGGCACGCCCAGCTCGTAGGCCATGGCGTCGGCGGCGGCCTTGCCGGTGTCCGGGACCGGGACCACGACGGTGTCGTCGTCGAGCGGCACCTTGCCGAGCTTGTGTTCCTGCACGGCCAGCTCCTTGCCCAGCGCCGCCCGCGACAGGTAGACGCTGCGGTGGTCCAGCGTGCTGGCCACGTTGGCGAAGTAGATCCATTCGAAGAAGCAGTGCGACGACGATTGCCGCGGCGCGTACCGCACCACGCGCATCTCGTTGTCCTGGATCAGGATCATCTCGCCCGGTTCGAGATCGATGATGTTCTTGAAGCCGAGGTTGGCCAGGGCCACGCTCTCGCTGGCGGCGGCGAACAGCGGCCCTTCGCGGGCGTAGCACAGCGGCCGGAACCCCTTCGGATCGCGGACCACCACCATCTCGCCCATCGCGTTCAAAAACACCAGGTTGTAGGCCCCGTCGAACTTGCGGCTCAGGTTGCGGAACACCTGCACCAGGTCCGGCCGTTCATCATGCCGCAACTCGTAGCTGAGGTAGTGCATGATGATCTCGGTGTCGGTGTTGCGCGTGAGATGGTATTCCTCGCGGTTGAGCAGGTCGTCGCGCAGCTCGGTGTAGTTGGCGAGCTGGCCGTTGAACGCCAGGCTGAACCACTTCCACTTGCGGCCATGGTAGCGCTGAAACGGCTGGGCGTAGCTGCGGTCGTTGGCGCCGCAGGTGGCGTAGCGGACGTGGCCGATGGCGGCCCGGCCGCTGTACTCGCGCATGATGCTTTCGGATTTGGCCTGGTGGTTGAGCCGGAACGCCTCGATCACGCTGCCGATCTGCTTGTAGGTGTCGAGGATCTTGTCGCGCTCGGGATTGTAGCTGGCGATGCCGGCCGCCAGTTGCCCGCGGTTCTGCAGGTCGAGCAGCATCCGCGGCATCAGCCGCGACACTTGACCGGGCCCCTGCGGCGGCGCCAGGGGCGACGGGGTGGGACTGTCGAAATGGTAGACGGCGGCAATCCCACACTCATGATGCAGCTCGGCCATGCGCACCCCGCCCGTGGAAAAAGATGAGAAAACCAACCTGTCCTGTTGGTCATTTCATTATAAGAAACGCCGGCGCCGCCCACCAACGGAAGGCAATTGCCGCGGCATGACGGGACGGAAATGGGCAGCTGACGTGCGGGGTAGTCATTCGTCAGTGGTCAGTAGTCAGTAGCAACAAACCACTCGCCACTGACCACTCGCACCCCCACCCTCGCTGAGTTGGCCAAGTACGGACAGTCCGGGAACGCAACTCATTGTCCGGCAAAGGAATGTGTCCCTCGCCGTTGTTGGCCAACTCGTTTTCGAGTTGGCCAACAAAGCAAAAACATTGGGGTTTTCGACGCTACACTGCGTCCTCCCAGCCGCCGGCAACCCGCGTTGACCGCCGCCGCGGTTTTCCTTACTATCCCGCGTCCTTGGCACGCCGGGCTTCCGGCCGATGGTCGCCGGAAGTCCAAGCGCCAACAGCGGATCGAGTGACGCATGGCCTGGCACAAGTGGTTTGTCCGCGGGCTGGTCTTCAGCCTGTTCGCGAGCGCCGTCCTGGCGACGTTGGCCTACCAGCACTGGACCAACCCGGCCGCCGTCCGCCTCCAGGTCCTGGCCAAGACCCTGGCCACGTTTCCCGGCGGGCTGGTCACGGTCGATGCCGCTTCCCTGCGCATCCTCGGCGGCATCCAGGTGCGCGAGCTGCACCTGTCGCGCCGCGACGATCCGACCGCCGAGGTCGCGCACATCCCGTCGGCGATCCTGTACCACAACAAGGAGAAGATGCTCGACGGCGAGCTGTCGTTCCGCAAGATCGAGCTGTATCGGCCGCGGCTGCGCGTGATCCGCGGGACGGACGGCGTCTGGAACGTGCAGGGCCTGGCCGCGGCCGCCAAGCCGGGACAAGCCTACCCGACCGTCGTGGTGCACGAGGCGACCATCCATTTCGAAGATCACAGCCGGCCCGACGTCCGCCCCTTCAAGCTGGAGCTGACCCGCGCCAATCTGACGCTCATCAACGATCCGCTCGACGTGGTCACGATCGACGGCGTGGCCCAGGCGGAGTTGCTTGGCCGGGTCATCGTGCACGGGACCTGGCAGCGCGAGGCCAATGAAGTGACCCTATCCATCCGCACCATCGGCACGCGGCTGAACGACGTGGTCGCCGAACGGCTGGCGTGCTGCTGTCCCGAGGGCCGGCTGAACGGCTTGCGGCTGCAAGGCCGGGCCAACGTCCACGTCAACATGCTGTACCGGCCGGCGAGCGAACAAGCCTGGAGCGTGAACGTGCATTGCCAGGTGGCCCAGACGAAGATCCAGCACCCGGAGCTGCCGCTGCCGCTGGATAACGTCGAGGCGAGCATCCGCTGGGACGGCGACGAGCTGCGCCTGGAGTCGCTGCGCGCCAGCGCGGGGCCGGCGACGGTGACCGGGCAAGGCGTGGGCCGGCTGGCGTGCCTCGAAGAGCATTTCGAGGCGACCTTGCGGCTCGAACAGGTGGAGGTGGACGACGACCTGGGCGCGCGCTTGCCGGAGAAGTTGCGTCCGTTGATGGAGCGGTTCCAGCCGCGCGGCCGGATTCGCCTGCAATTCGACGTCTGCCGGCGCGACGGCGCGTGGACGACGTTGGCCGACGGGACGCCGTCGCGGGTCACGGCGCTCCCCGTGGACGTGTCGGCGTGCTTTGAACGCTTTCCGTATCCGCTGCGGAAGATCTCCGGCGCGGTGCAGTTCTTGCTGCCGCAGCAACGGCTGCTGGTCGATTTGACCGCCCACGCCGGCGGGCGGCCGGTCCTGATCAAAGGCCACTGGCAGGGCCAGGCGCCGCGCATCGACATGCAATACGACATCAGCGCCGACGCCGTCCCGGTCGATGCGACGCTGATCGGCGCCCTGCGCGAGCCGATGCGGTCGGCCGTGGAGTCATTCCAGGTGGGTGGCCTGGTCGACGTCAAGGCCCACGTGCGCCGCCGCCCGGTCGACGACGACTTTCACGCGGAATATCACCTGCGCTTGCACCAGGGCGCCGCGGTGTGGACCGAATTTCCCTATCCGTTGACCAAGGTCAGCGGCTTCATCAGCGTCACGCCCACGGCGTGGGAGTTTCGGGATTTCGAGGCCTGGCACGGCGCCGGCCTGGTGAAGGTGCACGCGTGCTCGCGGGCCGCACGAGACCGCGGCGCCGTGCCAGGGATCTACGTCGAGATTACCGGCAAGGACATCCTGTTTGATGCCGACCTGCACAACGCCGTGCGCGCCAAACCGGGGCTGGCGAAGGCCTGGGCCACGTTTCAGCCGTCCGGCCGCTTGAACTTCACCGCCACGATCGAGCGCCGCGGGCCGCAGCCCGAAGACGTGGACGTGCGCGTGGACGTCAAAGGCCCGAACGTGCGGCCGATCTTCTTCCCGTATCCGCTGGCCGATGTCGCCGGCCATTTTCACTTTCGCGATCAGCGGCTCGAGCTGCGGCGGCTGTGCGCCAAGCACGGCGACGCCCGCTGGTATCTGGAAAAGGGGACGGTCGAGGTGCACCCCGGGGGCGCCTTCTACGCGGACCTCCCGGACCTGCAGGCCGAACAGTTGCTGCTCGATCGAGACTTGCTCGGCGCCTTTCCGCCGAAGCTGCGCGCCGCCGCCGCCGCGCTGCGGCTGCGCGATCCGCTGCGGGTGAAGACGCGCCTGGTCATCGCCGACTCGGGCGGGCCGGACACTCTTCCCGACGTCTACTGGGACGGGCAGGCCTGGCTGACCGAGGCGACGCTGACGGTGGGCCTGGAGTGCTCGCGGGTCACCGGCGCCGTGGCCTGCGTGGGCCGCCACAACGGCCGGCATCTCACCGGCCTGTGCGGCAACCTGATCCTGGAGCGCGCCGCCGTCTACAACCAGCCGTTTCGCAACGTGCAGGGACATTTCCACGTCCAGGAGAGCATGCCGGAGCTGATGCTGCTCGATCTCAAGGCGCCGATCTTCGGCGGCGACGTCGCCGGGCAGGTGAGCCTCGATTTCCGCGCCGAGCCGCGCTTCGAGCTGAACCTGACGGCGTCACAAATCAACCTGGAGGAATTCGGCCGCCACAACCTCGACCCCGACCGGCTCGCCGGCCTCATGATGGCGCGCGTGTACCTGACCGGGACGGGAAACGATCCGGCGACGCTCAACGGCCACGGCACGCTCGACATCCCCAACGGCAAGCTGCTGAACCTGCCGTTTCTGCTCGACTTGATCAAGTTCCTCGGCCTGCGCTGGCCGGACCGCACCATGTTCGAGGAGCTGCACGCGCGCTACGCGATCCAGGGCCGCCGCGCCTTCATTCACGAGCTGGAGTTGTTCGGCAACGCGGTGAGCTTCACGGGCAAGGGCGAGATCAACCTGGACGGCACCGACCTGCG
The DNA here is from genome assembly GCA_022616435.1 of Gemmataceae bacterium. Lineage (GTDB taxonomy): Bacteria > Planctomycetota > Planctomycetia > Gemmatales > Gemmataceae > JAKEET01. The sequence continues at coordinate 125,841 of JAKEET010000128.1, forward strand.
CCTGGACATGTATCCGAGCTGGGCCCGCTTCGAGCAGCTCTTGCCCCCCGCGGTCCGGTCGATGCCGCCGAACTTGACCAAGAACCTGCTGACCGTCGAAGCCCGCGGCAAGATCAGCGGCGACGGCAACGACATCCGCTTCACCAAGAAACCGGTGCCGATCCTGATTGACCCGCTGCTGCACCTGCGCGACCGCCTGGTCGGCCCGCCGGTCCCCGACCTGCGGCGGCCGGTGCAAACGTCGCGGCCGGTCCTGCCCCGCTTGTCGCGGCTCGACCCGTGACCTGGGCGAGCCTGACCGGCTTTGCCCACCGTACCGACCGAATGCCGACGGATTGACCACCGAACTCGTTCAGCCACGGAAGCGTTGGCGCCGATACGAACCGATTGATTCCCGCGCCGAATCCTGACGGGAGGCCCGCGTGTTAGGCTTCAAGCTCGTGCATCGCATGATCTTCTTCGAACTCGTCAAGGTCTTCCTGCTGGCCCTGGCCGGATTGACCAGCATCCTCCTGCTGGCCGGCCTGGTGGCCGAAGCGACCCAGCACGGCCTCGGCCCCAGCCAGATTCTCGAGGCCATTCCGCTCCTGCTGCCGAACATGCTGCCCTACACGCTGCCGACCACCACGCTGTTCGCCACGTGCATCGTCTACGGCCGGCTGGCGGCGGACAACGAGGTGCTGGCGATCAAGGCGGCCGGCGTCCACATCGGCCATGTGATGTGGCCGGCGGTGCTGCTGGGCCTGTTCACGACCGCGGTCACGGCGGCGCTGTTCGTGGACATCATTCCCTCGACGCACTTCCAGCTTCGCAACCAGATCTTCGCCAACATCGAGGACTATCTCTACGGCATGCTGCGCCGCGAGGGCCGCATCCAGCATCCGCAGATCAATTACACGATCTACGTGGAGCGCGTGGAGGGCAAGGTGCTGCGCAACGCCCTGTTCCTGCGCCGCGACGCCAAGACCAAGCAATACGACATCATCGCCAGCGCCCAGGAGGCGAAGCTGCGCGTCGACGTCGACAAGAAGCTGATCTGGGTGCACATGTACAACTGCGACATCGTCACCAACGGCCAGGACAACGGCCACGTGGAGGACAAGGCCTGGCCGGTGGAGCTGCCGCCGCAGTTCGAGGCCGGCGACAAGTTCCGGGCCACCGACATGACCTGGCTCGAGCTCGACGAATTCCGCCAGCGGCTGGTGGACGAGCGCAACAAGATGCAGCTCGACATCGCGGTCATCCTCAGCAAGTATCACAATTCACGTCCGCCGCAACTGGTGCTGGACCATCTGCGCAACCTGCGGAACGTCGTCGCCATGAAGACCAACCAGATTGCCGGCATCGACACCGAAGTCCAGATGCGGCCGGCGCTGGCCCTGGGTTGTCTGTGCTTCGTCCTCATCGGCTGTCCCGTGGGCATCTGGTTCAGCAAGAGCGACTATCTGAGCGCGTTCATCACCTGCTTCTTGCCGATCATCGTGATCTACTACCCGTTGATGCTCAGCGGCATCAACCTGGCCAAGTCTCGACAGGTTCCCGCGATCGCCGGCCTGTGGACCGCGAACGCCTTGATGCTGGTGATCGGCATGACGCTGTTCCGGCGGCTGGCGCGGAATTGAGCGGAGGTCGGAATTGCGTCGGAGCGAACGGGAGTCTGTGGTATAATCACCGCTGACTTGCATGCTCGCCCCCATGAGACATGACCATGGCCACGGCGCCAGCCGAACAGACACGGGACAAGCCGACAACGGAAACGGTGGAGGAGCGGTTCCGCCGACTGGAAGCCATATGGATGGCGGAGGTGGGACACCACTCGTCCACAACCAAGCTCAGCAATCACCCAGCCTTTCAAGAGATCGTCCGCATGGGACAAGCCGTCGTGCCGTTCCTCTTGCGGGATTTGGAAATCAGGCCGCGGCTCTGGGTCTGGGCGCTTCCGGAAATCACCAAGGCCGACCCCGTGCCTGTGTCCGATCGGGGAAACATCGCCAAGATGAGTGAGGCCTGGTTGCGCTGGGCGCGTGCCAATGGGTATGAATGGTAACCACCTCGAAACGCTGTTTCCCGGTCTGCGTGGGTCGGGTCATCAAATCACGAGTCCTCCATGCGATGGTTACAATTGCATCGCCTGGGCAGCAGGTCCGGCGAACACCCATGGCTGGTGGTGGCCGTTTGGCGATCCTGCCAAGACCTATTGGCCCCCGCAGGTGCCCCGTGAAGAGACCCTGGACGCGTTCCGCCAACTCTTTGCCTTGCTGCAGTATTCCGTGTGCGATGACGATGCTCTGGAACCGGGCTACGAGAAGGTCGCCTTGTTTGCCGATGATCTGGGTGTTCCCTTGCACGCCGCTCGGCAGTTGCCCGACGGACGATGGACGAGCAAGCTGGGCGCCTGGAAGACATCGAACATCGGCTCAATGACCTCGTGGGAACAGAGTATGGTTCGGTAGTTCTGGTCATGAAGCGGCCGACGGCGCGGCCGAGCGCACCGAGTCCGTGAGGCATCCCACCACCGAACCCCGGCGTTTTCGGCTACCCGGGAAAGGTCATCGACCGATCGAACCTCCAGGAGCGATCTCGTTCGTACAATAACGACCATTGAAGCATCGGGAACGGGTCGGACAATGTCCTTCGATCTCGCCAAAATCCGGAACCTGGGCATCATCGCCCACATCGACGCCGGTAAGACGACGACGACCGATCACGTTCTGTACTACGCCGGCGCCAAGCACAAGCTCGGCGAGGTCGATGCCGGCACCACCGAGACCGATTACGATCCGGAAGAACAGGAACGCGGCATCACCATCTACAGCGCCTGCATCCCCTTCAAGTGGCGCGGGTGCATCGTCAACCTGATCGACACGCCCGGCCATGTCGATTTCACGGCCGAGGTCGAACGCAGCCTGCGCGTCCTTGACGGGGCGGTGGTGGTCTTCGACGCGCAGAAAGGGGTCGAAGCCCAGTCGGAAACCGTCTGGCGGCAGGCCGACCGCTATCACGTGCCGCGGATGGTGTTCATCAACAAGATGGACGTGGTCGGGGCCAACTTCACCAACGCCGTCGCCGAGATCAGCGAGCGCCTCGAAGGCCAGCCCGCGCCCCTCGCCATTCCCATTGGCTCGGGCTCCATCAAGGACAGCGCCACGCCGTTCCGGGGGATCATCGATCTGCTCGACATGAAGGCCCTGTTCTTCGACCCGAAGAACGAAGGCAAATCGTTCCGCACTGAGGCGATCCCCGCGGACTATCAGGCCGAAGCCCAGAAGTGGCGCGACAATCTATTTGAAGTGCTCACCAAACATGATGACAAGGACAAGATCACCAGCGCTTATCTCGAAGGCACGCCGATCGCAGTCGACACCCTTCGCGACGTCATCCGCGAGCAAACGCTGGCGCGGCGCATCCAGCCGGTGTTCTGCGGGTCCGGCCGCGAGCACATCGGCATCCAGCCGTTGATGGACGGCGTCGCCTTCTATCTCCCCAGCCCGCTCGATCGCCCGCCGGTCGTGGGCCGCAACCCCGCCAAGAAAGACAAGGAAGAAGAGCGCAAGACCGACCCGAAGGAGCCGTTCGCCGCCCTCGTCTTCAAGATCGTGGCCGACACCCACGGCGACCTGTACTACCTCCGAATCTATTCGGGCACGCTGAAGGCCAACTCGCGGCCGTGGAACCCGGTGCGGAGCATCAAGGAATTCGCCAGCAAGATCTACCACATCCACGCCGACCCGAAGAACCGCGAGGACCTGCCGGTCGCCTACGCCGGCGACATCGTCGGCATCGTCGGCCCCAAGGATTCGATCACCGGCGACACCCTGTGCGATCAGCAGCAGCCCATCGTCCTGGAGCAAATCAAGTTCGCCGACGCGGTCGTCAGCCAATCGATCGAGCCGGAATCGTCGGCCGACAAGGACAAGCTCGAAGCGACGCTGACCCGCCTGAGGCGCGAGGACCCGACGTTCGCGTGGCGTCACGACGCGGACACGGGGCAGATGCTGATGAGCGGCATGGGGATCCTGCACCTGGAGGTGAAGCGGCACCGCATGGAGCGCGACTTCCGCTTGAAGGTGCGCGTCAGCAAGCCGCGGGTCAGCTACCGGGAAACGCTGCGGCGGCCGCTGCGCGTCGAGGGCGAATGCGTCAAGCACGCGGGCACGGCCGGGCTGTTCGCCAAGGTGACGGTGGAGTTCGAGCCGCGGCCGCGCGGCGAAGGCGTCACCATCGACAACCGCATTGCGGACGGAACGTTGCCGGCGGAGTTCGCGGCGGCGGCGGAGCAAGGGATTCGCGGGGCGCTGCAATCCGGCGAGCTCGGCTATCCGGTGATCGACGTGAAAGCCACGATGACCGCCGGCAAGATGGTCGAGGGGGAATCGAACGACATCGCCTTCCAGGCGGCCGGCGCCGACGCCGTGCATCAAGCATTGCGCGGCAACATGGTCCTGCTGGAACCGGTGATGCGCACGGAGGTCATTGTGCCCGATGAATATCTCGGCCCGGTGACTGCCGACATGAACGCCCGCCGCGCCGAGATCACCAACATCAGCTCGCACGGGCGGTTGAGCGTGATCGAGGCGCTGGTGCCGCTCGCCAAGATGTTCGACTATTCGGACAAGGTCCGTAGCCTGACCCAGGGCCGGGCGAGCTGGACCATGGAGCCGAAATCATACACCCAGGTGCCGGACGAGGACGTGCAGCGGATGCTGAACCCGGAGGGGTTTTGAACACGCCCGGCGCGTACTTGTGAAACGAATGTTTGCCGACTAGCAAACCTATCGAGATGAGTTGGTGATTCTCAAGCGAGGTGAACGCCATGCGACGCCGTGAGTTGTTGGGCTTGGCTGCAGCCGCCGTGGCTTGGCCCGCGGCGACAGCGCCGGCCATCGAGCCGATCCGCCGCCAGGGCCGGCCGCACATGCGCCTGAGCCTGGCCGCGTACAGCTTTCGCCAGGCGCTCGATCTCAAGCAGCAGGAGCCGGCACTGACGCTGGAAACCTTCATCGACATGGCCGCCACGCAGCCGCTCGACGCGGTCGAGCTGACGGGTTACTACTTCCCGGAAACGTCGCCGCGCTACCTTGCCCGGCTGAAGGGCCGGGCGACCCGGCTCGGCCTCGACATCAACGGCACGGCGATCCGCAATGACTTCTGCGGCACGAACGCCTCGCGCCTCAAGGAACAGATCGCCCACGTCAAGAGCTGGATCGAGCACACCGCCCGGCTGGGCGGCAAGACGATGCGCATCTTCGCCGGCTCGGTCGCGCGCGGCGACACCGAGGAACGGGCCCGCGGCCGCTGCGTGGAAGCGGTTCACGAATGCTGCGAGCACGCCGCGCAGTTCGGCGTCTTCCTGGCCCTGGAAAACCACGGCGGCATCACCTCCACGCCCGAGCAGATGATGAGCCTCGTCCGCGCGGTCAGGAGCGACTGGTTCGGCGTCAACCTCGACACCGGCAACTTTCGCACGGCCGATCCGTACGCGGACCTGGCGCGACTGGCGCCGTACGCGGTCACGGTGCAGTTGAAGACCGAGATCCAGCGCGCCGGCAAGCCGAAGGAAGCCGCCGACATGAAGCGCCTGGTGCAGATGCTGCGCGACGTGAACTATCGCGGCTACGTCGCCCTGGAGTACGAAGCCGCCGAGGACGCCAAGGTCGCGGTGCCGCGGCACCTGCGGACGCTGCGCGACTTGCTGGCGTGATCGACGTGATTCGTTTGGGGGTTGTTTCAGAACCTGTACCGGGGCTAGTGACCGTTAGATTGATAGGGCGCGATGTGGGAGGGTGGCATGCTTTCGCCGATCACTCGCCACACGTGAAGCTTCTGGACCATCACGGCGAAAGCATGCTGTCCCCGGCGACACCCCGCATGCTTTCGCGGTGTTGGTCCAGAAAATCTCTGCGTCGCGTGGGAGCCGCGAAAGCATGCCACCCAACACGCGTCTTGGCAACCTGATCGTCAATAAACCGAGGCCAAACCCAAACCGTTCGCAAGAACCACGGCGGTGGAAAGGTTGACCATGTGGACCTGCCCGAAGTGCACCAAGAAGGTCGATGACGCGTTCGAGATCTGCTGGGCCTGCGGCACTTCGGTGGACGGCATCGAGGACCCGCACTTCCTCGAAGAAGCCGTCTGGGAAAAACCGACGCCGAGCGGTCCGGAGGCCGAAGCGACTCCGGAAAACCTGGTCACGCTCATCAAGTGCGTCGGCGCCGGCCAGGCCCACGCCATCCGCGTACGCCTCGAAAGCGAAGGCATCCCCGTCTTCCTGTTCGACGAGTTCACGATCAGCATGGATTGGCTCCTCTCCAATGCCATCGGCGGCGTGAAAGTGCAGGTCCCGGAGCCGTACCTGGAGCGAGCCCGCAATGTCCTGGGCATTGTCGAGGAAGAGGAGGAGCACGAAGAAGAGCCCGAGGATGAGGAATTCGACGACGGGGAGCAGACCATTGACGACGATCAAGAAGAAAGCGACGCGCCCGCCGAGGAACGGATCGTCGACAAGGAAGCCGACCAGGGCGTCACCGACAAGACGAACGAATAGCCTTCGAACAGGCCGTGGGGAACGATCAGCATGAACAAGACCTGGCTAGTCGGCGCACCATTGATGCTGTGGCTCGTCCACGTCGCGGCCGGGTCGCCGGTGCGGCCGTTCGCCGACAACGACAAGGGCTTCCGCCAGGTCCTCATCGAGCCGTTCAGCACGCGCACCTTCAACAACATCCGCTGCCAGGCGAACGAGCGCACCGCGCTCATCGTCTACGGACAAGGAACGTCGCCGATGGCCGCCTACGTGTTCGACGCCCACGGCAATTGCGTCGCCTGGGACGACCTGTCCATCAGCATGGTGCCCGACGACCTGGCCCTGGAATGGTATCCGCCGGCGGAACAGGCCTACGACGTCGAAGTCCGCAACCTGGGGCGCAAGTCCAACCAATCGGAGATCGTCATTCGATAGGAATCAACCATGGTGCGTCGCGTGTGTTGGGCAGCCATTCTCATCGTCGCGGGCGCGTCCTGGGGCCATGGCGGTCCCGTGGACGGGCAGGTCGCCGGCGACCATCGCATCGGGCCGGGGAAAAGCGAACCGGCCGCCAAAGAGTTTACGTTGGTGTTCCGCGGCGGTGAACGCGCCTGCGTGACCGCCCGCGGCGACCACAACCCGGTCGTGCCGCTCGACGTGACCGTCTACGACAAGGACGGCGTCGAGGTCGCCAAGGACGCGAGCAACAAGGATTACGTCGCGATCTTCTGGACGCCGCCGCGGACCGCCGAGTACCGCATCGTCGTGCGCAATCACGGCGTCGAATACAACGACGTGTATGTCGTGTTCAAGTGAAGTTTGTTCGCGTCGCCATTCGCGGCTTGGACTCTCTCTGCGTTCCTCCGCGCCCTCTGCGGTTGGTTTGAACCGCAGAGACCGCAGAGAACGCAGAGGGGATCATTCGGAAGTTGCCAAGGTCGATCATGCCGGCGCGCGTTCACCTCGTCAATCCCATCCGCACCGGCAACACGCCCACGGCGAGCATCAGCTTGCGCCAGCCGCCGACGCGAATCCGCCCCGAGAACACGTCGAAATCCCGGCGTTCGATGGCGTCGAGCAGGGCTTGATAGGTTCGGGCCATCAACAGGAACACGGCCCGGCCGGGACGCGCCAGCAAGGGCGCCAGCGGCCAGGCTTGCTGGTAATGCCAGCGGGCCCGCTCGATCTGAAAGCGCATCAACGCGCGAAAAGCGTCGTCGCGGACGCCGCGTTGCAATCGGTCCTCATCGTAGCCAAACCGGGTCAGGTCCTCCTGGGGCAGGTAAACGCGGCCACGGGCGGCGTCTTCCTTCAGGTCGCGAAGGATGTTGGTCAACTGAAAGGCAATGCCCGCGTGTTCCGCGAATTCCTTGGCCGCTTCGTCGCGGCAGCCCCACAGGCGAATGCACGCCAGGCCGACCGCCGACGCCACGCGCCAGCAGTAGAGCCGCAAATCGGCGAAGGTGGCGTAGCGGAGCGTGGTCAGGTCCATCTCCACGCCGTCGATGACCGCTTCCAGGTACTCGGCCGGGACCGCGAACGCGGTCACCGTGTGCCGCAGCGCGGGATGAATCGGGTGCGTGCCGCGGCTGGCCAGGGCTTGCCGGAGCGCGACCCGCCAGGCCACAAGACCATGCCGCTTGTCGTCCACCGAGCCGGGCTCATCGCTGAGGTCGTCGGCGATGCGCATGAAGGCGTACAAGGCGCACATCCCCCGGCGTTGATCCTTGGGGAGCACGCGAAACGCTGGGTAGAAGTTGCCCGCCTCGCGCCGCGCCAGCGCTTCGCAGTACCGGTAGGAATGGTCGAGTTCCGCATCCATGGAATCGCACGTCACCTGAGGCGCGATCTCGAAGGATCGCGAATTACCAGAAGCGCCGGCACAGCACGCTCCCCAGGAGCGCGGCCTTCTCCCACTTCGCCAGCACCGGCCGAGTTCGCCACACGTCGTAGCCGTGCGCCGCGATCTTGTCGAGAATCGCCAGGCCGCCGCGGGCGAACAGCTCGATGTCGCCCTGCACGTCGTGAGGCATCAGCGGCACGAGCGCCAGGCCCTCGTCGAAAAAGCCCCGCGTGCGCTCCGTCTCGAAGCGCATCAGCTCCGCGAAGGCCGGCGTGAAGCGGCGGCCTTCGAGATCGGCGTCGGTGTAGCCGAAGCGGCGCCGGTCCTCCGCGGGCAAGTAGACGCGGCCGATCGCGAAATCGCGGGCCACGTCTTGCCAGAAGTTCGCCAGCTGCAGGCCGGTGCAGATCTGGTCCGAGAGCCGCCCGCGCTCGCCGTCGTGGCATTCACAAAGAAACAGCACAAGCCGGCCGACCGGGTTGGCGGAGCGGCGGCAGTAATCGAGAAGCTGAGCGTAAGTCTCATACCGTTGGACGCGCTGGTCCTGCTCGAACGCCGAGATCAGATCGAGGAACGGCTGCGCCGGGATGGCGAAGCGGCGAATCGTCTGCTGCAGCGCGACCATCACCGGATGCTGCGGCGTTCCATCGTAGCAGCACAGCAGCTCGCCGCGCCACCAGTGCAGCAGCCGCAATGCCAGGGCGTCGCCGGCGGTTTCATCGCCCAGGTCGTCGGCCCAGCGGCAATAGGCGTACACGTTGTGAACGTGCTGGACCAGCCGCCGCGGCAACAGCAGCGTCGCCACGGAGAAGTTCTCGTAGTGCGTCCGCGCCAGCCGGCTGCAATAGGCGCGGGCCCGAGTCGCGGAAAACGGCGCGTAGCTCGCCTCCGGTCCCAGGCGCTCGAGTTCCGCGACGAAGGCGTTGCGCATGGGGAGATTATACCAGGCGCCCTTGGCATAGCCCCGGTTCGAAGAACCGGGGCGGACGTGTCCGCTTCCCAATGCATTGGTACAACATCCGTGGCATTCACTCGGAAAGGACGACCCTCATGGCCGAAAAGGTCACGCCCCGCTCGAAGGATTACTCGCAGTGGTATCTCGACATCGTCCAGCACGCCGGGCTTGCCGAGAATTCCGACGTCCGCGGCTGCATGGTGATCAAGCCGCACGGCTACGCGATCTGGGAACGGATGCAGCGGGCCCTCGACCGGCTGTTCAAGGACACCGGGCACGTCAACGCCTACTTCCCGCTGTTCATTCCCAAGTCGTTCCTCGCCAAGGAAGAGGAGATGGCGGAAGGTTTTGCCAAGGAATGCGCCGTCGTCACGCACTACCGGCTCAAGGCGGAAAAGGGCAAGGGCCTGATCGTCGATCCCGAGGCCCGGCTCGAGGAGGAGCTGGTCGTCCGGCCGACGTCGGAGACGATCATCTGGAACACGTACCGCAACTGGATTCAAAGCTACCGCGATCTGCCGCTGCTCATCAATCAATGGTGCAACGTAGTGCGGTGGGAGATGCGGACGCGGCTGTTCCTGCGCACCGCCGAGTTCCTGTGGCAAGAAGGGCACACCGCCCACGCCACGCAGAAGGAGGCGGAAGACGAGGCGCTCATGATCCTCATGGACTGCTACCGCAAGTTCGCCGAGGAATGGATGGCGATGCCGGTGCTGACCGGCCCCAAGACCGAGGGGCAGAAGTTCCCCGGCGCCGTCTACACGCTGTGCATCGAGGCGATGATGCAGGACAAGAAAGCGCTTCAGGCGGGGACGAGCCATTTCCTCGGCCAGAACTTCGCCAAGGCCTTCGACGTGACGTTCCAGGACCAGGAAGGGAAGCGGGAGCACGCCTGGGCGACGAGCTGGGGCGTGTCCACACGGTTGGTCGGCGGACTGATCATGACCCACTCCGACGACCATGGCCTTGTCCTGCCGCCGCGGCTGGCGCCGATCCACGTCGTCATCGTGCCCATCTTTCGCAAGCCGGAGGAGAAGCAGGCCACGTGCGCCGCCGCCCAGCAACTCGCCGACGGCCTGCGCGGCCTCCCCGTCGATCCGTGGTACGGCTATGAGCCCATCCAGGTGAAGATCGACGACCGCGACCAGCACCAGCCCGGGTTCAAGTTCAACGAATGGGAATTGAAGGGCGTGCCGATCCGCGTCGAGCTGGGCCCGAAGGACCTGGAGAAGAACGCCTGCGTGCTGGCCCGCCGCGACTTGCCCGGCAAGGAAGCGAAGCTGTTCGGCGTGCCGCTGGCCGAAGCGCCGGCGAAGATCGCGGTGATGCTCAAGGAAATGCAAACGGCCCTGTTCGACCGCGCCAGGAAGTTCCGCGACGACAACACCCACGAGATCGACAGCTACGACAACTTCAAGAAGAAGATTGACGAGCCGGGCGGGTTCTTCCTGGCTCACTGGGACGGGACGCGCGAGACCGAAGACCGCGTCAGCGCCGAGACCAAGGCGACCATCCGCTGCATCCCGTTCAATCGGGCAAAGGAAGCGGGCCAATGCATGGTGACGGGGCGGCCCTCGGCAGGTAGAGTGGTGTTCGCGAAGGCCTATTGACGTCCGGCAATACTCGTCCATCCGGTGCGACCATGATCCGAAGATGCCGCGCCACCTCGGTGTTGTGGCGGTCCTAGCCCTTGCCGCTTGCGGCTTAGCGTCCGGCGGAATTTGATTGCTTTTCGCCCCCCATCGGCTATCATCCGGACGAATGGCCGCGACTCCCACATGTCCCAGCGGCCTGGCTCCTGCCAAATGTGAGAACGCACCATGATGCTCCGTGAAATCCTCCAGAACAAGGGCCGGATCGTCTACTCCATCCCCGCGCACGCCTCGCTGGCCGACGTCGCCGCCAAGCTGGTCGAGCACAACGTCGGCTCGCTGGTGGTGTGCGAGCGCGACGGCCGGCTCGTCGGCATCATCACCGAGCGCGACATCTTGCGGGCGTGCGCCGACCGGCACGAGCGGCTCGAAGACAAGACCGTCGAGCGGCATATGACCACCGACCTCGTCCTCGGGTCGCCGCAAGACGACGTCGAGACCATCATGGGGCTGATGACCGAGCACCGCATCCGCCACGTCCCGGTCCTCGACGACGGCCGGCTGGTCGGCATGATCTCGATCGGCGACATCGTCAAGTCGCAGTACGAGCAGCTCACGCGCGAGAATCACTACTTGATGTCGTACATTCAGAGTTGAGGGAAGTCAGTTCAACCACGGATTGAGTCATTAGTCATTGGTCATTGGTCATTAGTCATTGGTCATTAGTCATTAGTCATTGGTCATTGGTCATTGGTCATTGGCAAATGAGCCGACTGCCAATGACTGATGACCAATGACTAATGACCAATGACACGTCAACTGTACCATTCCGGCGTGACCAGCCAGCGCAGCGTCCCCATGCCTTTGTTCGGCAGCTCGCCGCACTCAATGCACACGATGCCGGCCTTGGCGACGTCGATTTCCGCTTTCTTGGCGCCGATCAGCCAGCCCGCCCATTCGGCGACGTCGGGCATGTGGCCCACCAGGCCAATCCGCTCGCCGTCCACCGAACGCAGCAGCTTCGCCGTCTTCCGCGGCTTGACGCCGGGCGCGAGCGCCTCCGACGTGGTCACTTCCGGCGCCGGCTGCAGGTGACGCACCATGATGTTCGCCGTCTGCTGGGCGCGCAACAGCGGGCTGGCGATCAACTTGTCCAGCACGATGCCGCGCCGCTGCAGCGCCTTGCCGATGCTGGCCGCCTGGGCTTCGCCCTTCGCGGTCAACGGCCGATCGGCGTCGTCGGTGACGCCGCGCTCGCCCAGCGGCGCCGCATCGGCATGGCGGATCAGGAATAACTCCACGGAAGATCCTCCGAGGTGATGGACGGCGCTCAGATCGGTGCCGGGATGATGTGAGCGCCAAGCCGCCGGCGGACGTATCGAGCCGCCAGCGTGTGTCGAGCCGCCAACGGCACTGGCACGTATAATACTCTCTCGCCTTTTCGGAGCGGTATTCTACGAATCAATCTCCCAGGATTCGTGAAGATTCCATGAAGCGAACCGGCCTTCGCAATGTCGCCATCATCGCCCATGTCGATCATGGCAAAACCACCCTTGTCGATCAGATGATGCGCCAGTCGGGCCTGTTCCGCGAGAGCGAGCTGCGCGGCGAGTGCATCCTCGACTCCAACGACCTGGAACGCGAGCGCGGCATCACCATCCTTGCCAAGAACATCGCCCTCACCCTCGGCGGCACCAAGGTCAACATCATCGACACCCCCGGCCACGCCGACTTCGGCGGCGAAGTGGAACGCGTCCTCAAGATGGCCGACGGCTGCCTGTTGCTCGTCGACGCCGCTGAAGGCCCGTTGCCGCAGACGCGCTTCGTCCTCCGTAAGGCCTTCGAAAACAAGCTGCGGCCCATCGTGGTCATCAACAAGATTGACCGCGGCGACGCCCGGCCGCAGGAAGTGCTCAACAGCGTTTTCGACCTGTTCGTGGAGCTGGACGCGGACGACGCCACGCTCGATTTTCCGACGATCTACGCCGCCGGCCGGCAAGGCATCTCCACCCCCGACCTGGCGATTCCGGCGAAGGACCTGAGCCCGCTGTTCGACGCGATCCTCCAGCACGTGCCGGCGCCGGACGTGGAGCCGGACCAGCCCTTGCAGCTTCTGGTGACGACGCTCGACTGGAGCGATTACGTCGGCCGCATCGGCATCGGCAAGATCGCCGCGGGGAAGATTCGCAAGGGCCAGAAGATCGCGCTCCTGAAGCACGACGGCCGCCGGGTCGACGACACGGTGGCCCAGCTGTACACGTTCGATCGCCTGGGCAGGACCGAAACCGATGAAGTCGGCGCCGGCGATATCTGCGCGGTGGTCGGGCTGGACAGCGTCGACATCGGCGACACCATCGCCGACTTCGACAGCCCGGTTGCCCTGCCGCCGATCAAGGTGGACGAGCCGACGCTCGACATGGTCTTCCGCATCAACGATTCGCCGTTCGCCGGCCAGGACGGGCAGTACGTCACCAGCCGGCAGCTGCGCGATCGTCTGATGAAGGAGCTGGAATCCAACGTCGCCCTCCGCGTCGTCGCCGACACGGAAAAGCGCGACGAGTTCCACGTCTCCGGCCGCGGACTCTTGCACCTCGGCATCCTGATCGAGAACATGCGCCGCGAGGGCTTCGAGCTGTCGGTCGGCAAACCGAAGGTCATCAATAAAGAAGTGAACGGCCAGACACACGAGCCGATCGAATACCTGGTGATCGACGTGCCCAACGCGCACGTCGGCGCGGTGATGGAACTGGTGGGCAACCGCCGGGCGGAGTGCGTTAAGCTCGATTCGCGCGGGGCGGCGACGCACATCGAATTCACGATCCCGGCCCGCGGCCTCATCGGCCTGCGCACGCGGCTGATGAACTCGACCGGCGGCACCGCGATCATGCACCACAACTTCTACGACTACCAGCCAAGCCGCGGCAGCATTCCGGCGCGCCTCAACGGCGTCTTGATCTCGACCGACACCGGCCGGGCGACGCCGTACGCCCTGGACAACCTGCAGGAGCGCGGCTCGCTATTCATCGGCGGCGGCGACCAGGTCTACGAGGGCCAGGTGGTCGGCGAGCACTGCCGCGACAACGACCTGCCGGTGAACGTGTGCCGGGAAAAGAAGCTGACCAACATCCGCGCCGCCGGCTCGGA
>JAKEET010000129.1 GCA_022616435.1 Gemmataceae bacterium
CGGTCTTGAACTCCGTCGGCCGCTTCTTCCCCTCGGGGTCGAAGCAGACCTTCAGCGTGTCCCCGCTGATCTCGTAGATGCCCAGGATGACCGTCCCCTTGCCCAGGCCCTCGGCCAGCTTCCCATCCAGGGTCTTCGGTGACTTGGACGGGTCGAGCTTCTGGGTGGCGGCCTGGACCACCCGGTCATCCACTTTGACGGTATACTTGTCGCCCTCGAAGGTGACCGTCATACCCTTGAACAGGTCGATCGGCACCTCCTTGCCTTCCGCTTCGACGAGTTCCACGGTCCAAGTGCCCTGGAACTTCTTGAGTTCTTGCTCGACATCCGCCTTGTCGCCCGCCCGCGCGCCGATTCCGCCGGATGCGGTGAGGACGAAGGTGCAGAGCAGCGTCACACGTGCGAGTCGCATGGGTGTTCTCCTTACGATGGTGTCGCCGAACGTACATTGTTCATGATGCCTGGCGAGCGTCGGTGCGTAAGCCCGACGTGGACAGCGTCAGTCGCGACGAAGGCACGTCGGGCTTACGCCTCGACGCTCGCCATGGCTTTCTCAGTTCAGGTCAGGTGACGATCACACAGTCATTCGCTCTTACTCGGCTCCGTCGGCATCGGGAAGAGTTTATCTACCCACGCCTGCCACAACGGCTTCTCGCGGGCGGCGACTCCGGCAGCCTGATCGCCATAGAGATAGAAACTAATCGTCGCCATGACCGTGCCGCTGCAGTTGGCGGCGCCGAAGTCGGCGACGCCGGCGCACGGCTTGTCGAGGCGGAGCATGACGTGGTGCGGATACTGGTCGGCGGGCTCTACGATGCCGCTGAGCGATGGGTTACCGGGCGAGGCCGTCCAGCGCTGCCCGGCGGTGGCGCCCTTCAGCCCCAGTGCAGAGGTCATCGTTGCCCAGGCGTCCTCGGGGGATCCCGCGGGCATTGCATTCCACTGCATGATCGCCGAGCGTTGACCACGGAAGTGCGTGAGATACAGCCGCAGGATGCGGAAGAAGCCAGGCCAGCCGAATTCGGTGCCTTCCAGTTGATTGTCCCAGTCATCGGTGCTGGCAAAGAGGCTGTGCACCACACGGACGATACAGACGCCCCCCGCGCGCGCTTCGACGCTCCACTCGGTGGCCATCGTCGGCATGTCCGGCGTCCAGCCCGGGGATTCGGCCGTGAACTTCCGCGGCGGGTCCCAACTGGTCACGGTCGCCGTTGATTCCATTCCTGGGCCAAAGTTGCTTTTGACAGCGACCGGTTTGCCGTCCTGTTCCACGATCTCGGTCGGCACGAACCACGACGAGACGCCTGGTCCCGTCGCGATGGCCTGCCAGACTTCCTCCGGCGTGCCGGGGACCTCAACTTCAACCTGGACCGATCGGCGTCCGGACGGCTCTTTCTTCACGCTCATGATGTCTCCTTGGTTGCGGGTTTTTGCGGAAGGGGGTGCGCCATGAGGACCAGGCGGTGCGCGCGGCCGCCGGGGGCGGATTCATCGTGGTACTTCGACACAAGCTTCGTGATGGCCTCGGTCAGTTCCTGGCTGAAGGCGGCACGGTCCGCCGCCGACCGGAAGCGAACTTCGGTGTCCACCGCCAGCGTCGCCAAGCGTTTGTCGGTCTCCTTCGCGCGGCGCGCCAGGTCGTTCACCTCGCGAACGACGCGCGCGCCCAGGGCGATGAGATAGCTCGCGGACAGGCGATCCATGTCCCTGGCCGGATCGACGGCGACCGGCCCCAGGGCGCCAGGCGAGATCACATAGGAAGTCGCCGTCGCCACCAGCAACCGTTCCGTCAGGCCGCCCCATTTGCGTCGCTCGGCCACCTTGATCAACCCGTGCGACTCCAGGGCGCGCAGGTGGTAGTTGACCTTCTGCCGGGCCAGGCCGACCCGTGTGGCCAGCGTGGCGGCCGAGGCGGGCCGTGCCAGTTCGGAAAGCAGCCGACTGCGTAGAGGCTCCAAGGCGACGGTCGCCGCCGCCGGACTATCGATGACATCCACGTCGAGCATGAGGAGATGGTAGCATTGACAAGTTTTGTTGTCAAGAGCGGGAGTCGAGGTTTTTTTTGCCGAAGCGGAAGCCCGGGTTGCCGAACCGAGCCGAACGCTCCACCGATCTGGGCCGCAAGACGGTTGCTCGTGCAGCAGCTTCTCGCAGATCCCCGCGGAGGCCGATGTGATGCGGCAGGTTGTCGCTCACCCTCCTGTCGCCGAACGATCCAGATGAGTTGCCGGGCCAACAGCACCGATTCTACGCCGCAGTTCTGCGACCCACTGATTGAGCTGCTCCGGAGGGGCGCTGGAGCATTTGAGAAAGAACGCCACCCGTCCGTCCAGCGTTTCGATGACGAAATCCGACGGGACCTGGCGTGGCGATGCACTGGTCTGGATCTTGGCATTCACGAACCGGTCCAAAGCGATCGCATAGCAGCGATTCGGCTCCATGCGCACCAGCACCCCCTCCGGACCGACCAGAATGCCCTGGCGAAGCGTCCCACGCTTCAGGCGGCGCCAGGCGCCGAGCGTGATGCTCAGCCGGCGCAGCAAATACAACGGAATGAGCCCCAGCAGCAAGCACACGGCTCCGACGACCAGGATGGGCAGCCATGCGCCGCCGGCGGCCAGCGCCGGCAAAAACAACGCAACGACGAGCACATCCATCCCGATGATCATGACTCCAAGTAGGACGAACAGGCTCAGATCGTGCATCACCGCCACGGATCGGGGCAGCAGTCGGACTTGCCCTGGCAGGGGCTGGGCCTCGTCGATCCACGACCGGTACGGCTCCGGCAAGCGACGATCGGGTACGGGCCGCACGGCGTCGCTGCCGCGAAAGCGCCGAACGCCCGCAACATCGGCCGCCGCCGCATCGTGCGCGCCATAGGCTTGCACCAGCTCGTGGACCTGGGGCGCGGCCAACAGTGGCACATCGAGGAAATCCGCCAGGATCTTGGCCTTCCTGGCCATATCCGTGAAGTCGCTATTGTAGGCCACGAACACGCGTGGCTCCTCCGAGTCGTCCAGGACCAGATTCAGTTGGTAACTATGAAACTTGACGGGCCTGTTGACGGCGAGGCCCTCATTGAACCTGGCGCCGAACCAGCCTGCGTCGATCATTTGGACGGCCACGATGTCCAGGAGAGGCCGACGGCGCGTTCGCCAGAAGTGCCGGACCGTCAACCAGCCTGCCAAGGCGTCGAACCGATAGCGCGGCCCGAACAGCCAGACCCCCATCAGGCCAACCGCGCCGCCCCACAGCAGCAACAATCCCACGGCGACGAAGTCGGCCGCGTCCGGCTTCATCAGGCTCCCGATGAGTCCCAGCAGGCCCAGCAACAGGAACGGCCAACCCAGGATGCACAGGACCCAGGCAACCACTCGTACCATCCGGTGATACTTGATCTCGAGCGTGCTGTCGTCCGGCCAGCTCAGGACAAAGCGATTGTGACTGCGGAGGAAGGTCGTTCTGAGCGGCGCCTGCTCAACGACGACCTGGCCCGTTCCGACTGGATCTGAAGGGCTCGCCATGTTCTGGCCTTTCGCCGCCGGACGTTCCTCGGTCGAAGGCACGCCCCAGTAGGCAACCCACTGATTCTCTTCCAAAAACACAACTTTGATCGGAATCGATGTCCCAATGGACGGAATCGATTTCCCATTGCTCAGGTGACCGCAGGCGGTCGCAGAACTGGTTGATGCGTTTCTCCCGACCGGAAAGCAAGTAATACTCTCGGAGCGAAATCGGGATTGCCGGTGCTCGCCAGCGACTTTTCAATCTCTTTGCGAATCGTGCTGAGCTTTTTGTTCCAATCATAGCATCACCAAACGGTCCGTCAGCAAACGGCAGGTCCAAACGATCCGTCACTGCACGTTCACGAAGAACGACTGCCCCACGGTGTCGATGCCGTCGGTCACTTGCACCAGGACGCGGAAGGTGCCCGTGAAGCCGGCGCTGATGTGGAGCCGCAGGGTGGAGCCGGCGATGTCGGCGGTGACCGGCGGCAGCAGGCCTGGGTTGGGGGCGTTGTAGAGGCGGTCCGGATTGTTGTAGTAGCTCGAATCGAAGACCGCGACCACCGGGCCGATGCCGTTGCCGGCGTTGAGGTTGCCGAGCACGTGCAGCTCGCCGTTGGGGAGCAGGGCGTACCAGTTGCCGTTGACGGCGCTGCGGAGCCACTTCTCCTGGAAGCCGTAGTGGTTGAAGAAGAAGTTGTTGCCCGGATCGAACAAGCCGAGCTGCTGGTCGAGCTGGAAGGCCAGCGTGGCCAGCGTGACGACTTGCGGCTGCAGGAAGGAGATCGGATCGCCGTCCGGATCGCTGGCGCTCAGCGGCACGAACACGTCTTGATCGGCGCCGCTGGCGGCGACGTTCCGGTCGCCCGGGTTCTGGAGGACCGGCGGGTTGTTGGTGATGAAGACCTTGAAGAGCTGGGTGGCGGTGAAGGCGCCGTCGCTGACCCGCGCTTCGACGTAGATGCGGCCGGCGAAGTTGGCCGGGGTGGTGAAGGTCAGCAGGTCGCCGGCGACGCTGACCGGGCTGGGGTTGAGCGGCGTGATCGGCGCGGCGTTCCAGAGCCTGGCCGGGTCGGCCCAGTAGCTGGCGTCGAGCGTGCCGACCTGGAACAGGTTCTGGTTGGGGCCGGAGAAGTTGAAGGAGCTGGCGGCGGCGCCGGTGAAGCGGAACACCCTGCCGTCGGGGAAGATGGTGAACCGGCGGTTGCCGGCGCCGTCGAGGTAGCGTTCGTTGAAGCCGCGGAGGTTGGTCTGGTAGGCGCCGGTGCTGGACAGGCCGTGGGTCGCGTCGAGAATGGCGGCGTCGTAGGCGATGCCGTCGAAGGCGACGGCGCTGTAGGTGAGCGGATCGCCGCTGGCGTCGTTGCCGACCAGCGTTTCCTGGAATGACGGCTGGGTGTGCGAGATGCTGCGGTCGCTGATGGGCGCCAGGGTCGGGGCGTCGTTGAGGACGTTGACCTGGATGGTCTGGACGGCGGCGGCGACGCCGTCGCTGACGGCGGCCTCGACCACGTAGGTGCCGGCGAAGCCGCTGGGGGTGAAGTCGATCTGGTTGCCGGTCACGCTGACGAAGCCTGGGAGCACGGTCGGGTTCGGAGAGTTCCACAAGAGGGCCGGGTTGACCCAATAGACTTGCGGCAAGGCGGCGATGAACACGCCGCGCAGCCGCGGGGAGGTCGCCGGGCCTCTCCGCTGGAACAGGAACCCGTTGGGCAGGATGAAGAAGTTCTTGTTGCCGACGCCCTTGATGTGCTTCTCGCGCCGCTTGTACTTGTTGAACATGTAGCGGCCATTGGAGAACAAGCCGTACTGGCTGTCGAGCTGGCGGGCCTGGTAGCTGGTGGCTTCGTAGGCCGTCGCCGAGTAGGTCAAGAACGGCGCGTCGAGGCTGTCGGCGTCGCCGCCGTCCAGCGTCCGGGTCTGCGGGAACTGGCTGTGCTGGGCCGTCACCGAGCCGATGGTCGAGTTGAACTGCGGCGGCGTGTTGAAGCTGGTCACGCGGTAGAGCTGCGAGGCGCTGGCGACGCCGTCGCTGACGGTGGCCAGGACCAGGAACGTGCCGAGGAAGCCGCCCGGGCTCAACGTGGCCACGTTGCCGTTGACGCTGACGAAACCGCCAAGCTGCGTCGCCGGCGGGGCGTTGTACAGCAGGCTGGGGACCGCCCAGTAGAGAGTCGGCAGCTGGTCGATGAAGACGCCGCGCAGTTTCTTCCTGGTGCCGGTGAAGCGGAAGAACTGGCCGTTGGGCAGGATGAAGTAGCGGGCGCCGCCGAAGCCGATGAAGTGTTTCTCCTTGCGTTTGAACTTGTTGAACTTCAGGTTCGCCCCGAACGGCGACAGCCCCAGCGCGTCGTCGAGCTGGCGGATCTTGAACGTGGTCGCGTCGAGGGCCACCGCGGAGTAGGTCAGGATCTCGCCCGCATCGGGGTCGCTGCCGTTGAGGGTCACGTCCATCGGGAAGCTGCGATGATGGGCGACGATGTCGCTGATCGGCGCCAGCGACGGCGGGTTGTTGATGGCCGTGACGGTGAACGAACCGAAGGTCTGGGCCTTGCCGTCGGTGGAGAAGACGCGGGCGAAGAAGGTCCCCACGAACGACGCCGGCGGCGTCAGATCGACCTGGCCGGTGGTCGGGTTGACCTGGATGTAGCCGGGCAGCGGCGCAGTGAAGGCCGCATCGGCAAAGGCGCTGCCGCCGAAGGTGACCACGTCGCCCGGATCGGGATCGGTGCCGGACAGCGTCACGTGATTGGTGACCGGGAAGACGCCGTGCACGCCGCTGAAATCCGGGATCGGGTCGGGCAGCAGCGTGGGCGGATTGTTGATCGCCACGGTGAAGGTGTCGGTGGCGCTGAGACCGAACGGATCGGTGACCGTGACGGTGATGGTCACGACGCCGAACTGGCCGCCGGCCGTGATGATGATCGTCGGCGTGGTGCTGACGGCGATCGACCCACTGGGATTGCCGTTGAACGTCAGGCTGGCGATCAGCGCAGGATTGCTGATATCGGCCTGCAGTGTCAGCTGGGTCGGCGTCTGGCCGTCGCCGATGGTGAACTGGATATTGAGGTTCGTGTTCGGCGCGACCGACTGGTTCGGGATGTCGCTGATGGTCGGCGCCGTGTTCGGCTCGAAGAAGTGGAAGGCGTCGTACCGGTCGGCCGGGTTCTCGCCGTTGACGGCGTCGTCGTCCTGGTTCATCAAGTTGCCGCCGAAGTCCGACAGGTTGGGACCGATGATGAGCCGGTAGTTGCCGGCGGCCGATTGCGGCGTGAACGAGATGCGGAACATGTTGTGCGGATCGAGGCCGCCCGGCGGGACGGTCGTGATCTCGACGACGCTCTGGACCGCGATCGGCTGGCCGTTCGGCGCGATGAGTTGAACGTCGGCCGGGGTGAACGTGATGTTGTCCACCAGGCTGCTGAAGGTGACGTCGAAGCCGGTGAGCACGTCGCCCGGGTGGGGCGAGACCTGATCGACGTCGACGATCCGCGGCCCCTTGGTCGGATCGGCCAGGAACTGAGAGAAGCCGGCGTCGTCGAGGCGAATGGCAAAGGCGCCGCGGCCAAAGGTGCTGGCCATGAGCAGGTTCTGCGACGCGGCATGGTTGGTGGTGCCGGTTTGCGGGTTGGTGTAGCCGAGCATCAGGTCCAGGTCGGTGATGTAGACGTTGGGCAGGAAGCCGCCTTCCTGCGGAGACTGGTTGTTGGCCAGGTCGGGATACAGGTTGTAGGTGAAGCCCTTGTCGGTGGACCGGAAGACGCCGGCGTTGCCCGCGACATAGAGGACCGGGTGCGAGGGCCCGGTCGGATTGGCGGGGTCATCGGGGATCTGGTAGCGCCAATCGACGGCCAGCGAGGTGATCTGGCCGGGCAGCATGATCGGCTGCAGGTCGTTGGGATTGTTGAACAGCGGCCGGCTGAAGTTGAACAGCGAATCGCGGCCCGGGGTGTCGTTGAGCTTGATCCAGGTGGGCGTGGCCGCGCTGGAGTCGGGCATCCAGTAAACGCCCTGGCCGGTGACGGCGTACGCCTCGGTCGTGCCGCGGCGCGGGTTGGGGATGATGCTGAGCACGCTGCCGCCGTCGAGGCCGCTGGAAATGTCGCGCCACGTGCCGCCGCCGTTGAAGGTGACGAAGACGCTGCCGCCGTCGGTGCCGGCGTAGATGAAATCGTTGAGGCTGAACGCCGTGGACGGGGGCGAGCCGAAGGCCATCGCCTGCGCCGAAGTGCCGTCCAGGGCCGTGGGCTCGGCGATCGGCAGCCACTGGATGCCGAAGCCGCTGAGCGAGCCGGCGGTGCGATAGACCCGGCCGGCCGACGAGCTGATGACAATCGCGCTGGGATCGAGCGGGTTGACGGCGAAGCGGCCAAACGGACGCGGCGGCGAACTGATGCCCGGCCAGGTCGATTGCAGGAGGCCGGTACCGCGGCTGATCGGCGCGTTGTTGGGGAAGTCGATGACGAAGAAGTCCGAAGGACCCAGGTTGAACTGATTGTTGGCGAACGGCCAGATGTATTGATACGTGGTGCCGATGCGGTTGGCGTCGAAGATGACCGAGCCGGTGGCGGGGTCGATGCGGTCGAACCCGCCGGTGGCGTCGGTCACGATCCAGCTGCCGTTGCCGTCCACCGAATGGCCGATGAGATCGTTGAAGCGCGTCTCGTCAAAGGTCTGCCAGTTGAGGTTGCCGGTGTTGATGATGTCGGCGGCCGAGGCCGGCGTGCCGTTGTTGAACGCCATGGCGTAGAAGAGGGCGCCGTCCACGTCGGCGGCCAGGGTGCTGGGCTGCACGGCGCCGGACATGAACTGGGCGATCTGCAGATTGCCGTTGCGCGAGCCACGGATCGAATCGGCTGAGCCGATGCCCTGGTGCGTTTGATACGTTCCCCGCTGGATCATGTCGGCCGTGCTGAGCGCCGGGTCGGAGAGACCGTCCACCACGGTGAACACGCCCTGATCGGTCCCCAGGATCAGGCGGGTCTTGCCCGTCAACGGATCGGTCAGGGTAATCAACTCGTGGGACCGGAACGGCGGATTGGTGCTCTGGTTGTAGACGTCGTTGATCACGCCAAAGTCCGACCAGCGCGCGTCGCTGCCGTCGTTGAGCCAGCGCGTGAAGTTGGGGAGGTTGAAGGGGGTGCCGCTGTAATGGAAGGTGGACGGCGTCAGGAACGGGTTGTACGGATCGCGGTACATGTTGAAGTGGTCGTCGCGCGGATCGGGCGCGTTGGGCGTGGCCGGACTGCCGTTGTCGAACATGGCGCCGCCGGGGAAAATCAGCCCGGTGGTCGGCCCGTTGATGGCGGCCGGAACGTTGTCGCTGTGATCGCCGTTGACGACCGCCCACGGATCGGACACCGTCGTGATGTCGACTTTGACCAGGCGCGAGCCGCCGAGGTACACCACGTTCGGGTTGTTGGGATCGATGGCCAAGGTCGCTTGATAGTTGCTGGTCCCGAGAGCGGCCAGGCTGGCGGTGGGCGGGTTGCCGGTGACGTTGTCGTCGTTGGTCGGCACGCCGAAGTTCTGCTCGGCAAGGCCCTGGTTGCCGCTGACGTTGAGTTGCACGCGCGTCCAGTTGTCGCCGAGGTCTTTGGTGACGTACAACTCGTAGCCGTGCGCCACCGAGCCGTCCAGCACCAGCGCGTACAACCAGTTCTGCAAGAACGTGTCGCGAAGTCGGTCGCCCGTCATGGCGGGAGTGGCGAGCAGGATGCGGCCGCGGCCGGCGCCGTTGGGCGTGCTCACCGGCGCGTTCACCGGGATCGGCACGCCGGAGATCTGGTGGTTCGGCTTGTCCTGGTCATTGGGCTGGTTCAGCCCGGTCATCTGGATCAGCGACGACGTGCTGAAGGCGCTGGTGGTGTAGAAGGTCCCCTCGTCTTCGAACGCGGCGTACAGAAGGCGCAGGAGTCCGTTGGTGCTGGGATCGCCGCTGGCCGGCGCCAGGATGACGTCGGTGGCGTTGCCGGCGCGAATCAGCGTCCAGCTCTTGCCGGTGTCGAGGCTGCGGTACAACCCCTGATTGGCGCCGCCGCCCACCGCCATGTACACGGCGCGCTCGCCGTTGGTGTTCGGCAACACCGTGGGATCGACGACGATCTTGTTCACGCGCGAGCCGACGAAGGCGTGGTCGCGCAGCCCGGAGCTCATCGGCAACGGATTGCCGAGGGCGTCGAAGTTCTGGATGATGCTGTCCACGACCTGCCAGGTGGCGCCGCCGTCGGGCGAGCGCAACAGGCCGATGCCCGGCGCGAACGTCTCGGTGGTGCCGGTGCCGGCGAAGATGATCGACTGGCGCGGGTCGTTGTTGCGCGGCAGGATCACGATGGTGTTGATGTTGAGGCTGTTGCTCGGCCCCAGGTCGGTCAACGGGATGTAGCTGGGACCTTGCGGCGCGGTCGTCAGGAAGTTGGTCGTCTTCCACACGCCGCCGCTGGCCGCGCCCACGTACACCGTGTTCCCCGACGGATCGGACGGATCGACGGCCAGCGCCGTCACCGGGCCGGACGAGCCGTACTGGTTGCTGGCCGCCGGGCCCACGGCGGTCCACACCGAGTCAGACAGCGGGTTGGTGGCGTCCATGGTGAAGATGCGGAAGCCGGTGGAGAACTGGTCGGCAACCGCCTCGCCCAGGCCGGACGCGGATTGGTAATAAGGGAAGCGCAGCGACCAGCTGTTGAGCGTGCCGCCGGTGAGGCTGTTGTTCGTGATCCGCAGCTGCCAGATGCCCGACGTGAACATGCCCTGCAAGCGGCTCAGCGGGATCTGCGGATTGAGCGTGCCCACGCTGAACGTGCCGCCCGGCGCCACCGGCGTCACGGCGAAGTCGTCGAACGTCACCGTCTGGAAGACCGCGGCTCGCGAGAAGATGCGGATCTCCGTGCCGTCGGGCGCGATCAGTACGGCGTCGAGCGAGGGATCGCTCGCCCGCGTAATGCTCAAGGCGAGCTGAATATGCTGGAGGAAGTTCGAGCTGGCCCCCTGCACGATGCGGAACTGGTCGGTGATCTCCAGGTCCACGGTGACCGAGCCGTTGGGCGGGATGATGACCGGCGTCGGCGTGGTGTTGGGCATCGGCGTCGTGGACGCATAGCCCTTGGCCGTGAGCACGCCCGTGTCGGCGGCGCCGCCGTTGAGGATGTCCAGGCCGACGTTGAAGTTGCTGTCGAGCTTCAAGCTCGCATCCAGCACCGACGGCGGCGTCGTGCCGCCCGAAAAGCTGCTGACGCCGATCAAGCTCACCTGCTGATTGGCAAACCCCGTGAAGGTCACGGTGTAGGGGCCGCCGTTGGCGCCGGTGACGGTGACCTTGCCGGCCAGCGCCGCGATGGTATTCAGGTGTGCCTGGAGCTGGGCGGCGGTCGTCGCGATGGAGTACGACAGCGGCGCCGACGCGGCGACGCCGTTGTAGCTGAAGGTCGCCGCGGTCACGCCCGCCGGGAAGGCGATCTGCTGCCGCTCCAGCCCCGCTTCGATGTCCGAGCCGATCGTGATCTGGTACGTGCCGCTGATACTCTGGGTCGGGAAGGTGATGCGGAAGGCGCGCTTGGCCATCGACGCCGGCACGCCGGCCAGCGGCTGGTTGGCGGCGTAATCGAACAGCGGCGTGACGGTGAACGGACCGTTGATGACGCCCGCCGGACCGGCCATCCGCAAGACATCGGCGGCCGTGAACGACGACGGATTGATGTCCCGATCGAAGACCACGGTGACCTGATCGGTCGTGCCGTTGAGGACCACGTCGTCGTTGAAATGGCTGGTGGCAATGTCCAGCGACCAGCCGTTGAGAATGCCGCCGCTGGTGAACGACGCCCCCTGGATCTCGAGCACCCATTCGCCGTTGAGCAGGTCCGCCTCGGTGCCGTTGAACAGGTTGAGGCGGTCGAACGGGTGCACGTGCCTGAATGGACCGAAGGGGTCCTGGGTGACGATGTTCTTGGGGGCCTGATCGTCAAAAATCGTGCCCCGATAGAAGTTGCCGTCGCCGTGGCCAAAGGGCGACGTCAGCTCGACGACCGTGCCGTCGGGCGCACGCAGGAGGAGGTACAGGTCGCCGCTGTTGGGGTAATCGATGTCTACCGTGACGTTGACGTCGGTGATCCAGCCCGACAGCCCGGACGCGTTGACCCTCGAGAACACCGTCCCGAAGGGATTGCCGACCGGATCGCTGGTGTCCGGCAGCGACTCGTTGCCCTGCTTGGAGAACAGGCTGCCGTTGAACTCGGCGGTGCTCGTGGTGGTGATGGTCAGCGACCAGTCGAAAATCCTGCCGACCGCGCCGCTGACGACGTCCTCGACCTCGAGCGCCCACTCGCCGTTGAGCTCATCGGCGCCGAGATAGTTGTAGGCGCTCAGCAGACCATCCGGCCGCACCGTGCCGTACGGGGCCGGGGCCGAGGCGATGGGCGTGGCCGCCTGGTCGTCGAAGGTCGCGTTGCCGAAGTTGTCGCCGCTGCCGCGCTGCTGGGACAGCAGGACCACCTGGCCGTTGGGGGCCCGCAGCCTCAGGATGAGATGGCCGCTGTTGGGATAGTCGATGTTGACGCGGACGTTGACGTCGACGAGCTGGCCCGTCAGTCCCGCCACGGTGAGCTTGCCCACGCCGGTGTCGTTGAAGACGTTGCCGGTGCCCCCCGTGCCGGCCGACGGCAGGGCCACGTTGGGCGCCGCCGTGAACGTCGACGTCTTGAACCCGTTGGCCACGAAATGCGGGCCCGGAATGATCAACGGCAGCGTATCGCTGTCGTACGGGCCGCTGAACGGAACCTCGAGGTTGGCGTGCGGCGCCGTGAAGCTGTCGTTGGCGAACGCGTTGACCGTGTCGTTTTCGCCGGTGTTGCTGTTGTTGTTCTGGTCCATGAAGCTGCCGAGCACCCGGATCACGAACGGGGTGATCGAGCCGTCGTGCGCATTGACCACGGTCGCGGTGAAGGTCGTGGACGTCACCGCCGTCACGGTCACCGTTTCCTCCAGGGCGCCGGTGTCGATGACGATGCGGCTTCCCACGCGGATCCCCACCATCGTCACGGGCGTGAAGGTGGCCGGGCCGGGCGTGACGTTGTCCCTGGCGGTCGTCGCGAACTCGATGCGGTTGCTGACCTCCGGGCCGATCGAGTAGCTGTAGGTGCCGACGGCGCTCTGCGGCGTGATGCGGACCAGGAACTGGGTGGCGCCAAAGGCGCTGTCGTCGTCGATGATGGTGACCGTGGCCAGCGGCTTGGCGACGGTCGCGCCCACCGCGTTGAACAGCTCCACGAAGAACTGTTCGTTGCCTTCCTTGAACCCGTCGGCGTTGAGCGTCAGCGTGATGATGCCGCTCGTGCCGTTGGCCGGAATGACCAGCGGATTGGTCGCCGTCGGCGTGCCCGGAATGGCGACGTAGTCCTGCGGCGCCGTGGCGCTGTCATCGACCGTGCGATAGGCCACCGAGATCGGCTGGTTGATCTGGTTGGACAGGATGACCGGAATGTGCACCGTGACCGTGCCGTTGTTGTTCTCCTTGACAATCGCGTCGCCGATGTTGATGGTCACCGTCGGCTCGTTGTCGGCGATCGTGCCCTGGTCCGAGGCGGCGGCGAACACGGCCCCCTGGGTCGCGTTCGACAGCGTCACCAGGAAGTCCTCGTCCCCCTCGGCGGCGACGTCGTCGTGGATGTTCACGGTGAAGCCGACGCTGGTCGTGTCGGGGGCGATCTGGAGCGGGAAGCCGGTCAGGGCGTCGTAGTCGGCGGCCGCGCCGGCCGTGGCCAGCAGGTCCGTCGTGTCCACGGTCAGGTCGATCGGGTTGGCGATCGGGAATGACGAGAACACCGTGAACGCCATCGTCGTCTCGGCTTCGGCGCGGAAGCCGGGGCTGATGGTCAAGGCCGGCGTCAGGTCGTCGTCCACGATCAGGGCCACGCCGGTGTCCTTGCCCAGGCCGGCGCCGTCCACGTCGGTGATCAGCACCGAAAACGTCTCGTTGCCTTCGTTGACGTCATCGGGATTGAGCGGAATGCTGATCGACCCGAACAGCGAATTGGCCGGAATCGTCAGCAGGCCGTTGAATTGCGGGGTGTAGTCGGTCGCGTCGGCCGTGCCGTCGAGGGTCGTGTACAGGACGTTGACGTCGCGGTTCACCGGGCTCGTCAGATACACGGTGAACACCGCGTTGGACACGCCCCCCGTCCCTTCGACCACCGCGAAATCGTCGATGTACACGGCGATGTCGTCGTCGTCCACGATGGTCACCGTGCCGGACGGCTTCGGGACGGCGATGTTGCCCAGGCCGGTGACCAGGTTGACGGTGAAGTTCTCGTTGCCTTCCTCGAACAGGTCGCCGACGACGAAGAGGTTCTCGTTGCGCACGTCGTTGGGCGTGAAGATGACGCGGGAGTTGCCCGTGCCGAAGTAATCGCTGCCGTCCGTGGCGGTGCCGTCGGCGGTCTGGAAATCGTAGGGCTGGTTGGCAAGGCTGGGGTTGGACAGTATGACCGGCACCGTGGCGATGTTGAAGCCGCTGTTGCCTTCGAGCAGGCTCGCGTCGCCGAACACCAGCACCTGCTGATCGTCTTCCAGGATCGTGGCGGTGGCAACCGTCTTGCGGATCGTGCCGGATGACTGGTTCGACAGCACGACGTAGAAGAACTCGTTGCCCTCCTGGAGCAAATCGCCGGCGAGATCGATGGTGACCGTGGTGCTGACCTGGTTGGCGCCGATTGTGGCAATGGCGTTGGCGACGGAGGTGTAATCCTGGTTGGCGGTCGCCGTGGCGGTCGGGAACCCGATCGGGTTGCTCGACGTGGAATAGCGGATGCTCTGCAGCGACCCCTGCGGTTGACTGAGGAAGATGGTGAACGCCATTTGCAGCGCGCCGCTGTTCCCTTCGAAGATGGTCGCATCGCCGATGGTCCAGAACGGTCCCCCGGTGGTGTCGTCATCCACGATGACGCCGGTCCCCTGCCCCTTGAGGATCTCGGCATTGCCGGTCGGACTCGTCAGGTTGACGAAAAAGCGCTCGTTGTTCTCGTTGCCGGTGTCGCCGGTGACGACGACCCGGAACGTCTGCACCGTCTGCCCCGGCGTGAAGGTGACGGTCTGCGTGTTGGCGGTGTAATCGGTGCCGGCCTGGGCGCTGTCGTTGGCCGTGGAGGCGACCACCGTGATCGTCTGGGAGCTGGGGCTGCTCAACCGGATCGTGAAATCGAAGTTGGTGTTGCCGGGCGTTTCATGCGCCGTCACGTCGTCGATCGAAATCCCCACGTCGTTGTCCACGATCGTCAAGACGCCGGTGAATTTATTGGAGAGCTGGGCGTTGCCCGTCACGGCCGTCAACGTGATCGTCAAGCGCTCGGTGCGCTCGGCCAGCGTGTCGCCGACGATGGGCACGTCGATCGAGGCCACGGCCTGCCCCGCGGGAATGACCACGACGCCGCCGCTGCCCACGAAATCGCTGGTCACGGTGGCGGCCGCCAGGTTGGGAGGCAGCGCCGGTCCGCCGGTCAACGTGTACGTGACCGACACCGCGGAGTTCACCGGGAACGAAAGATACAAGGGGACGCTGGCGACCGGCTGGCCGGCGTCGCCTTCCCGCACCGTGAGGTCGCCCACCGTGACCGCCGGCACCTCGTCGTTGTCCACGATGCTGATCGTCGCCGTATCGCGGATCCGGCTGGCGTTGGTCGACCCAGTGATCTGGAACTGGAACGTCTCCAGCGCTTCGTCGGTGGTGTCGTACAGGATCGGCACCTGGATCACGATGCTGGTCTGGCCCGCCGGAATCACCTCCGTGCCCGAGACGTCCGTGTAATCCTGGCCGTCGGCCGACACCGCAACGGTCTGATACGTGAATGTCACGTCGCGCGACGTGGCGGCGTTGAGGTAGATCGTGACGTCCGCGAACACCGGCGGCTTCGGGTCGGGCTGGGCGTCGTTGCCTTCCTGCACGAACACGTCGCCGACCGTCAGACCCAGCAGGTCGTCGTCCACGATCGTGCCGGTCGCGACCGTCGTGGACAGCGCGGCATTCTTCGAGTTCGTCAGGCTCAGTGTGAATTGCTCGTTGCCGGGCTCGATCGCCTGGTCGCCGATGACGACGATGTCGATGGTCCCCGTGGTGTCCCCCGGGTTGAACGTGAACGTGCCGGAGGCGCCCATGAAATCGACGTCGGCCAGGGCGCTGCCGGTGACCGTGGCGTAGTCCACCGAGACCGCGTCCGTGCTGGCCAGCGACAGCGCGACCGGGAACTGGATGATGGTCGTGCCGCTGTCCCCCTCCTTGACGATGGCGTCGCCGACGGTGATCGCCGGGGCGCCGTCGTCGTCCACGATCGTCGCGGTCCCCAGGTCGCGCACCACCACCATGCCGGCCGCCGCCGTGGCGATGCGGACCATGAACGTCTCGTTGCCTTCCTTCTGGACGTCGCCGTTGACGTCGATGGTGAAGGTGGCGCTGGTCTGCTCCTTGGGAATGACGACCGTGTTCACCTTGGCTGCGTAATCCGAGCCGGCCGTGGCGCTGCCGTTGATCGTCGTGTAATTGACGACCACGTCATCGGGCCGCGCTTGCGACAGCACCACCGTGAAGGTCGCTTGCGCTTGACCGCTGTTGCCTTCCTTGACGAGCGCGTCGCCGATCGACAGGGTCGGCCGCGTGCCGAAGTCGTCGTCTTCCTGGATGAAGCCCCCCGCGAACGAGCGCGCGAACACCGCGTTGCCGCTCAGGCCGAACAACTGCAGCCCGAAGCTCTCGTTGTCCTCGACCACTTGATCGGGGCGCAGCTCGATGTCGATCTGGGCCGTGGTCTGTCCCGGCTGGAACGTAACCGTTCCGGTGGCGCCCGTGTAGTCCACCCCATCGATCGCGGTGTTGTCGAAGGTCGCATAGCTGACCGAAATCGGGTTGACCGGGTCGGGCGTCGACAGGACCACCTGGAACGACATGACGCGCGTGCCGGTGCTCCCTTCCGGCAGCACGGGGTCGCCGATGGTCACGGTGCGCGGGCCTTCATCGTCGACGATGCGGCCGATCGCGAACGTGAACCAGCGCCGCATGGCCGGCGTCACCGACGTCATGTTGACGAAGAACACCTCGGGCCCTTCCAGCAGTCCGTCGCCGAGAATATCGACGGTGAACGTGCCGACCGTCTGGCCCGCCGGAATGGTCGCCGTCCCCGTGGTGGCGACGTAGTCCAGTCCCGCCAGGGCGTTGCCGTCCTGGGTCGCGAACCCGACCACCACGTCCACCGGTTGCGGCTGGGAGACGTAGACCTTGAACACCGCCTGCCGGATGCCGGAGTTCCCTTCGACGATCAGCGCGTCGTCGCCGAACGTGATCGTCGGCTGCGTGACGATGTCGATGTTGCCGTGCTGCTGATCGAGGTCCAGCGGCGTGATCGACTGGATCTGGCCGCTGATGTCGGTGGGGACGCCGAGCGGGTCGCGATAGATGACCGTGACGTCGCCGGGGTCGAACGACGCCGGATCGATGGGCCGGTCGAAGTTGATCACGAAGCCGTCGAGCTGCCGGGTGCCGTCGGCGGCGAAGGTGTTGTTGTAACCGAAGGTGTTCGGATTGTCCGGATTCTGGAAGTCGCCGGTGATGGGTCCCATGTCGCCGTCGACGACCCGCGGGCCGGCGCCATACAGGACGGTGGCCGTGCGGATGCGCGAGACGCCGGCGTCGTAATTGGTGCCGAAGACCGGAATCGCGCGGCCGCCGTAGGCGATCAGCCCGGCGCGGTCGCCGAAGCCGTGCACGCCGTTCAAGCGCTGCTGGCCGGGGATGGGCTCCAGGCTGATCTCTTCGCCCGTCAGAAAATCCTTGGCGATCTTGAGATCGTTGAGGAACACCGACGGGCTCCAGGTGCGGCCGCCGTCGATGCTCACCGACAGCGAGTTGGCCACCCGGCTCCGGGCGGCGTCCATCCGGCCGTCGTAGTAGCTCACCACTACCGAACCGGTGACCGGATCGACCGCCAGCGCCGGCATGAACTGGGCGCGGTTGCCTTCCGAGAAATTGTCGTCGTAGTCGTCGTTGATGAGGAACGAATTGCTCCAGTTAAGGCCGTCGTCGGAGTAGGCGAGGCGCACGTCGGCGGGGTCGGTGTGGAACACGTTGACGTTGGCGGCGTTCCGCACGATGTAGCCGTTGACCCCGGGCGCGGTGAAGGCCGCGTAGAGCCGGCCCTGGAACGGGCTGAACGAGCCCAGCGTGTTGTCGTAGGCGACGACCAGGCTGGGGCCGATGCCGACCGCGCCGCCGGTGCCGTAGGGATTGGTGGCGCTGGCGCCGTCGTTGGTCGGATAGACGTTGTTGATCGAGGTCGGCACGGTGCCGACGCCGATGCTGGTGTCCTCGCCGAAGCCCTGGGTGTCGATCTGGCTGGTGAAGTGCAAGCCCCACTGGTGCAACCGTTGCGGCGGCGGGTTCTGGCCGTCGCTGCGGACGTCGGTGATCGACAGGACCCAGTCGCCGTTGAGGTCGCTGACCGGCAGGTTGTACAGCGACGACCAGCCGAAGCCTTCGGGTTGATAATGTCCGATGTAAGGCGCCGCCGTTGACGGACTGAAGGTCGGGCTGATGCTTCGGAAAGCATCGAGATCGAAGACC
The DNA here is from genome assembly GCA_022616435.1 of Gemmataceae bacterium. Lineage (GTDB taxonomy): Bacteria > Planctomycetota > Planctomycetia > Gemmatales > Gemmataceae > JAKEET01. Next base: position 18,103 of record JAKEET010000129.1, read on the forward strand.
GTGCCGCCCCGGCGCTTCTGGGTGAACGGCGCCGGCTGATTGTCGGTGATGATGCCGATGTCATCGGTGTTGGGAAGGCCGGGATTGCCCGGAATCGTTTGGCCCGCGCTGTCAACGCGGTTGCGCACCAAGGTGAAGACCTGGCCGGTCGGGGCCGTCAGGGTAATCAGCAGATGGTCGGGCTGCGGCGTTTGCAGATGGATCGAGACGTCGAGGTCGTCGAGCGAGATGAAGCCGTCGGCGCTGAGATTCACCGGGATGGTGAACGTCGTGGTGGAGGGGATGTTGTTGCTGCTGGCGTCGAAGACGGTGCCGAAGAAGCCGACGTCGTTGATCGGATTGAAGTCGATGAATTCCTGGGCGGAAACCGCATAGGCGGCGGGGTCGCCGCCGTCCGGCAGCGACTGATCGATGATCGCGGAGCCGCCGTTGGAGTAGGCCACCGTCATGGTGCCGCCGACGACGCGCGGGGCGCTGCCCGGATCGTTCGGGTCGTACGGCGTTCCCTGCGCGAACACGATGCGCGGCTGGCTGGCGGTGCCGCCGCCGAGGCTCACGAACTGCTGCGTGCTCCAGTTGTGGCCGCCGTCCGCCGAGGCGGCGATCATGATGTTGCTGCCGGTGGAGCCGTTCGAGCGGGTGTGATTGGTGTTCCACGCCACGTAGATCGCCTTGGGCACCAGGCCGTGCGTGCTGTCGTTGAGCATCGTCGCCAGCGAATCGGTTTGCACCATGCCGGTGACGGGATCGGTGTAGCTCGCCTCGTTGGTGTCGATGGCGACATACGGGTTGAACGCCGGATCGGTGTTGAGCCAGCGATACATCACATGGGCGCCGGGTTCGTTCACGTCGTTGCCGATCGTCGTGTCCTGCACGAAGCCGAACAGCGGATCGATGGTGAACTTGTTGAGGACGATGGCGCCGCTGGTGTTGGCGGCGTTGTGGTGGCTCGAGACGATGTAGAACGTGCGGGCGCCGGTCACCGGGTCGGCGGGCGTGCGATCGAAGGCGACGCTGACGTTGGTGATGTAGTTGTAGCTGTGGAAGAAACCGGCGGGATCAATCCCCTCGGCGGGATCGAGCAAGGAGCTGCTGAGAAACTGGAAGCCCGACCAGGTTGTGCCGCCGTCGAACGAGAAGGTGCCCCACATCTCGCCATAGTGACGCGCCCCGCTGGACGAACCGCCCTGGCTATAGGCGCCGTGGACCTCCACCAGCAGATTGGGGTTGAGGGGGTCCATGGTGATCTGCGGACCGTAGACCGAGTTCGGCGCGCCATACAGATCGAGCTCGGTCCGGCTGTCCACGATGGCCGGGGGCAGCGTCGACATCACGTCGCGGCGTTCCAGCGGTTCCAACTCGAGCCGGGCCGTGGATCTGTGGCCGAGCGACTTCCGTTGGGAACGCCGGGCCGGTTTGGAGCCGCCAAAAAATCGCTTGAACGACCGGAGATTCATAACATCCTCAATTTTGCACAGATGTCCACGTCCCGAGCGAAGCCCAGCCCCGAACCAAGGATGACACAAGCGTCTTTATCGGCCATCGAGACTAGGCAAGATCAACGCTTTGAATCACCTGAGAAAGCTGGGAACTATGGAAAAGATCGTGTTTGGCAACCTTGCGATCTATTCGGACGTTGGCAATCGCGCCGCCTGCCTCACGTTCCGATCCGTCGGCATACCTTTCCCCTGTCAACCCAGCCGGAATGCTGTCGCATGTATGACGATGCATCAAGTTATTGGTTGGGGCAAATCCGCGAAAAAGACGGGGGCTGTGTGCCCGACGGGCCCAAACGGCCGGCCAGCTAGCCATCGTCGTGGTCGTAACATCCCACGGGATCGTGCTTTCCGGCATCGCGATCCGCGTCGCGCGGGGTGCGATTCAAAATCCTTGAGTTTCTCCGTACTTGGCCAACTCAGGAGACGAGTTGGCCAACAAGGGCGCCCGTCACATTCCATTCACAGGAAACAGTTTACGCGTCAGCGCGCGCCGTTGTTGGCCAACTCGGGGAGGGTGGGGGGGGCGGCAAGAGAGATGTGGCTACTGTGGCTACGCTCCATGGACTTCAAACAGCTCCGCGACCCGGCAGCGAAAGTCGGGAAGCTCCGGCACGTCGACGATCTCCTGATCCTCTTCGAGCACCAGCGGCGCCTGGTCCGGCCGATAAAAACTCACGTCGCGCGACTCCGGATCGACCATCCATGCCAGCGGTACACCCTTGGCAAGAAAGCGCTGCAGCCGCTTGGTGGTCTTGCCGGGCCGGTCGTTCGGCGACAACACTTCGACGATGAGCGCCGGCAATGCCTCTGGGTATTTGCGATCCAGGTCTTGGTATTTCTTGTTGTCGAGGTACAGTGAGATATCCGGCCCGCGAACCGTGTCCGGATCGCGCTTCATAATCAGCCCCATGCCATTCGAGCAAACGCGACCGCGTTTGGTTTTCCGCACAAAGTTGCCGAGCACCCCAACGATATTCCCGCACACTACGCCATGAAGTTCGCCGGGGAGTGACATTTCCACGATCTCCCCGTCCTCGAGCTCGAAATGCCGATCGCGATTTTCGGGGCGGTGGACGAAGTCGAAGAACCCTTCCGCCGTCATCGCCTTGGTGGCAACGGTCGCCATTGCGTCGTCTCCTAGCGTGCGATTCCGCCGATATTCTACCAGCCTTGCGGACGATTCACCATAACATGATCGTCGGGCGTTTGCGTGGCCGGGGCTGAGTCTTGCCGCCAGCCAATCGTAACGTGGGATCGGATTGCGTGGCCGGGGCTGGGTCTTCGAAGCCCCGGCTGCGAGCCAAACCAGTGGGATTGCCACATGAGCTTCTTCACGCGCGAACAGTGCCTCGAACGCCTACGTGCCCAGGTTGCCGCCGGCAAGCCGATCATCGGCGGCGGGGCCGGGACCGGGATTTCCGCCAAGTGCGCCGAGGCCGGCGGCATCGACCTGATCATCATCTACAACTCGGGCCGGTTTCGCATGGCGGGCCGGGGCTCGCTGTCCGGCATGATGCCGTACGGCGACGCCAACGCCATCGTCATGGACATGGCCCGTGAAGTCCTGCCCGTGGTGCAGAAGACGCCGGTCCTGGCCGGCGTGTGCGGCACCGATCCGTTCCGCGTCATGAAGCTGTTCCTGCGCGATGTGCAGGCCGCCGGTTTTTCCGGCGTGCAGAACTTCCCCACCGTCGGGCTCATCGACGGCCTGTTCCGCCAGAACCTCGAAGAGACCGACATGGGCTACGGCAAGGAAGTGGACATGATCCGCCTGGCCGGCGAGCTTGGCCTGCTCACGTGCCCGTACGTCTTCAACGAGGACGAGGCCAGGTCCATGGCCGCGGCGGGGGCCGACGTGCTCATCCCGCACATGGGTCTGACGACCAAGGGGAGCATCGGCGCCAGGACCGCGATGACCCTCGCGGACGCCGCCGGCAAAGTTCAGGCGATCGCCGACGCCGCCAAGAAGGTCAAGCCCGACATCCTGGTGCTGTGTCACGGCGGACCGATCTCCGAGCCCGACGACGCTCAGTACGTCATCAAGAACACCAAGGGAATCGTCGGCTTCTTCGGCGCGTCAAGCATCGAGCGCCTGCCGACCGAGGCCGCCATCACCGCGTGCGCCCGGCAATTCAAGAGCATTAAGATTGGTGGTTAGTGGTTGGGTGGTTAGGGGCTGGTGGCTGGTGTTCCGGGATCAGCCGTCACGGCCGCGACCGTCCGTCATGAAGCGCCGACCCACCAACCACGAACCACCAAGCACCAACCCCAATCACTAACCACTCGTTTACTTTTCCACGTTGTCAATTTTTTACTTGACAGCAGCATCACGACCGAACAGGCTTTAGGCATCGTGCAGCTGCGCACGAGGGCTTCTCCAGCTGAAAGGACGCACTTATGCCGATGCATCTCCCAACGCTCGCCCACCCGTCCACGTTTCTCAATGACATCCTGGAAGATCCCCAAAACGACGAACCGCGGCTCCGTTATGCCGCCTGGCTGGACGACCAGGGCGACCCCCTGGGTGAATTCATTCACGTGCAGTGCCGCCTGGCGTCCGCTCCCGATTCGGGCATCGCCTGGGAGTGGGAGCGCCGCGAGCAGGAGCTGCTGGCCGAGCATGAAGACGACTGGGCCGCCGACGTGCGCGGCCTGGTCGAATGGTGGACGTTCCGGCGCGGCTTCATCGAGGAGATCGCCGTCGCCGCCGGCCGGTTCCTGCAGTATGCCGATCGCCTCTTCGACCAGGCGCCGATCCTCGTCGTCCATCTGAGCCGCAGCCGGGAACATGTCGAAGCGCTGGCCGAGTGTCACTGGCTGCTGCGGCTGCGCCATCTCGATCTGTCGAACAACTTCGTGCGCGACCCCGGAGTCAAGCTGCTGACGCAATCGGCGTTCCTGTCCGAATTGCACAGCCTGAACCTGTCGAGCGCGGCCGTGGGCGACAGCGGCGTGCGGGCGCTGGCGTGCTCGCCGTTCTTGAAGAACCTGCGCGAGCTTTATCTCAGCGACAACCGCATCAGCGCCGCCGGCGTTCGCGACCTGGCCTCCAGCCGGCTGGCCGATCAGCTCGACCTGCTGCACCTGCGCTTCAACCCGATCGACGGCGACGGAGCGGCGCTGTTGCACGATGTGTTCGGCGACCGCGCGCGCTGGTAAGACGGTTAGTGGTTGGTGGTTGGTGGTTGGAAGCACCAAACACCAACCACCACTCACCAAGCACTCTTACTTGGAAACCATGCGGCGCAGCTCGCGGACGCGGTTCAGGTCCATGCCTTCCGGCTCGCGCTTGAGGAGCCAGTCGCAGTCCTCGGCCGACCGATCGAGCAGCCCCGCTTGCCAGCGGAACACGGCGCGGGCCCAGCGCTCTTCATGCGCCTCCGGATCGATCACCAGGATCGCGTCGAGATAGCGGAGCATGCCGTCGCGGTCCTTCTCGCGCCCGGCGAGATTGACCAGGTTGTGCAGCATCCGCGCCAGGATCGCCTTCGTGCCGACCGTCGCCAGGTGCTTCTCCTCCATCTCCAGGCCGGTGATGTTCAGCACTCTTTGCCCGGCCTCTTCGCGGCTGAGGAGCTTGCCGCCTTCGAACACATCGATGAGCTGGCTCTTGCCGCCGGGCGGCTCATGGCGGACCACGAAATGGCCCGGCAGGCCGACGCCGACCACGCGCAGGTCGAGCCGCCGCGCCAGCTCCATGTAGAGCACGGCCAGCGTGATCGGGATGCCTTCGCGATCGTCGATCACTTCGTTGAGGTAGCTGTTGTTGCGCGAGTAGTAGTCCGCGCGGCTGCCGTGATAGCCGCGCTCCTCGAACAGGAAGCGATTGAGGGCAGCCAGGCGCTGTTCGGCCTTGGCGTCCTTCGGAAGCGAATCCTTCACCGTTCGCGCCAGCCGATCCACTTCGGCGCGATAGGCGTCGACGTCAAGCTCTTCGTTGTCGAGCCGGGCCAGCAGCAGGGCGGCGCTGAGGAGGTCGATGTTCGGCTCGGCGGGCTCGACGGCGCGTCCCAGATCCTGGAGCGTGCGCTCGACGTGGACCGTCTGGGCGAGCTTGCGCAGCTGCGCGGCCTGCATTTCCAGCTGACGAGCCCGCTCCCGGAGCAGGTGCATGCTGTCGCCGGGCGTTTTCAGCAGCGGCGCAAGCGCGCCGGGCGCGACTTCCTTGTCCGTGAAGCCGGCGATGGTCTCCTGCAGCCGGGCGAGCGCCTCCGGCGGCGTTCGCTTGGCCGCCAGGTTGGCGCCGACCGCGAAGCGCTTGAATTCGGCGACCGTCTCGCGGAACTTGGCCAGCCCCACCGTGGCCCCGGCTAGATCAAGATCGCCCCACTCGGCAACCTGCTGCTCATTCACGTAGCACACGAACTTGTCCTTCTCGATCCGGACCCGCAGGGTGTTCCATTCCCCCGGACGGTAATGGGGCGTCGGGATGTCCTGGAGAATCTTCCACGAAAACACGTCCGGGCCGTTGAAACGCGTCAACCGCAGCTTGCCGCCCGACGGGTAGAAGCCGTAATGCCTGTCGCGATCGTCGCCGCCGAAGATCAAGCCGGCGGCGCCCGATTCATCGTCGAGCTTGACCGTGACGGCGATGTCGTACGGCGCGTCCGGCGCCGGGCGCTGCCAGAAGCACAGGGTGCGGCCGCCGAAGCCCGTGCCCATGCCGTCGGCGATGATCCGGCCGGCGCGTTGCCGCCAGCGGCCTCCGTAGATCGTCTTCCATTCGGCCTTGTCGAGCACGCCGATCGTCAGCCACCGTTCCATCGGCACCGGGTTCGGTTTGCGCAGGATCGTCTTGAGGGCGTTGACCGGCACCGCGAAGCCGAGGTTGGCGGTGACCAGCGACTTCATGGTGACCACGCCGATCACACGGCCTTGCTGGTCGAGCACCGGGCCGCCGCTGTTGCCTTGCTCGATGGGCATGGCGATTTGCAGCATGGGGATGCCTTCGACGTCGCGCTTGCCGGACAGGACCCCCGCGACCACGCTGTGCTCCAGCCCCCGCGGATGGCCGAGCGCCGCGATCGCCTGGCCGACCTTGATCGCATCCGAATTGCCCAGCGAGAGCGGCTTGAGGTTCTTGGCATCGATCTTGACGAGCGCCAGGTCATGGCTGCGGTCGGAGGCGTGAACGGCGACCACGTCGTGCTTGGTTCCGTCCGCCAGTTGCACGGTGATCGGCCGGGCGTCGCCGATGACGTGCAGGTTGGTGGCGATCAAGCCGTCGGCCGCGACGACAAAGCCGGCGCCCAGGCCGGTGCGTTTGCCTTCACGGCCGGTGTGGTGGATGATGACGATCGAGTCGCGGGTTTTCTCGGCGAGCTGTTCGACGGTGAAGGTTGCCGGTGTTCGGGACGTCTTCACTCCTTGCGCGTCGGCGGACACGGCGGTGGCCAGCAAACACGAGACGGACAGCAGCAGGCGAGAGTTCATGCGAAGCTCCAACACCAGAGGCGGAAGGATGGCGCCCGAAGCGCCGGCGCGGGCCGCCCGGCCGGCCCGCGCTGGCGTTTCGGGCTTCCGCTGCACCAACCCGAAGCGTCAGCGAGGGATTTCGCCTGCTCCCCTCGCGTACGCTTCGGGTTGGTGCAGCACAATCACGCACGCTCATTTAGATAATGACGCAGGACCCAGTCGGCGACCAACGCGGGTTTGTCCTGGCCCTGCACGTCCACGCGGATCGTCCAGGTCAATTGCACGGTGTCGCCGACTTCGTCCCACTTCAGTAACTCGCTGCGCGTGCGAATCATCGAGCCGGCCGGCACCGCCGCGGGGAAACGCAGGCGATTCAGGCCGTAGTTGATGGTCTGTTTCACGCCGCCGATCTGCACCGATTGCAAGTGCAGCCGGCTGACGAGCGCCAGCGTCAGAAAGCCGTGGGCGATGGTCGTGCCGTAGCGCGATTCGCGGCGGGCGCGTTCGATATCGACGTGAATCCACTGCTGGTCGCCGGTGACCGTGGCGAACGCGTCGATCATGTCCTGGGTGACGGCGACCCAATCGCTGGCGGCGATCTCCTGGCCGACCAGCGGCTTCAAGTCGTGCGGCGTGATAAACGCGGGCATGGCGTGCCTGTTTCCCGTAGGTCAGGACTCCGCTCCTGACCAATCAGTCGGAGTGAGTCGAGTCTGGAAATGCTGTTTTGACATTGTCTCATCCTTTATAATGGCCCGCCATGGCGCTTGCTTCGAAAACCCGCGATCTCGTGGCGACGACGTTCGCGCTCTTCTTCCCGCTGTGCATGGCCTGGCTCTATTTCGTGGCCCTCGCCACCGAGCAAGCCCAGGCCAACACGACAGTGCAGGTCGCGTTCGCCGTCGGCAAGCTCGTGCAGGGTTTATTTCCGGCACTCTACATCTGGTGGTTCGAGCGCGAACGGCTGGCGCTGCGCCGGCCGACAATGAACGGCCTGGGTTTGGGCGCGGGCTTCGGCATCCTCGTGGCCGCGGCCATCGTCGGCCTGTACTTTCTGTGGTTCAAGTCCAGCCCGCTGTTGGGCCACACGCCGCAGAAGATCCTGGACAAGCTCCGCGAATCCGGCATGGCCTCGCCCGGCGCCTTCCTGGGCATGAGCGTCTTCTACTGCCTGTTCCATTCGCTGTTCGAGGAATACTACTGGCGCTGGTTCGTGTTCGGCACGCTGCGGCGGCACGTTCCGGTCGCGGCGGCCAACGTGCTGTCGAGCCTGGGCTTCATGCTGCACCACGTCGTCATCCTGGGCGTGTTCTTCCCGGGCCGCTTCTGGACCCTGGCGCTGCCGTTCGCGCTGGGCGTGGCCGTCGGCGGCTCGGTGTGGGCATGGATCTACCACCGGACCGGATCGTTGTACGCGGCCTGGCTGAGCCACGCGCTGATCGATGCCGCGCTGATGGCGGTCGGCTACGATATGGTGGCGCCGTACCTGCAGCCGGTGTTGTTTGACGGATTGGAAATGACGCCGATCAAATGAGCCTTCGTTTAGCCCCGGTTCGAAGAACCGGGGCGGAGTGGATCCCACGCGCAGGAGTTGTCGTCCGGCTTCGGATTCGGGTCGCCCCGGTTCTGCGAACCGGGGCTAAACGGAGCCTTCATGAAAACCATTGCCGATGTGGATGAACTCGAACAACTTCTCAGCGAACCCACGCAGGGCGTCATCGACGCGCTGCGCCGGCTGGACGGCGACATCGTCCTGCTCGGGGTCGGCGGCAAGATGGGGCCGACCATGGCGCGGATGGCGAAGCGCGCGTCCGAACTGGCGGGGAACAAGCGGCGCGTCATCGGCGTGTCACGCTTCAGCTCGCCGAACGAAGAATCCAGCCTCCAGCGTCACGGCGTCGACACCATTCGCTGCGATCTGCTCGACGAAGCCGCGGTCGCGCGGTTGCCGGACGCGCCCAACGTTGTTTTCATGACCGGCATGAAGTTCGGCTCCACCGGCCAGGAGTCGCTGACCTGGGCGATGAACGCGTATATGCCGAGCATCGTTTGCAAGAAGTATCGCGCCAGCCGGATCGTCGCGTTCTCCACCGGCAACGTGTACGGGCTGGTGCCGGTGGCCGGCGGCGGCTCACGCGAAGGCGATCCGCCCAGCCCGGTCGGCGAGTACGCCATGAGCTGCCTGGGCCGCGAGCGCATGTTCGAGCACTTCAGCGGCGTCCTTGGCATCCCGATGGCGATCATCCGGCTCAACTATGCGTGCGAGCTGCGCTACGGCGTGCTGGTCGATCTCGCCCTACACGTGTGGCGCGAGGCGCCGATCGATCTGGGCATGGGACACTTCAACATCCTCTGGCAAGGCGATGCGAACGCGATATCGCTGCAAGCGTTCGAGGCCGTCGCCACGCCGCCGGCGTTGATCAACGTCACCGGGCCGGAGCTGCTGAGCGTGCGCCAGGCGGCGGAGCGCTTGGGAGGATTGATGCGTAAGACGCCGCGGTTCATCGGCCATGAGGGGGACACGGCGCTCTTGAGCAATGCGCGGCCGGCCCTGGATCGGTTCGGGCCGCCGCGGGTCTCGGCCGAGCAGTTGACGGCGTGGGTGGCCGATTGGGTCAGGCGCGACGGGCCGACTTTGGGGAAGCCGACGCATTTCGAATCGCGGGAGGGGAAGTTTTGAGGGCGCCTTTCGGATAGGCTGTTGCCTTTGGGCTCTTCGTAACGTCTCAATAACTCTTGGGTAAATGCTGTTATGATCCAGCCTTCCCCAGAGATCAGAGCAGTTGCCATTTTTCGATACAAGTCATTTGCTGATCGATAGATAGAAGGTGCCGCCGCAGCTGGCATGATTGTGGCGCCATTGTGCGCCCGCGCTGAATCTCGTGATTCGTGGCGCGATTCGTCATTTTTTTTCGCACGATCCTATGAGGCGCTGATGACCGAACGCACCATCTTCCTGCAAGCCCTGGAGCAAGCGACGCCGGCCGAGCGTGCGACGTTCGTCGAGCAGGCCTGCGGTGGCGATGCGGAGTTGCGGCAGCGGATCGAGGCGCTGTTGCGTTCGCACGAACAAGGCGGCAGCTTCCTCGACAAACCGGCGCCCCACGCCATTGCCGACGGGCTGGCGACGCCCAACGCCGCCGGCGACACGCAGCCGCCCGGAGCCGTCACGCCGGGCGACACCGAGTCGCTCGACTTTCTGGCGCCGTCCGACCGGCCGGGCGCCTTGGGTCGGCTGGGCCACTACGACGTGCTGGCCATTGTGGGGAAGGGAGGCATGGGAATCGTGCTCAAGGCGTTCGATCGGAAGCTGCATCGGGTGGCCGCGATCAAGGTGCTGGCGCCCGCCCTGGCCGCCAACCCGATCGCCCGGCAACGGTTCACGCGCGAAGTCCGCGCCGCCGCCGCCGTCACCCACCAGCACGTGGTGACGATCCACACGGTCGAAGAAGAGCACCGCCCGCCCTACCTGGTGATGGAGCTCGTGGAGGGGGTGTCGCTGCAGCAACGGCTCAACGAGCGCGGCGCGTTGGCGGTCAAGGAGGTCTTGCGCGTCGGCATGCAAGTCGCGTCGGGTCTGGCGGCCGCCCACGCCCACGGGCTGATCCACCGCGACGTCAAGCCGGCCAACATCCTTCTGGAGAGCGGCGGCGAGCAGGTGAAGCTGACCGACTTCGGCCTGGCCCGCGCCGCCGACGACGCCAGCCTCACGCAGACCGGGGTGATCGCGGGAACGCCGGCGTACATGTCGCCGGAGCAGGCGGAAGGCAAGTCCGTGGATCACCGGAGCGACCTGTTCAGTCTGGGCAGCGTCCTGTACGCGATGTGCACCGGCCAGCCGCCGTTTCGCGCCCCCAGCAGCCTGGCGGTGCTGAAGCGGGTGTGTGAGGAGACGCAGACGCCGATCCGCGACATCAACCCGGAGATTCCCGACTGGCTGGCCGCGGTGGTCGACAGGCTGCACGCCAAGGACCCCGCCGACCGATTCCAGTCAGCGGCGGAAGTCGCGGACCTGCTGGCCGGGCGCCTGGCGTGGCTGCAATATCCAGCGGGGATGCCGGAACCCGCCGCGCCTTCCGTCAGCGCAGGCCAGCGCTCCCGCCGCGCCAGGCGGCGCCGGTGGACGATTGCCGCCGCGGTCATGACGGTTCTGGTCGCGGGACTTGGCCTGACCGAGGCTACCGGCGTGACCAGGCTGGGGAGCACGCTGACCGGACTGTTCATCCCCGATCGAACACCCGTGACGGACGACGGCGCGGCGCCAGGACAAATCGGCGCGTTTGTGCTGCTGGCGGATGGCGAGGAACGCAAGTTCGACACCCTGGCCGAGGCGGTGGCGATGGCCGGCGACAGCGCCACCATCGAAGTCCGCGGCAACGGGCCGTTCGTCAGCGACCTCATCGAGATCAAGGGAGCGCTGACGATCCGGGCCGCCGACGGGGTTCGACCGGTGATTCAGTTGACTGCTGATGAGGCGCCCGCGTCAACCCTTCTGCGGACGAGCTCGCCGCTGGTCCTGGAAGGATTGGAGTTGCGGCGGTCCGGTCCGGCCTCGCCGCTTCCTGGACAACCGCAGCACCGCATCGTGCTGTCGTCGCAAGCGGGCCTGTATCTGGCGAACTGCCGCTTCGTGGTGGACGGCGACGGCGGCTGCATTGCGGCGGCGGATTCGCCGGCTTGCCACATCCGCAACTGCGAGTTCGTGTGCGCCGGTCGATCCTACGGCCAGGTCAGCTGGCGAAGCCCGCCTGCCGGCCAGCTCGCCCTGGAGAATAGCGTGATCGCCGGCGAGATCGGCGTGGCGTTTTGGTTCGAGAACCGCGGCCTGCGCGACGTCGCGCTCCGCATGGTCCACAACACGCTCTGCGTGCGAACCTGCATCCAGTTCAGCCTCAACCGTGAACCGGACCCGGCGCCGGAAGCCGATAGTCCGAGGCCGGTCTCGGTGGAAGCCATTGCCAACGTCGTCGACGCGCGAAAAGCAGTCTTGCTGTTCGACCAGACGGCGGCTTCGTTTGAGCCGCCGCGGGACGTCCTCCACCCGGTGGAAGCCGAAAAACTGCTGCGGCGCCTGCTCGGTTGGCGGGAGCAGCAGAACCTCTATCCGGAGGCGGTGGACTTCCTGAATCTGTCGGTCAAGAGTGAACCATTCCAGCCGTCCCGGGTTCGCAAGAACGTGGGCGATTGGCAGCAGTTCTGGGGGCTCGGTGCGGGCGCTTCGTTGCAAGGTCGCATTCGGTGTCAGGGAGGCGACGTGTTGTCCCGACTAGCCAAGGCGCCGGAGAGCATCCGTGCCGCGGAGTTTCGCCTGCAACCGGATGGCGCCGGCTATCAGGCGGGCAAGGCCGGCCGCGACCTGGGCGCGAATGTCGACCTGGTCGGTCCGGGGGAGGCGTACGAGCGCTGGAAGGAATCGCCTGAGCATCAAGAGTGGCGCAAGGTCTCGGGTCAGGTGAAGTGAATGGTTGACGTGGGAACAAACCAGGCATTGTCCAGTTAACCCGTTCCTGATGGGAGAGTGCCATTGCGAGGCGGCGACGCCCGGGCGCCCGGTCTGCGCGCCGACGGCTTTGCTTGTGTGTCGGCAACTCCCGAAGCGGAACGGCACTAACGAATCGAGGGAACGCTTATGAAAGCCATGCGCGAGTTTTTCACGAAGTTCGTCGGCACGCCGAAGACCGCCGGCGGATCGGCCAACGGCAAGGCCTCGGGGAACGGTCAGCCGGATTCGCCGAGCGGCGCGAAGGCCGCCGTGGCGCCGACCGGCACGAAGGACCGCGACCCCACGTACGACCCATTCGCGAAGGACGACGTCGAACTGGACGACATCGACGTGACTCCCCTGCAGGCCACGATGGCGGTCGGCGCGACGCAGCAATTCACGGCGACGGCGGTGTACGCCGATGGCTCCAAGAAGGACGTAACCAGCTCCATCGATTGGCTGGTCAACGACCTCGCCATCCTGTCGATTAACGAAAAGGGACTGGCGACGGCCATGCAGGCGGCGGGAACCGTCGAGGTCACTGCGATGGATGCGGAAACAGGCCTGAGCAGCCCCTCGGCCAAGGTCACGGTCACAGCCGATGGTCGAGCCGACGCGCCCGACGCGAAACCAGAGACCGGCTTGATCGACCCCTTCGCGCCGGGGGCTGACAAGCCGTCGGCGCCGAAAAAACCCGGCCCCGGAGACCCGCCGCCGGTCTTGAAAACCATCATGGTCACTCCGGCCGCCAAGGTGTCGATCGCGGCCGGCGCGACGCTGCAGTTCAACGCCCTCGGCCTGTTTGCCGGCGGTCCGGACCAGGACGTGACCAAGAAGGTGGACTGGAGCTCGTCGGATCAGTTTCACGTCGCCATCGATGCGAAGACCGGCCTCGCCACCGGCAAGCATGGGCCGGGGGCGGTCAAGATCACGGCCAAGGATCCGGCGACCGGGGTTAGCGATGCGGTGGACGTGACGCTGCCAGAACCGGTGCTGAAAGGAATCTCGATCGACGTTCCGCAGAAGGTCGTGGGCGGCGGGGCTTTCAAACTTTGGCCTCGAGTGATCAACTCGAATGGAACGCAGAGTGAGACATTCTCGGACGTTGACATCAAGGCGGCGCCGCCGAACATCGTCTCGATTGCCGGCGCTCCCGATGACAAGGGGGCGTGGCAGATCACCATCCTGAAACCCGGCGACGTGACCTTCACCGTCAAGGATCGAGCCAGCGGCCTGAGCGGCACGGCCAAGACCAAGATCGTCCCGCCCGGCGCCGGCGCCGAGAAAGTCAACGTGCAGATCATCCTGACCCGCTTCGACGACGGAACGATGTTCTCAGGCCTGGACGCGTTCGCGTACTTCAAGTGCCCGGGCGCCGCCGACGTCTTTGTGAACGGCAGCGTCTCCGCCGGCGCCCTCACGTTCAACGACGTGACGGTGATGCCCGCGGGAAGGATCGAATTGTCGGTGCAGGGACCCGACAAGGACATGCTGACCACCGGGGCGGCGCCGTACAAGCTGTCCGGGAAGCTCCTCACGTTCACGGCTGCCCAGAAGGCGGAAACCGGCAAGACGACCGCCGCGACCGCGGAACAGGCCGCGAAGAAAGTCGGCGCCATCGGAACCATCGGAACGAACGTCCGCGTGGAAAACATGGGCGATGTGACGTGTGAAGAACCGGGCCACACCCACGGCAAATCGAAGGAAGTCGCCTGGGAGGTCACCTGGGGAACCGAAGCGTTGATCGTCAAGCAGGCTTGAGTTCGACGAACGCCGTACCGTGGAGGCAAACCATGAGCAAGAATCTCCGTCACTTTTTCAAGGTCTTCGTCAGCAAGGAGACGGGCGACAAGGTCACCGTGACCGGGGGCGGTACGACGCAGAGCCCAGCGCCGGGATCGCAGCCCGCATCGCAGCCGGCATTGCAATCGATCACGATCGCGCCGGCCAGCGCCACGCTGGCGGCCGGCGGCCAGCAGCAATTCACCGCCCAGGCCGTGTATGCCGACGGGTCCAAGAAGGACGTGACCACGACGATCGATTGGCTGGTCAACGACCTCGCGGTCCTCTCGATGGACGACAAGGGACTGGCGACGGCCGCGACCGTGGCCGGGACCGCGAAGGAGGTCGCCGCGGAGGTCACCGCCATGGATGCGGAAACGGGCGTGAGCAGCCCTCCGGCCAAGGTCACCGTGACGGCGGGCGATCCGAAACAGAGGCCGAAGCAGGCGCCGGCGCTGCAGGGGATCGCCATCGAGCCAGGCAAGACCTTCCTCGTCTTCGACCAGAAGCAACAGTTGACCGCGACCGGGTGGTATTCCGACGACTCCAGCCGCGA
>JAKEET010000130.1 GCA_022616435.1 Gemmataceae bacterium
CAGGGCAACTACCTGTTCACCGGGCTGTTGCCGGGAACCTACACGGTGATCGAGCGGCAGCCGCGGCGCTACGCCGACGGCCGCGACCGCGCCGGCACGCATGGCGGCGTGGTCCGTAACGACGTGCTCGCCGCGATCCGTTTGGGACCCAACGAGGCCGCCCGCCTGTATGACTTCGGCGAGCTGTCGGTGACCAAGCGGCTGCTGCTGTCGTCGCGGGCGGCGGCGTTGATGCGGGCCGCGCGCGCCGCGGCGCGACGCGGTTAAGCACCGCATCCCACGCCGGTGATGAAACTCGGAGCGGTGGCGGGACTCGGCGACGAACGCGACACCTTCGCAATGAAGTCCGTTCGCCCCGACGCTTGCCATCAGCGGCGCTGCTTCGGTCGATGAGGGCTCGGCTTACACGCTCAGCCTGTCGTCCTTCGATCCGGGCGCGGACGGTGTCGCCAGCTATGCCGATGGCGACAATGTCTACACGATCAGCGCGACCGCGACCGACGAAGACGGAACGTTGGCGGCGAGCGACGACGTTCAAGTTCTCGTCATGAACGTTAACCCGAGCGCCCGCACCGGGCTGGAAAAGATGCGGGCGGTGGCGCGGCGGAGTTTGGAAGGTTGATGCGCCGTCTTACCCAAACCAAACCTTCACGTTCCATGGCAGGTCTTGGCAATACTGGCAGCCGAGCAGGTGCATGCGGCCGGCGCGACGCGAATGGCGAACCTTGACCTGGATGACCGGCACGTTTTCGGGCGCTTCCAGGGCGCGGACAAACAGGGTCTCGTCTGGAGGAATATCGCGATCCACGAGGATCGCCACGCCACCGCTCGAGCGATTGATGACGATGCCGTGGCGCGGTTTACTCTCCAGCCCCAGGTAGAAACTGACCGACACCGGATTGAGCCAGCGCCGTCGGCTCTTACGCCGTTCGGCTCCGGCGGGCAAACAGTCTACCTCGTCGGCGCCGTGGCCTGGTGGGCCCTGGCGCTTCATGCGCGGGATCTCGGACAGGAGCGCCTGAAACAATTCCTCGGAGCTCATGCTGTCAACGTATGCGGCGCCATTCTCACCTTGATAGCGCTCTTTGAGCAGGTCCAAGAGCGCCTCCCAGGGAATGTCGTCGTCGTCGTCCGTGGCGCGACGCCGGCGCAGCACGGAGCTGCCGGCTGTTATGACCAGGCCGGAGACGACCACTCCGGATGCCCAGGCAACCCAGGTTAGCCAATGGGGCAACTCAAGGGTCACAAAGCAGAATGCCGACATGGCATGCGCTCCTCCAACTGAACGAAGGTGAACTGGGCGAACTGCAGATGGGGCGCAGACGGGTTGCACGCCGATGGACGGGAAGGGCACTCGGCATCATCCAAGTAACCAGTCAATCGAAGTGGATCGCGTTCCTCGACGGCACCGTTCAGTTGTCGAGCGATGCCAGCGTTCGCAAGATGCTGCGCGGCTTGTTGCGCGTCGCCAAGGGGCGCGGCTGGCCCCGAGGGCGAAGGGTCGGAGGCAATCGAAACTCGAAAATCTTGCCGCCGTTTTTTCTGTTTGCACGTTCATCCCAGCGCAGGTACTGTCCGTCCTTACGCGTGTAACTGACTGCTTCGAGTACGCTCAGGCATGCAAAATCGAAAAGCATTCGCATGTCAGTACGATTGATTCGGCGCATCACATACGCGCGAAAACGATTGATCGCTCGTTGAGTTTTCTCTGGAAACGCGCCGTGAGTTATCGTCAAGTGTTGAAAATGGTCGGCATTCTTCGTCGCGAAAAACTCGGAAACTCCGCTTGAAATCTGCTCACCTGTTTTTGAAACGCCGACCATGAGGTTCGCTTTGCCGCCAATCTTGCTTGCATGGCGAATACGCCCACTGGCAGAACTTCGAAGCCGCGCGATGCTTGACCATGCTCTTGGCAGGCAAACAAAGTTACCCCGGATCCCGCGAATGGATCCAGATCGTGAATTTGGTGTGGATTTCGAAGCGGTCGAGATCGCAGACGATGAGCAGCGGCGGGTTCTCCAGGTCTTCGCGGTAAAGCTGGAGCTGGTTGTAGGCGGCGTCGAGGTCCTTGTGCTTCTTCTTGTACTCCCAGCCGAACTTGCCCTTCAGCCAGACATCGGCCCAGCCGTGCGAGCCGTCGGTTTTATGAACGCCGCGTTCAAAAGTATACCAGGTGCCCTCCGAATCGACTTCGGCGGGTTTGGGCTGGCCGAGCAGGTCGCAGAGGTCGAGGAAGTGCTGCTGGTAGGCGCTGCGTTCGGACAGGTTGGCGCGCTTCCACTTGTGGATGAAGACCTGTGGCGTCATGGGGGGCGTCATGGCCGGGATTATCGGCGATGCGGGGCGGGATGTCCAGTGGGTAGGATGGATCGCAACTTGCCGGAGATTCATTGCGTCGAGCAAATCTTGGAGCTCGAGGCCTTCCCCGACGATGTTGACGGATCACTCCGTTGGCGGATCACCGGCGATCATAGCGAATTGATGAAGGACTGAAAGTCTTTCCGTTCGCGCAGGTGGCTGAAGTCGGCGTCGGTTTGCAGTTGCTGCCGTAGCGCGGCGTTCTTCTTGGCGTCTGGGGCGCGCAGCCGCGCCAGCCGCGTGAGCGCCTGAGCGGCGAGCCGCTCGGCCTGGGTCTGCCGCTCGGATTCGGTCAGCGACGGGTCCCGGGCGGCGAGGTCGTGGCACAGGGCGCAGGCCCGCGCGTAGCGGAATTCCTGCAGCGGGTCCTTGGCGGCGGGGGCCGCCGCGCAGTCGGCGGCGGCGCCTTGCCAGTCTCCCAGCCGAACGCGGCACAACGCCCGATCGGCGCGGACAATCTCCAGCACGTCGCCGACGGCATGGGCGACGGCCAGGTCGAAATCCGGCAGCGCTTCGCTGAGCTTCCCCAGTTCGACGAGCAATTGCCCGCGGGCGCCGGCGGCCCTGGCCAACCGATCCTTGGCTGCGGCCGACGGGCTCGCCTCGACGAAGCGGCGGAGAAACTTGACGGTTTCGCCATACCAGCGCAGCCGTCCTTCCGGGTTCTTTTGCTTCGAGGCCAGCTTTACCTGGTGAAGGTAACTCTTGGCAAGCTCGACGGCAACAACGCTGTCCTTTCGAAAGTCGGCGTGAAGCGCCTTGCGGGTCCGGATGGCCGCGAGGCCCCAGTGTTCGGCATCGTCGAGGCGGGACAGGCCCAGGTAGAAGACGGCGAGATTGTGCTCGTTGGCGGAACGATTAAGGCGGTAGTCCCGCACGGCGGGCGCTTCGCGCGTGAACTGCTCGAACAGCTCCTGGGCCACGAGCATCGTCTTCTCGCCGTCGGCAGGGCGGTTGAGCTTGGCGTACGTCAATCCCAGGACGCCGAGGGTGCGGGCCAGATTGTAGCGTGCCACAGGTTGGCCCGGGAACGGCCTGTCGGCGAGGGGCGTGAGGATGTCCCGGGCTTGCTCCAGCTCGACCCGTGCGGCGGCAGGTTGGACGGCGTCGTCCAGCAGTTGCCCCAGGCGGGAGTGGGAGTGGGCCAGGTGCGTTTGGTGCGTGGGATCGGTGGGGTCGCGGGCGGCGCTGTCCTGGAACTGCTTCAAACCGCGGCGCATCCACTCGAGCGCCTTGGGCAGGTTCCGCTCGCTCTCCAGGAACTCGGCCAGGTCCTGACAACATTCACATTCCTTCACGATGAAATGATATTGCTTGGGAAACCTGGACGATAGCGCGTGGAAGTGGCTGATGGCTTCGGTCGTGGCCGCCTGCGCTGCCTTGAGTTGGCCGCTCCGGGCCAGAGCCTCGCCCTGTTTTTTCAGGCAGTCGGCGAGGTTAGCGCGATACGTCACGTGTCCGGATCCTGATCGTGCAATTCCCGCAAACGCGCCCGTGCCTCCTCAAAGTGAGGCAGGGATCGCTGCGCAGCGCCGAGGGTCTTGTCGATGTCGGCCAGGGCAAGGTGAGCCATCGCCAGCTGGTGACGCAGCCGCGGGTCGTGCCGACGGTGCTCGACGAATTGCTCGAAGTATGGTCGGGCCGCGGTCATGAGCTCCCGGCGCAGCCCCGCCATGCCGGGGAGAAGCAGCAGCCGGTTCTCGGACACCTTGCGGTAGTACGTTTCGATGGCGGCCACGGTGTCGTCGAAGTTCTTTTCGGCCTCGACATGCAGATTCTCCGCCCGTACGTAGTTGTCCTCCGCACGCAGCCACATGAACGTGGTGCTGGCGAGGCCGCCGAGCAGCACGACCGAGAGCAGGGCCAGGAGACCGGCGACCGCCCGATTGCGCCGGCACCAGCGCCAGGTCCGGAGCGCCGGTCCAAGCGGCCGCGCCTGGATGGGCCGGCCCTCGAGGTGCCGGCGCAGGTCATCCGCCAGAGCCAGGGCGCTTGCGTAACGAGACTGCGGATCCTTGCGCAGGCATTTCAGACAGATCGTTTCCAGGTCGCGCGCCAGCTTCGGCTGCAAGCGCCGCGGCGGCACCGGTTCGTCGTCGATCACCTGCCGCAGCGTTTCGACCTGCGTTGCCGCCAGGAACGGAGGCCGGCCCGTCAGGCACTGGTACAGGATGGCGCCCAGGGCGTAGACATCGGCAGCGGCGCCGACGGCCTTGCTCTCGCCCCGGGCCTGTTCGGGAGCCATGTACTGCGGCGTCCCGAGGATGACGCCGGTCTGCGTGTGCGGCGCCGCGTCCAGCTTCTTGGCGAGGCCGAAGTCGGCGAGCTTGAAGGAGTGGGTGGTGAGCGGTGAGTCGGCAGCGGTGTCCGCGGCATCCGCAGCCTCACAATCACCCATCCCACGGCTCACTCTGCCGCTCAACAAGATGTTGCCTGGCTTCAGGTCGCGGTGAATGATCCCGGCCTGGTGAGCGGCGTGGACGGCGCCGGCCACCGTTGCCAGCATGGTTGCCGCCTCGGCCGGGGACAACGGCGTACCGCGGAGATGCTCGGCGAGGCTGCCGCCGGCGCAGTACTCCATGGTGTAGAACGAGCGGCCGCGGCATGTGTCCACCTCAAAGACCGGCACGATGTTCGGGTGCTGCAGGCGCGCCAGGGTCATGGCCTCCTGGCGAAAGCGCTCGAGGGCCGCCGGGTCGGCGTGCAGATTCTCCTGCAACACCTTCAGCGCGACCAGGCGGTCCGCGGCCGTCTGGCAGGCCAGGTAGACGGCGCCCATGCCGCCCTGGCCGAGCTCACTCACGATCGTGTAGCCGCGCTCGTGCCAATCGCTTGCCGACGGCGCGCCGGAGGCGACGAGGTCACGGGCCGCGCCGGCTTCGGCCAGCGGCTCGGTGGGCGGCGCGAAGAGTTTCGATTCCGTCGCCGTCTCCGCCGCATGCTGCTCGCAGGCTTCGCGCACGAGCGCGGCATGACCCGAAAAGCGCGCGAGGTAGTCGTCCAGATCGAACGCGCCGTCCCGGACCTGGCGAAACTCCCACTCCAACAACAGAAGTTGGCGCAGCAGGGCCGGCAGCAAGGGCGCCTCGACCGAGCCAAGGTAGTCCTCCAGGCGCGGTGGTCGTTCACCCCGGAGCGCTTCTTCGAAGCTGTCACACACCTCGTCGATGCGCCGGATGGCCGCAACGGAACATGAGGCCAGGTCGGGAGATTGAACGGTGCTCGTCATGGCGACGCCTTGGTCCAGATCAGGCGAATGGTCTCGAGCTTGCGGATCACCGTCCGCCGGGTGCAACCGAGCTTGCGGGCGATCTCGCCGTTGGTGCAGCCCTCGAGCTTCCAGACGGCGATCTGCCGCAGCTTGTCGTCGTCGAGCTGCTTGAGCAGGCGCTCGTACTGCTCGACAACCTGGGCCGCGAGCTCCGGCGACGGCTCGCTGCCGACCATGTCGGCAAGAGCGTCGTCGTCGGTCTCTACAGGTGAAATCGTCGCCTGGGCAGGAAGTGTGACACCGCCGCCGCCATGCCGGCGATCGTTGCGGACCTGATTGATCGCCTTGCGCGCGGTGATGACGACCAGCAGCCGCCACAGGTTGTCACGGTCTTGCAGCTGAGGAAACCGGCCCTGGCTCACGCCCTCGAAGAAGCTGTGGAAGGCGTTCTGCACCACGTCTTCCTCGTCGGCGGCGCGGCGGCGAGCCCCCTGGAGGAGCTGCCGGGCCAGGCCCAGCAGGCGGAGGTGATAGCGCTCCCACAGCCGCTGGGCGGCGAGCTGATCGCCCTCCTTGAGGGCGACGATCCAGTGGCTGACCGAGCCGGGCGGCGGCATGGCGGAGTTCGGTGGTTGCGTGGGTTGAGGCCCGTTGATTGTAACCGCCGCCCCATGGCTCGCAAGGATTTTTCGCGCACGTGTCACACCTGCGGCGCGCGCCGACGATGTACCTGGTAGGCGAACCGGACGGCCGCAATCGGGCGTCGCAAGGGGCGATCCCCGCGGTCGATGCCTGCGCCGCCCACCACGGAGATGGATTCGATGTTTCACTCTCGCCGTCGCGTCCGCAGCCTGGCTTCTCGAACGTCGCATCGGAAGACCAGGTGCGCGTCATGCCGTCCCCGCGCGGAAGTGCTCGAGGACCGCACGCTCCTGACCACGAGCATCAGCCTCGACAACGGCAACCTGCTCATCGAGGATACGCTGGGCGGCGACACCGACGACGCGCTGACGATCCAGGCGGATGTCGCGAATGCCCGGTTCGTCGTCAGCGATCCGAACAACGTGCTCGACACGAGCATCCCCGGCGCCGGCGGCGGCGGCACCAACAGCGTGACCGTTCCGTTCTCGGCCGTGACAGGCAGCCAGATTGTGGTCAACACCTTCGACGGCGGCGATTCGTTGACGATCGACGCCGCGCTGGGCGGTTTCGCGACGTCGATCAGCTACGACGGCGGCACGGGAACCGACGTTGCCACGTTCCTCGGCGACCCTGCCCTGGGCGCCGGCGCGCTTTCGGTCATCGCCGAAACGATCAACCTGAGCGAGAACATCACGGCCGCGGCGATAAACCTGGCGGGCGCGGTCCACTGGCAGGGGTCGCTCCAGGTCAACACGGACGTCGGCGGCAGCAGCGACGGGACGCTCGATCCGACCTTCCACGGCGACGGGCTGGCAACGACGAACGTCGGCCTGAGCGACCTGGGGACCGGCATGGCCATCCAGCCCAATGGCAAGATCGTGGTCGTCGGTCAAGCCACCGCGCCGAGCGATGTGGCCGTGTTGCGCTACCTTCCCAACGGCACGCTCGATTTGACCTTTGGCGGCGGCGACGGCATCGTCTTCGAGCATCACGGGGGGCTGGCGCCCGGGACGGTCATGCGCGCCGTTGCCTTGGAGCCCGGGCCAGAGATGTCGGACCGGAAGATCGTGGTCGTGGGTCAGGATCAGAGCTCGTTTGCGGTCTGGCGATTTCTTCCCAGCGGCGCGCGCGATACGTCGTTCAGCGGCGACGGCATCACGCGAACTCTCATCGCGGCGGGGGGCAACCGGGCCATGAGCGTTGTGGTTCAACAGGACCAAAAGATCGTGGCGGCCGGCGTGGCCAACGCCGGTGGGTCCAGTCCCAATTTCGCCGTGGTCCGCTACCTGATCGACGGTACGCTCGATCCCACGTTCGGCGGCGGCGACGGCATCGTCACGACCAGCACCAATGTCGGCACATTCGACCAGGCGCAGAGCCTCATCCTGCAGCCCGACAACAAGATTGTCGCCGTTGGCAGCAGTGGACAATTCGCTCTGGTCCGCTACCACAGCGACGGCTCGCTCGACACATCTTTCGGCGGCGACGGCATCGTCAACGCCAGCATGGGCGGCACCAGCATGGCCTTTAGCGGCGTCTTGCAAGCTGACGGCAAGATCCTCGCGGGCGGCAGCAGCAATGGCGGCGCGTTCGCCCTGGCGCGCTTCCTGAGCGACGGCTCGCTCGACCCGTCGTTCGGCGGCGGCGACGGCAAGGTCACGACCAACATTGGCTACTTCAGGGAGCAGATTAACTCCGTCCTGGTGCAATCGGACGGCCGGATCGTCGCCGTCGGCACGGTGATCAACGGATTGGGCATCAGCGATTTTGCGCTGGTCCGTTACCACAGCGACGGCACGCTCGACACGTCCTTCGGCGGCGGCGACGGCATCGTCATCACCGATGTCTCCCCGATCCTGGCGGACGTGGAAGTGGCGAATGCAGCAGTCCTGCAGCCCGACGGCAAGATCGTACTTGCGGGAAGCAGCAACCGGAACTTCTCTCTGGCCCGCTACGCCGGACTCGGCAGCGGCGCCGTCATTCTCACCAGCAGCGCGGCGCTTGCCTTCGACCTGAACGGCACGACCCCCGGAACTCAATACGATCAGCTCACGGCGCTCGGCATCGTCAATCTGGGCGGGGCACGACTCGACCTGACGCTCGGCTTCACGCCGCCCGTCGGCGCGTCGTTCACGATCGTCAACAACAACGGCGCCGACCCGGTCAACGGGACGTTCACCCTCGCCGGCAATTCCCTCGCGGAGGGAAGCTCGTTCACCGCCGGCGGCGTCAGCTTCTCGATCACGTACGCCGGCGGCTCGGGCAACGACGTCGTGCTCACGGTCATCGACGGCAACCAGCCTCCGACGCTGACCGCCGACCTGGCTTCCGTCACATCCGACGAGGGCGGCGTGGCGATGAACACGGGCTTGTTCTCCGATCCCCAGGGCAACAGCACCGTGACCATCACTGCCGACATCGGCTCGGTCACTCAGGATAATACCGCCGGCAACTGGAGCTGGTCGCTCCCCGCCGTCGACGGCCCGGAGGGCCCCGTCACCGTCACGATCACCGCGACCGACACGCAGGGCGCTGCCCATCAAGCCACGTTCACCTACAGCATCGACAACGTGGCGCCCACGATCTCCCTGAGCGGCGCCGTCAGCGTCGCAGAAGGGTCGCTCTACACGCTCGGCCTTGGCGTGGTTACGGACCCCGGCCCGGAGATGATCTCCTCGTACACGATCGACTGGGGCGACGGCACGATCGACAGCTTCAGCGGCGACCCCGCCAACACCACGCGAACACATGTTTACGCCGACGGCCCGGCCGCCCGGACCTACGACGTGACCCTCACCGACGACGACGGGACTTTCCTCGCCGGCAGCCTGAGCGTCCTGGTGCTGAACGTCGCCCCGACGCTTGTCATCAGCGGCGCTGCTTCGGTCGATGAGGGCTCGGCTTACACGCTCAGCCTGTCGTCCTTCGATCCGGGCGCGGACGCCATCGACCACTGGATGATCGCCTGGGGCGACGGCACGGTCGACATGGCGCCGGGCAATCCGGCCGCGGTGTCGCACACCTATGCCGATGGCGACAACGTCTACACGATCAGCGCGACCGCGACCGACGAAGACGGAACGTTTGCGGCAACCACCGATGTCGAAGCATTCGTCACGAATGCCAACCCGAGCGCTCCGGCCGATATCGATGAAGCGCCCAATGGCGTTGCCGAGGGCGCCGACCAGGGAACGCTTGTCGGCATCACGGCCCGTAGCGCCGACCCGGGCGACGATTCGATTGGTTACATCCTCCTCGACGACGCGGGCGGCCGCTTTGCCATCGACGCCGGCACCGGCGTCATCCGCGTGGCCATGGCCGCGCTCCTCGACTACGAATCGGCAACGGCGCACGACGTCACGGTGCTGGCCGTCGACGAAGACGGCGGCGAAGCAACGTCGACGTTCACCATCGCGGTCGGCAATGTTGATCCGACGGCGCCCGTGGACGTGGATGCTGCCGAGAATGAGCTGCCGGTCGGCTCACCCAACGGCACGCCGGCCGGCATCACGGCGGCGGCGGCCGATCCGAACGGCCCGGCGGTGATTTTCAGCCTGACCGACAGCGCCGGCGGCCGCTTCGCCATCGACGCGAGCACCGGAGTGGTCACGGTGGCTGACGCGGGCCTGCTCGTGAGCAACGCCGTCTACACGATCGTCGTTCAGGCCAGCGACGGCGCCGGCGGCGCGTCCACCGCGAGCTTCACGGTGCGAGTGCTCTCGGCGAACACGTTGCTCGATCGGCTGATCGCGTGCATCGTCGAGCTGCGGCAGCAGGGCACGCTCAACAACGGCCAGGCCAATTCGCTGATCGTCAAGCTGAACGGCGCTCAGAAGAGCCTGGACCGGGGCGACCGCAACACCGCGGTCAACCACATGAACTCCTTCAAGCACGAGGTTGAGGCAATTCGCGGCCATATCCTCACGACGGACCAAGCCGACAGCCTGCTCGACAAGACGGACGAGATCCTTGCCGCAATCTTGTTCGGGCAGTAGGGCGGACGGCCGTCATCGGCAATGAGTTCTTCGCCAACCTCGAGCTGTTTCCGTTCCACGTCCGCGGCCCGTTCAACTTCGGCGAGCTGGCCAGCAACGGCAGCATCGGCGGCTCGGTCTACCTCGACCGGAACAACAACGGCATCCGGAACCGCCGCGA